>PXRM01000046.1 GCA_003020985.1 Halobacteriales archaeon QS_4_70_19 | reverse complement strand
CATACATCTTGTTCACAACCGTAACAGATATGTGTGTCGCTCGCGTTGTCTCCTGTACTGCATCGGAGCCAAAACGGAGCCGGTGCAGGGGCCGCCGTAAGCCGGCCTTGAACTCGGGGTCGTTGAACGTGCCGCTCCGACTCCCCTTGTTAGGAGCGCGAAGCGCGGGAGTCCACCGAGAATTAAAGTGGTGTGTGCCAGCCGGTCGCCACGGCGTGTTGTCGTGATGAACGTGCGCTTCCATACGCCAACGCCTCGCCGGATAACGCCCGGCGGGAGTACGCCCGAGGATACAGAACAGTCTCCTCCGGCCGAACGCTGTGCGTGCAACCCGCCCGTGACAGTCGTGGAGTGTGGGCCGAAACCCCATCGTGGGGGGAAGCCCATGACTTCAGTCATGGGTAGCTTACACTCGTTACGACGTCCGGATGGACGATATCAGTCGTCAGTCCCGGTGACCGCCTCGTCCCCGTCGGTCACCGGGTCGTCGAGCTCCGCCAGCACGCGGCGGTGGAACTCCTGCAGGACCGCCGACTCGTCCTCGGCGAGCACCACGTCGCTGGCCATCAGTGTCGCCAGTCCGAACGCTCGCGGCGTCGGCGTCTCGACCGTGTGGCTGACGACCTCGACCTCGCTCCGCTGGATATCCCGCAGGATTTCCTCGATACCGTCGAGGTTCAGCTTGTCTTCGAGTATCTCCCGGTACGTCTCCTCGATAACCGAGAAATCGCCGAGGTCCTGTGCGAACGAGAGCAGCATCTCGCTGGAGACCTGCTGCTGGGCCGCGGACTTCTCGTATCCCTTGTACCGCTTGAGGATCATCAGTGCTCGCGTCGCGTTGATGCGGAAGTAGCGCTTGAGCAGGTCCGTCCCGTCGAGCGCGGCGCGCAGGTCCGCACGGGCCTGGCCCGGGGCGATGGATTCGAGGACGCCCGGCAGGTCCACCTTCCGGTTGAGCGGCATCGAGAGGGTGAACCCGTGGTCCGCGACGGCGACCTGGACGTTGGCGTCGGCCGCCTGCGCACAGCGGTAGGCGAGCAGCCGCGAGAGACCGTCGTTGAACCGGCGGCCGTAGTTCGAGTGGACGTAGTAGTGGCGCTCGTACGTCTCGTGGTCGAGTTCCTCCTCGACGACGAGCCGCTCGTCGGTGGCGACGCTCTCGGCGCCCGCGTACCGGACCTGCTCGTCGAACATCCGTGCCACGGCCCGCACGGAGTGCTCGTCCAGCGGGAACTCCCGCAGCCAGGTCCGGACGCCGGGCTGGCCCCCCTGTGCCAGCCGGTCGAGCAGCGCCCGCTGGAACGCCAGGATCTCCCGGCCGAGGTCGTACGACAGCGGGAGCCGCTCGGAGAACCACGACGGCACCGTCGGCCGTGCGCTCGTGGGGTCGACGTACACCTTCGAGCCCCGGCGGTAGCGGTACTCGTAGTTGGACCCGCCGAGGACGAACACGTCCCCGCTCTCGAGCGTGTCGAGGTACTCCTCGTCGAGCTGACCGACCCACTCGTCGTCCGACCGCGTGAACACGTCGCAGGTGAACGAGTCCGGGATGGTGCCGATGTTCGTCATGTAGATGACCCGCGCCATCCGGCCCCGCTTGCCGACCAGCGGCGTTCCCGGGGGATACGCCTCGTAGTGGTGTTCGCCGCCCGGTGCGTCGTTGGTGTCGCGCCAGACCTTCGCGTAGACGTTCTTCGCCTCCAGCCCCTCGTAGTCCGCGGTGAGGTAGCGGAACAGCCGCTCGAACTCCCCGTCGGAGACGTTCCGGTACGGGTAGGCGCTCCGGAGGATGCGTCGGATTTCGGCCTCGGGTCGCGGCCCGTTGATGGCCATCCCGTACACCTGCTGTGCCGCCACGTCCTGGGCGTCCTCCGGGACGAACACCCGGTCGACGAACCCCTCCTCGGCCTTGCGCAGCATCACGGCACACTCGACCAGTTCGTCGCGGTCCAGCGCCACCACGCGGCCGGTGACGGTCTGGCCGAGCTGGTGGCCCGCCCGTCCGACCCGCTGGAGGAGCGCCGCCACCGACTTCGGCGAGCCCACCTGCACCACGAGGTCGATGTACGGCATGTCGATGCCGAGTTCGAGCGAGGTGCTCGTCGTGACGACGTCCACCTCGCCGGACTTGAGCAGTCCCTCGACCCGCTCGCGCTCCTCCTTCGAGAGCGAGCCGTGGTGACAGCCGGAGTTCCCCTCGTCGTACCCGGGGTAGTTCTCGCGCAGGTTGTGGAGCACGCGCTCGGCCCCGGACCGCGTGTTCGTGAACACGAGCGTGTTCGTGGCGTCCCGTATCCACTCGTGGAGCTGGTCGTAGAACCGCTCGTTGACCACCTCCCGCGGCGTGTCGATGAGGTCGTCGGTGGGACAGGTCAACTCGATGTCGAAGTCGCGGACGAACCGCGCGTCGACGATCTCGTAGTCGCGGAACGCCGGGTCCTGACCCGTCACGGGGTCGCCCGGCCGTTCACAGCCCACCAGGAACTCCGCCATCCCCGACAGCGGTTCGACGGTCGCCGAGCAGCCGATCCGCGTGGGCGACCCCTCGGCCATGGCCTCCAGCCGCTCCAGGGAGACGGCCATGTGGGTGCCGCGCTTGTTGTCCGCCAGGGAGTGGATCTCGTCGACGATGACGTACTCGACGGTCTCCAGCTTCCGCTTGAACTTCGGCGAGTTCAGCAGGATCGCCAGCGTCTCCGGCGTCGTGTTGAGGATGTGCGGCGTCGTCTCCAGCATCGCCTGCCGGTCGCTGTCGCTGGTGTCGCCGTGCCGGATGGCGTGGCGCACCTCCACGTCGTCGTGGCCCGTCGCCGCCAACCTGTCCGTGATGGCGTCGATGGGCTCGGCCAGGTTCCGGTGGATGTCGTTGGCGAGCGACTTCAGCGGCGAGACGTACAGGCAGTAAACGGAGTTCTCCAGGTCGTCGGCCGTCGCCCGCCGGAAGAGGTCGTTGTAGATGGCACAGAAACTGGACTGGGTCTTCCCGCTGCCTGTCGGCGCACAGACGAGCGTGTTCTCGCCCTCGTCGACGAGCGGGATGGCCTCCTTCTGTGGCGGCGTGAAGAAGCCGCCGTTACCCGGCACGAAGGCGCCGAACGTCTCGACCCACCACTTGCGGACCGCCGGCTCCAGCCGCGCTAGCACGTCGGCGTCGTCGATGTCGACGGCCCCGGGGTCGAACGGCAGCTCGTCGTGGCACTCGCGGAGCAGTTCGCGGCCGTCGTCGGTCAGCGGGGGTGTCTCGTCTCCTGACCCGTGGCTCCCCATCCTGTTTCCGCCGAGGGGCGGTAGGATGTTAAGCGGTCGCCCGCCGGAGGAAGTGGTAACCGTGGGACGGGGCCGTGGTCCCGGCGGTCGCCAGTCCCGTTCCGTGTCCGGACCAGCGCCAGCAGCTACCGCTTCAGTGCCCCCGGCACGCCGACCGTGGCCCGACACGGTTCGTGACTGGATTCGGGACCCTCGGCCGTGGCCTCCCCTCCATGACCCACGCCGAGCGGGCCTCGCCGTGGGCGCGTCGGTTCGTCCTGGTCGGGGTGACCCTCCTCGTCGTCCGGCAGGTCGGCGAGGTCGTCGACATCGCCCGGCGGACGGCGGTCACCCTCGGCGTCCTCGGGTTCGTGCTCCACACCGTCTTCGGCAAGGCGCACGCGCTCCTCCCGCGGGACCCTCCTGCTGGCCGGTGCCGCCGAGGGCACCGCCCGTCGACTCGCATCCGGGACCGTGGTCGAGGCGGCTTGGCTGTTCGGCGGGCCGGACGTGCTGGTGCCAGCCGGTCGCCTCGCCGCCACACTGGGTGTCAGCGTCCACCTGGTGCTGCTGGTCGGGTTGTTCCGGGAACGGTTCGGGCGAGGTGCCCGGAGTGCGGACGACGGCTCCGAAACCCACTAACCCGCCCGTCGCGCACCCCCGGCAATGACCGAGGGCATCGACGACCCCGAGGACGTGCTGGGGCGCTACGAATCCCTCGTGGACGACGTGACGGCGTTCCGCGAGGCCTGCGCCCGGCCCCTCCCGGCGGTCGTCCGGGTGAACGAGATCGAGGCCGCGCCCGACGAGGTCCGGGCCGGCCTCCGCGAGGAGGGCATCCCGTTCGAGACGGCGGACTGGCACGACGGGCTCCTCCGGCTGCCGGAGGGCGACCCCGGCCACTCGTGGGCGTACGCCCACGGCTGGGTGTACGGGCAGGAGGAGGTGTCGGCGGTGCCGGCGCTGGTGCTCGACCCCGAACCGGGCGAGCGCGTGTTCGACCCCTGCGCCGCGCCCGGGAGCAAGACGACCCAGCTCGCGGCGCTCATGGAGGATACGGGCCTGCTGGTCGCCAACGACTCCAACCTCGGCCGGCTCTCGGCCCTCCGCTCGAACGCCGAGCGCTGCGGCGTCTCGAACGTCCTCGTCACTAGGTCCGACGCCCGGAACTTCTCGCTGCAGCCGTTCGACGACGAGCCGTTCGACCGCGTCCTCGTCGACGTCCCCTGCTCCTGCGAGGGGACCATCCGGAAGAACCCGGACGCGCTGGCCGACTGGACGCTCGACCACGTCGAGGGCGTCTCGGGCGTCCAGAAGGGCATCCTCGAACGCGCCGTCGAAGTGACGCGACCCGGCGGGACGGTCGTCTACTCGACCTGCACGTTCGCGCCCGAGGAGAACGAGGCCGTCCTCGACCACGCGCTCCGGAACAGCGAGTGCGAACTGGTCCCGTTCGACCTGCCGCTCGAGTCCCGCCCGGGCGTCACGGCCTGGGACGGCGCGGAGTACGACCCCGCAGTCGAGCGCGCCCGCCGCATCTACCCCCACCACAACGACACGGGCGGGTTCTTCTGCGCGAAACTGGAGGTGACCGCCTGATGCGGGACGACGACGCGACCGACGGCGGCGAGGCGCCGACGGAGAACCAGCCCCACCAGTTCGACCGCCTCCCCGCGACAGTCGCCGACCGGGACGTTCCCGAGCGTGCCACCCGGGAGGGTGTGGTCGAGTACTGGCGGGACCGCTACGGCGTCGACCCGGCGGTCTGGGACGGCTACACCTTCTGGGAGAAGGGTGCGGGCAAGGTGTGGGCGTTCGCCGCCGACGTGCCCTCCCCCGTCGAGGTGGAGGCGCTCGGGATGACCTTCCTCCGCACCGGCGGCGAGCACTGGAAACCCACTACCGACGCCGTCCAGCGGTTCGGGCGGTACGCGACGGCCGACGACACGGTCGTGGACCTCTCCCGCGAGCGGGCTCGCCGCTTCCTCGCCGGCGGGGACCAGGACCTGGACTGGGACGGTGACTGGGGCTACCTCGTCGTCAGACACGAGTACGGCGGGCGCCCGGAGCCCATCGGCGTGGGCCTGTTCCTGCACGGGGAACTGCGGTCGCAGGTGCCGAAGGGACGGCGGCGGGAGCTGTGAGGAACGTTCGAGCGCCGGGATGTTCTAGAGATGTATCTCGTACTACCAACCTATAAATTCGACATGGGATGAAGTACGCAGATTATTCAGGAAATACACATATATTCGGATTGGAGCGGTGGTTCGTCGGAGTGCCTACCGCTTCCGAACCCGCATCCGCACGGCCTCGGCGGGCCGCATCGTGATGGCCATGTCGAGTTCGGGGTCAGGGTCCGACAGGAGTTCGAACTCGACCTGCTGGAGGAGCGTCGGCAGGACCGTCTGCAGTTCCAGCATGGCGAACCGCATCCCGATACAGTGGCGCGGGCCGCCGCCGAACGGGAAGTAGGCGTAGTCCGGGAGCGCCTCCTCGAACCCGTCGGTCCAGCGGTCCGGGTCGAAGCGCAACGGGTCGTCGTACCACCGCTCGTCCGTGTGGATGTGGAACTGCGGGAGCGTGACCTTCGTTCCCTCGGGGATGCGGTAGCCGCCGAGGGCCACGTCCTCGCGAGTCTCGCGGAAGATGATGAACGCCGGCGGATACAGCCGCAGTGACTCCTGGACCGCCTGGTCCGTGTAGGCCAGTTGTGGAATCTGCGTGGGCTCCGGCGCCGCCCCGCCGAGCACCCGCTCGTACTCCTCGTCCAGTCGCTCGCGGACGTGGTCGTGCTTCGTCACCTCCAGCAGGGTGAACGTGAGCGCCAGCGAGGTGGTCTCGTGGCCGGCGAACAGGAAGGTCGCCATCTGATCCCGGAGCTCCACGTCGGACATCGGGGTGCCGTCCTCGTCGGTCGCGGTCAGTAGCAGCATGAGCTCCTCGACGAACGCCCGGAACTCCGAGAGGACCCGCCTGTACCGCCGGTTCTCCGGCGTGGGGACCCACGTCGGGAGGAACGTGGAGACGCCGTCGAGGCTCCCGCGGTCGTTGGCCGTGGTGGCGAACTCCCGGACGAGAGCGGCCTCGGTCCCGAGGTCGATGTCGAACAACGAGTGCGCCAGCACCTGCAGCGTCAGCCGGGAGAACGCCTCGTCGATGCGCACCGTTTCCCCGTCCTCCCAGTCTGCGACCAGCCGCTCGGTGTAGTCCACCATCGCGTCGCCGTACCCCCGGACCCGGTCCATCGTGAAGGCGTTCTGGATGGTCGTGCGCTGCCGGCGCCACTGCTCGCCCTCGGTCAGGAGCAGGCCCTCGCTGGCGAACTCCCCGCCCAGTTCCTCGAACCCGTACTTCCCGAACGCCTCGTTGTCGGTCAGCAGCACGCGCTCCACGAGGCCCGGGTGGAGCACGGTACAGAACTGCAGCCGCGGGATGCTGTAGGATACCACGTCACCATACTCGCTCATCTCCTCGTAGAACGCGCGCGGGTCCCGGACCAGCGAGAGCGCGTTCCCGAGCACGGGGAGGCCGTCGGGGTCCTGCCGTCCCTCGGCTATACCGGTCCTCGGCGTTCGGGGGTCCCCGGTGTGCGACCCGTCGACCGATTCCCCCCTGTCCGCGCCGCCCCCTGGTCGTGACATGGGCGGGGGTAGCACCGCTCGCTCGACGGTCGTTATCCCGATATTCCTAGGTCATTTATACATTGGAGGTGGTACCGGTACGGGAATGCGCTACCTCCACGCCCGCCTCGACCAGCCCGAGTGGATGCGTCACCCGATGCAGCGGTTCCTGGCCCGCGCGACGGCGCTGGAGCGGGTCGAACTCCGGGCCTGGAACCTCTCACGGGAGGACGTGCAACTGGCCCTCTTCTACGTGGTCGGTGACATCGAGGCCTACCGGGATCGCATCGAGACGGTGGAGGCCGTCGAGACGTACGCGCTGACGCCCGTGGACGGGGAGAGCTTCTACTCGTACGTCTCCCAGCGGTACACGGACGCGGACGAGGCGTTCTTCGAAGCGTTCAGCGCGCTCCGGCTGGTCGTGGTCCCGCCGCTTGTGTACGACGGCGCCGGGCGGCTGACCGTGACCACCGTCGGCGCCAGCGAGGCGTTGGCGCGGCTCGTGGAGACGCTGCGGGAGGACGCCGAGGTGGATGTCGAGGTGCTGGAGATCGGCGACTACGACCGGCGCCACGCCGTCGTCACCGGCGGCCTCACCGACCGGCAGTTCGAGGCCGTCCGGACGGCAACCCGGCTGGGCTACTACGCCGCGCCGCGTGCCGCCTCGCTCGCCGGCGTGGCCGCCGAACTCGGTGTCGCCGAGGCGACCGCTTCGGAACTCCTCCGCCGGGCGGAGTCACACCTGATGGCTCGGCTCGTCGGTCGGACCGACCCGGACGCCTCCGGGAAGTGAGTCACTTCTCACGTACGGTCCCGCCACCGAGCCCCTCCCACTCGACGCGGTAACCCAGTCGCGAGAGGACCGCGCTCGCGTCGTCGAGTCCGTACTCGTCCAGCACCGCCTCTGCCTCGTCGAGTGCCAGCCCCGCGTCGATTCGCTCGGCCAGTTCCCCCAGCACGGCGGGGCGCACGAGCGTTCGGCCGACGCGTTCGTGGTCCGGGAACGACTTGCCCTCGATGACCTCCTCGGAGACGCCGTGGCGGGCTGCGAGCGTCTCGAACGTGACCACGTCCCCCTCGGGGGCCAGTTCGGCCGGCAGGTCGGCGGCCGCCTCCCGAACCAGGTCGTCCTCGTACCGGCGGAGCGCGTCGGCCACGTCCTTTACGCGGACGCTCCCGCGGTAGGGGATGGCGCCGTCGGTCAACTCCGCGACCGCCTCGCCGACGCCGAGGGACTCGTCCACGGCGACGAGCATCGCCACGTCCTCCAGGTCGGCGAGCCGCGAGAGCTTCTTCTCGACGTACTCGGGGGTCCAGAAGCCCATGATCTCGAAGAACACGCGGAAGTCCGCGTGCCGGTAGTCGAACGCGAAGTCCGGGATGACGACGTGCGCCCCGGCGGCCAGCGGCTCCGGCTCCCGGACGAGGTCCCAGTCGAAGTCGAGCGCCGCGAACCGGGTGGCGAAGTCGCGCTCGACGCCCGAGTCGTACGTCGGTTCGACGACGGGCTCCGTCCCCGGCACGGAGACGTCTCCGTCGGTCAGCACCAGCGTCCGCTCGGTCCCCCGGTCGTCGACGGTCGCCTCCAGCCGCCATGTCGGCGCCGCCGCGACCGTCCGGAGGAGGCGGGCGAACCGTGTCCCGTAGCGCCGTGACCGCGAGAACGGCGCGCTGGGGCCCGTCACGACCACCTCGCGGTCGCCCGGGCCGGCGTCGCGCCCCGCCGCAGGGACGCGGCGCACCTCGTACATCAGCCGGAGTCGCTTGACCGCCGAGACGAGCGCCTTCGGTTCGGCCGAGCGGACGCGCACCTCGATGGCGTCGAACAGCGCCGTCTGAGCGAGCGAGAGATCGTACTGCTCGACCAGCGAGTCGGGGTCGTAGCGAGGGTCGAACGTGGCGAGCACCTGCCGGTCCTCGAGGTCGGCGTACAGCGAGTTGGCGACCGTTCCGGGGGAGACACCGAGCCCGTCAGCCGCACGCTGCAGGGCGGCCTCTCGCTCGCTCTCGGTGACGACACCGATGTCCTCGGCGGCCGCGAACACGGCCTCGCGGGCACGCCGTGGCTCGACCGCCGCTCGCGTCTCGAAGGTCGCCTCTCGTTCCAGCAGTTTGGCGAACCCGCGGACCAGTTTGAAGTCGCTCGCATCGCGCTCCAGGTCGGTCAGCGCCTCTTCCAGTGCCGCCCGCTCCTCGTCGACGTGACCCTGGTACACGCCGATGACGCGTGCCGCGAGGTCGCGCGCCTCGGAATCGTCGCCGACGAACTGCGGGTGGTACCCCCCGCCGGCCCGCGAGACGCGGAGTAGGTCCTTCGTGAGCACGGCTCCTGGCGGGTGGTCGGAGGCCACCGCGGTTAACTCGTCGGGTCCGTGACCGGCTCCCATCCCACGCCAAACGTTATCACGGTCGGGTCGCAGGGGGGAGTATGAGTCGACCTACGGTCTCGGTGGGCATCCCCATCGCCGGTATCATCGTCGGGATGGCGATCATGATCCTCGGCGTCCTGCAGGGGGGCATCAACCCGACGCTGCTCGTCGGGACGCTGGTGATGATGGCCGCCATCGGCTATCTCGCACGCGACGTCATAATCCTCGAGGCCGAGACCGAGCCGGACGGGTCGCACTGACCGGACGAATCACACCGACGACCGCGGCCGGGGTGGTGCGCGGCGCCGGACAGCAGTAGCTGCGCTGTCTCCGCAGCCCCGGGAACCAATTAAGTACCTGCGTGACGCGGTGGCACGGTATGCATCCCGGAGGGCGAGCATGAGCCTGGACGAGGCCCGACCGGATACGGAGCGTGTCCGACAGGCCGTCTACGACTCGCCGGCCGCCGAGGTGGCGACCGCGGCGGGGGACCGCCCCAGAACGTATCCGCTCAGCCCCTTCTACGACGAGGACCGGGAACGCGTAATCGTCACCTCCCCGCCCGCGTACGCCGGGAAGGTCGACACCGTGCGCGAGAACCCCCGCCTGTCGCTGCTGTTCTACGAGGCCGGCGAGCCGTTCGTCCTGTACGGCCGTGGGACCGTCCGCGACGACGACCTGGAGGCCAACGCCGAGTACGTCCAGGAGCTCATCCGGGCGGAACCGCCCTCCCCGAAGCGGGAGGGGTTCACGAGGACCTCCTCCTGGGTCGACTCCCGCCTCGGGCGCTTTCTCTTCGGCTGGTACGCCCTCCGTCTGGTGGTAGAGGTCGAGCCAGTCCGGATCGAACCACTCGACGAGGGGACGGCGGGCCGACTGCCACCCTGGCCCGAGGAGGACGTCGACGCCTCCGAGGCCGAGTCGTACGAGCGTCTCGTGCTCACCGTCGTCGACGAGGACGGGTGGCCGACCACGCGGACCGTTCGGAGCGTCGAGCGCCGTGGCGAGGACGCCGTCGCGCTGGAGACGCCGCTCGCGGTCCGGGAGGGACAGCCGGCCTGCCTGCTCTGCCACTGGCACACGCCCGACCTCTCGAAACTCGGGCAGCGCCTGTTCCGCGGCCGGGTGGCGGAGGCCGACGACGGACGCGTCCGCTTCACCCCCGGTAGTTCCACCTACATGCGGAACGCGACACCCCTGGATAGACTGAAGTTCATCTGGACCGGTAAGCGGCGGACGCGGGCGTACTTCCGTCAGCAGGACGGCCCCTAGCCGGATGACGCTCGAAAATCCCATACTCGTCGATGATCTCTATCTTCTGACGGATACGCCGGCACTATCTCCACAACTCACTCGCTGACGGGGATATCGAGTCCGAATTGCCGCACGAGCGCGGCGGTGTCCCCGAGCCACTCCAGTTCCACGACCTCCCCGTCGACGAACCGTCAGGTTCCGGTGTGATCATGGTTCTTCCCCGCATCGCCGGCCCCCAGCCGGCGGCTCGCGGGCATCCACGGGTCGCTCCCGGCGTGGTGTGCTAAACGTTTCCACGGTCGGGCGGGCGGTGTTCAGGTGAGCCCTCGCGATGGCCGGGCGAACCAGTCACGGGGTGGGACTGAAAGGGGCCGTGCGCTCGCCCCGTCCCGGACGACGCAAGTACTGGCGCGACACGCCCGGTGCGGCGCCCGGAGGGCGCCCCACGCCCCGCGAAGCGCGCAGCGAGGCCCGGGCGGGCGAGCGCGCGGGGACTTTCAACACCCCAGTTTCCGGCGCGGTGGCGTCCACACTCCGTCCCTCATCTGAACACTACCCGTCGGCCGGTCGGCCGTCCCCGTGAGCGGCCGTCGCAGACCATGCTCGTCACCGCCGTCGCCGTGCCACCCGCTCCTCCGCGGTCTCCTCGGTGACGAGTTCGTACAGTGTCGCGCGACCGGTGCGGGACGGCTTCACCGACCCGCTCGCCTCCGAGGCGGTGGCCTCGGAGACGCCGTCCTCCTTCGGTCGCAGCACGCGCCCGAGCCGCTGTGTGAACTCGCGCTCGCTCCCGCTCCCGGAGAGGACCACGGCGACGTTCGCCTCCGGGACGTCCACGCCCTCGTCGAGCACGTTCGCGGTGACGACGCGCGAGTAGTCGCCCTCGCGGAACCGCTCTAGAATCTCCCGGCGCTCGGGGGCCGAGGTCTCGTGCGTGATGGCGGGCATCAGGAACCGCTCCGAGAGCCGGTAGACGAGGTCCGTGTAGGCGGTGAACACGATGACGCGGTCCCCGCGGTGGCGGTCCAGCACCCGCGCCAGTTCCCGGACCTTGTTCTCGGCGTTCATCATCACCTCGCGGGCGCGCTGTTTCGCGAGCAGTGCTTCGCGGGCCCGCGGGTCGTTCCCCGACCGCTTGACGAGTTCCTGGTAGTCGCTGCCCGAGCGCAGCCGGATGCCCGACGAGGCCAGGTAGTCCGTGAACGTGCCCTGGTGCTCCTCGTAGCGGTCGCGCTCCTCGGCGGTCAACTTGACGGCGATGCGCTTGATGTCGAAGGCGGCCAGGTGGTCGCCCGCGAGGTCCTCGGCGGAGAGCCGGTGGACCACGGGCCCCACCAAGGTCTCGATGACCTCGTGTGCGCCGTCCGGGCGCTCGAAGGTCGCCGTGAGGCCCATCCGCGCGGGCGCGGCGAGGAGACGGGCGATGTCGCGGTACCCCTCGCCCCCGAGATGGTGGACCTCGTCGAAGACGACGAGGTCGAAGCGATCGCCGAGTTCGTCCGCGCGGAGGTAGGCCGAGTCGTAGGTGGAGACGGTGATGGCCTCGACGCGCTGCTCGCCGCCACCGAGACGACCGATGGGCACGTCGAACTCCGCCGCCAGCTCGCGCTCCCACTGGTCCAGCAGGTCGATGGTGGGGACCACGACGAGCGTGGGCGCCGAGCGCGCGGCGATGGCCGCGACGGCGACGACGGTCTTCCCGCTCCCGGTCGGGAGTTCGATGACGCCCCGGCAGTCGGCGCCGCGCCAGACGTCCAGCGCGTCCTGCTGGTAGTCGCGGAGTTCGTAGACCGTGGTGAGGGCCGGGAGGGCGACGGGAGCGAGGACGGTGTCGTCGACGGCCACGTCGCGTTCGGCGAGCGCGTCACGGAGGGCGGCGTACTCGTGGGCCGGCGCGCGCCACGTCTCGGATCGCTCGTCGTACTCGGTGCCGGGGAGAGTCCTCACGACGGAGTCGGGTCCCCGGATGCGGATGGTCCCCTCGTCGAAGCGGAGGCGGACGGCGCCATCAGCGTCGGTCACACCGGCGTTTCGGTCGGCGGGGAGGTTGAATCCCGTGGCTGTCGACCGTCCGGCGGAAGGCGGACGGACCGAAATCACCTTGAGTCTCCTGTACGACCGGCAAGTGTTCGATGTCTGACACACGCCGACGGTACGTCGACTACCGGGTGGGTGTGGCCTACGTCGGCTCCCGGACGTCGGGAGGGCCCGAGGCCCCAGCTCTGGCGGGCGGCCCGGAATCGGGCCGGGGACAGCGGAGAAGTTCAACCCTTATCCCCGGGCGCTGCCAACTCGGAGGCATGAGCGAGAAGGACGCCGCGACTGACGCGGACGACGCGGCGGCTGGTGACGAGGGAGCCGCCGGGGACGAGCCGGAGGTCGACCCCGACGAGGAACTGGTCGAGCGGGTCGCCGACGCCGACCCGGAGACTATCGCCCGGGAGATCGCTTCGCTGCGCTCGGCCCGCCACGACGCCGAGGACGCCGCCGCGGAGTACGAGGAGCGCGTCGAGGACCTGGAGGGGAAGCTCAAGCGCAAGCAGGCGGAGTTCCAGAACTTCAAGAAGCGGATGGAACGCAAGCACGAGGAGGAGAAGGAACGGGCGACCGAGGAACTCGTCGAGCGATTGCTGGACGTGCGGAACAACCTCGTCCGGGCGCTCGAACAGGACGAGGACGCGGACATCCGGGGCGGCGTCCGGTCGACGCTGGACCAGTTCGACCGCGTGCTCGACGCCGAGAACGTCACCAGCATCGAGCCCGGGCCGGGCGCAGAGGTCGACCCGCAGCGCCACGAGGTGCTGATGCGGGTCGAGAGCGACCAGCCGACGGGGACCGTCGACGAACTCCACCGCCCCGGCTACGAGATGGCCGGCAAGGTGCTGCAGGCCGCGCAGGTGACCGTCGCGGACGACGCCGGCGAGTAGTAGCGGCGACCCCTCGCCGACGGGGCCATCCTTTTGCGGACGGCGTGCCGACGACCGGCCGGATGCCGAACCGGACCAGGCGCCGGACTGGACCCGGACGGGCGGAGGGAATGGCGTGACCGACGCCGCCTCCCTCCGGGTGATGACGTACAACGTCCGGTACGCCACGCTGGATCAGGGACCGCGAGCCTGGGCGAACCGCCGGGACGCGGTCGCTGCCGCCATCCGCCTCCACCGGCCGGACGTCTGCTGCCTGCAGGAGGTCTGGCAGGACCAGTTGCCGGACCTCCGGGAGCGACTGCCGGGGTACGAGTGGGCCGCGGAGCGCCACCGGACGGGCGAGCACACGCCCGTCGGCTACCGTCCGGAGCGGCTGGCCGTCGACGACTACGGGACGTTCGCGCTCGCGCCCGACCCCGAGGCGGTCGGCGAGGCGGGCTGGGACGCCTCCATCCCGCGGGTCGCCACGGAGGTCGCGTTCCGGGACCGCGAGACCGGGACAACGTTCGCCCTCGCCAACGTCCACTTCGACCACGCCGGCCGGCTGGCCCGCCACGAGAGCGCCCGCCTGCTCCGGAACCGTCTCGACGCGTCGCCGTCGCTCCTCGTCGGGGACCTGAACGCCCGACCCGCGTCGGGCCCCCACCGCTCGCTGGTCGGCAGTGGTCCGTTCGCGGACGCCAGGCAGGTCGCCGACACCCGGTTCGGCCCCGGGGAGACGTACGTCGGGTTCGAGGGCGAGGGCGTCGAGGAGGGGACCGGCCGGGACCCGACCCGTGACAAGCGCATCGACTATGTCCTCTGCCGCGGGGTCGACGTCGACCTGTACGCGACGGGGACGGACGCCGACGCGACCTGGCGCCACCCCTCCGACCACCTGCCCGTGGTCACGGACCTCCTGATGCCCACGGACGGAGACGCCTGACCCCTGACGGAGTCGCGCGACTGCTTCGCGCTTCAGCGGCGCTGCTCCCGGCAGGCCCCGATATATCGCCGGCGGTACCGGGCTCAATCGTCAGGAGGGAGCGGCCGGGATGCTGGCTCGATGACCCGCCGACGCGGTCCGCTCCTCGCCGCGCTGCTCGTTCTCTCGACGGTTGCCGGGACTGGGGGTGCGACCGCAGCGGACCGGCCACGGGGGAGTGCGACGGTCGACGGAGCGGACGTGACACCGCCGCTGAACGCGACCCGGCCGTAGCCCGCCCGGTGGAGCCCCGAGCGAGAGTGGGCTGGTCCGCGGGGTTCACGCGTGATGCGCTTCCGTCTGTACGTGTCGGCCCGGGTCGACCGCCGTCGCAGGAAACCGCAGGACTGCGAGGGGGTGGCTGAGGTGCGAGACGACCGGATTCAGCAAGGCTTAACGGCGCAAGACCAGTAGTCTCCGGTAACAATGGCGAGCAACAAGATCCTCGGCATCGACCTGGGGACCACCAACTCCGCGTTCGCGGTGATGGAGGGTGGCGACCCCGAGATCATCGCGAACGCCGAGGGCGACCGCACCACGCCCTCCGTGGTCGCGTTCACCGACGACGGCGAGCGTCTCGTCGGGAAGCCCGCGAAGAACCAGGCCGTCCAGAACCCCGAGCGTACGATCCAGTCGATCAAGCGCCACATGGGCGAGGACGGCTACACCGTCGATATCAGCGAGGCGTCGGACGACGCCTCGGGCAGCCGGACGCAGTCCGGCGACGAGGGCGAGGAGTACACGCCGGAGCAGATCTCGGCGATGATCCTCCAGAAGATCAAGCGCGACGCCGAGGACTACCTCGGCGACGAGGTAGAGAAGGCCGTCATCACGGTGCCGGCGTACTTCAGCGACCGGCAGCGCCAGGCCACGAAGGACGCCGGCGAGATCGCCGGCTTCGAGGTCGAGCGCATCATCAACGAGCCGACCGCCGCGTCGATGGCGTACGGTCTCGACGACGAGTCCGACCAGACCGTCCTCGTCTACGACCTCGGTGGGGGGACCTTCGACGTGTCCATCCTCGACCTGGGTGGCGGTGTCTACGAGGTCGTCGCCACGAACGGGGACAACGACCTCGGCGGCGACGACTGGGACCAGGCGCTCATCGACTACCTGGCCGACGAGTTCCGGGACGAGCACGGAATCGACCTCCGGGAGGACCGGCAGGCGCTCCAGCGGCTCAAGGACGCCGCCGAGGAGGCGAAGATCGAACTCTCGAACCGGAAGGAGTCGACCGTCACGCTCCCGTTCATCGCGGCCGACGACGACGGCCCGAAGGACCTCGAGCAGACCATCACCCGCGCGAAGTTCGAGTCCTTGACTGCGGACCTGCTCGACCGGACCGTCGGCCCGACGGAGCAGGCCCTCTCCGACGCCGGGTACGACAAGGGAGACATCGACGAGGTGCTCCTCGTCGGCGGCTCCACCCGGATGCCGCAGGTCCGCGAGAAGGTCGAGGAGATGACCGGGCAGGACCCGCGCAAGTCCGTCAACCCGGACGAGGCGGTCGCGCTGGGTGCCGCCATCCAGGGCGGTGTCCTCTCCGGCGACGTCGACGACATCGTCCTGCTGGACGTGACGCCGCTGTCGCTGGGAATCGAGGTGAAGGGTGGCCTGTTCGAGCGGCTCATCGAGAAGAACACCACCATCCCGACGGAGGAGTCGAAGATCTTCACCACGGCCGCGGACAACCAGACGATGGTGAACGTCCGTGTCTTCCAGGGTGAGCGGGAGATGGCCGAGGGGAACGAGCTGCTCGGCGAGTTCCAGCTCACCGGCATCCCGCCGGCACCCGCCGGCACCCCGCAGATCGAGGTGACGTTCAGCATCGACGAGAACGGTATCGTCAACGTCGAGGCCGAGGACCAGGGTTCGGGCAACGCCGAATCCATCACCATCGAGGGCGGCGCCGGCCTCTCCGACGAGCAGATCGAGGAGATGCAGGAGGAGGCCGAGAAGCACAAGGAGGAGGACGAGAAGCGCCGTGCGTTCGTCGAGTCCCGTAACGAGGCCGAGTCCGCCATCCAGCGCGCCGAGACGCTCCTCGACGAGAACGAGGCGGAGATCGACGCCGACCTGCAGAACGACATCGAGGCCGAGATCGAGCGCGTCGAGGAGGCCCTGGAGGAGTACCAGGACGTCGAGACCGGGGAACTCGACGAGGCCTCGGAGGCCCTCGAGTCCGCGACCGAGTCCCTGAGCGAGGAGCTCCAGGAGATCGGCAAGCAGATGTACCAGCAGCAGGCCCAGACCGGTCCCGGCGGCGCCGGCGCGGGTGCCGGCCCCGGTCCCGGCGGCATGGGCGGCATGGGCGGCGGCCCCGGCGGCGCCGGCCCCGGTGCGGGCGCCGAGGACGACGACGAGGAGTACGTCGACGCCGACTTCGAGGACGTCGACGAGGACGACGAGGAGTGAGGCGTCCTCGGCCGCTCCTCGGAGTTCGCCTCCGACGGTGTGGACGAGGACGGCGAGCCGTAGCCGGCCGAACGCGGTCCCGGTTCGAGCGCCTGTTCCGCCCGTTCTGAGCTTACTTGCGAGATAATTGATTTGAGCAGCTGTTTATACATCTGTACGAATCTCAACAGAGGTATACTCCGGGTTCGAAACAAGAGATCATACCTCCCGCCAGGTGGGGTACCCGGGCCGGGGGCGCCGACGCCCGCCGCCTCGGTCGGCGGGTCGGGCCGCGATGGAGGCAGAGCACACCGTCGTCAGCGCCGAGGCGACGGTGAGGGTGAGGCAGAGCCCCCTCCAGAGGGCCGCGACGGGGACGAGAGTGCGGTTGTATTCGAGCAGGAGGAGTCCGAGGTTACAGAGTTTCGAGGCGAAAGCCCACGACGTTAGTCGTGGGATAAAGCCGACAGCCGGCGAAACGTTGAATATCGAGTCGTTCGTCGGTTGCGATGCCGAGTCCGAGGTACGGATACGCACCCCTCGCGGGGGTAACTGAAGCCCGCTATCTCGGTCGGGGGCCGTACTGGCACGGCCCACAACCCCACCGCGGACAAGTGGGGAACCTCCCGAAGTCGGGGCACGGTCTGTGACCGTGGAACCCCACGACTTCAGTCGTGGGAGGATGTCAGAGTGTCCACTCGCCCTCGATGATGGCGAGCGCGCGCTCGGCCTGTGCGGGTACGCCCTCGCCCATCCGCTCGTACATCGGGTCGTCGACGCCGCCCCGGAGGAAGCGCGCGTAGAACATCTCGCCGAGCGCGGCCATCTTGAACGCCGCGAGGGCGAGGTAGAACCGCGGGTTCTCGAACTCGCGGCCGCTCCGCCGCTCGTAGCGTGCGACGAACTCCGCGCGTGTGGGGTAGTCCTCGTGGGTGAGAAACGACGGCGCGAACTGCTCGTCGGCGACGACGTCGGTCCCCCCGTCGGTCTGCCGGTCCGGCCAGAAGTGCAGCGCGTAGCCCAGATCCGCCAGCGGGTCACCCAGCGTGCTCATCTCCCAGTCGAACACGCCGGCGATGCGGGGCTCGTCGTCGGGCGCGAACAGCACGTTGTCCAGTTTGTAGTCGCCGTGGACGAGCGCGTGGGCGGACTCGTCGGGGGCGTGCTCGGCGAGCCAGGAGCCGACCTCGTACAGTTCGGGGACCTCGCGTTCCTCGCTGGTCGTGTCCAGCGCCCAGATGCAGGCCTCCTGGAAGCGCTCGACCTGCCGGTCGAGGTAGCCCTCCGGGTAGCCGAACTCGCCCGCTTCGAGCCCGACGGCGTCGTAGTCGACGTCGTGGACCGCGACGAGCGCGCCGACGAGGGCGTCCGCGAGCGCGTCCCGGCGGTCGGGCGTGGCGAACCGGTCGGGCTCCTCGGTCCGGATGACGTCGCCCTTGATGCGGTCCATCACGTAGAACGGTGCGCCCAGCACGGACTCGTCCTCACAGGCCGCGACCGTCGGTGCGACGGGTACGTTCGTCCCCTGGAGCGCGTCGAGGATGCGGTACTCCCGGAGCACGTCGTGGGCGGTGTCGGCTGTCTCGTCAGGCGGCGGCCGGCGGACGACCAGGTCGCGGTCGCCCCACGTCACGAACAGCGTCTCGTTCGAGTAGCCCCCGCCCTCGCCCGTGACGGTCAGGTCGTCGGCCGGCCCGACCGCACGGTCGAGGAACGACCGCAGGGCCGCCGTGTCCAGTGTCGAATCGGCCTGCTCTGACATGAGACGGGGCGCGGGGGCGGCGGGCAAATAGCTTCCCCCGATCGCCGTACCGGTTCCGACCCGCGGCGGCGTCATACGGATTACGCTACGTCAGTTCCACATCGACCGTCCGCACTCGGGCGGTCGTCGTGGGAAACAGGTAGCGTAATCCGTATCAGTCGGCCAGTCCCTCCCGCTCGCGGAGGCGCTGCCGTCGGACCTTCCCGGTCGAGGTGCGGGGGAGTTCGTCGACGAACCCGACCTCCCGCGGGTACTCGTACTTCGCGAGCCGGTCCTTCACGTGGGCCATCAGGGCCTCGCGGAGGCCGTCGCCCGGTTGCTGGTCCACGGCGAGGACGACGAACGCCTTCGGTACCTCGCCGCGCTCGTCGTGGGGAACCCCGATGACGGCGGCGTCCGCGACGGCCTCGTGGCTGGCGAGCGACTCCTCGATCTCCTCCGGGCCGATGCGGTAACCCGACGAGATGATGACGTCGTCCTTGCGGGACTCGAAGTAGAAGTAGCCGTTCTCGTCCATCCGGCCGAGGTCCTCGGTGAGCAGCCAGCCGTCGCGCACCTTCGCGTCGGTCTTCTCGGGTTCGTTCCAGTACTCAATGAAGCAGACCGGGTCGCCCTCGTACCGAACGGCGATCTCGCCGACCTCGCCCGGGTCGACCGTCTCCTCGGCCGTCTCCGGGTCGACGATGGTCACCTCGTGGCCCGGCGCGGCCAGGCCCATGCTGCCCTGGCGCTTCTCGGCGAGTTCCCCGTTCTCGACCACCGTCACGTTGGCCTCCGTCTGGCCGTACCCCTCGTGGACGAGCGCGCCGCTGAACGTCTCCTCGGCCCACTCCGCGACCGACTCCCCCAGCGACTCGCCGCCGCTCCCGATGGCCTCCACGGTGGCCACGTCGTATCTCTCGCCGTCCACCTGCATCATGAACCGGAGCGCGGTCGGGGGGATGAACGTCATCGTGATGTCGTATCGGTCAAGCAGGTCGAACGCCGCCTCCGGATCGAACTCGCCCCCGTGGTAGGCGAGCACCGGCCGCCCGTAGTACAGCGCCGGGAAGACGAGGTCGAACAGCGAGGCGATCCACGCCCACTCGGCCGGCGTCCAGAACCGCGACCCCTCGCCGAACCCGAAGTTCGCGTTGGTCTGGACGCCCGGCAGGTGCCCGAGCAGCATCCGATGGACGTGCCTGACCCCTTTCGGGTCGCCCGTCGTCCCGGAGGTGTAGATGAGGAGCGCGTCGTCCTCCGCGTCCGTCTCGACGGCCTCGTAGCCCGTGTCCTGCTCGGCCACCGCGTCGGCGTACGCCCGCTCGTCACCCTCGGGGGCCCCGTCCACGACGAGGACCGATGCGAGCCCGACGTCGTAGTCCTCGCGGGCACGCCGGAGTGCCTCGGCGTTGCTCCCGTCGACGATGCAGGCGTCCGCGTCGGCGTCCGCCAGCCGGTAGCCGACGCCGTCCGGGCCGAACAGGGTGGAGAGGGGGACGGAGACGGCGCCGAGCTTCCAGGCGGCGACGTGGGCGATGGCCGTCTCCGGCTTCTGTGGCAGGTTCACGCCGACCCGGTCGCCCCGCCCGACATCGTGGGCCGCGAGGTGGTTCGCCAGCCGACTCGCCTCGGCCTCGAACTCCGCGAACGTGTACGTCCGCGTCGCGCCGGACTCGTCCTCGCGGGCTTCGCCCGCTGCGGTGTGGTCCTCGACGAACAGCGCCGGGTCGCCGGGGCGCTCCTCGGCCCATCGGTCGCAGACGTAGGCGGCCATGTTGAACTGGTCGGGGACCTCCCACTCGAACCAGTCGCGCAGCTCCGCGAAGCTGTCCCAGTCGTGGTCATGGAACCGGTAGCCGTCCAGCCGTTCGGTCGTTGCCATGCGCCGTGACAGCAGCGGCCACGGCAAAGACGTTTGCCCGGGACCGCCCCGGGGGTGGCCTACAGCGGTTCCTCGCCGTCAACGATGCGCTTCGCTCGCCGGGCGAGCTTCGGAACGCCTTCCTCCAGCGCGGGATAGAGCGGGTCGTCGGCGTCACCGGCCCGGTAGCGGAAGTACATCGCCTCGGTCGTGGTGACGATCTTGTACGCAGCGAGCCCGCGGTAGAAGCGCTCGTTCGTGAACTCGCGACCCGTGCGGGCCTCGTAGCTCGCGACCAGTTCGCGCCGGGTCGGGTAGTCGCCGTGCTCCATGAACGTCGGGACCAGCCCCTCCGGGAGCGCGGGGTCGGGGTCGCCGGCCGCTCGCGGGTCGCTCCGCTCCCCGCTCGCGTGGCCCGGGGCGCTTCGCGCCCCTCCGTCCCGCCAGAACAGCAGCAGCCAGCCCAGGTCCGCCAGTGGGTCGCCCAGCGTCGACAGCTCCCAGTCCAGCACGCCCGTCACCGCGGGCGGCGCCCCGGGCCCGAACAGCACGTTGTCCAGCTTGTAATCGCCGTGGACGAGCGTGTGGTCGGCCTCCGCGGGCACGTTGTCCGCGAGCCAGTCGCCCACCTCGCGGACGTGGGGCACCTCGCGGTCCCGCTCGGTGGTCGGGAGGAACCACTCCAGCTGCTCGGTGAACGTCTCGACCTGCCGTTCGAGGTAGCCTTCGGGATAGCCGAACTCCCCCTCGTGCAGCCCGACGGCCTCGTGGTCGACCGCGTGGATCTCGGCGAGCGTGTCGACCAGCGCCTCGCCGACACGTCGCCGGGCGTCGGCGTTCGCGAACCGCTCCGGCTCGCGTCGCAGGTCGCGACGACCGCCGGTACGGGCACCTCGCCCGCGACGGCGTCCATCACCCGCGCCTCCCGGAGCACGTCGTGAGCGCCCTCCGCGTGGTCGCCGACGGGGGGCCGTCGCAGGACGAGTTCCCGGTCGCCCCAGGTGAGAAACAGTGTCTCGTTCGAGAGGCCGTCCCCGTGGTACTCGACGGCGAGGTCCGTCCCCGCTCCGCCGCCGACCTCCGCGCGGCAGAAGTCGGCAAGCGCAGTTTCGTCAGCGAGGTCGTCGGCGTCGGTCACGGCGGACCACCCGCTCGCGGGCGGCCGACTGCATCTCGTGTGGGCCGTGTCATGGGCCGACGTGCCGCCCCGCTCATAAATCGATTCGGGCGGCGCCGACTGATCCGATTTGCGTTATATATCCGAAATATACGAACCATCTCACAGAAGTTTGTATTATTGCGGACGTTGGGAGCCAAACGAGTACAGATTCGATATACGCTGTCGATCCATCCTGAGCGACAAGCGGAACGCGGGGTGACGTGGTCGGCCCTCGACAGCCGGCGTGGCACCTGACCAGCCCCTCACCGTGGCTCGAAGACGTGGACCGGCCAGCCGGTCTCGTATTCGAGCGCCACTTCCCGCTCCGCGGCCGTCGGCTCGCGCACCGTGAGTTCGACCGGGTCACCGATGGCGACGTCGGCGGCGTCGGCAGTCACGCGACCGAGGAGGCGACCACCGTCCGCGAGTTCTACGACGGCGACCGTGTACGGTGCGTCCGCTGCGAACGCCGGCGGAGCCGCGTGGATCTCCGTGTACGAGAAGACCCGGCCCTCTCGCGACTGCGGCTCGACGTCGACGTCGTGACTGCCGCAGGCGTAGCAGGCCGGCCGCGGCGGCAGCAGTACCTGTCCACAGTCCGCACAGACCCCGCCCAGGAGGTCGCCGTCCGCGAGGGCGTCGAAGAACCCCGGGAGGGTCCGGGGGTCAGTCGCATCGAGGCCACCGTCGGTCATGGTGCCTCCGCCGTGGTGACCACATGGCCGACGGTGACGGCGTCCGCGACGCCCCCTTCGTTGAGCAGGAGGGCCGTTTCGGCTCCCTCGACCGCACGGTCCCCCGCGGCTCCCGTGAGCTGTTCGTAGGCCTCGAGCGCCTGCAGGAGTCCGGTCGCGCCGATGGGGTGGCCACGTGCCTTCAGCCCGCCGCTCGGACTCAACTGCACGTTCGTCCAGCCGTCGGCCCGCTCCGCCGGCGCCCGGTAGCTCTGGTAGCCCGTTCCCGCGGGGGCGAAGCCGGCGGCCTCTGCGAGCAGCGCCTCGCAGACGGTGAAGGCGTCGTGGACCTCCGCGATATCGACGTCCTCGGCGCCGATGCCGGCCTCCTCGTAGGCCGTCTCGGCGGCGATGCGAGCACCCGCGATGGTGGTCATGTCCCGCTCCGCGACCGCGATGTTGTTCGCCGAGGCCCCACTGCCCGCGATGCGAACCTGCGGGCGGTCGAGATCGGCCGCCAGTTCGGGGGTCGTCACGAGGACGGCCGCGGCGCCGTCCCCGACGGGCGCGCAGTCGTAGAGCTTCAGTGGCGATGCGACGGGATCGGATTCGAGAACCGTCGTCACGTCGATCTCCTTCGGGAACTGTGCCCGCGGGTTGCGGGCAGCGTTGGCGTGGTTCTTCACGGCGATCTCGGCGAGGTCCGCCTCCGTGGCGTCCGTCTCGTGGAGGTAGCGCCTGGCGAGCAGGGCGTACTGGCTGGGCGCGGTGACGCCGGAGCGCTGTTCGATGGCCCGGTCGAACGCCGCCGACAGTGCGTCCGTCGCGCCGCTGGTGCCCGCGGAGGACATCTTCTCGACGCCGCACGCGAGCACGGCCTCGTGGTCACCGTTGCGGACGTCCTTGACCGCGTGGCGGAGTGCGAGTGCGCCCGCTGCGGCACACCCCTCGACCCGCTCGGCGGGGACGTGCCGGAGCCCGGCCCACTCGGCCAGGAGCGTCCCGTGCATGATCTGGTGTTCGTAGCTCTCCGACTGGTTCCCGACGTACACCGCCTCGACGATGTCGGCGGGGTCGGGCAGTCCGTCGAACGCCTCCGCGAGGGCGACCGAGAACAGGTCGCGGCCCGGGAGGTCCGTGCGGCCGAGCGGCGAGGCGCCGACGGACGCGATGACTGGCTCTGGCATGTGTCGCTTCTAGCCTCTCGGCTAGAGGTGTTAGCTGTTCGCATTGTGCAGGACCGGGCCGGCGGCGCGGGTCGGGGACACCGGCGGCAGCAGATCGGGGGTGACGGCGCGTTACTTGAACCGGAACGTCTCCAGGTTCTTCGGCGCGAACGTCCGCATGTTGAATTCGTGGTAGAGGGCGCTGGAGAGGTCCTGCGTGGAGGACTCGTCGCCGTGGACGCAGAGCACCTTCTCCGGGCGCGGGTTCATCGTGCGGACGAAGTTCTCGAGGCCCTGCCGGTCGGCGTGGCCGGAGAAGCCGTCCACCGTCTCGACGTCGAGGTCCAGCGTGAGGGTGTTACCGCGCCCGCCGCCGTCGCCCCGGTCGTTCATGGGGATCTCGTCCCAGCCGTTCTGGATGCGGCGGCCGAGCGTCCCCTGGGCCTGGTAGCCGACGAAGACCATGCGGTTGTTCTCGTCGCCGCCGAGGTGGCGGAGCCAGGACATGATGGGGCCGCCGGTGACCATCCCCGAGGTGGAGAGGACGATGCAGGGGCCGCCGTCGGCCACCTCCCGGCGCTCCTCCTCGCCGCCGTCGATGTGGTTGAACTCCTCGGCGAGGAACGGGTTCTCGTCGTCGTGGAAGATGCGGTCGCGTAGGTCGTCCCGGAGGTACTCCGGGTACGTCGTGTGGATGGCCGTCGCCTCCCAGATCATCCCGTCGAGGTGGACGGGCATCGAGGGGATGTCGCCGCTCCGCATCGCCTCCTCCAGCACGAGCATGATCTCCTGCGAGCGCCCCACCGCGAACGCCGGGATGAGCACCTTCCCGTCGCGCTCGTAGGTCTCGTTGATGACCTTCTTCAGCCGTCGTTCGGAGTCCTCCTGGTCCGTCTGGTAGTCGTTGCGACCGCCGTAGGTCGACTCTAGCACGAGCGTCTCCACCCGCGGGAACTCGTTGACGGCGCCGTTGAACAGCCGCGTGTCCGTGTAGTGGATGTCCCCGGAGAACGCAACGTTGTAGAGGCCGTCGCCGACGTGGAAGTGGGCGATGGAGGAACCGAGGATGTGCCCGGCGTTGTGGAGGGTGAGCTTGATATCCGGCGCGATGTCGGTCACGTCGCCGTACTCGATGTCGATGGTGTGCTTGATGGCCTCGCGGACCATCTCGGACTCGTAGGGCGGCGCACGACCCTCCTTCGCGGCGACGTCGAGATAGTCGAGCGTGAGCAGGCCCATCAGGTCGCGGGTCGGCTCCGTGCAGTAGATAGGGCCGTCGTAGCCGTACTTGAACAGCAGCGGGATCAGTGCCGAGTGGTCGAGGTGGGCGTGGGTGAGGACGACGGCGTCGATGGAGCTGGGCCCGGAGCCGAGCGCCTCGGGCACCTGGAGGTACGGCACCTCGTCCTCTGCGCCGGGCTTGTCGCCGCAGTCGACGAGCACGCGCGTCTCGGGCGTCGAGAGGATGAACGACGCGCCCCCGACCTCGCGACAGCAGCCGAGGGTGGTGATGCGGACCCACTCGTCGTCCGACATCTCCTCGCGGTGGATCTGCCGGCCGATGCGCTCGAGGACGTCGCGCCGCTCGTCGCGCTCCTGCTTCAGGAAGTTCCGGACGTTCGAGACGGTCGACGACTCGATGGGCGGGGTGCGCACCACCTCGGGCGTCCAGCCGACCTGCTGGGTGATCTCCCGGAGGGTCGAGCCGTGGCGCCCGATGACCAGCCCGGGTTTCTGGGCCTCGATGACGACCTCGCCGGTGTCGGCGTGGAAGTCCAGGTCGGTCACCCCGGCCTCCTCCGGGATGACCTCGCGGATTCGCTCGTCCGCCTCGCCCGGGTGCGAGAGGACGTCCGGGTCCGGGCGGACGGTGATGCGCTTGCGGAGGTTCGACGCGAGTCGCCGGATGAGGTCGCCGTCGGA
Source organism: Halobacteriales archaeon QS_4_70_19 (assembly GCA_003020985.1). GTDB lineage: Archaea > Halobacteriota > Halobacteria > Halobacteriales > Haloarculaceae > Haloglomus. The sequence goes on along the minus strand of PXRM01000046.1, from coordinate 1,145 downwards.
GGCGAACTCCTTCGGGTCACGGGTGTAGACGACCAGTTCCGGGCCCTCGTACGTGACGTCCGAGATGGAGATGTAGTCGGGTACTTCGCTGACGATCTCTGCCTTCAGGTCCTCGAGTTGCCGCTCTACGTTACTCATAGCTGGTGGATCGGGTTCCCGGGAACGGCGCGCCGCTGTCGGGGGACCTCGTGGCCCCCCATCGACAGCGATGCACGCGCTATTACAGGAGTCATGGGGAACATCCGCCGGAATCCGACGGCTGCGGGACGCTGGTCCGGAAAACCCGCGTGTAACCGGTGCTACTAGGCTTGGGGTATAAAAACCTTCGCAAAGCGTCCGGGAAAGAACGGGGCGACCGATACGGGCTACGGCGGTGGGCGTACGGGCGACCGGCGACCTGGCGGTCGTGGAACGAGCGGCACCCGGTAGTCGTGGAACGACCCCTCACCTGCGGTCGTCGACCGACCCGTGGCCTGGTGGTCGTCGAAGACCGGCCCGGTGGCCTCCCGGCGACCAAAGTTTGAGACGGGCGGCGGCCGAGAACCGCGTAGGGACCAAAGTTTGAGACGGACGGCGGCCGAGAACCGCGTATGGACCTTACGCATGCGCGCGTCGCCCGCGAGCGCGACCGCGTCCGCGCCGACCCCGCGGTAGTCCCGCTGATCAACGAGACCCGGGACGCGCTCGGCGACGCGTTCGAGACCGACGTCGACCACGTCACGCCGGCGCAGTACCGGGACGCGGTGGACGCCGTCTTCGCCGACGGGGACGTGGCGGTCAACGTGGCCGCGCTCGCCGGTCTCCTCCGGGACCTCGACGTCTCGGACGACTATCCGGGGTTCGTGGTCGACGAGATCCTCGGCCGGGAACTCGCAGCGACCATCGCAGGCGGGCGCCCGCTGTCGCTACTCGCGGAGGCCACGTTCCACTTCGCCGACGTCCAGACACACGGGGACGCTGACGACGCTGCGGGCGACGACGACCTCCGGGCCGCGCTCGCCGCCGGCTTCCAGACCCGGCTCCCGGGCTGGGACTGGACGGCGGCGGAGAGCCCGTTCGCGGTGGAGCCGCCAGGGGACGTGGAATAAGCGAGTAATTGAGGTATAGAATCGGCTGCAAGTACCACCTCGAAAGCCCCGAGCCGC
>PXRM01000045.1 GCA_003020985.1 Halobacteriales archaeon QS_4_70_19 | reverse complement strand
AGAAAAGCGAGGGCTCTATGCCCTCGCACTCGGTGTCCCCCTATCGCACTGGCGTGCAGTGTAAAGGTTTCGCGCCTGCTGCGCCCCGTAGGGCCCGGACTCTTGTCTCAGAGTCCGTCTCCGGGCTCTTGCTCTCACAACCCGTACCGATTATCGGCACGGTGGGCCGTTACCCCACCGTCTACCTAATCGGCCGCAGCCACATCCTCCGGCGCCGGAGCGTTTCTCGCTTCCAGCACTCCAGCTCGGAAGCGATACGACGGGTTAGCCTCAGTTTCCCGAGGTTATCCGTCTCCGGAGGGTAGTTTGGCCACGTGTTACTGAGCAGTTCGCCGCGGGTCTGAACCCGCGCGACTCGCATGGCTAAATCGGACACCGATAGCAATGGCCTCCGGCAGGATCAACCGGAATGTGCCTCGCACGAGGCGAGGCGGGTTAGGCGGGATGCTATCGGACGTTCGGTGACGATCGACCGAGTGTCACCGAACTGTCAAGGCTAACATCAGATTCCATCTTGACGGCGGACCGCAGGGGTGGAATCCTCATCTTCTTCGGACCCGAACTTAGCCCGGGATGGGTCATAAACCCACCGGACCTCGCTCCGATCCGGGACGCCCTGTGAGGGGCGCCCCGTCATATCACCACCGAACACCCGGATTGGTATAAGGGCGTCGATGGCGTCCCGTCGCCCGGTGTGGATTCGGGCGCCGGGTGCGTATTTCAACTGAAGCGCCCTCGGCCCGATAAGGGCGTTGGGACGCTTCCGGTTGACCACGAGGACAGCCCCGGACTGAAGTCCGGGGTGAGTGCCCCGCGGCGTTCGCATTACGTTCCGATGCCGGTGTTGTACTTAACCCCGTCGGACTGAATCCGCCGTGTGGCGGCGTTACACGGGATGTGTCGCCACGGGACGCTGGCGCGCGATCGTGTCGGGAGCGCCGACGAGAGATGTAACTCCGCTGGTAGTTCGTGTCACGCGGCTGGAGGCCGGACGGTCATCCTGCGCTCGCACGCCGTCCCGTCGGATGAGGGCCGCGTACGAGACGATCCGACCGCTGCCGGGTTATCACTTCGGGAGTACCGGAGAGAACGGCAGGAGTCAGATGGAGTCGAGGTGTTCGATACCCTTCTTCGAGACGTTGGCCTCGGTGATGTCGCTCGGCATCCAGTCCGGCTTGTCGTCGGGGGCCGTCTCCTTCCACGCCCACCCGTCGTAGATGTGGACCTTCTTGGTGCCTTTCTCTCGGAGCCGGAGCTCGTGGTGTTCGGCCTGCTGTTCACTCTTCGCGGGTTCGAGACGTCGGGCAGCTTTCAGTGCCGCCTGGCGTGGTGTCCGCCCGGAGAAGACGCTCGTCTCGTTCCCGATATCGTCCCGTAGTGCGAAGTTCCGCGTGTCTTCATCGGCCATTGGTTGCTACCTCCATGCGGGATGTGAACATCACCAGATATAAATATACCCCCAAAACCCCCTTTCGGCGGGCGGTTTACACGCCCGAACAGCCTCGTTCGATGGCGTCGCAGTCACGCCCCGCCCCGTCCCTGGGCGGAGTGAGTCACTGTACCGTCGCATGCGCGGGCGCATGTAACAGTAGACCAGCCCGGAACGCTAAGTAGACGCCCGGCCCGAAACGGTAGCGAGCTCCGGCCGGAGCCGGAACCGGGGCACGGTACACTTATATAGCACGTGTGGCGAACATGGCAACACGTACTCGATGGTCCGCAAGAAGAAGCTCTCGCCGAGTGGTGCCAAAGACGAGAACGGGGAGTACCACAACGTCCACGTCAATCTCCACGAGGACGAACTCGCCGTGGCCGGCATGAACATCGGCGACGAGGTGTTCGTCCGCGTGCGCGACGGGAAGATCATCATCCAGAAGGCCGACCCGGACGGGGTCGAACACGAGTTCTGACGCCCGGACCGCTGCGCTTATTCTCGCTCACCGCCCCTGCCCACCTGATGGGACGCTCGCGCTCGCCCACGCTCTACGACGTCGCGAAGCCGCTCCTCTTCTCGCTCCCCCCGGAGACCGCCCACGAGACCGTCCACCTGGGGCTGGGAGCCGTCCGGGGAACCCGCGTCGAGTCCTGGCTCCGTCGCCGGCTCGCCGTCGACGACGACCGCCTCGCCGTCGAGGCGTTCGGCCAGTCGTTCCCCTCGCCGGTCGGCGTCGCCGCCGGCTTCGACAAGAACGCCCGCATCGCGCCGGTGCTCGCGGCGCTGGGGTTCGGCCACGTCGAAGTCGGCGGCGTCACCGCCGAGCGGCAGGCGGGGAACCCACGCCCACGGATGTTCCGCCTGGCGGCCGACCGCGCCCTCGTCAACCGAATGGGCTTCAACAACGACGGCGCGGACGAGATCGGCCCCCGTGTGACCGAGCACGCCGCCGCCCTCGACGTGCCGCTGGGAGTCAACATCGGGAAGTCGAAGTCGGCACCGCTGGAGAGCGCCGAGGACGACTACCTGTACACGTACGAACGCGTCTCGGACGGGGACTTCTTCGTCGTCAACGTCTCCAGCCCGAACACGCCCGGGCTGCGCGACCTCCAGAACCGGGACCGTCTGGCGAGCATCCTCGGGACGCTCCGGGACGCGGGCGCCGACCCGCTGCTGGTGAAGCTGTCGCCGGACCTCGGGGAGGGTGCCATCGAGGACGCCATCGCGGTGGTGAACGACCTCGACCTCGACGGCATCGTCGCGACCAACACGACGACGCGGCGCCCGGTCTCGCTGCAGTCGCCGAACGCGACCGAGGAGGGTGGCCTCTCCGGTGCCCCGCTCGAACGGCACGCCACCGGGACGGTCCGGTTCGCCGCCGAGCGCACGGACGTCCCCGTGGTGGGCGTCGGCGGCGTCGCGTCGGCCGAGGGCGCGTACGCGAAGCTCCGGGCGGGCGCCAGCGTGGTCCAGCTGTACACCGGCCTCGTCTACGAGGGCCCGACCCTCGCCCGGAACATCAACCGGGACCTCCTCGAACTGCTCGAGCGCGACGGGTTCGACTCCGTCGCCGACGCCGTCGGCGCGGACCTGTAGCCGGGCCGCCCGTACGGACGCAGCCCTGCCTGAGCGCGGTACTCCCGCGGTAGCGATCGTCACGGGTCCCCACCCGCGGCCGCCAACCACACGTTACTTACTCGGGCCACGCTACGGGTCACTCGAATGGACGACACCGTGCTGCTGACCGGCGCCGGGGGGTACGTCGGTAGCGCGATACTGGACGGCATCGGCGACGAGTACGACTGGCGCCTCCTGTTTCACAACCCGCCGGCCGAGGAGCCCGATCACCCGTACATGATCGGGGAGATTACCGAACCGGCGGACGCCCGGGAGGCCTGCGAGGACGTCGGCGCGGTCATCCACCTCGCCGGCGACCCGCGCCCCGACGCACCCTGGGACTCGGTGCTGGAGAACAACATCCACGGGACGAAGGTGATGTTCGACGCCGCCGTCGAGGCCGGCGTCGAGAAGTTCGTCTACGCCTCCTCGAACCACGCCGTCGGGCACTTCGAGACCGAGCGCAAGCCCGACCTCTACCGCCCGCACGACGACTTCGAGCTGGACGGGACGGAACTCCCCCGGCCGGGCAACTTCTACGGCGTCTCGAAGGCGGCCGGCGAGACACTGGGCCGGTTCTACCACGACGAGCACGACCTCTCGGTCTGCTGTGTCCGCATCGGCAACCTCACTCGGGGGCACCCGCCCATCGACTACGAGCGCGGCCAGGCGATGTGGCTCTCCTACCGGGACTGCGCCCACCTACACGAGTGCGCCCTGGAGGCGGACTACGACTTCGAGATCGTCTACGGCATCTCCGACAACGACCGGAAGTACTACTCGCTCGAACGCGCGAAGGAGGTCCTCGGCTACGAGCCGCGGGACGACTCCGCGGAGTGGGACGGCGAGGAGCGGATCGCGAGCAATCCCTGAAACATCCCGCGTACGTGTATCATCCGATCCCAATGTGGATAATTTCCGATATAATCCACGGTTAGGTACGCTAATCCGACTGTTAGTCGATCATTCCGCCGCCACACGCCCGTCACGCCCGCGCGCTCCGCCGACGGATTCAAGTTCGATTGTCCACAGGACAAACACAGTGATTCGACACGAGCGCGCCGGGCGACCGGGGAGGCCGACGGGCCCGTGACGCGGTTCGTCCTCCTCGCGGGCGGCACCGCGACGGCCGGCATCGACGGAATCAGCGCCGCGGGCGCGGACCCCGAACTGATGACCCACACGCCCAGCGCCGACGCCGAGATTCTCGTCCACGGGGAGCCGACGGGGGCGCCGGTCGTCCCGGTCAGCCCGAGCGGCTGCCCGACGCCGGCCGTCGTCACGCGCGCGGTCCGCGAACTCGTCGGGTTCGAGGTTTCGGTGGTGGACGCGGGGCTGGCGGCACCGGCGGCGGCCCCAACAACCGTCGTTGCGGACGACCCCGGGAGGGACGTTCGCGAGCCGGTCGCGGTCCCGGACGCGGCGGACATCGCTGCGCGCGCACGCGAACACGGTTGCGACCTCGCCACCGCGACGGACGACCTGTGGCTCGCGGAGACGGTCCCGGGCGGGACGACGACCGCCCTCGGCACGCTCGCCGCGCTGGGGGAGACGGCGCCGGTCTCCTCGTCGCTGGCGGCGAACCCGCTCGACCTGAAACGGCGGGTGGTCGAGGCGGGAGTCGACGCCAGCGGCATCGAGCGGGGAATCCACGCCGACGACCCCGTCGCCGCGGTCCGGGCGATGGGCGACCCGACGCTGGCCGCGACGCTCGGCATAGTCCAGGGGGCGACCGAGGCCGGGACCGAGGTGACGCTCGCCGGCGGGACCCAGCAGGCGACGGCAGCACTGCTGGCCCGGCGTGCCGGCGTCGACGCCGACCTGACGGTGGCGACGACTGCGTTCGTCGCCGAGGACGAGAGCGCGGCCCTCCGGGAGCTGACCGAGGCGGCCGCCGCGAGCCTGCGGGTGACCGACCCCTCGTTCGACGGGCGGGACCACCCGGCGATGCGCGCCTACGCCGCCGGCGAGGCGAAGGAGGGCGTCGGGATGGGCGGCGCGCTGGCGCTCGCCGACGAGGACGGCCACGGGATGGCGGCGGTCCGCGGGCGGATCCGCACGGTCTACGACCGCCTGCTCGCCGATACGGAGCACGCACCGGCGGGGGAGCCCTGAATGCGGGGCGTCGTCCTCGGCGGCACGTCGTCCGGTGTCGGGAAGACAGTCGCGACGCTGGCGGTCTGCCGCGCGCTCGCCGACGACGGCGTCGACGTCCGCGCGGGCAAGGCCGGTCCGGACTTCATCGACCCCAGCCACCACCGCGCCGTCACGGGCCACCCGTCGCGGACGCTGGACCCCTGGCTCGAGGGGGAGGCGGGCGTCCGCCGGAACTTCCACCGCGACGACGCCGACTGCCGCGTCGTCGAGGGCGTGATGGGCCTGTACGACGGCACCGTCTCCTCGACGGCCGACGTGGCCGCCGTACTGGACGTCCCGGTCGTCCTCGTCGTGAACGCGGCGGCCGGGATGGAGAGCGTCGCGGCCACGGCGCTTGGCTTCCGGGAGTACGCAGCCGAGACGGGGCAGGACGTCGACGTGGTCGGCGTCCTCGCCCAGCAGGCCCACGGGGGCCGTCACGCCGACGGCATCCGCGAGGCGCTCCCGGACGGGATGACCTGGTTCGGCCGCATCCCGCCGTCCGGAAATCTGGAGGTCCCCGAGCGCCACCTCGGGCTCCACATGGGCGACGAGGAGCCCCTGCCGGACGGGGCGCTCGCCGCGGCCGCCGAGCACGTGCGGGTCGACCGCCTGCGCGAGGCCGCGCGCGAGGCCCGGCGCCCGGAGACGGCCGCCGACACGGGCGAGGCGACCGGGCAGCGCGTGGCGGTCGCGCGGGACCCGGCCTTCGGCTTCTGCTACCCCGCGACCCGGGAACGACTCCGCGCCCGCGCGGACGTGACCACCTTCTCGCCCGTCGCCGGCGACCCCGTGCCGGACTGCGACGGCGTCTACCTCCCGGGCGGCTACCCCGAACTGCACGCGGCCGACCTCGCCGCGAGCGGCACCCTCGACGACCTCGGGGCGCGGGCGGCCGACGGCCTCCCGGTCCTCGGGGAGTGTGGCGGCCTGATGGCGCTGGCCGAGTCGCTCACGACCGACGGGGAGACCCACGCGATGGCCGGCGTCCTCCCCGCCGAGGTGGAGATGCGCGACCGCTACCGGGCGCTCGACCACGTCGAACTCCGGGCCCGCGACGACGGCGCGCTCACCGCTCCGGCCGGGACGAGCGTCCGCGGCCACGAGTTCCACTACTCCGAGGCGACGCCGGGACGGGACGCCCGCTTCGCGTTCGACGTCGTCCGGGGCGACGGCATCGACGGCGACCACGACGGGCTCGTCGAGCACCGCACGCTCGGCACGTACACCCACGTCCACGCGGCGAGCGGCGCGTTCGACCAGTTCGTGGAGGCGCTCGACGGCCGTGACTGACCCCGACGGCCCACCCGACGCGCCGACGCTCCTGGTCGCCGGGACCGCCAGCCACGTCGGCAAGTCGACGGTCGTCGCCGGCATCTGTCGCGTCCTCGCGGACGCCGGCGTCGACGCCGTCCCGTTCAAGGCCCAGAACATGAGCAACAACGCCCACGTCGCGCTCCGGCCGCCGGTGGTCCGCGACGGGGAGGAGCGTGGCGACGGGGACGAACCCGGCAGCGAGGCAGGCGACGACGCCCGCGGCGGCGGCACGTGGGGGGAGATCGGCGTCTCCCAGCACACCCAGGCGCGCGCCGCCCGGGTCGCGCCGACGACGGACCTGAACCCCGTCCTCCTCAAGCCCCGCGGCGACGGCGAGAGCCAGGTCGTCGTCGACGGGGTGGCCGTCGGGCACTACGACGCCGGCTCCTACTACGACGACCACTGGGCGCGCGCACGCGAGGCCGCGCTCGCGGCCCACTGCCGGCTGGCGACCGCACACGACATCGTGGTCGCCGAGGGCGCGGGCAGCATCGCCGAGATCAACCTCCACGACCGGGACCTCGCGAACGTAGAGACGGCCCGCGCGACCGACGCGGCCGTCCTCGTCGTGGCCGACATCGAGCGGGGCGGCGTCTTCGCCTCGCTCGTCGGGACGCTGGAGCTGCTCCCGGACGACGTCCGCGGGCAGGTCGTCGGCGCCGTCATCAACAGGTTCCGCGGCGACCGCTCGCTCCTCGACCCCGGCATCGAGACGTTCGAGGAGCGGACGGGCGTCCCGGTGCTCGGCGTCCTGCCCCACGAGGACCCGGGGCTGCCGGACGAGGACAGCCTCTCGCTGCCCCCTCGCGGCGAGCGGACGACCCGTGGTGCGGCAGACGGGGTCGACCCGGAGCGAGCGGTGACGGTCGCCGTCGTCCGCCTGCCCCGCATCTCGAACGCCACGGATATCGACCCGCTCGCCCGCGTACCGGGGGTCCGTGTCTCCGTCCGGCCGCCGACCGCCACGTTCGGGGACGCCGAGGCCGTCCTCCTCCCGGGGACGAAAAACGCCGTCGACGACCTGCTGGCCTGCCGCGAGGCGGGATTGGGCGCGAGGCTGCGGTCGTTCGACGGGCCCGTCGTCGGCGTCTGCGGCGGCTACCAGCTGCTGGGCGAGCGGCTCGAACGGGTCGAACACGAGAGCACGACCCGCGAGGGCGTCGTGGAGGGGCTCGGCCTCCTCCCGGTCGTGACGCGCTTCGCCCCGGAGAAGCGCGTGACCCGCGTCGAGCACGACCTGTCGCCCGGCGGGCCGCTGGCCGACGCCGCGGGGACCGTCGAGGGGTACGAAATCCACGCCGGCGGGACCGTCGCCATGGCGCCGGTCGCGCGGCCGGTCGGCCCGTCCAGCGCTGCCCGGGGCGCCGTCCTGGGGACGTACTGCCACGGCTTGTTCGAGGCGACGGCGGCCCGGCGCGCGCTGCTCACCCCACTGTTCGACGGGGAGGGGCCGCCGGCAGCAGACGACCGGGACCCGCTCGCGGCCGCCGGGACGCTCGTCGGCGAGGAACTCGACCTCTCGGCGATTCCGTGTCTCGCACGCCTGCTGGACGGACCGCAGTGACCGACGACCGGGGGGGCCCTCCGGCCACATCCGACGCCGGCAGTTTTTAGCCCGCCGCGTTGCCCCTGCGAGTATGCAGCGTCAGGACCGGAGCTGGGTGGTCACCCTCCTGCTGCTCGTCGTGCTGGCGGCGGTGGCGTGGCTCGCCGGGGGAGCGATCCAGACGGGCCTGCTGTTGCTCGGACGCACGTCGGACTTCGCCAGCGACGTCGGCGCGCTCAGCGCCACCGCCCTGTTCGTCCTGTTCCTGCTCGGGTACGTCGTCCACGACTACGTCCCCTGGCCCCGGAACTGAGGCCGGCGACCGACAGGGCGGTGCGGCGCAAGTTAGTTGCCACTAGCTGCCGTGGGTTGACACGTGAACGTCACCGGTACCTGGACGCGGGCGGAGGCGACCTCGTTCCTGGCCGACGCGACCGTTCCCATCCGGGTGGCCTGTCGGACCCCCGAGGGTGGGCTCTGGATGCTCTCGCTGTGGTTCCTCCCGTGGGACGGGTCGCTCTGGTGTGCCACCGGCGCGGACGCCGACGTGGTGCGGTACCTCTCGCACGACGACGGCGTGGCCTTCGAGGTCTCGACCAACGACCCGCCCTACCGGGGGGTTCGGGGCGCCGGCACGACCACCGTCGAGGCGGACGCGGACAAGTCGCTGCTCCGGGCGCTGTTCGACCGCTACCTCGGCGGCACCGACAACCGGCTCGCCGACCGCCTCCTCGACGACGACCGCGACGAGGTCCGCATCCGGATCGACCCCTCGCGCCTCTACACCTGGGACTTCGCCGACCGCATGCGCGACGCCTGAGCGACGACGGGCCCGCCCACACGGCACCTCGTGACGCACGCAACGACCCGAAGCGCCCCGTTCGGCAGATATCAGCCCGCCACGCCGTATCGGTCGTCGAAAGTCAACTTATACCCCCCCGCCATACACGGGAGAATACATATCCTACCATGTCCTGTAGTGGAACACGCCGGCGTGGAGGCCACTGCCCGCTGCCATGTACGTCGGGACCGTTCGCGGTCCCGGCATACGTCCCCACCATCCCACCACCACATCGCGCTTCGGCGCCGGCCCTCTCTCTACTTTCCGCCACCGACCGGGGAGCCGTGGCTCAGACGCTCTCCGGGCCGCGGTGGATCTCGATGTCAACGTCGCGTCGCGCCCCCTCGATGTCCGCGGCCATCCCGGCGGCGACGTTCCCGGCCTCCTCGACGACGAGCGGTTTGATCCGCTCGAACAGGCGGTCCAGCGTCAGGCCGGCGAGCGGGACCGAGCCGAACGTCTCCGGGTCGAACTGGATGCGGAGGCGGACACGGGTCGCGTGCTCGCGGTCGGGAGGTGCCTCGGCGTCCGGGAGCGGCTCGATGCCCCAGTAGCCCCTGGCCCGGAGCCCCTTCGTGGTCCGCCAGCCGACCCGTTCGGGCGGCCGGGCCTCCGTGACGCGTGTGTGGGAGGTGTAGGAGAGCCGCCACCACGAGACGACGATCTCGTAGTCGGTCCCGGGGCTGCCGTCCCCGTACTGGCGGACCTCGTCGAGGTACGGGGAGTACTGCGAGTAGCCGCGCATCCCGGTGATGAACTCGTACAGTTCCCCGGGCGGGGCGTAGAACACGGCGCTGACGTCGAGCCCGTCCACACAGGGAGGACGGGCCGCTGCCGCATAACCGTGGTCCCCGGGGAGCCCCGCGAACCACCCGACGGGCGTCGATCACGTCGGCTCCCGACGACGGGGGAGGTGCGGGCGGCCGGGAGACGGGGGCTACGGCGGTAGAAGTCTCGGAGTCCGCATTTTCTCCAATAATACCCCATATATATCACCAGACATCGATATTATCGTTCTTGTTCAGAGATTTCCAAGAAGAAATTTCGTTTGGCCATCAATCCCGGAGTGCGTCGACGGGCTCCTCGTTGGCCGCCCGGTAGGCGGGGTAGAGCCCGGAGGCGAGGCTGATGAACACGCCGAACGCGAACGCGACGACGAGGTAGGTCGCGTTGCTCGGGTGGAGGACGACGTCCAGTCCGAGCGGGGTGAACTGGTAGAGCGCCCCGACCGCGAGGCAGGTCAGGAGGACGCCGCCGAGGCCGCCGAGGAGCCCCAGCAGCGTCGCCTCCACCACCAGCGTCCGGAGCACGTCGCCCTTCTGTACCCCGACCGCCCGGAGGACGCCGATCTCGCCGCGGCGCTCGGTCGTGGACATCAGCATCACGTTGAAGATGGCGACGCCGGCGACGACGAGCGACACCGCACCCAGCGCGACGAGAAAGCCGTTCAGCAGGCCGAAGAACTCGTTGATGCGGTCGAGGATGCTCGACAGCTCGAAGACGCTGACCCGCGGTTCGCGGGCGTTCAGCCGCTCGCGGACGGTCGACGCGACGTAGGAGGCGTCCTCGCCGGAGTCGGCCTGGACGACGACCTGGCTGGGGGCGTCCTGCGCGAACGACTCGCGCGGCAGAACCACGGCGCTGTCGGGCTGGATGGGCGTGATGTCGTCCGTCTCGGCGAGGACCGCGATGACCCGGAGGCGCTGGCCCTCGATCTCGACGGCGGTCCCCGGCTGGAGGTCCAGCCGCTCGGCGACCGACCGGCCGACCAGCGCGCCCTGGCGGTGATACTCCGGCAGCCGCCCGGAGCGAGCCTCGAACAGCGCCCGCGGGCGGTCGAGCCCGTACAGTTGCGCGAAGGTCTGCCCGTTGGGGCCGGTCACGACCGCGCTGCCGGTGACCAGCGGGACCGCCTCGCCGCGGCCCTCGGCGATGCGTTCGACGGCGGCCACGTCCCGCGGGGAGAGGGTCTCCCGGCCGGTGTCCTCGTTCGGGCTGACGATGACCTGGTTGCCGATGCCGCCCAGCTCGCTCGTGGCCGACAGCTGGAGGACGTTGCCGAAGATGCCCAGCGTCGCGATGGCGAGGACGCCGATGACGATGCCCAGCGCGGCCAGCCCCGACCGCAGTCGGTTCCGGGAGAGGTTCCGGCGGGCCATCAGGACCGCCGGGAAGCGTTCGAGCAGACCCGGTCCCGCGGCGGAGTCGTCCGCATCGGGTGGCCCGTCGCCGGGGGCGTCGCCCTCACCGGACATCCCGGATCACCCCGTCGACCAGTTCCACGACCCGGTCGGCGAACTCGTTGACCAGCGGGTCGTGGGTCACGGTGACGACGGCGACGCCCTCGTCGCAGACGGCCGCGAACTCCTCCAGCACGGCCGTCCCGGTCTCCTGGTCGAGGTTCCCGGTCGGCTCGTCCGCCAGGACGACCGCCGGCTCGTTGATGAGCGAGCGGGCGATGGCGACGCGCTGTTTCTGCCCGCCCGAGAGCTGCGTGGGCCGGTGTTCGAGCCGGTCGCCCAGCCCGACCCGCCGCAGGAGGTTCCGCGCACGGGCGGGCGCCCCGCGGTCGCGCTGGTAGACCGTCGGGAGCGTGACGTTCTCGACCGCGGTCAGGGCGTCGATGAGGTAGAACTGCTGGAAGACGAAGCCGACGTACTCCCGGCGGGCGTCCGTCCGCTGCTCGTCGTCGTAGGTCGCCGCGTCCACGCCGTCCAGCAGCACCTCGCCCGAGGTGGGCGAGTCGAGCAGCCCCAGCATGTTCAGCATCGTCGACTTGCCGGACCCGGAGGGGCCGATGACGGAGACGAACTCCCCGCGCTCGACGGCGAAGTCGACACCCTTCAGCGCCCGCACCGTCTCCGCCCCCGACTCGTACGCCTTCACCACGTCCCGGAGTTCGAGCGGGGACTCCGTCTCGGCGTCCGGGGTGGCGTCCACGCCCGCGTACTCCCCGCTCATCGTCGGCGGAGGTAGACGAGCGGCGCCCCGACCAGAAGTAGCGCCGCCGCGATGCCCAGCCCGGCCAGCGGCGCGATGCCCAGCGAGAGCAGGCCGGTGCGGTTCCGGGACGGCCGCTCGAGGCTCCCGTCGTAGGGGAGCGTCGTCTCCCGGGTCCGCTCCTCGCCGTCCACGACGTAGGTGACGCGGACGGGGAGTTCGGTGGCGTTCTCGGCGTCGACCTCGGCGGTCAGCTCGAACGGGGCGAACTCGCTCCCATCGACGGTACCGACGAAGTACGACCGCCCCGGGTACGCGGGGTCGACGTGCTCGTTCGACCCCATCGAGACGACGACGCCGTCGACCGGCGCGGTGCCGATGTTGCCGGCGTTGCCGCTGATGCGGAGCCGGCCGTCCTCGTCGAAGGCGAGCGACACGTCCGTTACGCGGATGTCGGCGGCGGGGGGCCGGAACTCGAAGCTCCCGCGGGCGCTCCCCCGCCGGGCGCGAGCGTCGGTGTCCGTGACATCCGCGTCGCGGGCGCCGGGCGGGCCCGTTCCGGCGACAGTGTAGTTCGCGGTCGCGACGACGGTCGCCGACCCCCGGACGGCGGAGAGGTCGACCTCGACGGTGCCGGTTTCGCCGGGTGCGAGACGGCCGACGTAGCCGCGGGGGAGCCGCCGGTCGCCCGCACGCGGGCGGACGACCACGTCCTCGATGGGGGTGTTGCCGAAGTTGGTGACCGCGACCTGCACGCGGTCGGTCGTGTCCTCGCCGTCGCCCTGGTCCTGGAGCGTGCCGCCGCCGTTACCGCCCCCACCGAGGCCGCCCGCGCCGCCCAGTATCGCCCCCAGGTTCGCGTTCGCGTCGGCCTCCTCCGGCGGCGGCACCCGGCTGACCGCGACGCCGACGTCCTCCCGGAGCGGTGCCGCGTCGACGGTCACCGGGCGGCGAGTCGTGTCGCGCTCACCGGTCGAGGTGGTGTAGGCCGCCTCGACGGCGACCTCCTGGTCACCCTCGCGGGGGCGCATGGAGAGGTTGACCGTCGTGGTCGCGCCGGCCGCCAGCACGGGGACGGTGGCGCGGCGCTCGACCGCACGGTCGCCGGGCAGCGACACCGTGACGTCGCTGACGGCGTTGGCGTTCGGGTTCGACACCTCGACCGCGACCCGGCTCTCGACCCCGGCGACGGGGGCCGGGACGGTCACGTCGAGCGTCGGCGGTGCGTCACGCACGACGACCGTCAGGGGGCGGCGGACCCGGACGGTCTCGTTGTCGCTGGAGGAGTTGACGACCGCGATCAGCGTGAGGTCCTTCCGGCCGCGGTCGGCGAACGAGGTGACGAGGTCGACGGTGAGGCTGTCACCCTGGGAGAGCGACCCCGGTCCCTCCGCGCGGGCGAGCGTCGTCGATTCGTCGCGGAGGACGACCTCCACCACCTCGGCGGTCGCGGCGCTGCCGGCCGAGAGCTGGACGGTGGCACTCACCGTCACGGGTTCGCCGACGGTCGGCGCGTCCGGCGCGGTCGCCACGTCCGAAATCGTCAGCCGGGCGTCCGGGACCGCCGCGGCCACCCCGAGAGTCGGTACCACCGGGGCGAGCACGAGGCAGCCGACGAGCAGGACGAGTCCCGCACGGGAGAGCGGAATCGCGGGCGGGCGGCGCATTCAGTTAGCCGTCATAGGAGTCCGACGCGCAAAAGGGTTCGCGTAGGGGGATGCCGGCCCGTCCGTTCTCGTCCCTGTGCCGGACTGCCGCGGGGGAAACGGCCAAACGGCGTCCGGGCGTCCGCCGGGACATGAACGTGCTCATCACTGGCGGGAGTCGCGGCATCGGCGCCGCCATCGCGCGGCGCTTCGGGGCGACCGGCGCCCACGTCGCCATCTGCGGCCGGGACGAGGAAGCGCTCCACGAGGTGGCCGCCGACATCGTCGAGGCGGGCGGCGAGGCGACGACCCAGCGCGCGGACGTCCGCGACGAGTTCGATGTCGAGCGGTTCGCCGAGACCGCCGCCCGCGAGGGCGGGCCGCTCGACGTCGTCGTCGCGAACGCCGGCGTCTACCACGGCGACCCGGGCGAGACGCCGATCGCCGACGAGTCCTACGCCGCGTTCGACGACCACGTCCGCACGAACGGCCGGGGCGTGTTCGCCACGGTCCGGGAGTCCGTGCCCCACCTTGCCGACGGCGCGCGCGTGCTGGTCCCCTCGGGCGGCATCGCCCGCGACCCGAAACCCGGGTTTGGGTCGTACGCCGTCTCGAAGGCGCTGGCCGAGGCGCTCGCCCGCCAGTTCGCCGCCGACCTCGACGCCACCGTCGGCGTCGTCGACCCCGGACAGGTCTCGACCGACCTCACCGACGGGGGCCCGGGGCGGGAGCCCGCGGACGTGGCGGACCTGTTCCACTGGGCCGCCACGGAGGCGCCGGCCGAGGACCTCGACGCCGGCGTACTGGACCTTCGCACCTGGAAGCAGGCGACGCGGTAGCGGCGACTCCCGACGGATTGTTAATCGCCGGGCGTTCGGAGCGACAGTTCTATTAACCAGACGGCTAGAGTTATTATCGACATGACCACGGAGACGGCCGAGAGCGAGGAGTCGGTGTTCGAGGGAGGGCTGGGAGCCGTCTCGACAGTCGGTATCGCGGGCGTCGGCGGCCTCGTCGTCGTCTCCCTGCTCGCGGCCACCGCGGGGCTGTGGAAGCTGCTCGTCGTCGGGTGGGTGGCGTTCCTCGCGATGGCTGGCTGTGCCGTGCTCGGCGTGCGTGCAGCCCGCACCCGGGACGCCTTCGGCCTGGTGTGGGGCTACGGCCTCGCGGCGGGCGCGATGGTCACCTCCGCGGCCGTCTTCCTCCTGCCGCAGGCGTTCGGCCTCGGTGGCCAGATCGGGGGCTTCGGCGTCGCCGCGGGGCTGCTGGCTGGCTACGCCTCCCACACCGCCAGCCACCGCCTCGCCCACGTCGACCGGTTCAACTCCGCGGCCGCGGAGCTGACCGCCCACGCCATCGCCGCCGGCCTCATCATCGGCGTCATCTACGCCGCGCTGCCGGACCCCGGTCTCCTGCTCGGCCTCGCCATCGTCTCGCACAAGGGACCCGCCGGTTACGCCGCCGCCCGGCGGCTGCGCCACGCCGGCCGCGGCGTCTCCGTCCTCCTGCTGCCCGCGGCGGGCGTCGCCATCGCGGCCATCCCGGTCGCACTGGTCCAGCCGCCGCTCCCGACGGACGTCAGCGCCGCCGTCTTCGGCTTCGCCGCCGGCGTCTTCCTCCACGTCGCCATGGATTTCCTCCCCGAGTGCGAACTCGGACCGGCTCCGCCTGCACGCCGTCGCCAGTACCGCGCTCGGCGCCGCGGCCGTCTTCGGCGCGTGGCTCGTCATCGCGTGATATCTCCGCATTATTTATTAATATAGAGAATATCGTATATATCGCCCATATTGTCTATTTTCCACGCGCTTCCACTGGCGCAGTCGGAGACACGCAGGAAGCCCCCGCTCGCTCGGCCGGGGGCTCCCGGGGCGGGGCACCCCGCCACCGACACGTTGAGGGGGCGTCGACGAGCAACGTCCCACATGACGCTGGCAGCCGAGACGCGCGAGGCCGTCCGGGAGCGGCCGTTCCTGCACGCGGCCCTGCGCGCGGGCGTGGTCAACTACACCGCCGCTGCACGCTTCCTCGAACTGGGCGAGGACGAGGAGGACCACGAGGCGGTGGCGGCGGCGCTCCGGCGCTACGCCGACGAACTCGGGCCGTACGAGTCGCCGACGGCGGACACGAGCGCCCGGGTGGAGATGCGCTCGGGCACTGGCGACGGGCGACGTGGCACCGGCCCACCTCGGCCCCGTGCTGGACCGGCTCCGCCTGGCCGACATCGACGTGTCGGCCGCGGGGGCCGCCGACGGCACGCTGACAGTGGTCGTCCCGCGGCGCGACGGGCCGTCCGCGCTCCGCGTGGTCGAGGAGACGCTGTAGCTGGGGCCGCCACCCGCGCCGGACGCCTTTCCGACAGGTTGAACGGCCGACCCCGGCTACCCCGGGATATGACGCTCCGCGTGACGAACACGCTGACCGGGGAGAAGGAGGTCTTCGAGCCGCGCGACGAGGACGAGGTGCTGCTCTACTACTGCGGCCTGACGACCTCCGACCCGGCACACATGGGCCACGCCCGCTCGTGGCTCCACGTCGACGTCATGCACCGGTGGCTGGAACACCGGGGCTACGACGTGCGGCACGTGGAGAACTTCACCGACGTCAACGAGAAGATCGTCGCCCGGGTCGGCGAGGCCGGCGAGGACGAGGCGGACGTCGCCGAGCACTACGTCGCCGACCTCGTCGATGACATGCGGGCCCTGAACCTGAAGCGGGCGGAGGTGTACCCCCGTGTCTCCGAGCACGTCGAGGAGATCGTCGCGATGGTCGCCGAGCTGGTCGAGCAGGGGGACGCCTACGAGTCGAACGGCTCGGTCTACTTCGACGTGACCGGCTTCGAGGACTACGGGGCGCTCTCGAACCAGACCGTCGAGGAGGTCGAGGCACAGGGCGACCCCGAGGAGCAGGGCGAGAAGCGCCACCCGGCCGACTTCGCGCTCTGGAAGGCCGGCGGCGTCGGCCCCGGGGAGGTCGCGGAGCACCGCCACGACGCGGCCGCCCCGGCCGAGGAGGCCGCCGAGTGCGCACAGACCTGGGACTCGCCGTGGGGCGAGGGGCGGCCGGGCTGGCACATCGAGTGCTCGGCGATGTCGACGACCCACCTCGCGGACACCATCGACATCCACGTCGGCGGGCGCGACCTCGTGTTCCCGCACCACGAGAACGAGATCGCCCAGAGCGAGGCCGCGACGGGCCGGACGTTCGCGCGCTACTGGCTCCACACCGCGCTCGTCCAGGTCGAGAGCGGCGACGACAGCGAGAAGATGTCCTCCTCGCTGGGGAACTTCGAGACGGTCTCGGGGCTCGTCCGCGAGCGCGGCCCGAACGTCGCCCGGATGTGGGCGCTGTCGGCCGCGTACAACACGGAGGCCGTCTTCTCGCCGGCGACGCTCTCCGAGGCCGCGGAGCGCTGGAAGCGCCTCGAACGCGGCTACGAGGCCGCCCGCGACGCCTGCGACTCGACGGCCGCCCGCTCGCAGGTCACGGACGAGTCCCTACGGGAGGCCGTGGCCGACGCCCGCGGCGACTTCGCCGCCGCGATGGACGACGACTTCAACACGCGCGAGGCGCTGACCGCGCTGCTCGACCTCGTGGGCGCCGTCAACCGCCACGTCGAGACGGCGCCGTACGACTACCGCGGACTCCGCCGGGCGGTCGGGGCCTTCGAAACCCTCGGCGGCGGGGTGCTGGGCTTCGAACTCGGCGACACGGGCGGGAGTGGCGACGTGCAGCTGGCCGAGGACCTCGTCGAACTGGTGCTGGCCGCCCGGGAGGACGCCCGCGAGGCCGGCGACTACGAGCGTGCCGACCGCCTTCGCGACGACCTCGCGGCGCTCGGCGTCGAGGTGCAGGACACCGACGAGGGGCCGGAGTTCCGGCTCCCGTAGGCCGGGCGACGGCGGTCGGCGTATGCCACCGGATTTATGTCCAGCAGTCGAGAATCGTCGGCCGATGACAGGACGTGCAGTCGCCGCGCTACTCGCGCTGTTGACAATCACGGCGGGCTGCTCGTTCCTCGCGGGAGCGACCACCTTCACCGCTTCCGAGGGGAACGTCACACAGTCGGCCCAGTCAGACACGGGCTACTCGCTGGAGAACCAGGAAACCCGGACCATCACCCGGTCGTTCGCCGGGCAGGAGGTCGAGGTGAACAACCAGCTCACGGAGTACGCCCGCTCAACCAGTCTCCCGGTGTTCGGCGACCAGCAGGTCGCCCGGTTCACCGTCTTCACCACGCCCGCGGTCGAGGTGGCCGAACAGGGGCCGTTCAACCCGGTCGCGGACCTGAACAACACGCAGCTGGCGCTCCGGCTCCAGAGCCAGTACGACACCGTCGACAACGTCCGCCCCGAGGGCAACCGGACGGAGACGATGCTCGGCGACGAGGTGACCGTGAGCAAGTTCCGCGCCGACGCCCGGACCACCGAGGGGACGGACACGGAGGTCTTCATGCACATCGCCCAGACGCAGAGCGGTGACGACTTCGTCATCGCCATCGCGGTCCACCCGACACAGCTCGACGGCGAGCAGGAGAACGTGAACACAATGCTGAACGGCATCCGGCACGCCGGTACCAACGCGAGCAGCGGCTGAGCGGCCAGCCACAGTCGCCGACGAATGCGGTCGTCCGCGGCAACACGGACACGGAGCCTTGAGGTGGCTGGCGACCGACCGGGAGCTATGAGCGACGACGAGGGATACGTCCACGACCCGGCCGCCTTCGGGGAGGACGACACCGACGAGGCGGGCGACGGGGTCGAGACGGGTGGGAGCGGGGCCGGTACGTCGGCAGGGGACGACCCGGTGCCCGACCACCCCCGCGGCGCCGAGCGCGAGTTCGACTGGCGCGGGTGGACACTGGTGGTCGCCATCCTGTTCGCGTTCGTCGTCGTCCCCGCGGCGCTCTACTTCCTCCCCCGCGCCCAGGGGTTCGTCGCCTCGCTGGGGCTCTCGCTGCGCGACGCCTTCCTCGTGCTCCCGCTGCTCCCGGCCATCATCCTCGGCGCGCTCGCCGTCTGGGCGACGACGCGGCCCTAGGTCAGTCCTCCACGGCGTCGGTGAGTTCCGCGACCAGTCGCGTCGCCGCCCGGACGTGCTCGTCGGCCGCCTCGTCGCCGGTCCCGTCGACGTGGGCCAGGAGGTCGGCCACCTCGGTGAGTCGCTCGCGGGCGACCGCCGGGTCGTCGATGTGGCGGGCGTCCGTGGCGACGGCCTCGGCCTCCCCGAGCCACCGGCTCGCGTCCCGTTCGACCGGGCGCTCGGCCGTGGCCGCGAGGTGGTCGCAGAGCCGTTCGAGGGCGTCGTCGGTCACGCCCGCCTCCCCATCAGGATGGCCACCGTCCACGAGCAGACCACCGTCTCCTCGCCCCCCTCGCCGTCGCTCGCCAGCACCTCGACGTCGCGCACGACGACGCCGGCGTCGGGGTGGCCGTCCGAGTCGCGTCGCTCGACCACCTCGTGGCGCACCCGAAGAACGTCACCCGGGCGGACGGGCCGGTGCCAGGAGAGGTCGGTCAGCCCGAGCCCGCCGCGGTTGCTGGAGTCGTTGAGGAAGTTCTCGACCATCAGCCGCGTGGCGACGC
This sequence comes from Halobacteriales archaeon QS_4_70_19, assembly GCA_003020985.1. Taxonomy (GTDB): domain Archaea; phylum Halobacteriota; class Halobacteria; order Halobacteriales; family Haloarculaceae; genus Haloglomus. Next base: position 5,075 of record PXRM01000045.1, on the reverse strand, counting down.
CGATGGTGTGGAGGCCGCTGGCGATGAGCCCGCCGTACTGGGTCTCGGCCGCCGCCTCCGGATCCGTGTGCATCGGCTGCGGGTCGAACTGCTCGGCGAACGCGACGATGCCGTCCGCGGTCATCTCGTGGCTCCCGTACGTCTCCGACCAGCCGACGTCCATGTCCTCGAAGTGGTGCATGACCGCCCGTTCCGACCCGATGGTGGTAAACCCACCCGGCCGCGACGACGGCGCGAAACGGCTTTCTCCTTGCGAGTCGTCCACTACCAGATACCGGTCAGAGTCTACGAGTGCGTCCGCTGTGGTGGCCGCGCGATGGCACGGGGGTACCCCGGACGCTGCAGCGTCTGCGACGGCCGGCTGGTGAGCCTCTCCGTCCCCCGGGAGTGAGGAGCGGGCGGACGAGACACCGGCGGGCATCGACCCCGCCGCTACCTCGACCCCGCGACCGGTCCCTCCCCTCCGCCCTTCCGGTCCGGCGCCCGGACCGCCACGCCGTTGTGTCGGAGACAGCGCCGCATCCGCACCCGCGACACCCCCGCCGAGCGGGCCGCACCCGCGATGTCGACGGTTCCGCTCTGGTACAACGTGACGGCCGTCCGAAGCGTGTCTGCGCGCATCGAGTACGACCGACACGAGAAGACGGATATTAATAACTGTTTCGGCGATAAGTCACAATACGCATTCATTTCTTCGAGATAATACAATATATATGGTCAGCCTAATCCGGTCAATACGGACGTACGGCCATCGAACTCGCCAGTCGTGACTGTTCGACCGGGCGGGCCTCGCCCACGGCCCTCGGGCGGTCCGCTCGACCCGAAACGCGGGCGTCAAGTAGGAGGTCGGCCAACGACCGGGTATGAGCGTTATCGAGCAGTTCGACGCACTGGGCGAACGGGAGAAGGTCGGCGGGGGCGCGGTCCTCCTCGCGGCGGGCGTGCTCATCCTCGCCCTCCTCACCTTCACCGGCATCGAGGCGACGGCGCTCCAGGTCGTCCTCGGTGTCGTCGGTGTCGTCACCATCGTCCTCGGGGTCCTCTCCATCGGCATCAGCCGGAAGACCGTCTAGACGGCGAGCGGACGGGTTCGGAACGCCACGTTTTCGGTCAACGCTTCGGATTACACAGATATCGCCACATCTCCAGGTTCGAACGGGAAGCACGGAAGATGAAGAGCAATCAACCGAGATATCCCTCGGTGAGCGACTCGACGTACTTCGCGACCACGTCGACCTCCAGGTGGACGGGGTCACCCACCGACTTCCCGCGCAGGTTCGTCAGGTCGTAGGTCGCCGGGATGACCGCGACGTCGAACTCGCCCTCGGCACCGCCCTCGTAGCCGGTGCCCGGGGGCGTCAGGTCGGCGACCGTCAGGGAGATGCCGTCGACCGCGATGGAGCCCTTCTCGACAACGTACCTCGCGAGCGGCCGCGGGAGCGAGAAGGAGAACGTCCAGTCGTCCCCCAGCTGTTCGATACCCGTCACCCGCCCCGTCCCGTCGACGTGGCCCTGGACGAAGTGGCCGTCGAACCGGCCGTCCGCGGGCAGCGCCCGCTCCAGATTGACCACGTCGCCCACGTTGAGCGAACCCAGGTACGTCCGCTCGATCGTCTCCTCGGAGCAGAACAGTTCGAACGACTCGTCGTCGTGGACCTCGACGGTCAGGCAGGCGCCGGAGACAGCGATGGACTCGCCGTGTTCGAGGTCGGCCGCGAACGACGCGCCGACGCGCAGGCGGAGCCCCTCGTCGGTTTCCTCGCGCGCCAGGACCTCCCCCGTCTCGGCGACGATGCCGGTGAACATACCCCGCCTTGGTCCGGCCCCGTCGAAAGCCCTCCGACCCCGGGCCGGTCCGCGTCCCCACCCCGACCGCCGGCGACCGCCTCTCTCCTCCGGACGCTCTAGTCGAGCGTCTCCAAGAACATCGCGTGGGCGGCGTTGTCGCTGTGGGAGGTCACTTTCAGCCGGATGGTGTCGCCGGTCTCGACCGACGAGGGGACGTCCTCGTCGACGAAGACGACCAGCCCGTCCACCGTCACGACGGCCTCGCGGCCCTGCGTGGTGTCGTCCGTCTCCGTGACGACCGCCTCGTGGACGGACCCGATGGATGCGGCCTCGCTCTCGTCGCGGCGCTGGGCGGCCTCGTGGGCGGCCTGGGCCTCCGGGTCGTCGTACTTCCCGTCGCCGCCGAGCATGGTCCGGCCGAGCAACAGGAGCACGAGGACGAGCACGCCACCGCCGGCGACCACCACGAACGGGAGTTCGGACTGGAGTACGGGGAGCACGTCCCGGGGGACGACCGGGACCCCGTTAACGTTCCCGGCCGGCGAAACCGGCCGGCGCTGGAGGCGAGCGCACGGGCGGACCCTCCCGGCTGTGGCATCCACCGACTGCCGGGCGCATCGCGCAGTGCGTCGCAGCCAGCGGACGAGCGAGCCGACCGGCGCACGGCGGCTCGCGAGCGTCGGTAGGGGTGGGCCGTCAACACCCCACGGACCGACGGGTTGAAGTGGCGAACGGCCGGGTTACGCGGTATGAGTGTGGAGCTACCGTTCGCCCCCGTCGACACGGTCATCCGGCGGAACGCGGGCGACCTCCGCGTGAGCGCCGAGGCCGCCAAGGAGCTGGCACGCCGCATCCAGGAGCGCGGCGCCGCGCTGGCAGTCGACGCCGCCGAACGCGCCACCGCGGACGGCCGCAAGACCCTGATGGCCGAGGACTTCGACGACGTGGTCGCGGGGGACCTCCCCGCGAACGGCGACCCGGAGGGGCTGGAGCTCCCCATCGCACCGGTCGATCGTATCGCCCGCCTCGACATCGACGACTCGTACCGGGTTGCGATGGACGCCCGGGTCGCGCTCGCGACGGTGCTGGAGCGGTTCGCCGACCGCGTGGCCGCGGCCGCGGCGACTCTCGCGCGACACGCCGACCGCCGCACCGTCAAGGGCGAGGACGTGGCGGTCTACTTCGACCTGGCAGAGTACTTCTGATGCGCTTTGGCTACCGGGAGGCCTGCCTGCGGCACGAGACCGGCGCCCGGCACCCGGAGTCGCCGGACCGGCTGCGGGCCATCCGGCGGCGCCTCTCCCGGCTCCACGGCGTCGAGTACGAGGAGGGCTCGCTGGCCGGCCGCGAGGCGCTCGAGCGCGTCCACGACCCCGACTACCTCGACGAGGTCGAGCAGTTCTGCGCCGACGGCGGCGGGACCTGGGACGCCGACACGGTCGCCGTGGGCGCGACCTGGGAGGCCGCCCGCGCCAGCGCCGGGCTCGCGTGCTGGGCCGCAAACGCCGCCTGCGAGGGGGCCGACGGCCACGAAACACCCTTCTCCATCGGCCGGCCGCCCGGCCACCACGCCGAACCGGACGAGGCGATGGGCTTCTGCTTCCTCGGCAACGCCGGGGTCGCCGCCGCCGACGCCCTCCAGCGCGACGGGGTGGACCGCGTCGCCATCTTCGACTGGGACGTCCACCACGGCAACGGCACGCAGAAGATGTTCTACGAGCGGAGCGACGTCTTCTACGCCTCCATCCACGAGAGCGGGCTGTACCCGGGCACCGGCTTCGTCGACGAACCCGGCCGCGGGGACGGCGAGCGGACCAATCTGAACGTCCCATTCCGCGGCGGCTGTGGCGACCCGGAGTACCTCGCGGCCATCGACGACACGCTCCGGCCCGCCCTGGAGCGGTACGACCCCGACCTCGTCGTCGTCAGCGCCGGGTTCGACGCCCACGAGCACGACCCCATCTCCCGGATGCGCGTCTCGACGGAGGGGTACGGCGCGATGACCCGCCGGCTCTCGAACATCGCTGACGACACGGACGCCGCCCTGGCGTTCGTCCTCGAGGGGGGCTACAGTCTCGACGCGCTCGCGGACTCCGTGGCGATGGTCCACGAGACGATGCACGGGCGCGACCCCGTCGAGCCCGGCAGCGAGCCGGGGGAGCGCGCCCGTGAGACGCTGGCCGAGGTCCGCGACGAACACGACCTGTAGCCGAGCGCCGACCGACGCCGGGCGACGTGTCCGGCAGCCGCTCAGCCGCTCACGACGGCCCTGGCTGCGAACAGGGCGTTCTCCTTGTTCTCCATCAGCCGCCGGTAGAAGTAGGACAGCCACTTCGTCCCGTACGGGACGTACTGGTAGACCGGGAGGTCCCGTGCCAGGTCCGTCTGCGCCCCCTCGCGGACCCCCATCAGCATCTGCACCTCGAAGTCGGTGCCGTACGCCTCGTGGAGGTCCCGGGCGTGCGCGACCATCACCGGGTCGTGGCTCCCGACGGCCACCCCGCCGTCGAACGTGCGGAACGCCTGCTCCAGCAGCTCCCGGTACGCCTCGTTCACGCGTGACTTCTCCCGGTAGGCCAGCTCCGGCGGCGGGTCGTACGCCCCCTTCACGAGCCGTACCTTCCCCGGGAGGTCGGCGAGCCGCGCGAGGTCCTCGGGCGTTCGCTTCATGTTCGCCTGCAGACAGAGCCCCACGTCCGGGTGCTCGACCACGAGGTCGCAGAAGGCCTCGAGCGTCGCGTCGACGGTCGTGTGGTCCTCCATGTCCAGCCAGACGAAGACGCCGTGGCGGTCGGCCTGCGTCACGACCTCGCGCAGGTTCTCGCGGAACACGGCCTCCTCGACCTGGACGCCGATCTGGGAGGGCTTGACCGAGACGCAGGCGTCGAGGGGCGACCGGCCGATATCGGCCAGCAGCCGCCGGTAAGTCGCCGCGTCCTCCTCCGCGGGGCCGCGCTCGTGGTAGTGCTCCCCGAGCAGGTTCATGATGGCCCCGATGTCGCGCTCGTTGAGCTGGCGCGCGTGCTCCAGGGCCTGCGCGGGGTGCTCGCCGGCCACGAACCGGTCCGCGACGGGCGGAATCATACGCCGAACTAGGCAGCGCGCGGCCTTGAGCGTGGCCCCCATATGTGGAGGTCCGGAATCGATAAACCGCATGTCGCGATATCGAATCGTTCACGGTTGAGTTGCACAGTTTCGGAGGATGGGATAGTTTTGGGTTGAATCAGCGACTACTTGAGAGGATATCGTGCGGTTAGTACCCAGGATCAGGACTGATTGGTCTCGAA
>PXRM01000044.1 GCA_003020985.1 Halobacteriales archaeon QS_4_70_19 | reverse complement strand
TGGACACCTACCGAACCGCACTCCACGACGCCTTCGACAACAGGGCCGACACAATGTCTGCCGTCAACGACGTTGTGACGCCCTACGACCTGCCGTACCAAGCCAAAGACGCGCTCAAATCCTACGTCCCGAAACTCCGCGACACGTACAACGCCGAGGAGTTAGACGATGAGCATCCGCTTCGACTCGTCAACCGGGCCGCAACGTTCGACTACTCCGACGAGCGCAAACACGGCTTCGTATGGCAGGCCCCGCAACCCGGACGCGGGACGAACTTTTGGATTCCGCTCCGTATCAACCCGGAGCAAGAATCGCTGTGGTTCGACCTACTCTCCGAAGACGCGACGGCGGGCGAGTTGCGGCTACAGCGACACCGCACGTCGTGGGAGTTGCACGTCACCGTCGAATACTCGGTCGACGAACCGACCGACGCGGACGGCGAGACGTACATCGGTTTCGACGTCGGCGAGAGCGCGTTGATAACGGGCTGTGCCCTCAAACGCGACGTACCACGGAAGCCAATGCTCGTCAGCGGCAGTCAAGCGCGACACCTCCGCAAAGAGATGTTCACCACGCTCCGGCGGCTGCAATCCCGAGACGCCGCCGAGTGGCGCGTGGACGAACGGTTCGACCACTACCAGAACGCCCTGACGGATATTGTCGAGAAAGCGTCTCGACAGGCCGTCGAGTACGCCCGGTCCTTCGAGAACCCGATTATCGTTCTCGAAGACCTGTCGTACATCCGTGAACGGTTGGACTACGGCAAGTTCATGAATCGACGGCTTCATGCGTGGGTGTTCGCCCGGCTACAGGGCCGAATCGAAGACAAAGCGACCGAGGCAGGGATTCGCGTCAAGTACGTCAACGCGGCGTACACCTCGCAGGCGTGCCACGCCTGCGGTCGGCTCGGTCGGCGACCGGAGCAAGCGGAGTTCGTGTGTCCGCACGACGACTGCCACGTATCGGAGTTCCAAGCGGATATTAACGCGGCGGCGAATATCGCCAGTCGTGTAGACCCGTGGGGAGAGAGCGTCCGTTGGGAACCCGGACGCGATGACTCGCCACAGGACGGGAGCGGTTGTGACACCGCCACAGTCCACCGCGAGACAAGCGAGACACCCTCGCAGATGACGCTCGCGGCCTACTCGGACTGAAACCTGCCAGCCCGGATTCCCCTCGTAGGGGAAGCCCCGGCGTTCACGCCGGGGAGGATGTCACCGGAGAGAGAACTACCTTCGAATCCGCCGGATAATACGTAAACAGACCGTCCAGACCGCGTACTTTCCGAGATCGTAGAGTTAGTCCACGGATTATGGCGTTTCTCGAAGGAGAGAGACAGCCGTCGCTCGGTGGCGGTGTAGCGCGCGAAAGAATGGAACCGCGGAGTGGTTCGAGAACCCGTGAGGGTTCCGTTCGTTAGTCGCGACGGCGGAGCGCGATGAGCGCGGCGCCCACGAGCGCGATCAGCGAGACAGCCAGGCCGAAGCCGGGCTGACCGTCGCTGGTCGTGGTCGGGGACCCGTCGTCATCGTCGGTCTCCGTCGGGGTCTCCGTCGGGGTCTCCGTCGGGGTCTCCGTCGGGGTCTCCGTCGGCGTGTCCGTGCCGTCGTCACCGCTCACGTCGATCTGAGCGCTGTCGAGCACGATCTCCTCGTTAGCGTCCAGGTACGGAGCGTCCTCCTCGCCGTTCGAGGAGACGAAGTCGTACGCCTCGTTGCCGTTGGTGTCGCGGTGCGGCATGGCGAAGAACTGTCCGTCCTCCTCGATCGGGTCGTCCAGCGAGACTTCGATGTCACTGGCGTCGGAGTCGAGGTACTCGGACGTTCCACGCACGGAGCCGAACGGATCGTCACCGACCGTGTCGTCGTGGATGGTCACGAAGCCACCGGCGGGCAGCTCCGTGCTCTCCACGAGGACCGACTCGCCGTCGGACTCCTGGTCGTTGAACGTGACGCTCGCCGACTGCCCGACCGTAATCTGAGCGGGGTCGACGATTGCGTCACCGTTGCTGTCCGTGTAGGGGCCGTCCTCGGCGCCCTCGGACGTGACGAAGTCGTACTGCTGGTTGTCGTTCGTGTCCAGGTGCGGCATCGCGTAGAACGTGCCGGACCCGGACGGGTCGACCGGCGAGTCGAGCTCGACGGTGATGTCCGTCCGCGTGCCCGGCCCGAGGTGCGCGGACGTACCCCGGACGGACTCGAAGACGGCACCGTCACTGACGAGCGTCGAGTCGTGGATCGTCACGAAGCCACCGCCGGAGGTGGTGACCTCGGCGACGGTCACGCTCGTCGCCTGACCGCTGGCGGTCTGGTTGTTGAACGTCACGGACGCGGTCTGGCCCTGCACGAGGCCGGGCGTCTCCGCGTTGCTCGGGAAGCCCTCTCCGCGGATGGAGGCCGTGAACTGCTGGCCGTCCTGGAAGTCCGAGAGGTCGAACTCCTCGGTCTGGAACGTGCGGTTCTGGTCGACCGTCACGCGGAAGCTGCGGAACAGCGGGTCCGGACTGTCACCGCGGAGGGTGACCTGGATCTCCGAACCGGGCGCGATCGTGGTGCTGCCGGAGACCGTCTGGCCACCGGTGTTCTGGAGCACGACCGCGTCGTTGTCGTTGATCTCCACCGAGCCCGAGGTGTCGAACTCGCCGCTGCGCGGGACGATCGAACTCGTCGTGTTGATCGAAGTCAGCTCGTCGACCTCCGACGCGCCCTGCTGTGCCTGGGCGAACTGGACGAACGTCGCGCGGAACTCGTCGTCGTCCTCCAGCTCGCGGTCGGCGTCGTTCTCGTCCGTCAGGACGAGGTTGTCGGTGTCGAGGATGATGTAGGCCGTGCTGTTGTCGTCGTCGCTGACGACGCGCAGCCCGCCCTGGTTAGCGGATGCACTGAAGTTGACCTGCTTCACCGGCTGATTGCTCGTCCGGGAAGCGGAGGTCTCGTTGATGCTGAACGTGACGAAGTTGCCGGTCCCCGCGTTCGTGGCGTTGACGAACTTCTCCGTGGTGTCGGAGCCGTTCGCGTTCTCCAGTGCGCCGAAGAGGCCACTGCCCTCGTACTCGTAGATGAGGACGTCGCCCGTGGCCGTGCTGTCGGTCACCGTGTACGAACCTTCCTCTTGGGCCTCGAGGACGCCCTCGAGGTCGCGGAGGTCGTTGAACGTACCGTCCGGTGCCGTTGCCGCGTCGAGGCTCCGTGCCTCGGCGTTCTCGACGGAGAGCGTACCGAGGTCGGTCTCGTCACCCGTGTCGAAGAGCCGGGCCGACAGGTCGTAGTTGACCGGGTCGAGCGCCAGGCCCTGTGCCGTGCCGCGCGTGACACGCTCGAGCGTGACGGTGTCGTCGGAGCTCTCGGGCGTGGTGAACGAGGAAGCCTGGTTCGGAGCGATCGTGTTCAGCTCGACGGTGACCTTGCCGTCCTGGTCGACGTCACGGAAGCTGAGCGAGACGTTGTAGTTCGTCTCGTTGGAACCGATCTGCAGGCGACCACGCTCGACGTTGTCGAGGTTCATCTCGATCTCGGCAACGTCGCCACGGGTCTGGGAAACGATGTTGTTCTCGAAGGTGATCTCGCCACGACCGGGCTCGGTGACCCGGACCGAGGCGTTGTCGGTCGCGTCAGTGTCGACGACCTCGAAGTCGAACGAGTAGTTACCCGTCTCGATGTCGTCGAAGTCGAGCTCGGCCTCGGCGCCCTGACCCGCGGTGATGCGGATCCCGTCGCCGACGCTGTCGCCGTCGCCGTCAACGTCCGCGTTGCGCGGGTCGACTGCGGCCGGGAAGACCTGGACGAGCTCGTCGTCGTCCAGGCCGTCGGACGTCACGTAGTGGTCGAAGTCACCGGCGCGGTTGGAGTCGACGACGAGGTCGGCGGTGGAGTCGCCGACCTCGGCGTCGTTCGCGACGGTGTCGTTACCGAAGCGGACGTCCAGGTCCTGAACGATCATCTCGAAGCCGGCACGGTTGCCGGAGTCCTGGCCGATGAAGGTGTACCGGCCCGACTCGGGCAGGCGCGAGGTGTTCAGGCGGACCTGGCCGTTGTCGTTCGCGGTCTCCTCGCGGACGATGGTGGATCCGCTGGAGGTGTTCTGTCGGATGTTGACCTTCTCGTTCGCGCTGAAGCTCGTCCCGACGACGAGCTGACCCTGGAACGCGATGTCCTCGTAGTCGACGCTGGAGGAGCCGTTGGAATCAACGACGAGGTCCGCGTCCGTGGTCGCGTCGTCCTGGATGCGGACGGTGTCTATGGTCTGGTCGACGTCGTTGTTGTTACTGTCGGCGAAGCGGAAGCGAACCGGAAGGTTCCGGTCGTCCCCCACGTCCGGGTAGTCGATCGACGTATCGACGCCGACCTCCACGCTCTGGGTGGACTGGCTACCACTGCCACTGTCGGACAGGTCGAACCGGAGCGTGTCCTGCACGCCGTCGGTGTCGGGACCGTCGACCTTCTCGATGCTCTGGGAAGCCCCGTCGCCGTCGTTGTTGTTGATGACGGCGCTGTTGGGGCTGAGCCCGCTTGCGTATTGGTCGGGGAAGGTCAGCGACACCGTGTCGGTGTTCCCGTCCTTGACGTAGGTGTCGACCGTGAACGTGATTACCTGGTTACTCTGCGTCGTTTCTTCTGTAACGGTGCCGGGACTGAGGTTCCCGACCTCCGGATTACTCGCGGCGGCTGCACTCCCGGTCAGCGCGATGGTGCCTCCGAAGACGGAGACGACCATCAGCGCCGTGAGGAATACAGCGCGGATTTTCTCGTGTGTTCCTGTCATAGTTGTTATTGACTGCAATCGGAAACAGTAGTTTCCGCCACGACCGGGGGCACGTCGACGTCGGTCGCCACGTGCACGGACCCTGGTCGGGTACTCCTGACTGTCACCATGGGTAGGGGTACGGACGAATCATACCACGGATGTATTAAATGCTTTCTGGTACTCGTCGAGTCGCGACAGCGCGTCACACGGCCTGTGGTGGCCGGATTCGGCCGGAAAGCATTTACCCGCCCCTCCCTCGCAGGGATGACTATCAGCCGACGTGCGTCATGCGTCCGTCAAACGACAGGACGGTAATCCGATATGCCCGTCAAAGGGTGTTTAGATGGCCCCTAACGACCGTTTCACTGTCGGTACCTCCCCTGCCAGATCCGTTAGGTACCGGCAAACGTGGTGGTCAGCTGACCGTTCGAACCCGGCCTCGCGCGCCAGCCGGTCGAGTTCGCGGGCCACCCGGCTGCCGTACTGGGCCGCGCGCTTCTCCCGGAAGGCGACCCGGTCGGGAACGGAGGCACGCGCGGCACGGCGGAGCGTGACCTTCCGCTCGCCCCGCTCGCTCACCAGCTGGCGCCCGGAGAGCCGGAGCGCGACCCGGACCACGTGGTCGTGGAGCAGCGGCGCGACCGGCTCGACGTCCGCCGCCCGGAGGGCGAGCACGTCCCGCTCCAGCTGGACCGGGAGGCCTGCGAGCAGCTCGCTGGCCGCTCCGCGGACGGTGTCGGCCTCGACCCGGGGGTCGTCGGGCGCACGGGCGACCTTGTCGTACCCGCCGAACAGTTCGTCGGCTCCCTGCCCGACGGACAGTTTCCGGTACCCGTCCTCGCGTGCGCGACGCGCGACAGCAATCAAGGGAACCGCGATAGCGACGTCCATCGCGTTCGTCCGGCCGGTCGCGTGTGCGACCGTCACTGCGTGTTCCCGGACGGCTGCGTGGTCGAGGTGGACCACCCGGAGGGACTCCTCGCGCCCCCACAGCCGAGCAGTCTCGCGGGCAGCCTGGACGTCGGGACTCCCCGGGAACCCCGCGACGTACAGCGGGGCGTCGGGGGATAGTGCCGCCACCGTCGCCGAGTCGACGCCGCCGGAGAACGCCACCGCGAGGTCGGTACCCGCGACGGCGTCGACCCGGCCGTCGATGGCGGTCCGGAGCGCCGCCACCGCTGCACCGTCGTCCGCGTACGGGTCGGGAGACGGGAGTGTCCAGACCTGCTCGTCGCCGTCGGGCGACCGGACCACGCCCGCCGGGAGCCGGACGGGCACGTCGAGGGCGGTCGGGTCGTGGCTCGCCGCGCCGGAGTCACGGTCCGTGAACAGGGGATAACGGCCGAGCACGTCTCGCACGGCACGGCCGTCGGGCAACGTGCCGGCGAACCCGCCGGTCCCCGGTAGGGCGTCCTTCTCACGGAGGGCCCGCGCGACGACCTCGCCGGACGCCCCCTGTAGCCGGTCGTCGGTCATCAGAACGGTGCCAGCATCGCCTGCCGGACCCTGCGGAGGATGCCGCCGCCGAACTGGCGGAGGCTCACCCGCCACGGCGTCCGCTTGCCGACGACGGTGGTGTTCCCCTCCCGGACGGCCTCCAGGATGCTGGCGACGTCCCGGTGGGTGGTGTCGACCTGGGTGATGGCCTGGCCCACCATCTCGCTGATGTGGGCATCGCTCCCGGCGGTCATGGGGAGGTTCCGTTCGCGGGCGAACCGTTCGGCCCGCCGGTTCGAGCGACCAGTCAGCAGGCGGGAGTTGTACATCTCGATGGCGTCCGCGCCGGCGAGCTGGTCGCGCGTGACGTGGGCGGCCACGCCGTGGCGGGACTTCTGGAACGGGTGCGGGATGACGGCGATCCCACCCTGGTCGTGGATCCGGTCGAGCGTCTCGTCGTACGAGAGGCCGGGCGGAACGGCCTCCTCGACGCCGAGACCGAGAACGTGGCCGGCCTCGGAGGTGATCTCCATCCCGGGGATACCCACGAGGTCGTACTCGGGCGCGAGGTCGGCCGCGCGGAGGGAGGCGTCGATCTCGTCGTGGTCGGTCACGGCGAGCGCGTCCAGCCCGACCGCCTCGGCCTGCCCCAGCAGGAGTTCGACCGGGTCGCGCCCGTCGTAGGAGAGTGACGAATGGGAGTGGAACTCGACCGACAGCACGCCCACCCGTTCGACCGACCGGGGCAAAAACACGCCGGTGTTCGGACGGCACTGGGACGGCGCCGGGGAGACGGCCACGCGCGGTCAGCGGGCCGCCGAGGCCGGCGGTCGCGTCGTCCACTCGGGCGTCCCCGACGAGGCGTTCGTCGCCGCCAGTGCCGCCCCGTACCAGTCGGGCCGGCCGACCCGGACGCCCCCGACCTCGTACCGGCTCCGTCGCGTCACTCGCATCCGCTCGCCGGCGACGACGGCGGTGTACGAGAGGTCGTACTGTCGGATGCGCCCGCGCGTGTCGACGTACAGTTCGAGCGTTGCGTTACGCGGTTCGGTCCCCGGGCCGACCGACCCCAGCGCCGCCTGGCCGGTGAACGCGGTGCCGACCAGCCGGTACCCGACTATCGGCCTGTCGAGGGAGGGCGTCGAGCGGACCCGCCGGGAAGGTATCGACCGGGAGGTCGCGTTCGCGCTGGCCGTCGTCCCCGGACCGGTGGTCGAGACGGTGCGGCTGGCCGTCCCGGTGCCGGTCGACGGGCCGGTCGCGTTGGTCGGCGTCACGAGTTGGGGGCGCCGCTCCATCGCGCGGACCTCGAACGCCGCGAGGAGTGCCAGCAACGTGCTCCGGCGGGGTGGCGGGCTGTAGTACTCCCGCTGGGCGAGGTACTGGTCGGACGGGATGTGGGCGTACTCCGGCTGGCCGTCGTGTGGCCGGAAGACGGAGAGGAACCGCTCCCCGTCGGTCCAGACGTCGAACCGACCTGGCGGCGTCCGGATCCGGGACGCCGCGGGCCCCGACACTCCCCTCGAGAGCTGGTACCGCTCCCCGCCACTGCCGACATGCGCCATCGTGGTCTCGCGGGTCCGGAGCGTCCCGTTGGGGTACCATACCGTCGTCGTCCGCCGGACCGTGTAGGACGCGAGCGTCGTGCCGACGACGTGCGCGTTGACGAGAGCGAACGGGTCCTCGAGCCGTGTCCCGGTCACGCCCGGGACGGACTGGTTGCCGGCTGCCACCGGATCCGACGGCGCGGTGGTCCCGGACACCTCCCGGGACGCCTCGCTGGGGACCGGGACGGGCGAGAGGGTATCCGTCCGCGGCTCGGCGGGCGCGGCGGAGAACCCGCTACAGCCCGCGACGAGGACCAGCACCGCCACCAAAGCGCCCCGTAGCACGGTTGCATGAAGGGGTCGGCGACCGGTAAATCGGTCGCCCGGATGCGTGGCCCGCTCCGGAGCGGCCACGGTCGGGGCTCGCGACGCCCCGGGGGATGGAAAGCGCTTTCCACGGCCACGCCGGACCGCCGGTATGCCGCTTGCACCCTCGGACCGCGAGCTCGTCACCGAGGAGCTGGGTCGGGACCCCACGCCAGCAGAGGAAGCGCTCTTCGAGAACCTCTGGAGCGAACACTGCGCCTACCGCTCCTCGCGACCGCTGCTCTCGGCGTTCGACTCCGAGGGCCCGCAGGTCGTCGTCGGCCCGGGCGACGACGCCGCCGTCGTCGCGCTCCCCGTTCCGGGGACGGAGGACGACGACGAGACCCGCTACTCGGACACCTACGTCACGATGGGCGTCGAGTCGCACAACCACCCCTCCTACGTCGACCCGTTCGACGGCGCCGCCACGGGCGTCGGGGGCATCGTCCGCGACACGATGTCGATGGGCGCCTACCCCATCGCGCTCGCGGACTCGCTCTACTTCGGCGACTTCGACCGCGAGCACTCGCGCTACCTGTTCGAGGGCGTCGTCGAGGGCATCTCCCACTACGGCAACTGCATCGGCGTCCCCACGGTCTCGGGGTCGGTCGCCTTCCACGACGACTACGAGGGGAACCCGCTCGTCAACGTCGCCTGTGTCGGACTGCTGGACGAGGACCGCCTCGTCACGGCCGCCGTCGAGGAACCGGGCAACACGCTCGTCCTCGTCGGGAACGGGACCGGCCGGGACGGCCTGGGCGGCGCCTCCTTCGCCTCCGAGGACCTGGCCGAGGACGCCGAGACGGAGGACCGACCCGCCGTCCAGGTGGGCGACCCGTACACGGAGAAGCTCCTCATCGAGGCCAACGAGGAACTCGTCGAGGAGGGCCTCGTCCGCGCGGCACGGGACCTCGGCGCGGCCGGGCTGGGCGGTGCCTCCTCCGAGATGGTCGCGAAGGGCGACCTCGGGGCCGAGATCGCGCTGGAGCGGGTCCACCAGCGCGAGCCGAACATGAACGCCCTGGAGATCCTGCTCGCCGAGTCCCAGGAGCGGATGTGCTACGAGGTCCGTCCCGGGGACGTCGACGCCGTCCGCGAGATCGCCGGGACGTTCGACCTCGGCTGCTCGGTCATCGGCGAGGTGACCGAGAACCGCTACGTCTGCACGTTCGAGGGCGAGACGGTCGTCGACGCGCCCGCCGAGTTCCTCGCCGACGGCGCGCCCGTGAACGACCTCGACCACGTGGAGCCCGAACAGCCGGCGACGGCCCTGCCCGACCCCGAGCCGGACCTTCGCACGGCGTTCGAGTCGGTCGTCGGCGCGCCCAACACCGCGTCGAAGCGGTGGGTCTACCGCCAGTACGACCACGAGGTCGGAACCCGGACCGCCCTGCCGCCGGGTGACGACGCCGCGCTCGTGGCGGTCCGCGAGTCCGCCCCCGTCGACGCCGCGCCCGGAACGGGCCTCGCGCTCTCGGCGGGCGCGGACCCCAACTGGACGGACGCGGCCCCGTACGACGGGGCCCGCGCGGTCGCACTGGAGAACGCCACCAACATCGCCGCGAAGGGCGCCCGACCGCTCGCGGCCGTCGACTGCCTCAACGGCGGCAACCCCGAGAAGCCGGACGTGTACGGCGGCTTCCGCGGCATCGTCGACGGGCTCGCGGACGAGTGCTCGGCCCTCTCGGTCCCGGTCGTCGGGGGCAACGTCTCGCTGTACAACGACTCCGAGGCGGGCCCGGTGCCGCCGACGCCCACGCTGGCGATGGTGGGCACGAAGGCCGGCTACGACGCCCCACCCGCGGCGTTCTCGGGCGAGGGCACGGTACTGGTCGTGGGCGACCCCGCGCTCGACGGCGAGGCGGTCCCGCTCGGCGGCTCCGAGTACCTCGCGCAGCACGGCGGCACCGACGCGTTCCCGGCGCCGCCCGAGAACGGCGCCGCGTTCGTGGCTGCCCTCGCCGACGTCGCGGACCACGACACCACCCACGCGGTCCACGACGTGAGCCACGGCGGCCTGGCGGTGTCGCTGGCGGAGATGGTGACCGGGACGGCGGGCGCGGACGTGGACCTCGGCGACGGGGACGCACGGCGGCTTCTGTTCAACGAACGCGTCGGCCGCGCGGTCGTGGAGACGAGTGCTCCCGCCGCCGTCCGTGAGGCCTTCGACGGCGTCGCCCCGGTCCACGAGGTCGGCCGCGGAACCACAGACGGGTCGCTGGGCGTGGCGGCGGGCGGGGAGTCGCTGTCCACGGACGTCGAGGAGGTCCGCGACCTGCGGTCGGTCATCGACCGCGAACTGGAGTGACGGCGCGTCGCCTCAGGCTGTCGTGTCGGCCCGCTCCGACTGGTCGGCGGAGGACACCTCCGACCGGAGCCGGTACCCGAGCGCCACGGTCCCCACCGCCGCGACGAGGAACGACACCGTGGGGACGCCCGAGACCACACCGACGCCGAGCGCACCGCTCAGGGTGACGTAGAGGACGTTCCCGAGGATACCGGCGGCGGGGACGAGCAGGAGGTGCCCGACGGCACGGGACGGCGTCCGGGTCCGCGTCGAGGCGGCGCCGTAGCAGAGAAAGCCCAGGGCCAGTCCCACCAGTGTCCCGACCAGCAGCAACGTGACGCCGTCCGGTCGCTCGGCGAGCGTCGCGCCGGTCGTCAGGGTCGAGACCACGACCCGGAACACGGCGACGACGAACAGCACCATGCCGACGAGGGCGAAGGCGGCGCCCGCGCTTCCCAGGCGGGGAGCCGGCCCGGCGACCCGCGGGTAGTAGCTCAGGAGCCCGAGTAGCGCGGCCAGGAGCCCCCCGAGCCCCGGGACCACCGTGACCCACCCCGGAGCCGTCACGTTCGCGAGCCCCTGGACCGCGACGAGGAGGACGGCGGCACCGATTCCCAGCCCGCCTGCCAGGAATGCCGTCGGCGCCCACTCGCCGGGCACTCCGCTACGGATGCCGCGACCGTCGCTCATACCCGAGCAGACGGAGGAGGGGCCATAAGCGCTCTGCCGGGGATGTCTGGCGGTCCATATTCGGCCGTCCGTGAGCTATCGGGTGAGCAACACAGTAACGTCCGATATATACGATACGAGCCATACTTTATCGGACAATTCCTTCTGTTTCTCGGAAGTTCGGGGCGTGATCGGTCCGCTCGCGTTCGCCTCCGTCCAGTCGTCGGGCGAGAGTCCGACGCCGTCAGGCGATGGACCGACATCGCCGGCCGGGGAGCCGACGTCGCCGGGCGAGGATTAAAACCCCGAGCGACCCGACGGGCGAGCGACGATGAAGACGCCGTCGGGCACCTCCGTCGGGGTGGACGACCCGTACGAGCACGTCGAGCGGTGCGACCACCTCACCGACAACGGGCGCTGCCGGTACGCGGCGGAGTACGCCCGGCACGACCCGGAGTTCGCCGCCGAGCGCCGGGCCGACGACCTTCGCTGTCCGGCCGCCGACCCGGAGGGGAAGTGGGAGTGGCGGGACTGTCCCCACTTCCGCGCCCGGCAGCGCTCGCGCGAGTGCATCCGGTGCGGACTGGCGGAGGTCCGGCTGGCCAACGCCGAGGCGCGGGACACGCGCCCGCTGCTGGAGGAGCACCATCTCTCCTACCACGACGCGCCCGAGGCCGACATGGACCACGAGATCACGGTCTACCTCTGCCGGTGGTGTCACGCGAAGGTCCATCAGTCGTGGGCGCGGGTCGACGATGACGCGTCGCCGGACCCGGAGGCCGTCGCCGCGAAGGAGGAGCGCCGCGCCCGCGAGCAGGCCGAGACCGGCTTCGAGACGGCCGCCGAGCGGTTCGACACCGGCGACGAGGAGTAGCAGCCGCGGCACCGTTTTGCCCCTGGAACGCCACCGGCCGATATGAGCGACGACCCGCACCTCGGCCACGTCCATCTGAAGGTCCGCGACCTCGAACGGGCGGTCGAGTTCTATCGCGCGGTCCTCGACCTCGAGGTGATCGACCGGCGCGGCGACCTCGCCTTCCTCTCGTACGGCGAGCACCACCACGACCTCGCGCTGCAGGAACTCGGGGAGGGGGCCCCGGAGCCGGGTGGCGACGTCGGGCTCTACCACTCGGCGTGGGAGGTCCCCGACGGCGACCACCTGCACGAGACGTACGAGCGGCTCCGGGAGCGCGGTGTCGCGGTCTCGCCGGTCGACCACGGCATCTCGAAGGCGCTCTACTTCGACGACCCGGACGACAACGGCGTGGAGGTGTACCTCGATACGCGCGACGCGCGGGGGGTGGAGGAGTGGAGCGGGCACACCGAGCGGTTCGACCCGACCGCCCTCTGACCACCGTCCGACACGACGTTCCGGCCGACGCCGACCCCGGCACCCTCCGACCGACGCCGACCCCGGCACCCTCCGACCGACGCGTTCGCGTCGAAACGGCGTCTCAGGCCCGTTCGAGTCCGGACGGTGGCGATAATCCTTTCAGGAGGCTTATGCCCGCTGGCGAGAAAGAGGGCGGCAATGACCCGTATCGTCGTGGTGGACAACCACGGACAGTTCACCCACCTGGAGCAGCGGGCGCTCCGGGACATCGGCGTCGACACGGAGATCGTCGACAACGAGACCCCACCCGAGGAGGTCGAGGCCGACGGCGTCGTGCTGTCGGGCGGTCCGAGCATGGACCGCATCGGCCACTCGCCGGACTACCTGGACGCGGACGTGCCCGTGCTGGGCATCTGCCTGGGGATGCAGCTCGTCGCCGCGGAGCTCGACGGCGAGGTCGGCGCGGGCGACTACGGCGGCTACGCCGATGTCACCGTTCGCATCGAGGACGACGACGACCCGTTGATCGGCTCGCTGGCCCCCGAGACTCGGGTGTGGGCGAGTCACGCCGACGAGGTCAAGCGCGTCCCCGAGGGGTTCGCACGGACGGCCACGAGCGACGTCTGCGGGGTCGAGGCGATGAGCGACACGACACGTGACCTCTACGGCGTCCAGTGGCATCCCGAGGTGGCCCACACGGAACGCGGCGAGGAGGTGTTCGAGAACTTCCGGACGGTCTGCGAGCGCCGGTAGGCCGCTGCAGCGTCCGTCAACCGTCGGACGCGCACGAGCAATTTATGTCGGACGACCGGAATCTCCACGCACGTACACGCGATCCGCCCCGCTCGCGAGGGGAACCCCACATATGAGCAACACACAAGGCGATCTGGCCTCGCTGTCGCGGTTCATCTTCCGGGCGCCGAGCTGGTACTCCAGCATCGCGTTTGCGCTTCTGATCGCCGCGTTCGCCGGCGTGGCCGCCTTCGACTCCCGGTTCGTACTCGAGGACGCCTGGGAGGGCATCTTCTACATCGGCCTGCCGACGGTCGCGGCCTCGCTACTGACGCCGGCCGTCGACCGGCTGTTCGGCGGGCAGCTCACGCCGAACCGGGCGTCGCTGCTGGCGCTCACCTGCGAACTCGTGGTGGTCGTGATGCTGACCGCGGCGGGGGTCGTCGCGGTGCTGACGGGACTGGACCAGCAGTTCGTCTTCGACGCGCTCGTCGCGGCCCTCGCGAGCATCTTCGCGCTCCGGCTGCTCGTCATCATGGCGGTGTCGCACGACTCGCTGCCGGCGGCCATCGTGCCCGCCAGCATCCAGACGGTGGCGGCCGCCGTCCTCCTGTTCGTCTACAGCGGGACCATCCGCTTCTTCGAGGTCGGCGGCCCCCTGACCCAGGTCTACCTCAGTCGCGCCGAGCGGGCCCCCGAGGAGATCACCGTCGTCGGGCCGGAGACGTTCGTCCTGCTGGCCATCACGTGCGTCCTCTACGTCGGCTCCGTCTACCTCTTCCTGCTGGTCATCGACCGGCCGTGGCGCAACTCGCTGGGCGTGTCCGTGCTCGACTTCCTGCGGGGGTTCGTCGGCCACATCGCCGAGGGGACCGACGAACTGGAGGCGTTCTTCGAGCAGCTCGGCGAGGAGGCCGTCGTCCCGGTCACCGTCCTCGCCTTCCGCGAACCCGGTGGCATCGAGAAGGCCCGGTTCGTCCTGCCCATGGTCCACCCGGGGCCGATGGGCGAGATCGGCGGCGGGAACCTCCCCGAACGGGTCGCACAGGAGGCCGACGGGCTCGCCTTCCCCCCGCACGCGACCGCCGGCCACGACTTCAACCTCGTCACCGCCCGCGAGGTCGAGACCGTCATCGACGCCGCCGACCGCGCGTTCGAGCGCATCGACTACACGGACGAGGCGACCCGGTCGGCCCGCGCGAGCCACGGCGAGGCCACGCTCATCGGCCAGGCGTTCGGCGAGGACGCCTTCATCGCCGCCACCTACGCGCCCGCCTTCGCCGACGACGTGGAGTACGCGGTCGGCCTCTCGGCGCAGGCCGAGGCCCGCTCGGGCGGACTGCGGGACGTGCTCCTCGCGGACGCGCACAACTGCAACAACGGCCTCGACGGTGACGACCTCGGCCACGTCACCCCCGGGTCGAAGCGCTCGTTCGACATGATCCAGGCGGCCGGCGGACTGGGGGAAGCACTCGGGGCCGCCGACCGCCACCCCCTCGAACTGGGCGTCGCGTGGGACCAGACCCAGTGGACCCCCACCGACGGCATCGGTCCGCTGGGCATCCGCGTCGCCGTCACCGCCGTCGACGGGCAGCGCACCGCGTACGTCCTCATCGACGGGAACAACATGGAGCCCGGGCTCCGCGACCGCCTGGTCCGGCGGCTCACCTCGACCCTCGACATCGACGACGCCGAGATCCTGACGACCGACACGCACATCGTCAACACCGTGGAGGCCGTCAACCAGGTCGGCACCGCACTCGACGGCGAGGAGCTGGGCGACGCCGTCGAGACCGTCACCCGGGCGGCCATCGACGACGTCGGGCCGGTCGAGGCCGGGATGGCGGCCGAACGGGCCCAGGTCACCGTGTTCGGCAACGACCGCACCGAGACCCTCGCGAGCCACGCCAACGCCATGATCTCGATGGGGGGCGCCCTCGCCGCGGTGTTCATCCTCGCCGTCATGGCCATCAGCGGCCTCATCTTCTTCCTGGCGTAGGCGGGAGCCCGGGACCGAGCGGAGAAGCGTCGGACACCACGGATACGGTGGCTATCCGGACGGCAACTTCCAAATATCAATCTCTGTAGACATCTGTCCGGTGTTTCCACGCAATCAGTATCTCCACGGCACGGACTGTCCGTCCCGCGAACCCGGAACCCGCAACCCATTTGAGCGGACGGACCCTCCGCGGATACAATGGTAAGCACGCTGGCGCTGGTGGGTGGAGGTATCGTCCTCTACGCCCTCGTCGCGATGGCCCTCAAGACGCAGGGACGGCTCCCGGACGCCGTCCGGGTGCAGGGGCCCATCACGACGATCCACACCCAGCGCGGCAAGGCGTTCCTGAACTGGCTGGCGGGGCCGAAGCGGTTCTGGCGGGCCTGGGGCAACCTCGGCGTCGGCATCGCGCTCGTGGTGATGGTCGGCTCGTTCGCGCTGGTCGCGTTCGCGGCGCTCTCGGCCGTCAACAACCCCCAACCCTCCGCGCTGAACGAGCCCCAGAACGTCCTCGCGATCCCCGGGGTCAACGAGTTCCTCCCGCTGTCGGTCGCCCCGGAGATACTGACGGGCCTGCTCGTCGGCCTCGTGGTCCACGAGGGCGGCCACGGGCTGCTCTGCCGGGTCGAGGACATCGACATCGAGTCGATGGGGCTGGCGCTGCTGGCGTTCATCCCCATCGGCGCGTTCGTGGAGCCGGACGAGGGGTCGCGCAACCGGGCGAGCCGCGGCGGCCAGACCCGGATGTTCGCGGCCGGTGTCACGAACAACTTCGCCGTCTCTCGGCGGCACGCTCCCGGGGTCGCCGGCCCAGGAGGCCGGCATCGACCGCGGGACCGTCATCACGAGCGTCGACGGGCAGTCCGTCGAGGACGCCGACGCGATGCGGGCGGCGCTCTCGGACTCGACCGCCGACAGCGTCCCCGTCGGCCTCCAGAACGGCGAGACCATCACCGTCGAGCGGGAGGTGCTCGTGACGGTCGCGGTCAGGGACGGCCCCATCGCGGTGAACGACACCATCACCGCGGTCAACGGGTCGCAGGTCTCGACCGTCACCGGGTTCGAGGACGCCGTCGAGTCGCGCCCCGTCGCCGAGCTGACCGTCGAGGGCGAGAGCGGCACCCGGACGGTCACCATCCCCATCGGGACGTACAGTCTCGTCGCGCCCGACGGCGCGCTCGCCTCGCAGACGGACCTCTCGGGCGGTGACACGGTCATCGTCACGTCCATCGACGGCGAGCGGACGGCCGACTTCGACGACCTGAGCGCGGTGCTGGACGAGCGCAGCCCCGGCGACACCGTGACCGTCACCGCGCACGTCGGCGGCTTCGACGGCGAGCGCCGGACGTTCGAGGTCGACCTCGGGGGCGGTGACGGGGACGCCGTGCTCGGCGTCCAGGTCCAGCGCGGCGTCTCCGGGTTCGTCCTCGATGACTTCGGCGTCGACGTCTACCCCGCGGGCAGCTTCCTGACCATCCTGGGTGGCGGCGGCGGGGGCGAGCTGGGCGGCATCGAGCGCGCCTACTTCGCCCTCGTCCTGCCGTTCGCGGCGCTGACGCTCCCGGGAATCAGCTACAACTTCGCCGGCTTCGTCGGCCCGGTGACGAACTTCTACACCGTGAGCGGCCCCCTCGGCCTGCTCGGGCCGGGCGTGGCGTTCCTGCTGGCCAACCTCCTGTTCTGGACGGCCTGGATCAACCTCATCATCGGCCAGTTCAACTGCGTGCCCACCTACCCGCTCGACGGCGGGCACATCCTCCGGACGACGACCGAGTCCATCGTCTCGCGGCTCCCCGTCTCCAACGGCCGCGCCATCACCTCGGCGGTCACCACCACGATCAGCCTGGTGATGATCCTCGGGTTGCTGGTGATGGTGTTCGGCCCGCGGTTGCTGACCTGAGCGTGCTCGCGGGTCCGTCCCGGCCACTGCTCGGCGAACCAGTCGGTCCGACCTACCGTTCCGCGAACCAGCCGGCGAACTTCGCCAGCGCGCGCCCGCGGTGCGAGACGGCGTTCTTCTCCGCCGCGTCCATCTCCGCGAACGTGGTCCCGTCGTGCTCGAAGACGGGGTCGTAGCCGAATCCTCCGTCGCCGCGGGGCGCCACGATGCGCCCGGGCACGACGCCCGTGAACAGTTTCACCGGGAGGTCGTCCCCGCCAGCGACCTGCGCGTCGGTCGTGGCGGTGTCGCGGTCGTCAGCCGCCAGGTCCTGACCCCGGCGCTCGCCGCGGTCGACGGGCTCGGGGGTCGCGGCGAAGTCGTCGCCGTCGCAGTAGCCGACGACACACCGGAACGCGGCCCGCGCCACCGCGTCCTCGTCGACGGCCTCGCGGGCGACCCGTCCGGTCAGTTCGACGCCGAGCGTGTTCTCCACGTACGAGGAGTACGGGCCGGGGAACCCGTCGAGAGCCTCGATGAACAGCCCAGCGTCGTCGACGATGACCGGTTCGCCGGCGTACCGGTACGCCTCGCGGGCGCCGTGGGCCGCGATGGGCCCGAGCCCGGTCGCCTGCACCTCCGGGTAGTCGTAGTCCAGCGCCGCCACCTCGTCGAGGTACTCCTCGGCCTCCCGGACCTTGCCGGGGTTGGTCGTCACGTACCGCAGGGTCATGTCCGTCCGTGGGGCCGGTCCGCGGGTAGTGGTGTCGGTTCCGGCCGGCGGGGCCGTGACGGAGCCGTCCGCGACCTCATACGGATTACGCTACGTCATTTCGACATCGACCGTCCGCACTCGGGCGGTCGTCGTGGGAAACAGTTAGCGTAATCCGTATCAGCCGAGGTGGGACAGCAGGAACTCGGCGGCGTGCCCGGCGGCCTTCTCGGCCTGCCCGACGAAGTGGTGGTCGGCGCTCATCTCCACCAGGTCGCGGTCCAGTTCGCGGGCCCGTTCCACGATCGGCTCCCAGTTCGCCGTCGCGTCACGGCTCCCGTAGACGATGCGGACGGGCGCGGCGATGTCGGCGAGTGCCCCGTCGACGGGGCGCTCGACGCCACTCGTGATGCCGGCCCCGGGGGCGAGCGCGACCACGGCCCGCAGGTCGCGGGCGACCGCCCCGCCGCCAGCGGCCGCGAGCAGCGCGACCGCCCCGCCGAACGAGTAGCCGAACAGCCCCACCCGCCCGTCGCCGAACCGCTCTCGGGCCCACTGGCAGGCCTGCACCGCGTCCGTCCGCTCGCCCCGGCCATCATCCCAGTCGCCGTAGTCGAACCGGAGGCAGGCCACGCCCTCGGCGACGAGCGCGTCCGAGAGCGCGCGCAGGCGGGCGTCCGTCCGCCGGCCGCCGTACTGGGGGTGTGGCGGGCACGCGACGACACAGGCGGTCGCGTCGCCGTCGGGGGTGTCCAGGGTGCCGCGGACGTTCCGACCGCCCGGGACCAGCACGTCCTCGCTCATGCGCCGGCGGACGGCGGGCGCGTGGTTAATACCGGCGGTCGGCGGCGTGGGCGGGCGGCTCCCGGTCGCGGACCCCACGGGTTCCCGGAAGCAGGGGAGTTATGCCCGCAGAGCGCCAACGCGACGGTAATGGGACTCCTCGAGAACAAGGCCCGCGCGCGGCTGTTCTACCGGTACCTCTCGAAGGTGTACGACGAGATCAACCCGTTCATCTGGAACGAGGAGATGCGCACGGAGGCGCTGGAGCTGTTCGACATCGAGGACGGTGACCGCGTGCTCGACGTCGGCTGCGGGACCGGCTTCGCCACCGAGGGGCTGCTGGAGCACACCGAGGACGTCTACGGGCTCGACCAGTCCGAACACCAGCTGGAGCAGGCGTACGCGAAGTTCGGGAAGCACGGGCAGGTGCGGTTCCACCGCGGCGACGCCGAGCGGCTCCCGTTCAGGGACGACACCTTCGACGCGCTCTGGTCCTCCGGGAGCATCGAGTACTGGCCCAACCCGGTCGACGCGCTGGCGGAGTTCCGCCGCGTCGTGAAGCCGGGCGGCCCGGTCCTCGTGGTCGGTCCGAACTACCCGAAGTCGACGCTCTTCCGGAAGCTCGCCGACGCCATCATGCTGTTCTACGACGAGGACGAGGCCGACCGGATGTTCCGCGAGGCCGGCTACGAGGAGTTCCGCCACGTCACGATGGGGCCGGACTACAACCCCGAGATCGCCATCACCACCATCGCGCACGTCCCGGACGACGGGACGGGGACGACGGCCGACGCGGAGGCCGTGGACGCCTCGGCGGACGACTGAGCCGGCAGGTCACCGACGGTGGGCACGTCCTGCGACGACAATTTCTCTTCAAACCACCGGACTCACTGTCAAAACCCGATACTTATACACAATCCCCTACATTATTTCTCTACATTCTATATTATCTGGGAAATCGCCTCTCATCACCGCGTCAGGCAACGGTACTCGCGCGTGCGACGGTCGTCCGGTCGGAGACCACCCGGACGACGACGCGGGTGCCTGGCGTCAGGCCGGGCCGGTTCGTGGCGGCGAGTTCGAGGGCGGCGGTCTCCCCGGCGGACCAGTGCGGGTCGGCGGCGCTGTTGAACGGGCCGGTCGGCCCGGCGTGGAAGCCACGGGCCGCGAAGAAGGGGACCGGCGGCTGGTGAGCGAGCCCCTCGCCGCCGACCGTGACGCGGACCCGGAGGGTGCCGAGGTCGAGGGGGTCGCCGCCGGTGTGGGTACAGGCGATACGGTCGGTCCCGGGGTCGGCCCGGCAGTCCAGGCGGGCGTGTCCGGGAGGCTCCGTCTGGACGGTCGTCGCAAGGACGGCACCGCCGACGACGACGGCGAGGCCGACGACGACGCCGACGAGCAGGACTGATCCGAGCACCGTCGAGACGGCGCGGTCGGAACTCGCAGACACGGGCCGGGTGCTGCGGCATCCGACAAGAGGCTAGGCCCGCGCGCTGCGAGGGGACCGGGTGCCGTCGAGGAGGTGGCCGGCGCTCCCTATCCCGTCGGGGCCCCGTCGCTGAACACGGTCACGGAGGCGGACGCGTCGCCGCGGACGACGGTGACGTTCGCCGTCGGCCGGGGGGCGACGACCCACCGGTGTCCGTTCGTTCCGGTCCTGCCGACCGGCTCACCGTCGATCAGGACGGTAGCGATCAGCGGGTCGCCGGACGCCTCGTCGGTCGCCGCCACCAGCATCGGACCTCCGGACCGCGTGCGGTTGACCGAGACCCGGACGCCGTCCGACTGGTTGCTGTCGGCGGCGATCGTCGGCACCCGCGACAGGTCCTTGTACTGGATCTCGCGGAACACGTCCCGGGTGGCACCGTCGAGGAACGCGATCAGGTCGTAGGTGCGGCTGGTCCCGTGCGCGTGCCCGACCCGGACGGAGTAGACGCTCGCGGTGTAGAGGAACGGCTCGCCCTGGTAGGCGACGATGGAGGTGGACTCCCGGTTGCTCCAGGTCCACGGGTAGAGCTCACGGAACCGGTCCCGGGCCGCGCCGATGCGGTCGTTGGTGGCCTCGAACTGGTCGGTCCCGTCCGGGCGGCGGGCGCTCGGGACGGAGGCCTCCCGGACGTAGCGTCGGGTGAACCCACGGCGGTCGATCGTCGCGAGGACGACGCCCTCGTCCGTCGTCTCGACGTGGACGCGTATCGGGTCACGCTCCCCGCGCATGGCGGCGGCCAGTTTGTCGCGGACCGGGCCATCGAGGAGCAGGAGCCGGGACTTCTGCGTGGCGATCCGCTCCGTGGCGACCGGCTGCCCGGCCGCGGAGTTGTAGGTGGCGAGGAGGCTGACGGCGCCGCGGAGCGAGTCGGCGGCCTGGCTGATGGCCGCCAGTTCACGGAGGTACGCCTGCGTCGTTATTTCGCCGGCGTTGTACCGGGTCAGAGCGGTGTCCGACCGGCGTTCGAGGGTCGCGATCCGCGCGTCGATCCGGTCGGCGCCGTCGAGGACCACGGCCCGCCGTTCCGTGTCGTTGTCCCCCGCGGCGGCGAACGCCTCCCGCAGCCAGGACGTCTGGTAGGCGGACCGGGTCCTCGCGCCGTCGGCCGAGACGCTCCCCCCGACATCGAGCGTCGCGACCCCGAACCGGCTCGTCTCGAGGCTCCGGTCGAGCGCGAGGTACTCCGTCGTGTTCCGGTCCGAGGCGACGGGGCGGGCGGGCGCGCTCGCGGGCAGTCCCGACGGGGCGGTGGACGGCCGGGTCGCGGCCGAGCGATCGGCACCGGTCGCCGGCACCGGCACGGCGCCGGCGAGGGAGGGAGCGATCGGTGCCAGCACGAGGGCGACCACGAGGAGCCCCGTAACGGAGACCATCCGTTGACGATTACGGGGACCGTTCATACCCGGAGGTCTGGGGCGAGGACCAAAAAGCCGTCCGTCACCGGCGAGGGCTCTCACACGACCGGCCCAGCGGCCCGGAGACGTTTCATTCGGGCCGGAGACGTTTCATTGCCCGATGGAAAGCGTTTTCCGCGCTCCACCGCCACCCCGAGCATATGCGGGCGAGGTCGTGTGCCGCCCTCCAGTCGACGCTTGCCCTCGCCGTCCTCGCCGCGATGGTCGTCCTCGCTGCGACCGCCCCGGCCGCGGCGACAGCCACGGCGCCGCCGGGGGTGGACCGGACAGCAGCCCTCGACAGCGAGACCAGCGTCCGCTCGGTCGCGACCGCGCAGTCCGAGCGCCCGCCACGCGACGGCACCGAACTCGTCGTCGAGCTCCGGCGGAACGGGGACGCCCGCTGGAGCGTCTCGACCACGTTCGAACTGACCAACGGGAGCGACCGTGCCGCGTTCGAGGACCTGGCGAGCCGTCACGAGCGCGGCAACGCCGAGGTCGGGTTCGACGTCGAGACGTTCCGACGAGCCAACCAGCTCGCTAACGGGACCGTCAACCGCACCATGGAGCTCCGGTCGGTGGAGCGGGGGAGCACGGTAATCGAGGGCGAGAACGGGACCGCGGTGGGTCGCCTCAGCCTGAACTTCACCTGGACGAACTTCGGCCGGGCCAGCGGCGACCGGCTCCGGGTCGGCCCCGCGTTCAACACCAGCGACGGAACGTGGCTCCCCGGGCTGACGGCGAACCAGACGCTCGAGATCAGACCGCCGAACGGCTACGGCATCGTTACCGCCACGGTCCCGCCGCGGGCCGGCGTTCTCCGGTGGAAGGGACCGACGACGTTCGAGGCCGGCGACGTGGCCGCCACGTTCGACCGGAACCGCGGCCAGTCGCCCACCCCCACTCCCACGCCGACCCCGACCCCGGCGACGAACGCGACGACGACCATCGACGACCCGGGCCTGCCGAGCACCCTCGTCATCGTCGGGGGGCTCGGTGGGCTGCTCCTGCTCGCCGCCGGACTGCTGGCCCGCCGCCGGACGGACGACGCCGGACCCGAGCCCGGGCCCGCATCGATGGGGGGCGATGACGGGCCGCCGGGTGCGGACGGTTCCACGGCGGACCAGAACGCGACCGCCAACGGCTCCGGGGTGGGCGCCACCGCGGCGGCCGGCGGCGACCCCATCGACGAGGCCGAGGAGGAGACGGAGCTCCTCAGCGACGAGGAGCGCGTCGAGCGGCTGCTCGAGGAGAACGGCGGCCGGATGAAGCAGGCGAACATCGTCTCCGAGACGGGCTGGTCCAACGCGAAGGTTTCTCAGCTCCTCTCGGCGATGGACGAGGACGGCCGGATCGACAAGCTCCGGATCGGCCGCGAGAACCTGATCAGTCTCCCGGACGAGGACGTGACGGACTTCGAGGAGTGACCGACCCGCCCGGAACGTATCGACGAACCGTCTCGTCGGGGGTCCGGAATCGGCTTGAACAGGCCTCATATCGCCGGCCCAGGTCGCCGCCGTTCGCGCCGTTCGGAAACGTTTATTCACGAACGACTGCTGGGTTGTAACGACTAGCATGAAGATACTCGTCACCGTGAAAGAGGTGGCCGAGGTCGAAGACGAGTTCGAGATCTCCGGACTCGACATCGACGAGAGCTACCTCGAGTACGACCTCAACGAGTGGGACGACTACGCCGTCGAGGAGGCCGTCCAGTACAGCGAGGAGAACGACGACGTGGAGGTCGTCACCGTCACCATCGGGCCGGAGCGGTCCGAGGAGACCATCCGCATGGCGCTGGCGAAGGGTGCCGACCGCGCCATCCGCGTCTGGGACGACTCGCTCGAGGGTGTCGACTTCCTCTCGACCGAGGCCACGTCCGAGATGCTGGCCGCCGTCGCCGAGGAGGAGGACCCCGACATCGTCTTCTCCGGCGTCCAGTCCGACGACGACGCCAACGGCGCGACCGGCGTGATGCTGGCGAACAAGCTCGACATGGAGTGGGCTGCGGTCGTCAACACGCTCGACCTCGACCTCGACGAGGGCGTGGCCGGCGTCCACCGCGAGCTGGAGGGTGGCATCGAGGAGCTGACGGACGTCCGGACGCCCGCCGTCCTCACCATCCAGTCCGGCATCAACGAGCCTCGCTACGCGAGCCTCCGCGGCATCCGGCAGGCCCAGCAGAAGCCCCTCGACGTCCAGAGCCTGGACGACCTGGGGCTCGACACGGGCAGCCTCGACTCCCCCCTCGAGCGGACCTCGATGTACGAGCCCGAGTCCGAGGGTGACGCCACCATCTGGGAGGGTTCACCCGAGGACACGGCCGGGGAGCTGGCTGACTTCCTCCGCGACAAGGGGGTGGTCGAGGGATGACGGACGTCCTCGCGATCGCGGAGCACCGTCGCGGCGAACTCCGCGACGTCTCCTTCGAACTCATCACCGCGGGCCGCGAGCTGGCCAGCGAGGTCGGCGGCGACCTGCACCTGGGCGTCATCTCCGGCGACGTCGACGCGTTCGCCGACGACCTGAACCGGGACGGGGTCGACGCCATCCACACCGTCGACGACGGCGAGGAGTTCAACCACGACGTCTACGCGCAGGCCATCCCGCAGCTGTTCGAGGAGGCCGGCGCGGACATCCTGGTCACGCCCAACTCCGTCAACGGGCTCGACTACGCCCCCGCCGTGGCCGACGACCTGGACCTCCCGCTCGTCACGGACTCGGTCGCCCTCGACGGTGGCGACGTCACGGAGGTCACCCGCGAGCAGTACGGTGGCAAGGTCGAGACGACCTACGACGTCGACAGCGAGTCGTTCGCCGTCACCGTCCGGCCGGCCGAGTGGCCCCAGGCCGAGGGGGACGGCGACGCCGAGGTCACCGCCGTCGACGTCGACATCGACGAGGACGCCATCCGCTCCGAGGTGACCGGCTTCGAGGAGGTCGGCGGCGGCGACGTCGACATCTCGGAGGCCGACGTGCTCGTCTCCATCGGCCGCGGCATCGAGGAGGAGGAGAACCTCGTCCTCGTGGAGGAGCTCGCCGACGCGCTCGGCGCGACGCTCTCCTCGTCCCGCCCCATCGTGGACAACGGCTGGCTGCCGAAGAACCGGCAGGTCGGCCAGTCCGGCAAGGTCGTCACGCCGGACGTCTACATCGCCATCGGCATCTCCGGCGCCGTCCAGCACGTCGCCGGCATGAAGGGCGCCGACACCATCGTCGCCATCAACACGGACCCGAGCGCCCCCATCTACGACCTCGCCGACTACGGCATCGTCGACGACCTGTTCGACATCGTCCCCGAACTCATCGAGGAGTTCGGCGGCGAGGCACCCAACCTGTAGGCGCGACCACCCCACTCGATTCCTTTCTTCCACCAGGCAGCGAACGACGCCCGTCTCCACTGCGACTCGGTCGGCACCACGCCACGGAGCGGGGTCGGCGCCAAGCGCACTCAGTCGGCCGGACACGTTCTCTTCCGGCGCTCCGACGGTGTGGCGCGCGTCCGCCACAGCGACCGGAGCGGGCAGACGAGTACGGCGACCGTGACGACGAGCCCCGCGAGCGGCGCCGCCATCGGCGCGGTGCCGTCGATGGTCAGGGACCCGAGCAGGAAGACGACGATGGCTGGCGAGACGGTCAGCGGTGCGAGCCGGCGGGCTGCGGCCTTCGACTCGCCGCCGCGAAGCGAGGCGACCACGGCGACCGACAGCGCCGCGGCGGCCGCGAGCATCCCGAGGACGGCCGCCCCGAGGACCGGGAGCGGAATCGACTGCATACCGACCAGACGGGGCCGAGGGGGGGGAGTAGGTTCACACCAGCCGCGGGGCCGCCGGAACCCCCGGTGCTATCCGGGGGGACGACCCCTCGGTGTCGCCGTCGCCCGGATCCCGCCCGTGGCACCGGGCCGTCCGACGCCCGGGATTGGAGACGGTCCTCGACGGGGTGGAGCCCCCGGCGCTGGCCGAGCAGGTCCGGCACGTCTCCCTCTCGGGCGGGAAGCGGGTCCGCCCGACGCTGACGATGCTCACCTGCGAGGCGACCGGCGGTGACCCGCTGGCCGGCGGCCCCGCCGTCGACTTCGCGGTCGGGGTCGAACTCGTCCACAACGCCTCGCTGGTCGTGGACGACATCATCGACCAGTCCGACCTGCGCCGGGGCGAGACCGCCGCCCACGTCGCCTACGGCCACGGCCCGGCCATCATCGCCTCCGACGGCCTGCTCGGCGAGGCGTTCGCCCTCTTCTCGGCGGACGAGCACGCCACCCAGATCGTCGCCGAGGCGATGGTGGAACTCGGGACGGGCGAGGCGACCGAACTCGCCGCCCTCCCGACCGACGAGGCCGAGTACATGGACCTCGCGCGCCGGAAGACGGGCGCCCTGTTCCGCGCGGCCGCGGAGCTGGGCGCGGTCGCCGCCGACGCCGACCCCTACCGCATCGAGGCGTTCGGCGAGTACGCCGAGCGGGTCGGCGTCGCCTTCCAGATCCGTGACGACGTCCTCGACGAGACGGCCGCCCCCGCCGACCTCGGCAAGCCGACGGGCCAGGACGCCGAGATGGAGCGCCCCTCCATCGTCCGGGTGACCGACCTCTCGCCCGAGGAGGCCAACACCCGGGCCCGCGAGGAGTCGGACGCCGCCCTGGAGGCGCTCGACACCGCGACCCGACGGGACTCCCGCGCGGTCGACTACCTCCGCGACCTCGCGGAGTTCGTCGTCGTGCGGGAGCAGTAGGAAACAGTATCCCACAAATCCACAGAATTATTTATTTACACGAATTTCGTGTGGGTCAATGGAGTTATTGGCTCATTGAACCCGATACAGCCCGTCAATCACGGAACCGCTCCAGCACGGGCATCTCCGCCACGTCCGCCTCGGAGAGCAGCGACCAGTCGATTCCCGCCGGCTTCCCCGCGACGCTCGCGGGGGCGGAGCCGCGCGGCTGCTCCCCAGTTTCGACGGTTCGCTCGGGCGTGACCACGAGGTCCAGTGGTACGTCGTGGGCGTCGGCCTCCCAGGACTCGTCGCGGACCTGCAGTTCGTGGACGGTCGTCGCCACGGGCGTCGCGTCGTCGACGAGCCCCGGTTCCCGGAGGACCGCCCACTCCAGGTCGCTGAATCCCTCGCCCTTGCCGATGCGGGCGCCTGCCTCCGAGACGGCGACGCTCCCCGAGACGACGAGGTCGACGGCTGGCATCGCGTCCGGGGCTACCTGCCGGCCGTGTTCGGCCGACCCGCTCACCGTGGTCGCGGCGTCGTAGTCCGTCAGCGCGTCGGGGTCCAGTTCGAGGAAGCAACGCTCGTCGCGGAGTCGCGGGACGGCCATGTAGACGGTCTTCCCGGCCCGGAGCGCGGCCCGCCGGACCGGAAGCTGGGGGGCGTCGGGGTTCGCCTTCACCGTCCCGGCCGTGCGCCACGCGTCGGTGTCGGTCAGGCGGTCGGCCGCCGCGTCCGCCCCCGCGAAGTTCGGGATGCGGCCGTGGGGCGGGAAGGGAAACCGGGCCATACCCTCGTCCTCCAGCGCGTCCCACACCCGCTCGCGGAGTGACTGCTTGTCCATGGGCGCTGTTCACGGCGGGGCGACGTGTGCCTGCCGGCTGCGGCCCGGCGGCCGGGGACGCGCCACCGCAGGGTTGAGGCGGGGCGGGCGCCCAGCGGCAGTATGCTCGAACTCGACGGGAGCGCGGGTGGCGGGCAGCTCCTGCGGACCGCGCTCGCGCTGTCGGCGGTCACCGGCGAGCCCTTCGAGATGGCCGGCATCCGCGGGGACCGCCCGGAGCCCGGGCTGAAACCACAGCATCTCGCCGCGGTCGAGGCGGTCGCGGCGGCCTGCGACGCCGAGGTGACGGACGCCGACCACGGCTCGGAGACCCTCACCTTCGAGCCCGGCCCCGTCCGTCCGGGGACGTACGAGGTGGACATCGAGACGGCCGGGAGCGTCCTGCTCGTGTTCGACGCGCTCCTCCCGCTGGCGACAACACTGGACGACGGCGAGGAACTCGTCGTCCGCGCGACCGGCGGGACGGACGTGAAGTGGGCCCCGACGACGGACCACTACCGCCGGGTCAGGCTCCCGCTGGCGCGCCGGGCCGGGGTCGCCGCCCACGCGGCCGTCTCGCGGCGCGGCTTCTACCCGGCCGGCGGCGGCGAGGCCGCGCTCACGCTCCGGAGTGGCGACCCCCAGCCGCTCGACCTCCGCGACCCAGGTCCGACCGAGCGAGTCACCGTCCACTCGGTGGCGGCGACGGCCCTCGCGGACGCGGACGTGGCCGAGCGCGGCGCTCGCGCGGCCCGGCAGGCACTCCGGGACGTGACGACCTGTCCGGTCGAGACGGCGGGCGACTACGTCGAGAGCGACTCTCCCGGCGCCGTCGTGACGCTCGTGGCCCACGCCGACGCTGCCCGCGCGGGCTTCGACGCGCTCGGCGAGCGAGGGAAGCCGATGGAGGACGTGGCCGCGGCGGCCGTCCGCGACTACGAGCAGTTCCGGCGGCGCGGGCCGGACGCGGGGTCGGGGAGGCCCGCCGTGGACGTCCACACCGCAGACCAGTACACGAAAAACAGCCGTATGCCGCCGCGTCGGCTCCAGAACACTCGAAGGCGGCAACAAGCGAGACAAGAAAATCATGCCCGTCGACAGCCGACACCCCGCGGTAGCGACCTCACTCCGCAGTCTCTTCGTCCGACGCCTCCTCCTCGGCCGCCCCGTCCGCCTCCTGTTCCTGGTCCCGGCGTGCTAGTCCCGCGAGATGTGGCACCTCCGGGACGATGATCTCCTCGGTGCCGAGCCGGGCGGCGTTCTCGCTTCCGGGGAGACAGAAGACCGGGACCCCGCGTGCGACGCCCGCGAGCGAACGCGTCCCGACGATGCGGGTCCCGATCTCCTCGTACGAGAGCCGGCGGAACAGCTCGCCGAACCCCGGGAGCTCCGTGCGGAGGACCGGCCGCACGGCGTCGATGGTCGCGTCGTCCGGCGTCACGCCGGTCCCGCCCGTCGTGACCACCACGTCCACGTCCTCGCGCTCCACCAGCCGGTCGACCGTCGACTGGACGCCGTCGAGGTCGTCGCGGACGAGTTCCCGGACCGCCAGCTCGTGGCCCTCCTCCTGGAACACCTCGATGATGGTGTCGCCCGCCGGGTCGTCCTCGACGGTGCGCGTGGAGGAGACGGTGACCACGCCCACCCCGACGGTCTCGATGTCGTGGTGGTGGTGGTCGTGGTCGTGCGCGTGTTCATGGTCGTCGTGGTCCCCGCCGTGGTCATCGTGCCCGTGGTCGTCCGTCTCCTCGTGGTTCCCGTCCTCGTGGTTCCCGTCCTCGTGGTTCCCGTCCTCGTGGTTCCCGTCCCCATGATACCGGTTCCCCGTCCCGTCGGCAGCGTCGTCGTGGTCGTCGGTCATGGTCCGGAGTTCGGTACGGTGGCAGGTTAGTGTGCGGGGAACGTCCCGGCGGCCATCACGCCCGATATATCTCTACTAAACCCGGAATATTTCGAAAAATACAGAAACTAGTGCATAATATCCGCGTTTGACACTCAATCCCCGTACTTCGCCACGGCAGCCCCGGCGAGCAGCAGGGCGGCACCGCCGACGAGCGGGACGCGGACGCCGTCGCTGCCGGGGTCGCCGCAGTCCTGCTCCTCGCTCACGGCGACCACGTAGTCGTCACCCTCGTAGGCGACCACGAGCGGGTCCTCGAAGAGGCCACGCCGGACGAGGGCCTGCCGTGCGCCCCGGACCTGGTCGAACACCTCTCGCTGGTCGTCGGTGAGGTCCGCGTAGGCGACCCGCTGGAGGTCGGCGGGAGGGTCCTCGACCTGGGTGACGGTGACGCCGGCGACCGTTCGGCACTTCTGGGCGTCGACGTACGCCGCCCCGCCGGCGCTCAGCACGACGAGGCCGGCGAGCAGGACCGCCACACCCAGGTGCGAGGTCCGCATCACATCCGGGTAGCGCCGAGGCGGACATGGGTCTTGCGTCGCGCTGGCGGCGGGTTCCGACACCGCTACCGTTTTCACCAACCCCGCCGACTGCCGGCCTATGAAGGCTGTCTATTACGAGGAACACGGCAACACGGACGTCATCCAGCACGACGAGCTGCCGGACCCGGAGTTCGACCGTGACCAGTGTCTGGTCGAGATGAAGGCCGGCGGGCTGAACCACCTCGACGTGTGGACGCGGCGCGGGATGCCGAGCCCGGGCGAGTTCCCACACATCCCCGGCAGCGACGGCGCCGGCATCGTCCGGGAGGTCGGCGAGGACGTCACCCGGTTCGAGGCTGGCGACCGCGTGGCGGTCGCGCCCGCCACCTCCTGCGGGGAGTGCGAGTTCTGCCGCGACGGGGACCGCTCGCTGTGCGAGAACTTCCAGCTCATCGGCGAGCACACGACCGGCGTCCACTCGGAGCTGACCGCGCTCGCCGAGGACAACCTCGTCCACGTGCCGGACCACGTCGACTTCGTGACGGCGGCGGCCGCGCCGCTCGTCTTCCAGACCGCGTGGCGGATGCTCACCACGCGCGCCGAGGTGCGCCAGGGGGAGAACGTGCTGGTCCACGGTGCGTCCGGCGGCGTCGGTCACGCCGCGGTCCAGATCGCCGCCAACGCTGGCGCCGAGGTCTGGGCGACCGCCTCCACCGACGCCAAGCTCGACCTCGCGGCCGAGTGCGGCGCCGACCACCTCATCAACTACGACGAGGAGGACTTCGTGAGCGCCATCAAGAGCGACACGGACGGCCGTGGCGCGGACGTCGTGGTCGACCACATCGGCGCCGCGACGTGGCAGGACTCCATCAGCGCCTGCACGCAGGGCGCCCGCCTGGTCACCTGCGGAGCGACCACCGGGCCGAACCCGGAGACGGACGTCACCCAGATCTTCTGGAAGCAGCTCGACATCCTGGGCTCGACGATGGGCACGCCCGGCGAGATGGACGACGTGCTCTCGCTGGTCTGGGACGGCACCTTCACCCCCTACGTCCGGGAGGTGCTGCCGATGAGCGAGACCGCCCGCGCCCACCAGATGCTACAGGACCGCGAGGGCTTCGGCAGCGTCGTCGTCATCCCGAACGACGAGTACGAGGAGGGCGCGTACCAGGACGTGACCGGGGGCATCTGAGCGGGACGCGGGGCGCGGCACCGTCCGGGACCGGAACCCTCCTTGTGACGACCCCCGAACGACCGGTATGCGACGACGGGCTGCGCTCCGGGCGCTCGGCGCGACGGCGGCACTCGCCACGACGGCGACGAGCGGTTGTCTGAGCACGCTGGGCGTCACGCAGTCGGGCCTCGTCCGCGCGAAGTACATCACCGTCGAGACGGCGAACGGGCGCGGGCGCATCGTCTACGATGCCGTCGACGAGGCCCGGACCATCGCCCGGGGCCACCGCGACGACTTCGAGTTCGACGGGCCGCTCATCGTCTCGCAGCCGCTCGGGGAGGCCCTGTCCCGCCAGTACGAGGCCGTCGATTACCTCGTCCAGCACGACTGCGCCCCCGAGGCAACGGGCGACGGAGACTGCGGCGAAGCGGACCTCACACGGGGTGATTTCAACAGCGTCAGGCCGGGCGACACCGCGGAGCTGTTCTACCGGACGGGCGACGTGGCCCGCGTCCTGGGCGTCTCCCGGCCGGACGAGACGCCGACCGACCTGCGGACGGGGACCCCGACCGCCGCCGGGAACGGCACCGACAGCTCGTAGCCGGACGGGTCAGCGGTCCTCCAGCGGCGGGTAGTCCTCCAGCGCCGACGACAGCAGGTCCCGCGCCTCGCGGGCCGCATCGAGGTCGGCCGTGACGGCCCCGTTCCGCAGCCGCTCGCGCTCGCGCTCGTCCAGTTCGACGCGCGCGACGGCGGCCGCCCGGAGGCGCTCGTAGTCCCCGTCGTACGTCAGCCGTCGGACCGTCCGGAGCGAGGCGACCGTCTGCTCGGGGGCGAACCGCCGGACGACCGACTCGGCGGCGTCGGCCCACCAGCGGAGGTCGGTCGCCGACGGTGGGGGCCAGCCGACCGTCAGCGACGCCGCATCGAGGCGGTCGAGGTACGTCTCGTTGGCCGCCACGCAGCGCTGGAACGCCGCCGGGTCGTCGACGTAGTGCCCCAGCTTCGAGTTCGAGTAGTCCGCGTACTCCAGCAGTTTCACCACCGACTCCGCGCCCGCTGGCGAGTCACGGACGTACTCCAGCAGGCGGCCGGGTGGGCGACGCGCGTCCAGGAGCGGCTCGGCCCGACCGGCGCGTCGAGGGCGGCCTCGCCGTACGTCAGCGTCTGCTCGAGGTCGGCGATCCGCTCCTCGACCGTTTCCAGCCGGCGGACGACGGCGTACCGGGCGTCGCCGTAGCGCTCGCGGGCCGCCTGCCAGTCCTCGTACAGCGCCGCGAGGTCGCGAGCGGGCTGGAGTTGCTCGCGCGCCTGCGCGAAGTGCTTCTCCTTCAGCCGCGAGCGCTGGAACGTCTCGTCGGCGGCCTCGAACGCGTCGTGGGCGGGCAGGTCCTCCGGCAGGCCCGCGACGAAGTCCACGAACGTCTCCTGGAACTCCACGTACCCCTCGAAGTCGTCGTAGTCGGTGGCGCGGTCCTCGTACTGCTCGAAGAGGCGGTCGACCTGCTCACAGGCGCCCGCGACCCGGTCGAGCGCGTCGACGCCGTACTCCTCGACGCGCTCGCGGAGCCGCTCGAACTCCGCGTCGGCGGCGTCCAGTTCGGCGACCAGCGCCGCCGCGCTCGTCTCGGCCTCCGTCGCCGTGGCGTCCGGCACGGTGCCGCTCATCCGTCCGTGTCGGCTGCTCCGCCGCTGGCCCCGCTGTCGGTGCTGTCCCCGGTCCCGTCGGCGTCCTCGGCCTCGTCGTCGTAGACTGCGTCCGGGTCGAAGACGCGCTCGCCGACCGTCTCGCCGTCGAGCGTCCGGTAGAAACAGCTCTCGAAGCCCGTGTGACAGGCGCCGCCCGACTGCTCGACGACGTAGAGGAGCGCGTCGCCGTCGCAGTCCGCGCGGACCTCGCGGACGCGCTGCGTGTGGCCGCTCGTCGCGCCCTTCTTCCAGAGTTCGTCGCGCGAGCGCGAGTAGTAGTGGGCGTATCCCGTCTCTCGGGTCCGGGAGACCGCCGTCTCGTCGACGTACGCGAGCATCAGTACCTCGCCGGTGTCGGCGTCCTGCGCCACTGCCGGGAGCAGCTCCTGCTCGTCGAACGCCAGGTCCGGGGCGGTGGCCCCGGTCGCCCCCCCGGGCTCTGTCTCGCTCATGTCCGGAGCGAGGCCCGTGGCGAGGATAGGTCTTTTCGTGCCGGCGTGCCGGGCCACAGCGGGCGGACGGCCGCCGTCAGCCCGACCCGAGCAGCAGGAACAGAACGTCGCCGAGGACCAGCGAGACGACCAGCCCCGCGAACATCGGGACGACGAACGGGATGCCCGGCGACACCCACACCCGCTCGCGGTCGGCATCGGCGAGCAGTTCGAGCGCCGCCCGCAGGTCCGCCGCGGTCGCCCCGTAGGCGTACCCCACGTCGTCGAGGAACGCCGCCGCGCCCCACTCGTCGACCCGGCGGACGGCCGGTGTCGCGGACGTGTCCGTCGTCGGCACGAGGGGCGGGGGCGACGCGCCATCGGGCGCGTCCGGGTCGGCATCCGGCGCCGGCACGCCGCCGTCGGTGACCGGGTCGCCCTCCGCGACGGAGCCGCTGGTCGGCTCACCGCGCGCCTCCGGCGCCGGAACGGAGTCAGGGTCCCGGAACTCGTCGGGGGCCGCCCGGACGGCCGACAGCGTCGTCCCGCGCCAGCGGAGGTACATCCGGAGCGTGTCGAGGTCGAGCCCCCCGCGCGTGAGCCCGTCGGGGGTCTCCAGCAGCCGGCCGTACGTCCGTGCTATCGCCCCGACGCGGACGGGCCGGCCGACGAACATCGGGAGCGCGAACCGACCGCGAGCGGCGTTGCCGGCCGCCAGCACAAGCGGGTAGGCCAGCCCCGCCAGGACCGTGTTCGTGAGGATGGTGAGCGAGAACACGCCCAGCGGTGCGCGGTGGTCGGGAACGGTCCCGAAGGGGAGCGTGTAGCTGGGGTACACCGGGAAGCACAGCGAGAGGGTCATGATGGCCTTCGCGTCCGCGCCGCCGAAGGCGCCCAGCCGCCAGAACAGGTAGCCCAGCGACCCGACGAGCCCCAGCGAGACGCCGGTCCGGACGACCAGCCGCTCGCCGGAGAACGAGTTTACCCCGACCCGTGAGAAGTCGAGCAGGAGTGCGACCAGCCCGAGGAGGACGAGCGGGGCCCACAGCCGGCCGTCCACCCGCCGGGTGCGGACGTCGCGGTAGGCCGCGTAGCCGAAGGCGGGGACCAGCAGCAGCCGCAGCAGGTCCGCGACCGTCCCGTACTCGGTCGGCGGGGCCAGCTGGGCGAGGTCGGCGCCGAACACTGGCCGACGATGGCGACGGCACCGGATTAAGACTGCCGGCTTCCGCGGCCGCCGGAACCGGGCGGGCGACGCCCCAGCGGCCGACCGGCGAGCGGCCGTCGGCCCCCGGGCGCACCTCGCGGATATCCACACTCTCCACCAGATACTCGTTGTACGGCACAAATTATCGCTATGTTTCGAACCTCTGTAGAATACATCGGACGCATACTGATTATCCCGGCACCCCCATCTCACCACAATCGCTAACCCGGCCCGACGACAGGGCCACTGCATGTACCGTGTCATCGGGGAGCGGGACCTGACCGAGACGTCGCTCGACGCCGGGGCCGTCCGCGCCCTCCTCCGCGACGTAGTCCGGGCCCGCGTCTTCGACGACCGGGCGCTCGCCCTGCAGCGCCGGGGCTGGATGTCCGGCTACCCGCCGTACCGCGGGCAGGAGGGGTCGCAGGTCGCGGCGGCCCACGCCATGCGCGAGGCGGACTGGCTGTTCCCGACCTACCGGACGAACGCGATGGCGCTGGCACGCGGCGTCCCGATGAGCGACGTGCTGCTGTTCCGCCGGGGCTACCCGGAGTTCGTCTCCGACCACGACGTGCGGATCTTCCCGCAGGCGGTCCCCATCGCCACGCAGCTCCCCCACGCCGTCGGGGTCGGGATGGCGGTGAACTACCGGAACGCCGTGGCGCCTGCCGGGCCCGACGACGCGGCCGGGGGCGGCACGGACGAGGCGGACGGCAAGGCGGGCGCGGACGGCGCGGTCGCTGCCGGGCTGGTGGACCCCACGGACGGACCGACCGACGAGGCGGTCGTCGCCTACCTCGGCGACGGCGCCACCTCGGAGGGCGACACCCACGAGGCGATGAACTTCGCGGGCGTGTTCGGGGCGCCCGTGCTCTTCCTCTGTGAGAATAACGGCTGGGCCATCTCGACGCCGCGCGAGCACCAGACCGCCGCCGACAGCATCGCCGCCCGCGCCGGGGCGTACGGCTTCGAGGGCCGCCAGGTCGACGGGACGGACCCGCTGGCGGTCCACGAGGTCGTCGCCGAGGCGCTGGCGACCGTCCGCGAGGGGACGCCGGTGCTGGTGGAGTCGCTCGTCCACCGGGAGGGGGTCGTCGAGACGCTCCGCGAGGACGCCCGGCGGGAGGCCGACGAGGCGGTCGCGACCGCCGAGGCCACCGCACCCCCCGCGGTCGCGGACCTGTTCGAGCACTCGTACGCCGACCTCCCGCCGCGCGTCCGCGAGCAGCACGCGTGGCTGCGCGAGCGCGCCGACGACGTCGAGCCGGGCGGCCCGGCCTGGGAGGACTGATACGGATTACGCTACCTGTTTCCCACGATGACCGCCTGAGGGCAAGCGGTCATTGTGGAAAGGACGTAGCGTAATCCGTATGAGGTCGCGACTGGTGGGACGGCGCGTCGACCTGCCCACCCACCGACAGGTACACCTCACAGGCACCCGTACGCGGGGACAGATGGGGGTCCCCAACGACCGCATCACGGCGCTACTGGAGGCCACCGACACCGAGTGCCGGCGCGAGGCAGCCTCCGAACTGGTGGAGACGGCGACGGGGAACCCCGGCCTCCTGGCGCCGGTCCTGGACCGCATCGTCGACGCGCTGGACGACCCCGACGACCGCGTCCGCACGGCGGTCGCACGCGTCTGCTTCGAGGCCGGCACCAACGACCCGGTCGCGGTCGAGCCGCTACTGGGGGACCTGCTCGACGCCCTCGACGACCCGGTGGCCAGCGTCCGGTCGAACGTCGCCCGGCCCATCGCGGAGGTCGTCGTCGACGACCCCGCGAGCCATCGAGCGGCGGCCGAACCGCTCCGGACCCACCTCGACGACCGCTCGGAGAGCGTCCGCCACAGCGTCGCGTGGGCGCTGGAGTGGCTCGCCACCCGGGGCCCCGAGGTCGTCCCCACGGCCCGGCTGCCCGGCCTCCTCGAGGACGAGCATCCGCCGGTCCGCAAGCACGCCGCCCGCCTCTGTGCGCTGATGCCGCCCGTGGACGGGCGCCGGCACGAGCGCCTGGTCGAGCTACTGAGCGACGAGTCGATCCCCGTCCGACGGGCCGCGTGTCTCGCACTCGGCGCCGCGGGCACCGCCGACGACGCGGCGGCCCGGTCGGCACTGGGACAAGTCGCCCGGACGGATCTGAACGGGACGGTCCGCCGGGCAGCCCGACGCGCGCTCCGCGCGGCGACCTACGAGGCGGCGGCCCCGACGCCGTCCCCGGCGCCGGACGCGAGCGCGCTGGCGGCCGTCCTGGTCACCGGCGACCGGGCGCTCGGCGACTGGCTCCAGGTCGAGGCCGACGTGACCGTCCGCGGCGGTCGGTTCCGGGGGACCGTCGAGGCCGTCGACGCGCTCCAGGGACGGCTCGACCTCCGGAACGACCCCGTCGGCTACCGGCTGGAACTCCGCCGGGGCAGCGACGGCTGGCGGGGGCACTACGAGAGGGCCGAGCGCACCGGCACGCTTGATGTCACGCCCGAGACCGCCCGACGCCTGGACGACGAACGGACGCCGCTGCGCTACGCGACGGAGGGTGACCGACTCGGTTTCGAGGTCGAGGGGACCCCCCACTCCATCGAGGTGACCGAGCACGACACGGGGACCGGGACGCTCCGCGGCGAGAACTGGATGCAGGGGTACGTCGTCGAGTTCCGGCCGGCGTCGGGCGGGCCGCTGCGGGCTCTGTTCGAGCGCGGGCGAGCGTTCGAGGCGCGGAACGTCGCCCTGCTGACGGAGCCGGAGGCTGCCGAACGCAGCGAGTCGTCGTAGAACGGGGCGTGTCGGCGGCGGCTCAGTCGGAGGCCATCGCCTCGCCGGCCGCCGGCCCCTCGGCGGTCCGCTCCTCGGGGTTCAGCATCGTCCGGGCGGCCGCCGAGAGCTTGTTCATCACCGCGCGCCCGTCGCGCTCACGGACCACCACGTCGTCTTCCTCCAGCCGCTGGACGTGGTGGGTGACCGTGCTCGGGTCCTTGTCGAGTTCGTCGGCCAGATCGCTGACCGAGGCCGCGCCGAGGCGGGCGAGCGCGTCGATGACCGCCGCGGTGGAGTCGTCGTTCATCGCGGCCGCCAGCTCCACACCGTCCGTGTGCGCGGGGTAGAAGCGGCGCTTGCCCCGGACCTTCGCCCCGCTGACGAGTTCCTCCCGCTCCAGCACGCGGATGTGGTGGCGGGCCGTCGACAGCGGGATGTCGGCCCGTTCGGCGATCTCCGAGAGGTACGTGCCCGGTGACTCCTCGACGACCGCGAACATCTCCTCGCGGGCCTCGTGTTCGAGCGGGTCGGAGTCGTCGTACCGGGAGTAGCGGAACGGCGCCAGGGTCCGGACGAGCCGGTCGAGGGAGTCCGAGCCCGGAGCCGTCGACATCATCGTCCCGGCGCTCCTCCCCAGGCTCCCGGCCATCCCGGAGAGCGCGCCCGACTGGCGGACGGCCACGGCGGCGACCACGCCGACCAGCCCGACTATCGCGCCCGTACCCGCCGGGTTACCGGGGAGGTCGCCGGGCGAGCCCGGGAAGCCGATGGCGTTCTGCGGCGGGGCGGTGGCGCCACCGTCGCCGGCACCGTCAGCACCGTCGCGGGTGTCGACCGCGGCCGCGTCACCGTCAACGGGCGGTTCGGGGTCGTCCGCGGGCTCCGTCGACCGGACCCTGGCGGCGTCCCCGGACGCGTCGGCGGTGCTCGAACTGTCCGAGAACCAGTCCCCGGTCCCGGTGACGGACTCGGAGACGCTCCTCATGGTCGTCGAGTCGCCGGCGGCGTTCAGCTCGAGCAGCGCCACCTGCTCGTCGCTCAGTTCGACCAGCCGGACCTCGTAGACGGTTTCGGTGGTCGACGTGTTCGTCTCGACGTCGACGAGGTCGGTCTCGCCGACCGTCTCGTCGTCGATGGCGGTGATCTCGCGGGCCGACTCCGGGGAGACCGTCGAGAGCGTCTCCGGGAGCACGCGCCCCTCGCTCCCTATCGTGTCGTCGATGAGCAGCAGGTCGGCCGCCTCGGAGTCGGACGACGTGGAGTTGGAGTCCGAGGAGTTGAACGAGCCGGAATCGGAGT
>PXRM01000043.1 GCA_003020985.1 Halobacteriales archaeon QS_4_70_19 | reverse complement strand
AGGCGCTCGCGGAGCCGCTCGACCCGGTCGGCCAGCAGCCGCAGGTCGTCCATCCCCCGTTCGAGCGACTGCTCGTCGGTGTCGCTCCCGAACAGCCCCTTCACGCTCCCCATCATCCCCGACAGGCGCTCGCGGAACGCCAGCAGCCGGCCCGTCAGCGACTCCATCAGCTCGGGCAGCTCGAGCAGCCGGAGGGTGTGTCCGGTCGGGGCCGTGTCCACGACCACGCGGTCGAACCGGTCGTCGTCCATGTACTGCAGGAGCAGCTGCATGGCGGCGGCCTCGTCGGCACCGGGCATCGTGCCGGCGGCGAACGGGTTGAGCCCCTCGTCCTGCATCAGGGCGTCCAGCCCGCCGAGCATCCCGCCACCCGCACCCTCGCCCTGGGCGAACGGCCCCTGCTGCATGGCGTCCGGGTCGATCTCGGCGGCGTACAGCGGCACGTCCTCGCGGATGCGCGTCGGCTCCGCCGGGATGGACGTCTCCAGCGAGTCCGACAGCGAGTGCGCCGGGTCCGTCGAGACCGCGAGCGTCGCCACGCCCTCCTGTGCCGACGCGAGCGCGGTGGCCGCCGCCATCGTCGTCTTGCCGACGCCACCCTTCCCGCCGTAGAGGACGTACTCCGGCGCGTCAACCGCGATGGAGTCCTCCAGACTCTCCACGGCCTCGACGTCGATCTCGGTCATGGGCAGCGGTACTCCACGCGGACGGGAGTACCCGTCGGTCTCCCTCGTCGACTCCCGCCAGCGGACCGTCACGAGGGTTCAAACCGGATGCCGACACACCGAACACACCGCGTCGCCCACCAGGCGACCCCCGGTCACGGGGCCGACCGGGAGTCCGCATAGACCGCACGCGGGCGGTCGCGAGCACCGGGAGCGACGCGTCAGGTGAAGAAGTCCGTCAGGCGCTCGGCAGCCGTCTCGACCCGGGGGGTCACCAGCGCGAACCGGAGCCAGTCGGCGCGGGACGCGCCGAACGCGTCGCCGGGCATTCCCGCGACGCCGGCCTCGTCGATGAGCCCCTCGACGTTCGCCAGCGTCCCCGGGTA
Organism: Halobacteriales archaeon QS_4_70_19; assembly: GCA_003020985.1. Lineage (GTDB taxonomy): Archaea > Halobacteriota > Halobacteria > Halobacteriales > Haloarculaceae > Haloglomus. The sequence goes on along the minus strand of PXRM01000043.1, from coordinate 46,727 downwards.
GTCCTCAAACCGCGCGAGGACGTAGAACGCGCCCTCCGGCCGGACGTAGTCGGCGCCGGCGGCGTCCAGCGCGGCCGTGAACGTCTCGATCCGGTCGGCGACGAGTTCGCGGTTCCGCCCGTAGTACGCCTCGGGCGTCTCCCGGAGCGCCCGCAGGACGGCGTACTGGGCGGGCCGCGAGCAGGCGACGTTCGTCAGCATATGCCGCGTCCGGACCGCCGGCCGCAGCGGCTCCGGGACGACGGCGTAGCCCACCCGCAGTCCCGTGATGGCCATCGACTTCGAGAACGCGTTCGTCACGAAGCGGCGGTCCGAGTCGAACTCCAGCGCCGAGCAGAACCGGCCGGAGTGGTCGAACCGCTCGTAGACCTCGTCGCTGACCAGCAGTGCGTCATGTTCCTCGGCGATCTCGACCAGCCCCCGCTTCGTCTCGCGGCCGTAGACCGCCCCCGTCGGATTGTTCGGCGAGTTGACGACGATGACGGCGGTCTCGTCACTGGCGGCCCGGCGCACGTCCCCGGGGTCGAGCCGGCCCTGCTCGTCGGCCGGGACGTACGTCGCGTCCCCACGCAGGAGTTCGGTCCGCCCGGCGTAGTAGGGGTAGACGGGGTCGGTCAGCAGGACCTCGTTCCCGGGGTACTCGTCGAGTCCGATCGCCATCCCGAGGTGGTTGGCCTCGCCGGTCCCGTTCGTGACGAAGACGCTCTCGGCCGGCACGTCGTGGCGGGTCGCTATCGCCGCACGGAGTTCGGCCAGCCCCTCGCTCGGCGGGTACTGGTAGTGTTCGACCGGCAAGTCCGCGAACTCGCGGAGGCCCTCGCGGAGCGCGTCGGGCGGTGCCCAGTCCGGGTTCCCGCTCACCATGTCCACCACGTCCTGCTCGGCCGCGGCGGCGTACTGCATGACCCGGAAGAACAGTGGCCGCTCGTAGTCCATACCGCCGCTGACGACCACTGCCACCTGGCTCTTGCCCTTGAGGACGAGAATTCCGACCAGCGAAGAACGACAGGATTCGGCCACGACGCCGGACGCGTAAACCGTCTACCGCGATACGAAATCGGCTCTACTCACGACGGACCAGCCCACGAGAGCGCCCGGTTTCATGGGCTGGACCCTCCTTGCGCCGCTATGCGCGAATTCGCCGCGGACCCGCCGGTCGAGGAACGCATCGGCGACGCTCTCCGAGCGACCGATGCCACCATCGCCGCCGCCGAGTCGGCCACGGGCGGACTGATCGGCTCGCTGCTGACGGACGTGCCGGGGTCCAGCGACTACTTCGACCGCTCCGTGGTGACGTACTCGTACGACGCCAAGCGCGACGTGCTCGCGGTCCCGCGGGAGGACCTCGACGAGCACGGCGCCGTCAGCGAGCACGTGGCGCGGGCGATGGCCCGGGGAGTCCGGGACACGGCGGACGCGACCTGGGGCGTCGCGACCACCGGCATCGCCGGGCCCAGCGGCGGCGACGACGTGGACCCCGTCGGGACCGTCTACATCGGTGTCGCGTACGCGGGCGCGTGGGACACGGGCGAGTCGACGACCACGGTCGAGCGGTACGTCTTCGACGGCGGTCGGCGGCAGATCAAGGAGCAGTTCGCCAGGCAGGCGCTCCGGGACGCGCTGGCGGCCATCGAAGCGCGGCGGGAGTGACGCTCGGCGGGCGACCCACCAGCACCGCGAGACCGACGCGCTTTCGACGGCGCGGCGCTGAGCGCCGGTCGTGCTAGCCATCGTCGTCAGCCGTGCCGACAGCGCCTCGGTCCACATCGGCGAGCACCTGCGGGACCTCGTCGGGTGGGCCGAACGGACCGACTCGTCCCGGCCGGGCGCCGCGGGCGGCGGCACCGTCTACCGGACCGAGGGGGCCGAACTCCGCGAGTTCGACGACCTCCACCTCGAACTGGACGGCGTGGCGTCGGCGTTCGGAACCGTCGACGATGCCCCCGACCGCGAGCCGACCCGCCTGGCCTTCGCCTCCCGGCACGCCGGCGACACCGGCCCGTTGCTGACGGCCCACCACACGGGCAACTTCGGGCCGGCCGAGCACGGCGGCGCGGACGGCGAACTGGCGGCCGCGGCGCCGAACGCCCTGACGGCGGCGCTGGAGGCGCTCGCCGACCGCGCCCCGGACGGCTACGAGGCGGGGCTGGAGTGTACTCACCACGGTCCGACGGACGTGGGCTGCCCGTCGCTGTTCGTGGAGGTCGGGAGCGACGAGCCGCAGTGGTCGGACCCGGAGGCGGCGCGGGCGGTGGCGCGGGCGATTCTCGACCTCCGGGGGGTCGATCCGGGGACCGAGCGGTCGGTCGTAGCCTTCGGCGGCGGTCACTACGCCGCCCGCTCGGAGCGCGTCGTGCGGGAGACGGACTGGACCGTGGGCCACATCGGTGCCGACTGGTGTCTGGCGGACCTGGGCGACCCCGACACGACCGCTGCCCGGGAGACGCTCGACGCCGCGTTCACCGGGAGCGGCGCGGACCTGGCGCTCGTCGAGGGGGACTACCCGGCCCTCGTGGCCGCCGTCGAGGACCTGGGCTACCGGACGGTCGGCGAGACGTACCTGCGGGAGACGACCGGCGTGCCGCTGGCGACCGTGGAGCGCGCCGAGACCGAACTCTGCCGGGTCGGGGAGGGGCTCCGCTTCGGCGACCGCGCGCCCGGGTACGAGGGCCCGTTGACGGCCGTCGACCTCCCCGCGGAGCTGCTGACGGAGTGCGAGGGGATCGACCGCGAGCGGACCCGCAGCGCCGTCGACGAGCGCGTCGTGGCCCTGACGACCAGCGAGAACGGCACCCGTGTCGGCGACCGGGCGCTCGTCCCCGGTGACGAGGAGCGGGCCGCCGGAACGCGCGCCGCACTAGTGGGCGAGGTGGTGGGCGTCCTCCGGGAGCGCTACGACGGCGTGACCGTGCGTGCCGACGCGGTCGTGGCGCGCCGGACGGCGTTCGACCCGGAGAAGGCACGGACGCTGGGCATCTCCGAGGGGCCGGCGTTCGGCCGGCTCTCGGCCGGCGAGACGGTCGAAGTGAACGGCCGGACCATCGAGCCGGAGGCGGTCCGCTCCGAGGAGGAGCGGCGGTTCCCGCTCTGAGTGGGTACGTACGGGCCCGCGGCCGCGTCAGACATCGCCCGCTCGACGGTGCATCACGGGTCGGCGGAGGCCGGATTCCGTATCGTCGCAGACGGTTTATCCACTCGACTCCCGCCGAAAGCGGCAAAACCGCGCAACGGCGTCAGACACGCGTGTGACGGCGGAGAAAGCTACTTACGGGACGTAGGCATCCGACCGGACAGCATGGACTCGCTGATCGAGGACGCCATCGACGAGGCCGAGAATAGGGAGGAGGGCCCGGCTGGGGACGGGCCGGCGGACTCGAACGACCACTCGCCGAACGCGTCGGGCACTATGACCGACGAGGAACTGGCGAGCGTCGTCGAGGACCTCGAAACCAAAATCACCGTCGTCGGCTGCGGCGGCGCCGGCGGCAACACCGTCACCCGGATGGACCGGGAGGGCATTCACGGCGCGAAGCTCGTGGCCGCCAACACGGACGCCCAGCACCTCGCCACCGAGGTCGAGGCCGACACGAAGATCCTCATCGGTCGCCAGCGGACCGGCGGCCGGGGTGCGGGCTCCGTCCCGAAGATCGGGGAGGAGGCCGCCCAGGAGAACATCGACGACATCAATGCCGCCATCGACGGGTCCGACATGGTGTTCGTCACCGCCGGACTCGGCGGGGGCACGGGGACCGGCAGCGCGCCGGTCGTCGCGCAGGCCGCTCAGGAGCAGGGCGCGCTCACCATCGCCGTCGTCACCGTCCCGTTCACCGCGGAGGGTGAGCGCCGGCGGGCCAACGCGGACGCCGGCCTGGAGCGGCTCCGGGCCGTCGCCGACACGGTTATCGTCATCCCGAACGACCGGCTGCTGGACTACGCGCCGAACCTGCCGCTCCAGGACGCGTTCAAGATCTGTGACCGCGTCCTGATGCGGTCGGTGAAGGGGATGACCGAACTCATCACCAAACCCGGTCTCGTCAACGTCGACTTCGCCGACGTGAAGACCATCATGGAGAACGGCGGTGTCGCCATGATCGGGCTCGGGGAGTCCGACTCCCAGAACAAGGCCCAGGACTCCATCCGGTCGGCGCTGCGCTCGCCGCTGCTGGACGTCGAGTTCGAGGGCGCGAACTCCGCACTCGTCAACGTCGTCGGCGGCCCGGACATGAGCATCGAGGAGGCCGAGGGCGTCGTGGAGCAGATCTACGACCGCATCGACCCGGACGCCCGCATCATCTGGGGCGCGTCGGTCAACAGCGACTTCGACGGGAAGATGGAGACGATGATCGTCGTGACGGGCGTCGAGAGCCCGCAGATCTACGGCAAGAACGAGGCCCCCGAGGGCCAGCCGGAGGGCGCCACACAGGTCGGCACCCTCGACGGCCAGGGGCCGGAGAGTTCGGTCGGTGGCGGCGGCCAGCAGCCAGCCTCCTCCGACGGCGGCATCGACTTCGTCGAGTAACCGGACTCGCGGCCGACGCTTCTCTCTCCGTCTCTCGTCCGGCCAACGGTCGCGCCGGGATTCCCTCGCCGGACCAACAGGTATAGAAAGCCCGACGGGAAAGAGGCCGACATGCAAGTACCGAAGGAACTCGGCGCGTACACCCGGGTGCTCAAGCTCGCGAGCACCCCCTCCTGGGAGGAGTTCTCCCGGGTCGCGGCCATCGCCGGCGTCGGGGTCATCCTCGTCGGCATCCTGGGCTTTCTCATCTTCGTCCTGATGAACTTCGTCCCCGGAGGTGCCTGAGGCCATGGGCATCTTCGCCGTCAAGACCACGGCCAGCCAGGAACGCACCGTGGCGGACATGATCATGAGCCGCGAGGAGGACAGCGTCCACGCCGCGCTGGCGCCGGACTCGCTCACCTCCTACGTGATGGTCGAGGCCGACGACATCTCCGTGTTCGACCGCATCCTCGACGAAATTCCCCACGCACGCGGCGTCGTGCAGGGGAAGTCCTCCATCGCCGAGGTGGAGCACTTCCTCTCGCCGAAACCGGACGTGGAAGGCATCGCCGAGGGCGACATCGTCGAGCTCATCGCCGGCCCGTTCAAGGGCGAGAAGGCGAAGGTCCAGCGCATCGACGAGGGCAAGGACCAGGTAACCGTCGAGCTGTACGAGGCGACCGTCCCCATCCCGGTGACGGTGCGGGGGGACCAGATCCGCGTGCTGGACTCGGACGAGCGGTAAGTCGGCCGCAGCAGTATTTTTTCATCCGAGCCGGTTATTCGACACTTAGATCCATCTTTGAACGATTATATTAGAAATTCGGTCGGAGAATACGACACAATGCAGAAATTCCGCGGCGGCAGTGAGTCCCGCGGCGCTTCCGACCGTCACCGATTCGCCACCGGGCACCCCGCGAACCCATCCCGGCCGCCACGCCAACCCACAACGGCTTAGACCCTTACCCACCCACGCGGAGGCAGTGACCGACAGCGAGTTCCGGGTCGACCCGCACGTGAAGGTACTCGACGAGCGGGTCGTCGAGCGTGCGAAGCAGCGTGGCCTCGACGCGCTGGTGTACGCCCCTCATTTCACGCGGCTGCCGGACATCCGGGCGAAGGCGCGGCGGTTCTCCGACGAGGAGCTGCTGGTGGTGCCAGCACGTGAGGTGTTCACCGGGAGCTTCCGGAACCGCAAGCACGTCCTCGTGCTGGGGCTCTCCGAGCCGGTACCGGACTTCATCACGCTGGAGGCGGCCATGCGCGAGTTCGAGCGCCAGGACGCGGCCGTCCTCGCCCCGCATCCCGAGTTCGCGACAGTCAGCCTCGACGCCGACGACCTCGCCGAGTATCACGACGTCGTCAACGCCATCGAGGTCTACAACCCGAAGCACCTCCCCCAGCACAACGAGCGGGCGTGCGAACTCGCCCGGGAGACGGGGCTGGCACCGTACGGCTCCTCGTACGCGCACCTCCGGGGTACCGTCGGCGAGGTATGGACGACGTTCGAGGAGCCGCTCTGGTCCGAGGGGGGACTGGTTGACGCCCTGCGGGCGGGCGCCCCGGGGCGGGTCTACCACCGCGACGGCCCCGGCCACGGCGCCCGGTGTGCGGCGGAGCTGACCCACCTGCTCTACGAGAACACGTGGGAGAAGATCGACCGCCTGTTCCTCCAGGGGACCGAGCAGACCCACCCGAGCCACATCGCGTACGACGGCCGGTTCGACGACGTGGCCGTCTACTAACCCGCTCCCGGGGCGGGCAGCCGTTCAGACCGGGAACCACGCCGGCAGGCCGGGAGCCACGCCCCAGCCGGCGAGCGCCGTCGTGAACTGCTCGACCGGCGAGTACGGGAGCGCGCGGACGACCGCCTCCAGAACGCCCGGGACGACGTGGACGAACAGCGCGACGACCGCCAGCTCCAGGACGGTGACGAGCACCGTCACGGCATCGGCGTACTTGCTGCTCGTACTGACGCCGACGGGGAGGCCGAACTCGCGGTCCCAGGGGTAGAACAGGGCGATGCCCCGCTTCGACCCCACCACGTCCAGCACGTAGTGGCTGAGGACGCCGACCCAGACGTAGTGGAGGTTGTCGAAGTAGACGGGGTAGAGGGCGACCACCGCGAGCACCAGCAGGTTGTGGAGCGTCTTCCGATGACTGCCGAACTCGGTGTCGATGTCCGGGAGCAGCGCGCCCAGCGTCACCGGCACGAGCGTCATCGCGATGGTTCGGAAGGTGGCGACGTCGCCGGCCGGCTCCAGGACGTACCCGAGCCCGATGGCGAGCAGGACGCCGTTCAGGACGTGACCCTTCTTGTTCATCGGGTGGGGGAACATACGCACACCGGACAAACGTTTCCGTCCGGGGCGGGAGCGTCGGTCGGGCGTCTGACGGTCGACGCCGGTGCAGGGCTCACTGCGAACGGGCCCGGGGGCCGGCCGCCTCAGATGGGGTCGATGGGGTGTTTCTTCGGCGGCCAGTCCTCCTCCAGCGGCTCGTCCGCGCGGTCGAGCATCCGGGCGATGCGGCCGCGGGTCTCGCCGGGTTCGATGGCCGCGTCGACGCCGACACCCGAGGCCGCTCGGATGGCGCCGGTGCGGTCGCTGAACTTCTCGACGAGGGCCTCGCGTTTCGCCTCGGGGTCGTCTGCGGCCTCGATCTCCCGGCGGTAGGCCACGTCGACGGCCCCCTCGATGCCCATGGCCGCGACCTCCGCCGTGGGCCAGACGACCGTGAGGTCGTTGCGGGCCGACCGCCCGCCGCCCATCGCGACGTGGCCGAAACCGTACCCCCGCCGGAGGACGACGTTGGCTATGGGGACGGTCGCCCGGTTGAGCTGGAAGGGGAGCTTGCCGGCGTGGCGGGCGACCCCCTCGGCCTCCGAGTCCGGGCCCGGGAGGACCCCGGGCGTGTCCTCGAACAGGAGGAGCGGGAGGCCGAACGCGTCGCAGAGCGAGGCGAAGCGGGCGGCCTTCTCGGAGGCACCGGTGTCGATGGTCCCGGCCATCACGCGGGGCGCGTTCGCGATGACCCCGACGGGCCGACCCTCGACCCGGGCGAACGCCGTGACGACGTTCCGGGCGTAGCGCGGCTTGACCTCGAACAGCGAGTCGGCGTCGACCACGCCCGCCAGGACGTCGCGGACGTCGTACGCGGCTTTCGGGTCCGCCGGAATGACATCGACGAGGGTGTCCGGCTCCCGTTCGGGCTCGCGTGTCTCGACCGCGGGCGGGTCGCGCCGGCAGTTCCGCGGCAGGTACGACAGCCACGCCGCGATGGCGTCGAGGCAGGCCTCGTCGTCCGGGTACGCGGCGTCGGCCATCCCCGTCCGGACGGTGTGGACGTCCGCGCCCCCGAGCTCCTCCTTCGAGACCTCCGTGCCGAGCGCGGCCTCGACGAGCGAGGGGCCCGCGACGCCGAGCGTCGACTCCTCGACCATCGGCACGAAGTCGGCCATCACGGAGAAGTTCGTCGGTGCGGCAAAGCCCGGCCCCATCATCGCAGAGACGAACGGGACCCACCCCGAGAGCCTCGTCTGCTGGCGGAACAGGCCACCGTCGCCCTGCACCGTCGGGCGGGCGTCGAGCCCCTCCTGGATGCGGTGGCCGCCGCCGTCGTGCAGGTTGACGACCGGGAACCCGCGGTCGATGGCGAGGTCGTACAGCCGTTCGAGCTTGTGGCCGCCGGTGTGGCCGATGGAGCCGCCCTTGACCGTGAAGTCGGTTGCGGCCACCGCGACCGGGCGGCCGTCGATCTCGCCGAGCCCGGCAACGACGCCGTCCGCGGGGGCGTCCTCGCGCTCCCAGTCGGCGGTTTCGGGCGTGGTCGGCGCGGGCGCGGCCAGCTGGCCGAGTTCGTCGAAGCTCCCCTCGTCGCAGAGATACGCGGCCCGCTCGCGGGCGGTCAACTTCCCCCGGTCGTGCTGGTGGGCGACGGCCTCCGGGCGGCCCTCGTCGCTCACCGCCTCCTGCTCGGCCCGGAGCCGCTCGGTCAACGCGGCCGCGTCCAGGTCCCGTCGGTCGTCCGCGGGTCGGTCGTCGCGTCGCTCGCCGCCGTCCGTCACCAGCGATGGCGTCCCGTCCATGGACCGCCGGTCGGACGGCCTCCTGTTGTACGTTGCCCCGGAACCGCCGGACGTGGCCGCCGGTCGGGAGCTGGTACGAGAAGTGAGAGCGGAGTGCCCGTCAGTTGCGGCGGACGGCGAGCGCGAGTGCTGCCGCCACCCCGAGGAGCGCCGCGACGAGCCCGAACCCGGCGCCGTCCGCGTCGGTCGGCGTCCCCCCGGTCGCCGAGGCGCTGGGCGAGCCGGTCCCGCTCTCGTCGTTCGACGTGTCGCCGCCGTCACTCTCGTCGCCGCCGTCGGTGGCCGCGGTGGTCGACCTGTCGCCGGCCCCACCGCCGGACACCCGGGTCGGCGTCGGGGTCGCCTCGCGCACCGTCACTCTCGTCGTGCGGTCGCCGACGGAGACGGGGTACTCGCCGGCCGACTGGAACACGACCTGCTGGGAGAGGGTGACCGACTCGCCGGGTGCGAGCCGGACGTCGCGCTCGGTCAGCTGCCGACCGGCCGCCGTGAGTGTAATCGCTCCCCCCGCCGGGTGGTCGGCCGGGTTCTCGACGACGGCACGCACCCGAACACGCTCGCCCGTCCGGACCGTCCCGGGGACCTGCAGGTCGGTGATCCCGGGCTCGGCCGGCGACCGGACGGTCACGCGCCGGGTCGACTCACCGAGCCGGAGCGTCGTGTTCCCGGGGGCCTCGAACGGCACCGTCCACGAGAGCGTGGTCGACTCGCCGGGGGCTAGCTTACCCGACCGGGTGCCGATTGCGCGCTCGCCGCTGCGGAGCGTGGCTGCGTACGTGCCGGGAGCGTCACCGGTGTTCGCGGCAACCGCCAGGACGACTACCCGCTCGTCCGTCGCGAGCGTCGGGAGCCGGTCGCTGGTCGTCGTCCGGTAGGGCCCCTCGACCCGGAATGCCTCGAAGCGGTACTCGACATCCGGGAGGCCGCCGAAGACGCGGGCGTGCTCGGAACGGTTCCACGTCTCGGGCGTCGCCTCGGTCTCGGTGAACCGCCGAGCGGCCCTCCGGGACTCGGGACCGCCGACCGCGGCGACGCTGTCGAGGAACGTCGACTGGGTCAGCCGACCGCCGTCGGAGCGTTCCTGGGCCCGGCGCATCGCGTCCTGGAGCGTGGCGCTTCCGTCGGACTCGATGCGGATCTGCCGGTCGATGGCGGCGAAGACGAGCGCCCCCTTCCAGTAGTTGGCGGTCGTCCCCCGCCAGGTCTCCGGCTCCGCGAGGACCACGTCGCCGTACCGCGGTCGGGTGCCGACGTCGAGGTGGCGACGGAACTGGGAGTAGTTGATACGGCCGCTGTGGAGCGCCTGGCTGGCCGCGTAGTAGTCGGCCATCCCCTCGTAGCTCCACCGCGTGGCCGAGGTCGGCCGGGCGGTCTGGCGGGTGTGGACGTACTCGTGGACCCATACGTTCTCGGGGGAGTCGAGCCGCTGGACGTCGCGGACCCAGAAGTCCGCGGGCCCGCGCTGGAGCCCCGTCGAGCCGTACTGGACGCCGTCAGTCGGGGCGACGATGACGAGCGCTCGCTCGTCGGTGGGGCCGAGGGTCGTGGTCCGGGCGGCCCGAGCGAGCGTGTCCAGGACGTCCGCCCGCGACTCCCGTAACTCGGCCGCCGCGGGCACGGCGAGCGTGACCTGCTGGCCGTCGACCGTCCGGGTGGTCGTGTCGACCGGGCCCAGGAACAGCAGCGACTCGCCGGCCACGCCCTGCCCGTCGACCGACTGGTCGGTCCGGATCGGCTGGCGCTCACCGGTGCCCGAGTAGGTGACGCCGAGGCGTGGCGCCCGAGTCAGCGCCCACTCGCCGGTGTCGACGAACAGGTGCCCGCTCGTCTCGGCCCCCTCGCGACCCCGCGTAACGCTCTCGTTCACCGACCAGCGGTAGGTCAGTGACGGGGTGTCCGTCGTCCGCGTCCACTCGTACCGGCGGGGACCGCGCTGGCTGAACCCCTCGGTGTCCGTGACGGTCGCGCCCTCGGGGACCTCCGCGGTTATCGAGGTGACGCCGCTGGGGACGGTGAACCTGGCCACGACACCGACCTCGCCCGGGCGAGCGGGCGTCAGCGACGTGGTGAAGTCGACGTGGAGCCCGTCGTGTGGCGTCGTCGCGTTCGTCCGCGACGCGGCCGGCATCGCCCCCATGGAGTCCACCTCGCCCCGCGACCTGCTCGCCGCGCTGGTCTCGGCCGACGCGTCGAGAGCGTCGAGGGGGGCTGCTCCGGCAGCCGCGTCGGGAGTGGCGTGCGTCCCGGCAGCACTCGACGGTGCCGGGGGCACGGTCGACGCCCCGGCCGACAACGTCGCCAGCGGGGCGACGGCACTCACGACGAGGAGGACCACGACGAGAACCGGGGCCACGGACGAGGGAACGAGACGACGGGGCCAATGCATCTACCAGGCCGTTCGGGAGGGAGTAATATAACCCCCGTGTGGCAGAATCGTACACGTCGGGCGGTCACCGGGGCCGACGCGACGGCCGGGACCTCGCGCCGGCGGGCCCCAAATCGTTTTGTTCCACGGTCGAATACGCGGTGAGAGATGGCTTCGAACCACGCCTCGGGCGGCGTCCGGCCGCTGCCCGAGGAGGTGGCGGGCTGGACGGTCGCCGCATTGGGCCTGGTGCTGACCGGCCTCGGCCCCGTCTACTACGCCACCGCGCCGGATCCGGAGGCCTTCGTGACCGTCGTCGCCAGCCTGCCGGGGGTGATGACGACCGGGCTCTGGCTCGTCGCCAACCGACAGTGGGTCGGCACGGATCAGCAGCCCCGCCTCCTCCGCTGGACGTTGCTCGGCGGCGGCGTCCTCGGTGGCCTGGCCCTCGCCGTGGTCTTCGTGCAGGGCGGGAGCATCCTCGGCTGGCTCCCGCTGCTGCAGTTCGTGGGTGGGGTCGGGACGACCGCCGGGGTCGCCGTTGGAACCAGCGAGGCCCGGAGCATCGAGGCCGCGCGCCGGGCCGAACGGGCCCGCGTCTCCGCCGAACACGTCCGCGAGGAGCGCGATCGCCTCCGCTTTCTCAACAACCTCCTCCGCCACAACGTCCTCAACAAGGTCAACATCGTCCGCGCGTACACCCGGGACGTCGCCGAGCGCCAGGACGGGGAGTTCGACACGGAGCTGGAGACGGCGCTGGCCCAGACCGACGACATCGCGGAGCTCGTCGAGAACGTCCGGCACCTCGTCCGGGCGACGACCGACGACCGGACGCGCCGGCCGGTCGACCTGCGGGCCGCGGTCCAGGCCGGCGTCGACTCCGTCGATGTCGACTCCCGGGGGACCGTCGAGACCGACATCCCCGAGGTCGAGGTAGCGGGCGACGACCTCCTGAAGTACGTCGTCGCGAACCTAGTCCGCAACGGGCTGGAACACCACGACCGGGAGACGGCGACGGTCCGGGTGGGCGCGGCGGTCGAGGGGGAGACGGTCACGCTGCGGGTCGCCGACGACGGTCCCGGCATCCCCGACGAACGCAAGGAGGAGGTGCTGAGGCCGGGCGAGCGTGGCGACAGCGGCCTCGGGCTCCACCTCGTCAGCACCGTCGTCAAGGGGTACGGCGGCAGCGTCGACATCCGGGACAACGACCCCCAGGGGACCGTCGTGGCGCTGACGCTCCCGCGGGCGTGACCGGCCCCGGTCGAGCGCGACGACCAGCACGGCTCCGCTGGTACCTGACGGTATCGGGGGTAGGCAACTCGGAGAGCGGGGTCAGCAGATGCCAGCCCGATGTTCGACCCACTCGACGACGTGCCGAGTGCATCGAGCAGGCGGATATCGCCATTTGGCCGTCTACGACGGCGAGTACGCTTCTACGAAGCCCGTCCACCGTCTAAGTGCCGCCTCCGGGAGAGTACCCATCCACAGACCACTTCCCAGAAGTCCCAGACCGATCGCGATCACTGCGAGCGTGACGGAAACGGAACAGGAGCCGTTCCACGGCTGCAGTACGACACGTGCCCCGGAAACGCTGATCTCGGGGACGAGTGACGTCCGAGCGGTACTCCCCACTTCGCACCCGTCGCCCCAGACGAACGAACTGACGAGTGGCTCGGCGGCCAGTAGCAGTAGTCCGGATCCGAAAGTGGTCCCGGCGACACCCTGCCGAACGGCTGCAGACACCGCCATTCCGACAAGCAACAGCAGGTAGAAGAGCAGGACCACCCACGGAGTGACGGGGGCGAGCCCTCGGTACTTGACGAAACCGAACAGGGTCCCGAACAGATATCGGAGTGAGACGTGCCCCACGAGGAAGCCACAGAGGAGACACACCACGACCGTGAGACGGAGTGAGCGAGGACGGATCGGACCGGACATCGGTACGACGGGCAGTTGGATCGTTTCGCTGTTAGCCGTACCGCAGTTTCTCCCGTTTGACCTCCTCCCACGACTGAAGCCGTGGGATTCCCCGAAGGGGATATTAGGGTTGCGCGTTTCCTCGGCCCGCAAGTACGCTTTCGCGTGGGGCGGTCGACGGTGGCCTCCCAATTACGACCGAGGGAGTGCGTTCCAGCGCATACAGCCCGGCCAAACGGGCCTTCCCACCCGGACGCGCCGGGCGCTTCACCAGCCCGAATACAACATCGGGCCTCCACGGTCGGGTATTCAGCCGATTGGGTACCGCCATTCGCGTCCGACCCGTGGGCCGGGACGTGGCGGAGTGGGTCTCCGGCTTTCTTATCCGGCTGGCTGTGAACGCGAAGCGTTCGTTGGGGTCGAAGACCCCGTGCCACAACCGGGGAACGCCGTCACACACCAGGACGAGAGGGCCGAACGTAACGATTCGGGACAGAACTCCCAGCCGGCTATCGGACGGCGAGTTGTTCCCACCGTGTCGGCTTCATCTCACCCCTGAAGGGGTGGGCTTTCGCTCGAACAACTGTAATCGGCTGGTTACCGATCCGGACGGAGCCAGCCCCTCTCAACTCGATCGCTCAGTCGCCCCGCTTCCCCTCTACCCGACCCGGGCCCCGGATCCATCACGGTCGCGTCACCGGGCGCGGGGGCCAGCAGCACGACCAGCACCGTTTAGCCGCCCGGCCGCGGAGTACCGCCCGACTGGAATGTTCGACTCGTTCGAGGTCGTGCCGGCGGTCGACGTACAGGACGGACAGGTCGTCCAGCTGGTGGGCGGCGAACGCGGGACCGGACGAACGTACGGCGACCCGGTCGAGGCCGCACGGAACTGGGCGGCGGCGGGGGCCGACACGCTCCACCTGGTCGACCTGGACGGCGCGTTCGAGGGGGAGCGGGCCAACGCCGCCGCCATCGAGCGCGTGGTCGCGGCCACGGACGCGGACGTGCAGGTGGGCGGCGGCATCCGCACCGCGACCGACGCGTTCGACCTGCTGGAGAGCGGCGTCGACCGGGTCATCCTCGGGACCGTCGCCGTCGAGAACCCCGACGTCGTCTCGACCATCGCCGAGCGCTACCCCGACGGCGTCCTGGTGAGCCTCGACAGCAAGGGCGGCGAGGTCGTCGTCTCCGGCTGGACCGAGGGGACCGGCCTCGACCCCGCCGAGGCCGCCGCCCGGTTCGTCGAAGCGGGCGCTGCCGGCATCCTGTTCACCGACGTCGACGTCGAGGGACGGATGGAGGGTGTCCGCGGCGAGGAGGTCCGGCGCATCGTGTCGGCGGTCGACGCCCCCGTGATCGCCAGCGGCGGCGTCGCCACCGTCGAGGACGTGCGGATCGTCCACGACGCCGGGGCCGCAGCCGTCGTCGTCGGGACCGCGCTCTACGAGGGCGCGTTCACGCTCGCGGCGGCCCGCGACGCGGTCGCCTGACGGCGCGACACGCGTAAGCCACGGAGAATACGGTAATCCGCCGAATTATCGGAACAGTTCGAATATATAACGTTTGTGGCCGAGTTTCGGCCGAAACCCCGTCGTCACCGGGTACGGCGGACGAACTTCGCCGTCGTCGGCTCCCACCCGACGGCGGCGCCCCTACCGCGTCCCCGAGGACCGCTCGCTGTTCCGCGTCGCGAGGTGGACGAGCGCGTAGACGACCGCACCGGAGACGGCCGCCCCCGTCGGGGAGGCGACCGCAATCCGGGGCGCCATCGACGCGACCGCGTCCGCCAGCGTCTGGACGAGCGTCACAGTACACACACGTGACAGGGGAGGTATATAAACTCCCGCTCTACTCCGGCACCGGCCCCGTTATTTATTAATCGCCGGGTACCGGCCGGGGAACCGTCGGCGTGCCCGGGCGGCGAGGTAGGCGACCGCCGCGGAGACCGCCCCCCAGAACGGCGACGCCGCTGCCACCGCCGACGGGAGCGAGGCGAGCCTGCTGGAGCGGACCATACCGGGACGTTGCGGCGCGACGGGAGTATGGCTGGTGCCGGCGACTGGCGGGGGGTTCACGTCAGTCCGCGGCCGCGATGCGTCGCTCGCACTCGGCCACGAGGGCGTCGGCCCCGAGCGCCCGGTAGTGGTCGCGGGCGGTCGTGAGTCCCGGCGGACCGTCGGGCGGGAGGGCCACCGGCGGACGCCCGGCGAGGGGGAACGGTCTTGCCGATGGGCACCCGAGCGGCGGACATGAGCGACGAGACGGACGGGGCCGGTGCCCGCGAGGCCGCCGTGACCCGCGAGACCGCCGAGACCGACATCGAGGTGACGCTGGCGCTGGACGGCGACGGGGAGTCGACCGTCGAGACCGGCGTCGGCTTCTTCGACCACATGCTCGCGTCGTTCGCCAAGCACGGCCTGTTCGACCTGACCGTGCGGTGCGACGGCGACCTCGAAATCGACGAGCACCACACGGTCGAGGACGTGGCCATCACGCTCGGGCGGGCGTTCGACGCGGCGCTGGGCGAGAAGCGCGGCATCCGGCGCTACGCCGACCGCCGGGTCCCGCTCGACGAGGCCGTCGCCGACGTGGTCGTGGACGTCTCCGGCCGCCCCCACTTCGAGTTCGACGGGACGTTCTCCCAGGAGTCGGTCGGCGAGTTCACCAGCGACATGGCGGCCCACTTCTGCCGGTCGCTGGCGACCAACGCCGGACTGACGCTCCACGCCGGCGTCGAGGGGGAGAACGCACACCACGAGGTGGAGGCGCTGTTCAAGACCCTCGCCCGCGCGCTGGACGACGCGACGCGCGTCGACGAGCGCCGGGGCGGGGAGACGCCGAGCACGAAGGGCCAACTCTAAGGGACGACGGTCGATTACCGACGGTCTCCAGCGATATGTCCAGTGTATGGGGCATATCTATTCCATCACACCAGTATAGAACTTGCGTCACCAACAGACGGCATATCGCCCGGAAGAATTTATTTCGCACACCGTAACGACGGCCGATGCCCTCCGGACGTGCCCTCCTTGCCGGTGCCGGCGGGTTCGTCGGTATCGGTCTCGTCGCCAGCCGCGTCCTCGTCGACGGGACGGTGTTCGCACTGACCGAGACGGTGGCGGCGCTCCGGTAGCGGGCTACTCCTGCTGGGTCTCCCCGGTTTCCTGGGCCCGCTCGCGCCGGCTCTGGGCGCCGGGGAAGCGCTGGCGGTCCAGCAGCCGGAAGTTGACCGTGACGATGCCCACCTCGACGCCGTCCGCGGCGCGCTCGACGGTGCCGGAGAAGGTCACCTGCGTCGAGTGGACGGCGAACAGCTCCGTGTCGAAGCGGACGTCGACGCCCTCCGCGGCGGGGGCGTTCACCTCGAACTCCCCGTTCTGGGTCGCGATGCCGACCCCCTCCGGGAGGTACTCGCCGAGGGCGCCCCGGGCCAGGTCCTCGACCTTCCGCACGGCGCTCCCCGCGTCGAGCACCCGCACCGGCTCGCCCTCGTCGTCGGGGAAGACGTTGGTCCCGTTCTGGACGGTCACCGTCTCGGTCGCGGCCACCTCCGCGCTCCGGAGTTCACGAACCGCCCGCTGTATCGCTTGGTCCGACATGTTCGTTCGTGTCAGAACCGCGCGATGGGGCTTGAAACCTGCCCTCCCGGCGGCTCCTGCGGGACCGGCCGGCGGGACCCGGTTTCGGGCCGCGTAACTTAGACACGGGCGGGGTAACCGTCGGGCATGCGACGGCGACGGTTCCTGGCGTCGACGGCGGCCGCGGGGACGGTGGCACTGGCCGGTTGCGCGACTGTCCTCCCCGACCCCGAGGTGGTGGAGTCTAGCGCGGAGGGGGGCCTCCTCGGTCCCACGACCATCACCGTGGTCGTCGAGAACGGCGGCACCGGGGGTGACGTCCGCGTCACGGTCACCGTCTACGGCGAGGGCGAGACGGTCCAGCACAAGGAGCGGCGAACCGTCTCGATGGCTGGCGGCGAGCGCCGTGAGGTCGCCTTCGAACTCGACCTGGACTCCGAGGCCGAGCGGTTCACCGCGTCGGCGGCGCCGGCGCTCCCGTTCTGATGGCCGCCACAGGGTCAGGGCAGCAGCGATCGCAGTTCCGCGAGGTACGACTCGCGCGTGTGCTCAAGCCGCGAGAGCCACACCTCCTGATAGCTGGGGTGGAGCAGCGGTCGGCAGCACCACGTCGGGCGCCACGGTGTCGAGTTCCTCGCGGAGATAGGGACGGCAGTTCGCCCGTTCGGCCGCCGTGGGCTCGCGGTTGCTCCCCGTCCCGTCGCAGGGGAAGCATTTCACGGCGTTCGTGTAGTAGGCGTCGTCCGCGAGGCCGGCGTCCGCGACCAGCCGGCGAATCTTCCGGCCGGAGTTGCGCGTCGTGTAGGCCATCCCCGTCAGGTTGCCGCCCCGCCAGCGGTCCGCGTCGGGGTCACCCGCACCGGGTGCCTCGCCGACCACGACTACCGAGGCGTCCATCGGGCCGACGCCGTGGCTGATCGCCGTGCGGCAGTCGACGAGCGCCGGGCACCGCTCGCAGCCCGCCGCGACCGGGTTCGCCGCCGCCGGCTCCGGGAACCTCTCCTCGGACACGTCCGGGCGGACGCCCGCGCCCGGCATGAAACCCGTCGACCCGCCGCCGTGACGGACACCCGTCGACGCACACCCGGTCGGGAGGGGTGCGCGCTGCGCCAGCGGGCGACATCCGTCGTGTCCGGTTCGATTAAGGGTTTAGTTACCGGCGTTACTCGACGTATCAGAAAGATGCACTGTCTTCAACGCCAGGGTAGAGCCGGGAACAGTCCCAGGGGGTCGGGCGACACCTTCCTGTCGATGGCAGAACCGAACGGACCGGAGACGGTCGACACGCCCGAGGACGAGCAGCTCCCGCCGGTTCCGGACGCCCGGTACGGGGCCTTCGACGTGGCCGACGGAACGACGGTCGTGTTCGACCGGGGGGCCGAGGACGCCCGGGTCCGCGCCGACTGCGCCGTGATGATGGCCGACCAGAGGCCGCGTCCCGGGGGGACCGGAGAAACCACTCTTCGGTTGCCATTACCTTCGACCGGCAATGGATGGCAGCAGGTTCAGGGTGGTGGGGACTGACAATGAGAGATATGAACACGAACGAGAGCGGGACCGACGCCGACCTGACGACCGTCCGGACGCCCGAGGACGACTCGCTCCCGAACGTCCACCCCGAGCGGTACGGGGCCTTCGAGACCCGGAACGACGAGACCATCCTCTACGACAGCGACTCGAAGGGCGCCTGGATCCGCGCGGACTGTGCGGTCGACCTCGATCGGTAGGTTTCCGAGTGATCTCCGCCCTATCTCCCCTAATTCTCATTTACGCAGTCAATATCCGCCTCCAGTCATCTATATTCCCTACCCAGGAGATACGCGACCGGGCAGCGGCGGCAGGGACTGCCCTCCGGGGCCCGATCGGATACCGTCGACGTGCCGGCGCGCTCCCTACCGACAGCAGCCCCTGCCGACTCCGTCGGCCTCGACAGTGGTCCCCATCCGACCGATTGGCCTTTACCACCACCCGCACTGACACACGAGCATGGAACGGTTCGCCGAGGTCCCGGACCAGTACGACCCGGACGTGGTCGAGGACCGGGTCTCCGACTACTGGGACGAGGTCGACGCCTACGAACGGACGAGAGAGCACCGGGCCGACGGGGAGGACTACTTCTTCGTCGACGGGCCGCCGTACACGAGCGGCGCGGCCCACATGGGCACCACCTGGAACAAGACGCTGAAGGACGCCTACATCCGGTACCTCCGGATGCAGGGGTACGACGTGACCGACCGCCCGGGCTACGACATGCACGGGCTCCCCATCGAGACGAAGGTGGAGGACCGCCTCGACTTCGAGAACAAGAAGGACATCGAGGCGTTCGGGATGGAGAACTTCATCGAGGAGTGCAAGCAGTTCGCCGAGGAGCAGCTGGACGGGCTGCAGTCGGACTTCCAGTCGTTCGGCGTCTGGATGGACTGGGAGAACCCGTACAAGACGGTCACCCCGGAGTACATGGAGGCCGCGTGGTGGGGGTTCCGGCAGGCCCACGAGCGGGGCCTCGTCACCCAGGGCAAACGCTCCATCACCCAGTGTCCCCGGTGTCAGACGGCCATCGCGAAGAACGAGGTCGAGTACCACCAGGTCGAGGACCCCTCCATCTACGTGAAGTTCCCCCTCCGCGACCGGGAGGGGTCGCTGGTCATCTGGACGACGACGCCCTGGACCATCCCCGGCAACACGTTCGTCGCCGTCGGGGAGGACGTCACCTACACCGAGGTCCGCGCGGGGACCGGTGACGACGCGGAGACGCTGTACGTCGCCGAGGCCGTCGTCGAGGAGGTGATGGGGAAGGGCGGCTACGCGGAGTACGAGGTGGTCGAGACGCTGTCCGGCGAGGATCTGCTCGGCTGGGAGTACGAGCACCCGCTGGCCGAGGAGGTACCCGACCACGTCGGCTTCGAGGGCGCCCTACAGGTCTACCACGCGGACTACGTGGAGGTCGACCGGACGGGGCTGGTCCACTCCGCCCCCGGACACGGTGAGGAGGACTTCGAGCGCGGCCGCGGGCTCGGGCTGGACATCTTCTGCCCGGTCGGCGGCGACGGCGTCTACGACGAGCGGGCGGGCGACTACGCGGGCCAGTTCGTCCGGGACGCCAACGAGCACATCCGGGCGGACCTCGCCGAGAAGGGGCTGATGCTGGCTGACGAGACGTACACCCACGACTACGGCCAGTGCTGGCGCTGCGACACCGACATCGTCCAGATCGTCACCGACCAGTGGTTCATCACGGTGTCCGACATCAAGGACGAACTCCTCGCGAACATCGACGACAGCGAGTGGTACCCGCAGGAGGCCCGCGACGTCCGGTTCCGGAAGTTCGTGGAGAACTCCCCGGACTGGAACGTCTCCCGGCAGCGCTACTGGGGCATCCCCATCCCCATCTGGACCCCCGAGGACTGGAGCGGGGAGATGGAGGACGCGCTCGTGTTCGGCACGCGCGAGGAACTGGCCGAGGCGGTCGACCAGAACGTCGACCCCGCCGAACTCGACCTCCACCGGCCCACCGTCGACGACCTGACCGTCACCCGCGACGGGACCACCTACACGCGCGTCCCGGACGTGTTCGACGTCTGGCTCGACTCCTCGGTCGCCTCCTGGGGGACGCTGGACTACCCGAGCGACGACAGCCGGTTCGACGACCTCTGGCCCGCCGACCTCATCATGGAGGCCCACGACCAGACGCGGGGCTGGTTCTGGTCGCAGCTCGGCATGGGTACCGCCGCGCTCGGTGAGATCCCGTACGAGCAGGTGCTGATGCACGGCTACGCCAACATGCCCGACGGCCGCGGAATGTCGAAGTCGAAGGGCATCACCGTCGAGCCCGACGAGGTCATCGCCGAGCACGGCGCGGACCCGATGCGGCTGTTCCTGCTCACGCGGAACCCGCAGGGCGAGGACATGCGCTTCTCCTGGGAGGAGACGGAGGACATGGAGCGCCGGCTCAACATCCTCTGGAACGTCTTCCGCTTCCCGCTGCCGTACATGCGGATGGACGGCTTCGACCCCGGCGAGACGACGGTCGAGTCGGTCCGCGACGACCTCGAGACCGTCGACGAGTGGATCCTCTCCCGGCTCCAGACCGTCGAGGCCGAGATGACCGAGCACTGGAGCCAGTTCCGCCAGGACCGCGCGCTCGATACGCTGCTCGAGTTCGTCGTCGAGGACGTCTCCCGGTTCTACGTGCAGGCCGTCCGCGAGCGGATGTGGATGGAGGAGGACCACCCCAACAAGACCGCCGCCTACGCGACGCTCTACCACGTCCTCCGGGAGGTGGCGGCGCTGCTCGCGCCGTACGCGCCGTTCACCGCCGAGGAGGTCTACGGCCACCTCACCGGGGACCACGGGCACCCAACGGTCCACATGTGCGACTGGCCCGAGGCCGACGAGGGCTGGCGCGACGAGCAGCTGGAGGCGGACGTGCGCCGCCTCCGCGAGGTCGAGGAGGCCGGCGCGGATGCCCGCCAGCAGGCCGAACGAAGCCTCCGCTGGCCCGTCACCCGCGTCGTGGTCGGCGCCGACGACGAGGGCGCCGTCGGCGCCGTCGACCGCCACCGGAACCTGCTCCGCGAGCGGCTCAACGCCCGGGCGGTCGAACTCGTCGAGCCCGGCGACGACTGGGGCGAGGTCGCCTACTCCGCCCGCGCCGACATGTCCGTCCTCGGGCCGGCGTTCGGCGCCGACGCCGGCGACGTGATGAACGCCCTCAACGAGGCCGAGGTGGCCGAGCCCACGCTGGCAGCACTCGAGGACGCCGTCGCCGACGCCACCGGCATGGACGTGGCCCTGACCGAGGAGATGATCACGTTCGAGACGAACACGCCGCCCGAGGTCAGCGGCGTCGAGTTCGACGGCGGCGTCGTCTACGTCGACACCACGCTCACCGAGGACATCGAGCGCGAGGGCTACGCCCGCGAGGTCGTCCGCCGGCTGCAGGAGATGCGGAAGGCGCTCGACCTCGACATCGAGACGGAGGTCCGGGTCGCCGTCGACGTCAACGACGACCGCGTCGCCGGCCTCGTGCGCGACCGGGAGGGCTACATCGCCGAGGAGGTCCGGGTCGCCGCGTTCGTCGACGACCTCGACGACGACGCCCGCCACGAGCGGTTCGAGGACGTCGAGGGCGTCACGCTGGAGCTGGCGGTCGAGCCGGTCGCCGCGCCGACCGCCGACGACTGACGGCGTACCCATTGGGACGACGTTCTGCGCCCCTTCACCGTCCCCGAGACTGATGCCGGAACGAACTGCCCGGTCGGATATGTCCCCGCCGCGGACCCCCCTCCTCCGACCGGACCGCTACTTCGCCGACCGGACCGCCGACCCCGCCCGAGGCGTGCTCGTCGGCATCCTCACCATCATCACCTTCGTCGGCGGTGTCTACGTCCCCGGCTGGATCCCGGCCGTCAACATCGACGGGACCGTCACGGTCGACACCACCGCGTACCCGGGCGACTCGTTCTGTGACGGGGAGTCACCGGACGGTTTCTCACCCAGTGGGTGCGACGAGCCGACCCGGGTCGAGCGGAACGTCGACCACCTCGTCCGGCAGGCCATCGGATCGATCGGCGGGCAGGTCGCCCTCGGGCTCCCCGTAGTCTGGCTCCTCATCGCCGGGGGGCTGCACGCCGGGTCGGCCATCGCCAACGGCGAGAGGTCGTTCGGGCGGACGCTCACCTTCGATCCCATACCGTCGGCGAGAGCCAGCCCTCCGCAGCGCTCCGGGATCGGGCCGTCGACCGGCTGAACGCCATGCGGCAGGCCGGCTAGCTCGCCGGCCCCCTCGCGATAGCCTGGGGCGCGGTCATCTGACGGTTCGGACTGCTTCACGAACGGAACCTCCCGGGAACCGCGGTCACGGGCGTCGCCGCCAGCATCGCGGGGCTGCTCCTGCTCGGGATGCTGTGATACGACAGAATTTCTGCAGGAGTATCAGTTTTTCCGATAATCTGGACTATATATCAGTTGTTGAATTCGTCCGCCAGTAATCCGTAGTTCAGGCGGTCGACGCGCTCGCCGTCAACGAGGAAGGCCGCCCGTTCACACCCCTCCTCGACGAACCCGAGTTTCTCCAGCACCCGCCGGGAGGCGTCGTTCGTCGCGAGTGCGTTCGCCCAGACTCGTTCGAGGCGCCGCTCCTCGAAGGCGTACGTCAGCAGGCGACGCGCCGCGGCCGTGGCGTACCCCTCACCCCGGGCATCGGACGTGATCCAGCAGCCGAGTTCCGCGGTCCCGTGCGCCTCGTCGATCCGCGTCAGCGTGACCAGCCCGACGGGAGCGGCTCCACCGTCCCGCGGACAGACCAGGAGGGGAAGGGTATCGTCACGTTCGTAGCGCTCGACGAACTCCTCCGCCAGGTCGTGCCGGGTCGGCGGCGTCGGGTCGGGGAACGACCCGCGGACCGCCGGGTCATTGCGGTTCGCCGCGAGGAACTCGATGTCCTCCCGGGTCACCCGGCAGAGCGCGACCTCGTCACCGCGCAGGAGCACTGCTCCAGGCATATGCGGGGGTCGACGCCACCGAACGTAAAGCTCCGCCCGGGCCTACCCGTCGTACCCGTCCCACTCGTGCCGGAGCAGGCCGTAGTGGTAGGTATCGTACCAGGCGCCCTCGATGAAGATGGACTCGCGCTCGACGCCCTCGCGGGTGAAACCGAGCTTCTCCATCACGCGCTGCGAGGGCCGGTTGGGCTCGTAGACGCCGGTGTTGAGCCGGTGGAGGTCGAGCTCGTCGAACGCGTAGTCGATGGCGAGCGCCGTGCCGCGGGGGGCGTACCCCTCGCCGTGGTGGTCCGGGTCGATCCACGCGCCCATCCAGGCGCTGCCGTTGACGTGGTCGATGCGCCAGACGCCGATGTGGCCGACGGGCTCGTCCGGCGCGCAGATGCAGAACCCGGCGCCGTCGTCGTTGTCGGCGTACTCCTCGTACTGGCTCTCGACGGCGTGCAGGCTCTTCGGGCTCGTGTTGCGCAGCAGGCGGCGCACCTCCGGCCGGTTCGTCACGTCGCGGACGAACTCGTGGTCCTCTTCCTGCCGGGGGCGCAGCGTCACCTCGCCGTCGTCGGTCGCGCGGAAGACCGGCCCCGGCATCACCGACCACCTCCGTGGTCCGCGTCGGTGTCAGACACGTCCGACTCGGCGCCACCCGCGCCGAACGGGTCCCGGAGGCCGCGCTCCTCGGCGGTCGCGCCCGGTGGCCGATCCGGGAGGCCGCGCGTCGTCTCCGGGCGGTCGAACCAGTCGTCCGCGAGCAGCGAGTACGCGACCACGTCGACGTGCTCGCCGTCGACGTGCTTGGCCTCGCGCCGGGTCTCGCCGAGCCGGAAGCCGACGTTCTCCAGCACCGCCCGCGAGGCGTCGTTCGTGACCAGCGCCAGCGCCCGGACCTTCGTCAGCCGGAGTTCCTCGATTCCGTAGGCGACCAGCTCGCGGACCGCGTCGGTGGCGTACCCCCGGCCCTGGAACTCGGGCGCGACGGTCATCGCTACCTCCCCGGTCCCGGCGGGCCGCTCGACGTCGAACAGGGAGACGTAGCCGACCGGCTGCGGGGAGGGGTCGTCCGTCCCGTCGGCCGCGCCGTCGCTCCCTGTCTCCTCGCCACCGGCGGCGGTCTCGTCGACCTCGCCGCCAGCCGCTCCACCGTCGTCGGTCCCCCCGTCGGTTCCGGCTGGTTCCTCGGGGTCGCGCGGGACGATCACGAACTGGGCCCCCTCGTCGGCCGCGTCCGTCTCGGAGACGTGCTCCTCGAACCAGGTCTCGAGCTCGACGTCGCTCTCGGGCCGGGTGAACGTCACGCCGTGGCGGAGCTCCGGGTCGTTGCGCAGGCGGGTGAGGAAGTTGAGGTCCTCGCGCTCGATGGTGTGGAGCGCCACGTGGTCGCCCACGCGGAAGACGGGGCCGGGCATCAGGCCTCACCTCCCCGGTCGAGCGCCGCGGCGGTACCGTCCCACTCCCGGGCCAGCATCGAGTACCGGGCCACGCCGACGTGCTCGCCGTCGACGTACTTCTCGGCGGGCTGGACGCTCTCCTGGTGGAACCCCAGGGTCTCGAGTAGCGCCCGGCTGGGCTCGTTCCGGACGATGGCGCGGGCGGTGACCCGGTGGAGACGCCGCTCGTCGAACAGGTAGTCCAGCATGAGGCCGGTCCCCTCGGTGCCGTAGCCCTCGCCCTGGAACTCGGGCGCGACCCAGGCCGCGAGTTCGGCGGTGCCGTGCGCGGGGTCGATGTCGAAGCCGACCACCTGGCCGACCGGCTCCGTCCCGTCGGACGGGACGACGAGGAGACCGACGGCGGAGTCATCCCCGGCGTGTTCCTCGTGGCGTTTCTCTGCCTGTGCGCGGGTCTGCGGGAAGGCCGTCGTCAGTCCCCACCTGATCTCGGGGTCGTTGGCGTGTTCGTGGAGGAAGTCGATGTCCTCCTCGGAGACCGGGTGGAGGGCGACGGTCTCGCCGCGTCGGAAGGCGGGACCTGGCATGTTCCCCTCTCCCGGTCGGAGCGACTAAACCCTTCGCTGAAACCCATACACGTAACTTCGTTGATATCAGGGCGACCTTCGGTCGGTCCCGTCGGACCCGAACGGCGTGGTCGACGCCACCGCCACCTCGTAGCGGTCACGCGCCTCCGCGGTCGGGAGGTCGGTCGCCACGAGGGGCGGCGCGGGGGCGCCCCCCTCCGGCGACGGGCAACGGGCGGCGTACAGGCTCGCACCACCGACCAGCAGCGTCCCGGCGGCGATGGTCGGGGACGGACCGAGGACGACGACCCGTTCACCCGTCCCCGCCGGGACGACCCGGATGGTCCCCTCGTCGTCCCCCGAGAACTGGAGGCAGTCGACCCGTCTCAGGTCGGCGTCACGGTCGACCATACGGTGTCACGTGTCGGCG
Source organism: Halobacteriales archaeon QS_4_70_19 (assembly GCA_003020985.1). Classification (GTDB taxonomy): domain Archaea; phylum Halobacteriota; class Halobacteria; order Halobacteriales; family Haloarculaceae; genus Haloglomus. The sequence goes on along the minus strand of PXRM01000043.1, from coordinate 21,395 downwards.
GTGACAAGAAGGGTACGGGAGCGTGACCGAGCGACGCGCTCGAATGGACGGGAGAGCGGCGGCGAACAGCTGGGGCGAACGGTGGAGGGCAGATTGAGGGTGGAGGGCAGATGGAGGATGGAGGGCGAAGGGAGGGCGCTGCCGGGTGAGCTACTGGGAGGGCTCGCTGGCGCCGTCGGCCTCCGTGTCGGCCCCGCCCACATCGTGGCCGTGACCGATGACGAGGACGGTGGCGTTGACCAGGACGAGCGCGACGAAGGTGGGTAACTCGCTGCCCGTCAGTCCGCCCAGCAGGAGCGGGACGTAGAGGAAGGGCATGACGACCGCGGACCAGAACGCGGTCGCCTGCAGCAGCGGGCGGACGTGGTCGACGGCGGTGCGGACACCACGGCGGACGTGGTCGGCGATGCGGGCGGGGGATGCATCGGCGGGGGGCCACAGCGAGGGACTGTTCGTGGACATCGTGCTTCATCCACCAAGTGGAGGTACACCAGCATATAACCGCGAGAGCCTTCGCTTCGTTTTGGACCTTTCACCGCCGGTGAACTGTCGTCTGAAACGTTTTACGCGGTGTCTAGAATCCATTAGAAATTTTATGCTGCGTTCTGATACAGTCTCTCAAATCGGATACGGAACGCGGCTGTAGTGGTCGGCGGGCTACCCGAGCAGCGAGACCGTGACGGCCACCTCGCCCGCGGGCGTCTCGACGGTCGTCTCCTCGCGGACGTGCTCGCGGACGGCCGAGCGCCACGCGTCGACCCGCTGTTCGTGACGTTCCCGGTGCCGCTCGGGCGTGTACGTCTCGTCGGGGGCCGACCGGAGGTCGTCCTCCGTCTCGTCCACGGAGGGGAAGGCAGGGGCGTCCTCGGTGAGGAACCGCTCGGGGGCGACGTGCAGCGGCCGCGGCGTGGCGTCGTAGCCGCCCTCCGCGCCCGCGAGGTGGAGGCGGGCACGCATGCGACCGCTGAACGGTGGCGTCACCCGCAGGACCGCGCCGGCGTCCCGCCGGGCGTTCGCTTCCAGCGCCGCCAGGAGGTCCTCGGCAGTGACTGCCAGCGAGCGGATCCGCGTCGGGTCGTCGCCGGACACGCCCGGAACGAGGGGCGGCCACCGCTTCAGGGTGTCGCCACGGGAGGCGCCGCCGGCCGGTGGCGAGCCGCACCAGTGGACGAACCCCGGCCGCCTCACCGGTCGCCGAGCGCGAGGTGGGCGCCGGTCGGGTGGACCCGGCAGACGGCGGGGTCGTGGCCCGCGTCCGAGAGGCCGGTGCCGAGCGCGAACACCGTCTCGCCCAGCATCGCCATCGCCCCGTTGCCGTCGGCCTCGCTCACGTCGAGGATCACGTCGCGGACGCGGTCAGTCAGGAGTTCGGCCTCGCGGGCGAACCGGCGGGACTCCCGGACGAACCGTCCCAGGGTCGGCTCCTGGACCAGCGCCGAGAGCGCGCGCTTGCCGGCGTGGCTCAGCAGCTCCGTGTCGCCCGACAGCACCGCCTCGGTCGAGAGCTCGCCCAGCGTGACGTACTCCACGCGGGAACGGGCGGGAACACCGTCCATCACCCCGTGTCCGGGTGCACCCGGTTCGAGCCTGATGGGGATTCCACCGCGAGCCTGGGCGACCACGTCGCCGAGGCCGGTGCCCGCCTGCACCTCGGCACCGTGTGCGACCGTGACGAGTTCGTTCTCCGAGAGCTGGCAGTCGAAGACGGCGTTGGCACAGAGCGCGGTCCCGAGGGCGAGCGCGCCGCTCACGCCGAACCCGGAGGCGAGGGGGACGTCGGAACGGGCGTGGACCCGTGCGCCGTCGACGCGGAGCGCCCGGAGGACGCGCCGTGGCGCGTCGATGTCCAGCGGCTCCCCGTCGAGCACGACCTCGTGGGTCCCGGGGGGTGCCGGCTCGACCCGGATGGTGACGCCGTCCGAGAGCGCGAGACCGGCCCCCGTCGAGCCGGCCACCGTGGGATCGTCGGCCGGCTCGGCAGTGAAAAAGCCCGTGACGTGGGCGGGAACGAACGCCGTCGGAGGCTGGTCGGCGTCGACGCCGCTCCCGACCCGGAGCGGTCGTCCGTCGGTGTCGGTCATGCCCGGATTCGGAGGGCCGGCGTGTTAACGCTCACTCTCCCTGGCGGCGACGATGGTTCGTAGTGGGATCGCGACATTCGGTGCGAAAGTCTGACTTTCATCGTCAGAACACACTTCTATAGAGTTGTATCGATGATTATCGAGAAACGAGTACTCATACCGTGTCGCGTGCTTGCGTGGGACGACGTGACGGTCAAGGAACAGAACCATACGATATCACGCCCTGCCACCGGGAGTGCGGCCCTCCGAGGACACCATCACCGAGGGCGGCCTGGCGCGGCCCCTGTTCGGCCTGGCCGAGACACTGATCGACTTCCTGCCGAGCGAACCGGGACCGCTACCGGCTGTCGAGAGCTTCAGCCGGCGGGCCGGTGGGGCGGCCGCGAACGTCGCGATCTGTCTCTCACGCCTCGACGCCGCGCCGTCCTTCTTGAGTAACGTTGCGGCCGATGGCTTCGGCGACTTCCTGGTCGAGACCCTCGTTTCGAACGGCGTTTCTTCGGAACTACTGACCCGCGACCCTTCCCATGAGACGACGCTCGCGTTCGTCACGCTGCTAGCGACCGGCCTCGGCGCGCTCGGCTACGTGGGTGTCGCCCCGCTGCTGGACCTGCTGCCCGCGGACGCCGCGACCGCGGCGGGCGTGGTGCCGCTGGCGGCCGACTACATGCGCGTGTTCTTCCTCGGGACGCCGTTCCTGTTCGGCTTCTTCATCTTCTCTGCGCTGATGCGGGGCTACGGCGACACCCGGACGCCGATGGTGGTGATGGCGCTCTCCGTGGGCCTGAACGTCGCCCTCGACCCCGTGCTCATCTTCGGCTGGCTCGGTGCCCCCCGGCTGGAGGTGGCCGGGGCGGCCTACGCGACGGTCATCTCCCGCGGGCTGGCGTCGGCCATCGGACTCTGCGTCCTCTTCCGGACGACGCGTGGTCCGGACGTGGCACTCCGCTACCTCCGGCTGCAGTACGAGCGCGTCCGCGAGATCGTCTCCATCGGGGCGCCCGCGGCGCTGGAGCAGTCGACCACCGCGCTCGCGATGGTCGCGCTCACGGGGATGGTCGCCGCCTTCGGCCCGCCCGTCGTCGCGGCGTACGGCCTGGGCAACCGGCTCATCTCGCTGGTCTTCCTCCCGGCGATGGGGCTGGGCCGCGCGACGAACACGATGGTCGGACAGAACCTCGGCGCCGGCGAGTCCGGCCGTGCCGAGCGCGCCGTCGGACTTGCCGCCGGCGCCGCGGCCGCGGTCATGCTCACCGTCGGCGTGGTGGCGCTGGTGGCTGCACGTCCCGTCGTGAGCGTCTTCATGGCGACCGGGACCGACACCGCAACCGAGACCATCGACCTCGCCACCGACTACCTCCGCATCCGGGCCGTGGAGTTCGCCTTCATCGGCGTCTTCCAGGTACTGCTGGGCGCCTACCGGGGCGCCGGCAACACCCGCACCGCGCTGGGCTTCTCGCTCGTCGCGCTCTGGCTCGGCCGGGTGCCGATGGTGTACGGTTTCGCCTTCCTCGCGGGCCTGGGCGCCACCGGTATCTGGATCGGCATGACGACGGGTCACATCCTCGGCGCGCTCGCGGCGGGCCTCTGGTTCACCCGCGGGACCTGGAAGGAGGCCGTCGTCGACGCCCCCGACGCCGGGCCGGCCGCGGGTGCCACGGAGCCCACGGAGGCCGAACTCCCGGAGGCAGACCCCGAGGCGGAGGGCGCGGGGAGCCGACCCGACGGCGGGACCACGCAGCAGCCGGAGTCCTGAGCGGCCGACGACCGGGTCGGAGCCGTGATATCCCGGGGAGACCCCGGATACCACTGATTCGTTCCCCGTGTGTCACCGTCGCATGGACGGACGCCCGTTCCGCCGGGCGGCACTCCCGGCCGGAGCAGTCGCCCTCGCCGGCTGTACCGGCGACGAATCGACACCGATACGCGGTCGGTCACCGCGACCAGTACCGGGGCGGCGGCCGGGTCGCCGACCCCGACGAGCGGGTCGACACCGACCGGGACGGACCCGTCAACCGCCACGGACTCGCCGACCGATACCGAGTCCCCGACAGCCAGTGACTCGCCGCCCGCCACCGAGTAGACGGGGTCGGCGGGTGAGGGCCGAACCGGAAATCGACAACCACTAACCACGGACTCCGGTACTGGAACGTGAGGGCCCGTAGCTCAGTGGACAGAGTGCCAGGTTCCGGACCTGGTTGTCGGGGGTTCGAATCCCTCCGGGCTCGTGTTACGTGTCGCGAACGGACGTGAGCGACCGCAATCGACGCCGGAGGGATTCCTGAACCAGGGAACGGAGCGAGCGCCAGCGAGCGGAGTGACCGTGGTGAGAATCCCTCCGGGTTCGTGGCCCGCCGGGCGACTGCGAGGGGCCGGACGTTGCACGTTCCGGGTGGCAAGTCTTGGCCGGGGGGCCCGACCTGCCCTGTATGGTAGATCAGTCCGACATCGAGGTGGCGGAGGTCGCCGAGAGCCACTACCGCTTTCGGTTCCAGGGGCGGTCGGAGTTCGAGGAACTCACCGAGCCGCCGGCGTGGGTCCAGGAGGCTGCCGAGCAGATCTCCGAGGGGGCGACCGTTCGGATGGGTCGCCTGCCCGACAGCGACACTCTGCAGGTCGAGAGCGTGGTCGTTGCACGGAAACCGAACCTCGGGAAGGAGGAGGCCAGGAACGTCGCGGAGAAGATCGGCGAGGAGATTCGTATGTGAGATCCGCCTGGCTCGGTCACCCGGCTGCTGAACGGCTGGCGTGTGCAAGCCGAACCGTCGTCTCCGAGGGTACCCGAGCGCGAAGTATGCTGGGAACACTCAGGTCGTTCGCGAAGGAGGCGATTAGTCTCGTCATCGCGATCATCACGTTCCCCCTCCGGCTGCTCCGGTCGCTGCTGTAGGGCGGAGTCGACCCGGGAGCCGGCAGCGGACTCCGAGCGGCGTCGGCAGTGGACCGGCCGTCGCGGTCGCTCAGACGTCCTGCAGCTGCTTGCGGAGCTTCGTCAGGCCGTTGAACCCCGCGAGCATGGCGCGGTCGGGCAGCGAGTCCTCGTCGGGCAGCAGGCCGATCTGCCGGGCGAAGGTGAGGCCGTCGTAGTAGATGGTGTTGTGGGCGAGGAGCCGCTCCTCGGAGCCGTCGGCCGCGGTTCGGTCCTCGAACTCCAGCACGTCGATGCCGCGGAAGTCGAGCGGCTCGCCGGTCGGCTCGATACCCTCGAAGGGGCCGCCCTCGAACGTTCCCGTGAGCTGCCACTGGCCGATGGCGGTGGTCTCGTCGACGTCGTGGATGGCCTCGACCTCGAACGAGGAGTCCGGGACGGCCGCGAACAGCTCCTCGAAGAACGACCGGAGCGCCTCGCGGCCGTGATAGGTCCCCAGAACGACGAACTCCTCGACGACGTCGGCGGCGACCATCGCGGCCATGGCGTCCGGGTCGCGGTCGGACACGTGCCCGAAGTACCGGCGCGCCAGCTCCGCAGCCGGCGGGCTGTCGGTGCCGTCGGTCATTCCAGGCAGACGTACGTCTTCGTGTCGGTCACGTGCTCCAGGGCACGGACCGCGTTCGACGCCGAGTGCAGCACGTCGTACACTTCCTCGCCCTCGGCCTCGGCGACGATGTCGTAGTCGCCAGCGACGACGTGGGCCTCCGTCACTCGCTCGAGGGCGACCACGGCGTCGAGTGTCGCTTCGGCGTGGCCGGCCTCGACCTTCACCATGATGAACGCACGGACCATGATCCGGCGTTCGCCCACCGCCGTCCTAAACCTTCGCCCGCCGTGGTGTCACGGGCCGGGACACTACGGGTCGAACTCCGTTGCCTCCGGGTCGAACGTCCCCTCGCGGTCATCGGTTCCGCGGACGTCGTGGTAGGCCGCCCGGTAGGCGCGGATCTTCCGGAGCAGCGCGAAGCCGAAGATGCTGTCGTAGACGAGGACGAACGCGAAGAACGCCACGAGGTCCGGGACGGAGACGCCGGCGAACTCGCTCGCGGTGACGACGAACACCGCGGGGACGATGCCGACGAGGACGTTGTAGGTGGCGTGGATGAGCGACGCGATGAGCAGCCCCTTCACCGCGATGGGGCCGGCGTTCTCGCTGTTGAACTTGGCGAGGCCGAGGTAGTAGCCGGCGAACGCGGAGTAGATGACGTGGCCGGGGCCGGCCAGCGCGCGCAGCGCCGCGATGCGACCGCCCGTTCCGACGATGCCGATGATGCCGCCCGCGCTCGACTGGGCGACCGGGAGCGAGAGGTCGGCCAGCGCGGCGGCGACCCAGCCCAGGCCCGCGGCGCCGAGCGCGGCACCCAGCGCGAACTCGTTGCCCGAGGCGTTGAGGCTGCGCGTGATGTAGAGGGCGTTCTCGATGGTGGCAAAGCCCAGGCCCGCGGCGGCCCCGTAGACAGCGCCGTCGATGACCGCGTCGAAGGAGCGGTCGCGGTAGGCATAGAGCCGGACGGCGAGCAGTTTCACCGCCTCCTCCACCGGCCCCACCACGAGGTAGAAGAAGAGGACGGTGCCGACGATGCTCCCGAGCACGCCGAGCGTCGATGGGACGCCCCGGACCACGGGGCCGAGCACCGTGTTGAGGACCGCCGCGAAACCGGCGAACAGGATGCCGAGCATGAACGTGCCGACGAGGAGTTCGAGCGGCTCCGACGAGGTGACGTCCGCCACGTAGACGTAGGCGGCGAGGCCGAGCGCCGGCACCACCGACAGGAGCACCAGCCCGACGGAGTAGGGGTCCTCGGCGAACGTGGCACCGATGCTCCCGAGGAGGAACTGGCTCAGCAGGATGAGCCCCGCCAGCAGGACGACGACCAGCCGGATCGTCTTCAGGACACCGTGGTAGAGCCGGACGGCGAGCCGGTCCAGCGTCGACCGGGGCTCCCAGGTCGAGATATCGTAGAGGTCACGGGTACCGTCGCCGTGAGCTTCGATCGGATCGCGATCTCCCATTCGCCCACGACTACTCCACGCGGCTCCCTAATGCTTCCGACCGTCGAGATACCGGACACGAACCGAACAGGGGGGCTGCCGACCACCGGGGAGCGTGGCCAGCCGTCGCGGGAGAAGCGTGGCCGGCTGCCGGTCCGGGCGGCGAACCGCCTGGCCGGGCCGCCCCACACCGGACGCTTTTCGTCCCCACCCGTCGAAGCGGCCCACCCGCCAACCCCACCGTAACCACTATCCCCCACACCGGACGCTTTTCGTCCCCACCCGTCGAAGCCGGGGTATGCATTTCGACCCCCGCGAGCAGGCGGCGCTCCGCGAGGTCGGCCTGACGACCGAAGAGCTGCAGGAGGCCTCCGACGCCGTTGCCGACGCCGTCACGGCCGCCGCCGACGACCTGGAAGCCTTCTTCGACGAACACGACGCGGTCTACTCCACGATGGACCAGGCCCACTCCACCGCCGAGTTCCCCGAGCACGAGGTCCGGTGGCTGGACGCCTACACCCACGCCGCGGACCTGCGCGGGTGGCTCCGGTTCGACACCTGGGGCGTCCCCGTCGAGGACGGCCGCGTCCTCTCGGACGGGACCGTCGAACTCACGCTCGGCTCGACGGTCCACGACCGCGTCCGGTTCGCGGCGACCCGCGGGGCGCTCGAATGAGCGAGGACGCGGCCGGTACCGGGCTGCCCGAACCGCCGGCGGACGCCACGCTCTCGGCCCGGGTCCGGGGCATCTACACGACGGCGCTGACGGCCCTGCTCCACGGCACGACCACGGGCGGACTCGACACGCGGGTCGTGCAGGCCTCGGAACCCATCCGCGAGCGGTTCGGCGCCGAGTTCCCCGTCGTGTCGGCCGCCGCCACCGTCGAGACGACCGCCGAGCGCCAGGGCGTCGGCGTCTCGGGGGCGCCCTGGGCTGTCGCCCGCCTGCGCGACCGGCTCGCGGCCGTCGGGCGCGACAGCCTCACCTGGGCGGCGACGCTCCCGGCGGGCGCCGTCTACCAGGGACTCGTCACGGACGCCCTCGGGAACGGGGCCGTCGTCGACTGTGGCCCCGGGTCGGGGTTCCTCCCGTACAGTGCGACCGACGACTACGTCGAGGAGGGCGACGGCCTCCGCGTGCAGGTGCAGGACCCCCGGCCCCCGTGGGACGACGACCGCCCCGAACTCGGGACGCGACTGGTCGTCGACGGCGGCCTCGTCGAACTCCGGCGCGGCGGGTCGGGCGGGTCGGGCGAGGCTGCCCGGATGGCGGAGATGCTCCCGGTCGACGTGCCGGACGGGTGGGCGCCGCGCTGGGACCGCGCCGCCGACGACGCCGACCTCGACGCGCTCGCGGACGCGCTGGGGGCCGCCGTCGACCGCGTCGAGACCGTCACGGCCGCGCTGGACGACACCGACCCGGACGAGGCACCCGGCCCGGTCGTCGCGCCCGGAGCTACCGCCTGGTGCTGGTTCGGCCGGGAGTCGCGCTTCGAACTCGACGCCCATCGCCGCGACGTGACGGCGACGATGCCGGGCCACCACCGGACCAAGGCGGCCGACTACGCCGCCAGCGCCGCGGTCGACTTCGCGGAGGCCGTCGCCGGTAATCGGTTCGCCGAGGACGACCCGTTCCCGTTCGCCGCCGTCACCCGCCAGTTCGGTCCGCACGAGGGCGACCGACTCGCGCTCCACCACGGGAAGCCGGACGGCCGGCTCATCACGCTCGGCCGCGGGGAGGTGACCGACTACGACCCCGAGGGGACGGTGACGGTCCGCCGGCAGATGAGTCCCGGCGGCAGCTACGACGCGCTCGGCGTCGAACGCCGGGCGGGCGACGTCGCCATCACGAAACTGACCGAGGGCCGCTGGTGGTACCCGACCGTCTACCGCGGCGACGACGGCACCCGGCGCGGGACGTACGTCAACGTCTGCACGCCCGTCGAACTGTTCCCGGACGCCGCCCGCTACGTCGACCTCCACGTCGACGTGGTGAAGACGGCCGACGGCGAGGTCCGCCGGGTCGACGACGACGAACTCGACGCCGCCGTCGACCGCGGGTACATCGGCGAGGCGCTCGCGGAGAAGGCCCGGAGCGTCGCGACGGCGGTGGAGAACGCGCTGTAGAGCGCGACCGGACGGACCGGTCGCGGAGCCCATCAAAACTTCTTCACTGCCGCCAGTATTACTCAGTTATTCCTCGACTTCCGGGCGAATAGTCTAATCTTCCACGTAATATGGATTCCACGTCTACTCTCCGTGCCGCCGGAGCAGCCGCCACGCGCCCAGTCCCAGTCCACCGAGCGCCGCGAGCGGGCCGAACCCGGGGCCGGCGGCGTCCGTGGAGGTCGGTTCCCCGCCCGTTCCGGGGGTAGTCCCCGTCGGGGCCGGGGGCTCGGTGGCGGTGGGCGTGGCAGTGAACGAGGCGTCGGTCGGGGTGCCGGTGGCCGTCGGCGTGGCGCCCGGCGTCGGCGTCAGGGGCGCGGCGTCCGCGGGCGGGTCGGGGAAGGTGTAGAGCGCGGCGCGCTCGGTGGAGCTGTCCTCGGCGGCGCGCGGTCCGTCCCGGTGGCTGGTGGCGACGAAGAACTCGCGGTCGCCGGCGGGCACCGCGGTCCACATGCTCGTAGCGTCGCTGTCGCGCCAGCGTGCCAGCAGTGCAGGCTCGGCCGGGTCCGAGATGTCGTAGACGCGGACGCCGCCCTCGTACCAGGAGGTGTAGAGGCGGTCCCCCCGGAACCGGAAGTTGTGCGAGGTGGTCCAGGTGCCACCGAGAGTCGGGTCCGGCGTCGGCGGCGGCTCGATGAACGCCAGTTTCTCGGGAGCCGAGAGGTCGCTCACGTCGTAGAGGGTGATGCCGCCGGGGCCGCCGGCGTCGTCGGCGGTGTCCGTGTCCCAGGCCTCGACGCCGATACCCAGGAGGTCGCCGTCCTCGTTCGTCGCGGTGTAGTGGTCGTTCCCCGGCGGCTCGGAGTAGTCCCGGCGGGCCTCGGCGCGGGGCATCTCCGCGAAGGTGGCGGCGTCGCGCCCACGAATCCGCGCGAGGAGTTCCGGCGCAGCCGGGTCGCTCACGTCGACCGCCCACGTCCCGGCATCCCAGTGGGCGAGGTAGGCGACCCCGTCGTGGACGTGGATGTCGTGCAGCACCCAGTTCGGGCCGACCTCCGTCCACCGCTCGTCGACGTCGGCGATGGACCAGCGACCGACCGCCTCGCCGGCGCGGGCGTCGACGACGACGAGCGAGTTGCGCTCCTTCGTGTTCTCGGGCAGGTAGACGTGGCCGTCCGTGGCGAAGCAGTTGTGGTTGAACGAACGCGTCTCGTGGACGGCGACCCGCTCGGGGGCGGTCCGGTCGCTCACGTCGTAGACGACGAGTCCCTGGAACACGTCGCGTGGGTTGGCGGGGCCGACGACCGCCAGCAGGTCCGCCGTCCGGTCGAACTTCACGTCGTAGACCTGTTCGAGGCGGCCGTTGCCCGCGCCGGCCCAGGGCTCGCGGTTCTCGTGGACGACCTCGGGTGCGGCCGGGTCCCCGAGGTCGACGACGGCGAACCCGTCGGTGACGGCGAGGAAGGCGGTCTCGCCGGCGGCATCGAGGACGGCCTCCTTCGTCCCGGGGACACGCAGCGACGTGAGCGGGCCGAAGTCGTTGGGAGCGGCCCGTGGCCCGGACCGGGCTCCGACGAGGCGGGCACTGCTGCCGACACCAGCCAGCGCGGCCGGAATCGCGACCCCGCGACGGAGGAACGACCGGCGGTTCACGCGTCCACTCGCCCGCGGCCGGGGCTAAACCTTGCGGTCGGATGTCCGGTCCGACGAACCGTCGCCGCGGCGGCGTGCCAGCGCGTACAGCACCCCCGCACCGAGGCCCGCGACCCCGGCCAGCGGCCCGAACCCCGGCTGGCCGTCGCTCGACGCGCCGTCCGCCGACGTGGGCGTCCCGGTAGCCGGGTCCGAGAACGTGTAGAGGGCGGCCCGCTCTGCGGTGTACTCGCCCGCCTCGTCGCGCCCCTTCCACGACGGCGCGACGAAGATGTCTCGGTCGCCGGCGGGCACCGCGGTCCAGAAGCCCGTCTCGAGGGAGTCACGCCAGCGCGCCAGCAGCGCGGGCTCGGTCGGGTCCGAGACGTCGTAGACCCGGACGCCGCCGCGGTACCAGGAGGTGTAGAGGCGGTCCCCCCGGAAGGCGAAGTTGTGCGAGGTGGTCCAGACGCCGTCGAACGTGGGGTCCGGCGTCGGCGGCGGCTCGATGACCGACAGTTCCTCGGGCGCGGTCGGGTCGCTTACGTCGTAGAGGGTAATGCCGCCGGGGCCGCCGGCGTCGTCGTCCGGGTCCGCGTCCCAGGCCTCGACGCCGACGCCCAGCAGGTCGCCGTCCTCGCTGGTGGCCGTGTAGTGGTCGTTCCCCGGCGGCTCCATCGCCTCGTCGTCGGCCTCGCCGCTGGTGAGGGCCGCGAGCTGGCCCGGCGGCTGCCCGCGGATGTGCGAGCGGAACTCCGGCGTGGACGGGTCGCTCACGTCGAGCAGCACCGTCCCGGCGTCCCAGAAGGGGAGGTACGCGGTCCCATCGTGGACGAACACGTCGTGCAGCACCCAGTTCTGGAGCCGGACGTCGCGCCACTGCTCGTCGCGGTCGGCCAGCGACCAGTCACCGACCGTCTCCCCGGTCCGGGCGTTGACGACGACGACGCCGTTGCGGTCGCCCCGGTTCGCACAGAGGTAAACGTGGCCGTCGGTGGCGAAGCAGTTGTGGTTGAAGTAGTCGGTCTCGTAGACGGTCACGCGCTCGGGCGCGGTCCGGTCGCTCACGTCGTAGACGAGCAGTCCCCGGAACGCGTCCGCCTGGATCGGGTTCGCGGGCCCGACGACGGCCAGGAGGTCGTTCGCCGCGTCGAGTTTCACGTCGAACACGTCGGAGAGCGTACCCTCGCGGTCGGCCAGCGGCTCGCGCTCGTCGACCAGGAGTTCGGGGGCGGCCGGGTCCCCGAGGTCGACGACGGCGAACCCGTCGGTCGTCGCGCAGTAGGCCGTCTCCCCGTCCGGCGACGTGACGACCTCCCGGAGCCCGCCGATGGGGAGTCGCCCCAGCGGCGCGGTCCCCTCGGCGACCGGAGTGGTCTCGCGGGGAGAGGACGTGGGCGTCCCCTGGGAGTTCGCCGCCGTGTCGTCACTCGCGACGCGTTCCGGAAGGAGCCCCAGTCCGCCCGCGACCAGCCCGGACCGCCGGAGGAACCTGCGCCGTCTCATCGCCGACACGAGGTGCCGGGCGGGCGTATGGGTTGTGGTCGACGGACGACCCGGCACTCACTCGGGGAGGACGGAGGCCAGCGCCCCGCGGATGACGGCGTCCCCGTCCAGCGGCGTCTCGCGCACGTCCGGTGCGGGGACCGCGAGGCCGGCCGTCGCGAGCAGGTCCGGGAGCGGGTCCACCAGCAGGTCGGAGTTGGACAGGGCGACCGTGCCGCCGACGGAGATGAGCTCGGGCGCGTAGGCGTGGGCCAGCGCCGCCACCCCCCGGGCGTTCACGCGGACGGCGTCCGCGACGACGCGAGTGGCGAGTGCGTCCCCCTCGCCGTCGGGGGGCGCCTCGGGGAGGTCGGTGGAGAGTCGTTCGACGGCATCCGTCTCCGCGACCGAGGCCGTCACCGTGTCCGGGTCGGCGGCCGCGAACACCGCCGCCGCGTCGAGTTCGTCGGGGTCGAGGCGCGTCGGGTGGTCGGTCGCGAGCGACCGGGCGTGGGCAGCGATACCGGCCCCGGAGCAGTACGCCTCCCAGTGCCCCGTCCCGCCACAGCCGCAGGGGCGCCCACCGGGCACGAGCGAGAGGTGGCCGACCTCGGCGGCGTTCCCGCGGTGACCGTGGAGGACGTGCCCGTCGACGGCGACGCCGGCGCCCACGCCCGTCGAGAGTGTCAGATAGACCGTGTTCTCCGGCGCGTCGGTAAACCGGCGCTCGCCCCGGACCCCCGCGATGGCGTCGTTCCGGAGGGTGACGGGGGCGCCGGTCCGCTCGGAGAGGGCAGCCTCGAGTTCGATGCGGTCCGCGGGGACGTTCGGCGGCGCGACCACGGCGCCCGCGTCGGTGTCGAGCGGACCGATGCTGCCGACCCCGATCGCCGCGAGCGCGTCCGGTGCGACGCCAGCGGCGTCACGGGCCCGCTCGAGCGTGGCCACCACCGCCCGCGTGATCGCCTGGCCGTCGGCCTGCGGCGTCGGCCGACGGGCCCGCCCGTGCGCTGTCCCGTCGGTGTCGGCGACCAGCGCGCGCGTGTTCGTCGCCCCGAGGTCGACGGCGGCGTACCACTCCATACCGACGCCGCGGCCCCCGGCACATATCAACCCTCGCCCGCCCGGGGAGCGACCGGCGACGGGGGGCCCACGCTGTGTGACGCGAGCGACGGGTCCGGGCCGGCGCGGCGAGTTCCGGGCGAGGAGCGCGACGGGGCGGCGCGTCAGGAGTCCGACCGGATGCCGGACTCGGCAGCGACGGTGTACTGGAGCGCCTGCCGGAGGTGGTACCGGGCATTCGGGTCCGTCACCGTCTCCAGCGCGCGGTGGATGTGTTCGGAGTTCGAGGCCGCTGTTTCGGAGTCCATACTCCGGGTACGCACACCGACCTCATATACACCCACGGGGGTTCTCCGAGCGCGAGAACGGAAGGCCCCCGCCGGGGACGTGCTTGCTGGCGCTTTTGTCCCCGTCGCCCGAAGGGGGCCCATGACGGAGACCGACGCGGGAGCCGAGACCGAGACGCCGCTCGACATCGCGCCGGACCTCTCGGACCGGACCGCGCTCGTGACGGGCAGCGCGACGGGACTGGGGAGCGGCCTGCTGCTGGCGCTGGCCGACGCCGGCGCGGACGTGGCCGTCCACTACCGGACCAGCGACGAGGCGGCCGCCGACGTGGCCGAGCGCGCCCGCGAGCGCGACGCCGGGGCGACCGTCGTCCAGGGCGACGTGACCGACCCGGAGAGCGTGGACGCGCTGTTCGACGCCGCCGAGGCGGCGCTCGGGACCGTCGACGTGCTCGTCAACAACGTCGGCACGTTCGCGCCCGCCCACTGGGAGGAGATCGGCTGGGACCGCTGGAACCTCGTGCTGGAGACGAACCTGAACGGGACGGCCATCTGCTCGCAGCGCGCGCTCGACGGGATGCGCGAGCAGGGGTGGGGCCGCATCGTCAACGTCGGCTACGCCTCCAGCGAGAAGGGCCTCGTCCACCCGAAGAACTTCCCGTACTTCGTGGCGAAGACGGGCGTCCTGATGTTCACGCGGATGCTCGCCGCCGACACCCAGGACGACGGCATCACGGTGAACGCCATCTCGCCGTACGTGGTAGAGAACTCCGACGAGTTCCCCGACGAGGCGCCGCGCGGCCGGTGGGCCCGCGACGAGGACCTGGCCGCCCCCATGCTGTTCTTCTGCTCGGACGCGGCCGACTACGTCTCCGGCGAGAACGTGGAGGTCGACGGCGGCTGGCTGCCCGAGGACGTGTAGGAACGGACGTTGTCACGATATCTTCGATGCGAGTCCAGAATACACGCTGCTCCGAGTCTATCACGCCCTTCTATCAGTTCTCCTCCAGGGCGTCGATGGCGACGGCGGCCGCCATGATGGCCTCACGGGGAACCGCGCCGGTGTCGTCGAGGCTGACGTCGTACGTGTCGCGCAGGGAGAACCGCTCCTCGATGGTCCCGATGCGCGACCCGGACGCGTCGGTGATGGTGTAGGAGTGGGGGATGATGCTCAGCAGGCCGACGTACGACTTGAGCGCCATCACCGCCGCCGACTCCGACTCGATGGTGGCCCAGAGGTCGCCCTCGGGCGAGCGGATGCGGTAGACGTGCTGGAACAGGGTGAACTCCTTCTCGATGACGGCGAACGGCTCGCCGGAGGCCTCGTCGACCAGGTTGTAGTCCCCGGCCACGTCCATGATGTTCTGGGCCTTCACCCGGAACGCCACGTCGCCGTCGGGCGTCGTGAACGGGAAGTCCTCCTTCATCCGGAATCGCTTCTTCTTCCCCCGGAGGACGACGTTCCCGTCGGCGTCGTCGACCCGGTACTTCGACCGGACCCAGGCCTGCGTGACGACGTACTCGTCGTCCGAGAGGTCGATCCCGCCGATGACGTCGCGGTCCTCGTCGCCGACCTCGGTCGCCATGTCCGTCTCCTCGGGCCGGGAGTTGCTCATGCCCGGCGCTGGCACGGGCCCGGGCATATGTCTTCCCGCTGCACCTGCCTCGCCGCCGTCGACAGCCACTTGCCGACCCCGCGCGACGCCCGGGTATGCGCTACTACGAGGACATCGAGGTCGGCGACGTGACCGAGCACGGCACCTACGAGATGACGAAGGCGGAGATGGTCAAGTTCGCCGAGCAGTACGACCCGCAGCCGTTCCACACGGACGAGGAGGCGGCCAAAGAGTCCATCTTCGGCTCGCTGGCGGCCTCGGGCTGGCACACCGCCAGCGCGTGCATGCGGCTGCTCGTTGACGGCGTGCTGGAGGACCAGGCGTCGCTCGGGGCGGCTGGCGTCGACGAACTCCGCTGGAAGCAGCCGGTCTACCCCGGCGACGAGCTCACCGTCCGCGTCGAGATCATCGAGAAGGAGCCCCACCCGACGGACCCGGCGCGCGGCCGGGTCAACTCCCGCATGACCGGCATCAACCAGGACGGCGAGGAGGTCATCACCTGGATCGGGCTCGGGATGGTGAAGCGCCGCGAGCCGCTGGACGAGGCGCCCGCGGGCGAGTAGCCGGGAGCGGCCCTCGCGGTCTCGTCGGGAGCGGCCCTCGCGGTCCCACTGTCCCCGCGAGCCGGACCAGTGATCGTGCGCACGCGCCCGCGACCGCGGACGTTTTCCCCCTCGCCCTCCACCGACTATCCGATGACCAAGGAGTACATCGAGGTCCGCGGCGCGGAGGAGCACAACCTCGCGGACCTCGACGTGCGCATCCCCCGCGAGGAGTTCACGGTGGTGACGGGGCTCTCCGGGTCCGGGAAGTCCTCGCTCGCCTTCGAGACCGTCTACGCCGAGGGGCAGCGCCGCTACATCGAGTCGCTGTCCGCCTACGCCCGCAACTTCCTGGGCCAGATGGACAAGCCCCAGGTCGAGACCGTCGAGGGGCTCTCCCCGGCCATCTCCATCGACCAGAAGAACGCCGCCAACAACCCCCGCTCGACGGTCGGGACCGTCACCGAACTGCACGACTACCTCCGCCTGCTGTATGCCCGCGTCGGCACGCCCCACTGCCCGGAGTGTGGCCGCGAGGTCGGCGAGCAGTCCGCCTCGAACATGGTCGACCGCATCCTCGAACTCCCCGCGGGGACGCGGGCGAAGCTGTGCGCGCCGGTCGTCCGCGACCAGAAGGGCGCGTTCGCGGACCTGTTCGACGAACTCGTCGCCGAGGGCTACTCCCGCGTCGAGGTCGACGGCGAGGAGTACGACCTCGCGGTCGAGAAACCGGCCCTCGACGAGAACTACAACCACACCGTCGACGTGGTCGTCGACCGGGTGAAGGTCTCGCCCGAGGCGCGCTCGCGAATCACCGATTCGGTCGAGACCGCCCTCGAGGAGGCCGACGGCGTCCTCAAACTCGTCCTGCCGGACCCGCCCGAGGGCGTCGACCTCGGGAGCGAGACGCGCTCGACCGGCGACCTCGCCGGCGACGAGGGCGACGGGGACGCGCCGGCCGACGACCGGCTGGTCGTCTCCTTCTCCGAGGAACTCGCCTGCACGCACTGTGGCATCGACCTGCCGGAGATCGAGACGCGGTCGTTCTCCTTCAACTCGCCCCACGGCGCGTGCCCGGAGTGCGAGGGCATCGGCGAGACGAAGGAGGTCGACCCGGACCTCGTCATCCGGGACCCGTCGAAGCCGCTGCGTGACGTGTTCGAGCCCTGGAGCTACTCGCGGTCGTACTACCGGACGCGGCTGGACGCGGTGGCCGAGCACTTCGGCCTCTCGCTGGACACCCCGTTCGAGGCGCTCGACCCCGAGGTCCAGGACGCCTTCGTCTACGGGACCGACGAGGCGGTCGTGTTCGAGCGCCGGACGAAGAACGGCACCCGGCGCAAGCAGAAACCGTTCGAGGGCGTCATCCCGAACCTGTCGCGCCGGTACGTCGAGACGGACTCCGACGGCACCCGCGACCACATCGAGACGTACATGGCCACGACGACGTGTCCGGCCTGCGAGGGCTCGCGTCTGAAACCCGAATCGCGGGCAGTCCTCGTCGCGGGCACGTCGCTCGCCGAGGTCAACCGGCTCTCCATCGGGGACGCCCTGGACCACTTCGAGGGCCTAGAGGAGGAACTCACGACGCGCGAGCGGACCATCGCCGAGGAGATCCTCAAGGAGATCCGGGCGCGGCTGGGCTTCATGGACGAGGTGGGGCTGGAGTACCTCACCCTCGACCGCGAGGCCTCGACCCTCTCGGGCGGGGAGAGCCAGCGCATCCGGCTGGCGACACAGGTCGGCTCCGGCCTCGTGGGCGTGCTGTACGTCCTCGACGAGCCGTCCATCGGCCTCCACCAGCGCGACAACGACAAACTGCTGGACACGCTGGAGGGGCTGCGCGACCTGGGCAACACGCTCGTCGTCGTCGAGCACGACGAGGAGACGATGTGGCGCGCGGACGACGTCATCGACATGGGGCCCGGCCCCGGCAAGCGGGGCGGCGAGGTCGTCGTCAACGGGGACGTGGCGGACGTGATGTCCGAGCCCCGCTCCGTGACCGGCGACTACCTCGCCGGCCGGCGGGCCATCCCCGTGCCCGACGAGCGCCGCGAGGCGGACGGCCACATCCACGTCCGGGGGGCCCGCCAGCACAACCTGAAGGACCTCGACGTCGAGGTTCCGCTGGGCAACTTCACGGCCATCACGGGCGTCTCCGGCTCCGGGAAGTCGACGCTGCTCCACGAGATCCTCTACAAGGGACTCGTCCGCCGGATGAATGACACGGACGTCAGTCCGGGCGACCACGACGACATCGAGTACGAGGGCGTCGAGACGGTCCGGCTCATCGACCAGTCCCCCATCGGCCGCACGCCGCGCTCGAACCCGGCGACGTACACCGGCGTCTTCGACCACATCCGGGAGCTGTTCGCCGGGACGAAGCTCGCCAAACAGCGCGGCTACGAGAAGGGCCGCTTCTCGTTCAACGTGAAGGGCGGCCGCTGCGAGGGCTGTGGCGGCCAGGGGACCGTCAAGATCGACATGAACTTCCTGTCGGACGTGTACGTCCCCTGCGAGGACTGCGACGGCGCGCGCTACAACGACGAGACCCTCGACGTCACCTACAAGGACGCCACCATCGCGGACGTGCTCGACATGAGCGTCGAGGAGGCCCACGGGTTCTTCGAGGGGCACAGCGGCATCCGCCGCCGGCTCCAGCTCCTGATGGACGTCGGGCTGGACTACATGCGGCTGGGCCAGCCCTCCACCACCCTGTCGGGCGGCGAGGCCCAGCGCGTGAAGCTCGCCGAGGAGCTGGGCAAGAAGGACCGCGGCGAGGCGCTCTACCTCCTCGACGAGCCGACGACCGGCCTCCACAGCGCCGACGAGCGCAAGCTCATCGACGTGCTCCACCGGCTGACCGACGCCGGCAACACGGTGGTCGTCGTCGAACATGAACTCGACCTCGTGAAGAACGCCGACGAGATCATCGACCTCGGGCCGGAGGGCGGCGAGGGCGGCGGCCGCGTCGTCGCGCAGGGCACGCCCGAGCACGTCGCCCGGCAGGACGACTCGCACACGGGCCGGTACCTCCGGGACCACCTCGACGTGGACCTGGAGGGGCCGCGTGCCGAGCGCGAGCGCGAGCGGGCGGAACTGCGCGAGCGCGCCAACGAGCGCGTGGCCGAACTGCGGGGCGAGGCCGACCCCGAGGCGGAGGCCGCGGCCGGCGACGACTGAGCGCCGGGGTCCGGCCGTGGACGGCGGCCGGACGATGACCCGGCGGCCGCGCCGTAACGGGCTTGTTTTCCGGAAAGGTGGAATACAATCGATCTACTCCGGATATACAACCATTACTCCGGTCGTACGTGACTTGAACCAGTCAGTTCTCTATAGCGGCGCTCGCGTCGGTCGGCTGCTCCGCCCGGCGGAGCGACAGTCGGACGACGCTCCCGCGGGGCTCGTTCTCCTCGATCTCGATCTCGCCGCCGACGTTGGTGACGGTCCAGCGGACGAACCAGAGGCCGAGGCCGGTGGCGTGGTCGAGCGGGGTCTCGTGGCCGCGTTCGAGCGCGCTCCGCTCCAGGTCGCTGATGCTGGGCCCGTCGTCGACAACCTCGACGGTCACCCGGTTCTCGTCGGGCCGGACCCGGAGTTCGACGGTCGGGTGGTCGCGGTCGTGGTGGGTGATGGCGTTCTGCACCAGTTCGGCCAGCGCGAGCTCCAGCGTCTCGTGCCCGCGGACCGGGGCCGTCTCGGGGGCCGAGACGGTGATGGTGACCGCTGGGTGTTGCTCCCGGTGCTCGGTCGCGACCCGGCGGGCGAGCGCCGCCACGTCGACGGGTGTCGCCTCGTCCTGCGAGTCGATACTGGGGTGGAACCGTCGGGTCCGGTCGCTGAGCGCCAGGAGTTCCTCGCCCGCCTGTCTGATCGCCTCGGCCTGTACCGCCGGGTCCGCACAGCCCTCCTCGACGTGTGCGGCCCGCGCCAGGATGATGTTCATCTTGTTGCGGAGGTTGTGGCGCAGCACCCGGTCGAAGACGGAGAGCCGGCGCTCGCTCCGGCGGAGCTCCGTCACGTCGCGGCAGACCCCGACCGTCCCGGGGACCGAACCGTCGGCAGTCGGGAGGAGCGTGATGTTCACCTCGAACAGGCGGACGTCGCCCTCGGCCGTCGTGACCGTCGTCTCCAGGGTCTCGTAGGAGGCGTCCGACGTCAGCAGTCGTTCGATGAGGGCCTCCGCCTCCAGGATGGCCTCCTCGGGGATGACCACCGAGGCGTGCGCGCCGAGCAGGTCCGACCGGTCGTGCCCCACGACCTCCACCATCGCGTCGTTGACGAGCGTGAAGCAGCCGTCCCGGTCCAGCACGTAGATGGGGTCGGAGGCGGTCTGGATGATGGCCTCGAACTGCTCCAGTTCGCGCTCGCGGGCGACCCGCTCCGAGACGTCCCGACCGATACCGGCGTACCCGACCGTCTCCCCGTCGACCTGGACGCGGGCGTTGGCGAACTCGTATGGGAGGCGCTCGCCGTCGAGCGTGACGAGCTCCGTCCGAATGGTCATCGCCTCCCCCTCCGTGACGAGCGAAAGCGCCTCGGCCACCCGCGTCCGGTCGTCCTCGGGGATGAACGAGAACGGGCCGCGCTCGCGGATCTGCTCGTCCGAACAGCCCGTCACCTCGTTGAACTGGTCGTTCCAGCGAAGGTAGGTGCCGTCCTCGTCGAACAGATAGAAGATGTCCGGGACGGCGTCGAGGACGCCTCCCATGACGGCCTGCTCCTCGTGGAGTTCGCGCTCGCGTCGCTTCAGCGGCGTGACGTCGCGCCCCTCCACGACGACGAACTCGACCGCGCCGTTGGCGTCGGTCACCGGGTTGAGCGTGAACGCCAGCGTGCGGTCCGTCCCGCCGAGCGTGAGGTCGAACTCTCCCCGGACCAGCTCGCCGTCGACGGCCCGCTCGACGGCGTCCTCGATGACCGGGCGGGTCGCGTCGTCGAACCACTCGATCTCGGGGAACGGCCGCCCGACCACGTCCTCGCGGTCGGCACCGATGGTGGCGAGCGCGGCCGCATTGGCCTCGATGAGCGTCCCGTCCGGTTCCAGCAGCCCCGCTAACTGGTCGGCGTTGTCGAGGATGGCCGCGTACCGGCGCTCGCGCTCCAGCTCCTCGGTCACGTCCTGCTGGAAGCCGACGTAGTGGGTGATGGTCCCCTCGCCGTCCCGGACGGGGGCGACGGTCACCCGGTTCCAGAACGGCGTCCCGTCCTGCCGGTAGTTCAGGAGCCGGACGCGGGTCGACTCGCCGGCGTCGACAGCTCGGCGGAGTTCGGCGACCGGCTCCGGGTCCGTGTCGGGCCCCTGGAGAAACCGGCAGTTGCGGCCGAGAACATCCGCCGTGTCGTAGCCGGTCAGCTCCACGAACCGCTCGTTGACGTAGACCAGCGGGTTGTCCTCGCGGCGGTTGTCGGTGATGGAGATGCCGACCGAGGCCTCGTCGATGGCACGCTGGAACAGCCGGAGCCGGTCGCGCTGGTCGACCAGGGCGAGCGACATGTTGCGGTCGCGGGCGAGCGAGGCGACCCGGGCGTCGAGTTCGAGTTTCCCCGTCGGGAGCTCGACCACGTCGTCGACGGTCTCGCCCAGCGCCTCGGAGAGCCACGGGGTGTTGCTCGGCTGCCCCCGGAGGAGGAGCAGGACCGGGAGCTGGACCGGCTCG
>PXRM01000042.1 GCA_003020985.1 Halobacteriales archaeon QS_4_70_19 | reverse complement strand
CACCTCGTCGGTGTGCAAACCTGAAACTCCCAACGCAGCCGCCCGCTGTGTGGCTCCGGCGGTGGGAATCCTCGCCCTTCAGAGCGGGGAGGATGTCAATCCGGCAGCTCCGCCGTGTGCAGCCAGAACTCGTCGAGCGCGTCCACCAGCGCCACGGTGTCCTGGAAGTCCATCCGCTTGACCATGTAAGCGTTCGCCCCGAACCGGTACGCCTCCCTGACCTCGTCAGGGTCGTCGGACGTGGAGAGGATGAGGACCGGCGTCGCGCCGTGGTCGGGGGCCGCGTTCAGTTCCCGGAGCACGTCCAGCCCGGACCTCGCGGGGAGGTCGATATCGAGGATTACGAGGTCGATGGGGTCGGTCTCGAGGATGGAGAGGGCCCGCTCGCCGTTCGGTGCGGTTCGGAGTGACCCCCGCACGTCGGACTCCTCGACGGCGAGTTTGAACAACCGGATATCCGCCGGGTTGTCCTCGACGAGCAGGAGTTCGTGCTGGGACCGTTCCACCGTGCCCAGGGGAACGACGACGTCGAGGATTGTTACCCGGCAGATAACCGGATGGAACACGTGGAACGCTCGGAATCGGGGTTCGTTGGCCGGGGGCGGCGGAACGCACATCCTGGCGCCGCCCGTAGGGTCGACCGTCATGGTCAGCATGGAATCCGAGGCGGACGCCCTCGAACGGGGCGACGCCGCCCCCGCGTTCGAACTGCCCGGTACGGACGGCGGGACGTACACGCTGGACTCGTTCACCGACAACGAGGCGCTGCTGCTGGTGTTCACGTGCAACCACTGCCCGTACGCGGAGGCGAAGTTCGACGCGCTGAACGGCATCGCCGCGGACTACGACGACGTTGCCGTCGTAGGCGTCAACCCCAACGACGCCGAGGAGTACCCGGAGGACTCCTTCGAGGCGATGCAGGAGTGCGTCGAGTCCGGGCAGGTCCAGTACGACGCCTACCTCCGCGACGAGAGCCAGGAGGTGGCGGCGGCGTACGGAGCGACGTGCACGCCGGACCCGTTCCTGTTCGCACGGAGCGAGGCGCCCCGCGCCTCGGACGGCGACGCGGCGGCGCCGCGGAGCGAGTGGCACCTGAAGTACCACGGTCGGCTCGACGACGCGATGACCCCCGACGAGGAGCCGTCCGGCGAGCCGGGCTTCGAGATGCGCGAGCTCATCGACACGGTGCTGGCGGGCGAGACGGTGGAGGCGGAGATGCGGCCCTCGCGTGGCTGCTCCATCAAGTGGCGCGACTGAACCCCGCGAACCACCGACAACCGTTTTCCCCGGCGGCACCGAGGATGGGGGCATGGCCCTCTCCGACTACGTCGACGAGTTCGAACCCAGTGTCCTCGTCCTCATCGCCGTCGTGATGATCGTCGTCCCGGAGCCCGCGACCACGACGCTCGGTGCGGGCCTCCTGCTGTACGGGCTCGCGTGGATGGCCTACGAGTGGAACCGCCCCTGAACGCCCACGAGGTCACCGCGACGCGGCGATGGCCGCGATGCGCTCGCTCCCCGCGGCCACGGTACCACCGTGGAAGCAGTGTGTCGTCTCCACGTCCAGGTCGGCGAGCCGACCGGCCGACGCCAGCGCCTCGTCCATCGACTCGGTGAACGCCTCGTTCGGACCCTGGAGTCCCGCGTCGTCGGCCGTGAGCGCGTCGGCGGCGAGGAGGAACCGCTGCTCGGGCAGGTGGACGGAGACGTGGCCCGGCGTGTGCCCTGGCGTAGGGACGACCCGGGCGGGCCCGGCCTCCGTCCGGAACGTGATTCCCGACTCGAACTCGACATCGACGCGGCCGGGTGGGTAGCGCTCGCCCGCCCCGCGCGTGTCCTCGCGGCCGTCGACCGCTGGGGCCTCGGCCGCACTCGCCAGTACGGTCGGGGTCGCCACGTCCTGCAACGCGGCCAGGCCGCCCGCGTGGTCCCAGTCCTGGTGGGTGACGAGGACTGCGGTCACGTCCTCGAACGAGAACCCCGTACCGGCGAGTTCCTCGCGGAGCCCGTCGAGCGTCTCCCGTGGCCCCACGTCGAGCAGTAGCAGGCCGCCAGCGGTCTCGACACCCGCGGGGTGGATGGAAACCTCGCGGTCGTCCTGGGCGAACGTGAGCGAGAACGTGTGGACGCCGTCGGGGAGCATGGGGGTGGGTATGCAGCCCATCGTCTTCGCCCTTCGGGCGCCGTGGGGTCGGGCCGGGACGCGAGGGGTCCGGTTGACAGGACGGGTTTCCGACGACGGGGAGAGGGGTCTCGGGTGAGACGCTGCATCGGGTACGCCTCGTCCACCCGCGCCGGGGGCAGCGGGTCCGGAACGCGCTCTACGAGCGCATCCTCGACCGGATGAGCGGGGAACCCGAGCGGGTGAAGTTCCCGGTCAATCGCGACCGGTAGTCGGCGCCGTCGGCCGTCGATGGCGACTGGCGGTCAGACCCCGTCGCGGTCGGCTGCCCTCCTGACCTGGACGGACGCCTCGGCGGCACCGTCGACACGCCGCCGCAGCATGGCCTCGTGGGCGGCCTGCAGACCCGCGGCCGACAGGTCGATATCCAGGGGGGCGAGGACGGCCTCGTCGAGTGCGGTCTGTGCGTCCTCGTCCCCGTCGAGCAGCCGCTCCCCGACCGTGCGGATGGCCGCTCGTTCGGGGGCCGACAGCCCGGCCGGGTCGAGGATGGGCACCGAGGCGACCTCGTAGGTCAGTAACTGGAGCGCGCCGCCGCCCTCGTGTCGACCCCACAGCTCGAGGAGCACCTTGTGGAGCGTCGAGTTCAGCAGGTGGGGGACGACGTCCTCGTGGTCGGTCACGTCGACCCGCTGGATGGCGTTGGTCGGGGCGAACCCGCCCGCGTTCTCGACGGTGAACACCCGCTCGTCGTAGAACACCGGGTGGAGCACCTCGGGCGCCGGGAGCTCGCCCAAGTCGAACCACGGTGTCCGCTGGGAGACGGTCCGTCCCCCGGGGACCCCCTCCGCCTCGCCGTGGCGGATGTAGTCCAGAACCGCGTCGTGGCCGTCCTCGTAGAGGGCTGCCTTCACCTCGGCAGCCGGGTCGGCGTCCCGGGCGGGGCCGCCACGTCGCTCCCGGACCGCCTCGACGTACCCGTGCATGTCGAGGAGGTAGTGGTCCGTCTCGGTCAGCCGCCGGGTCCCGATATCCCGGAGCGAGCGGACGGCCGGCCGGAGGAACTCGCAGGGGAGGTCCCACCGGTCCACGTCCGCATCGTCGAGCAGGAAGAACGCGTTGTTCCCCGTCTTGTGCCCGAACGAGACGTCGGCGTACGCGTCGAGTCGCACCAGCCGGTCGCTCTCGACGAGCGGGACGAACCGGGTGGGCGCCTGCAGGTAGTAGCCGAGTTTCGACCCGCCGCGAGCCGCGAGCCGTCGCTGGGGGACGCTCACTGCGCGGTACACGTCGGTTGTCTCGATGGCGAACGGCTGGTCGTCGGGGACGGACCGGTCGGTCGCCACGATGTCCGCGAGCGTCTCCGGAGCCACCGGTTCCGCGAGGCGGACGAAGTCAGTGACGGTCCGGTCGCGGGTGGCCGGGTCATCGCACCGCTCGACGAACAGGACCACCGTGTCCACCAGCGCGTCGAACGCCCGCGCGGAGAAGCCGACCATCGCCGAGAGCCGGGCGTTCTCGTACAGCACCGCCTGCAGGTCCTCGCCGTAGCGCGTGTCGAGCCACTTCGACGGGACGACGTATGCGAGCCGGCCGCCGTCGCGGAGGAACCGGAGTCCGTGCGTGACGAAGTAGACGTACGCGTCGGCCTTCGTCGAGAGCGCCCGGTCACCGTCGGCGTACGGGGCGGCCTCCTCTGGACCGTACGCCCGGAGGTGCTCGCGGAAGTGCGCCGCGTCCGGGGAGAGGTTCTCCTGACGGATGTACGGGGGGTTCCCGACGACGGCGTCGAACCGGCCGAGCGCGTCGTCCGCGCCCGGTCCCGTCCCGGGTGCGAGGTCGAAAAAGGACGCCGCGTGGGTCCGCAGCCGGCCCGGTCGCTCGACGCCCCGAGTCGCGAGCGCGAGCGGTGCCAGCCGGAGCGAGTCCCGGTCGACGTCGACGGCGACGATCCGATCGAGTATCTCGCCCGGGGTCGCCGACGGCACCGCACGCTCGATGTGGTCGTACGCCTCGACGAGGAACCGCCCGCTCCCGGCCGCCGGGTCCAGCACCCGCGGCACCTCGCCGTCCGTGTCCGGGATGGCCCACTCGCAGATGCCCACGGCGAGCGCCGAGGGCGTGTAGAACTTCCCCAGCGCCCCCCGCTCGGCCGCAGGGAGACGTTCCTCGTACAGCGTTCCAGGGAGGGCCGCGTCCCCCTCGGGGTCGCTCCCGTCCCCCGGCGACCGACCACGGGCATCGGTGAACGCCGTCCCCTCCGGGTCGAGGTGCTCTCGGAGCGGCGGGTAGGGAGCGTCGAGCGCCGCCGGCTCGCCCGGGTCGCCGCTCATACCCGCCGCACGCCCGCTCGTTACATAACGGTTGGTCACCGGCCGATGGCGGGCACGGGCGGCGGTGGCGGCCGCTTTTCTGCCACGGGGTCGTCGGGCCCGGTATGAACACCGAGGAGTTCCTGCCGTCCGTGACGGCGTCGTTCGCCGAGTCCGTCGGGCCGGACGCCGACGAGGTGATCCGCGAGATGGACGCCCGCGCCGAGCGCGAGGGGTTCCCGACCGTCGGGCCCGCCGTGGGCGGGTGGCTCCGGCTGCTCGCGCGGGCGGTCGGCGCGGAGCGCGTCTTCGAGTTCGGCTCCGGCTTCGGCTACTCCGCCTACTGGATGGCACCGGCGCTCCCCGCGGACGGCGACCTCGTCCTGACGGAGGTCGACGAGGCAGAGCTCGCGGACGCCCGTGACTACCTGGAGCGGGGCGGCTACGCCGACCGCGCCCGATTCGAGGCCGGCGACGCGCTGGCGACCGTCGAGGGCTACCGGGAGCCGTTCGACCTGGTCCTACTGGACCACGGGAAGGAGCGCTACGCGGAGGCGTTCGAGGCGGTCCGCGGGAAGGTCCCGGTCGGCGGACTGGTCTGTACGGACAACGCGATGACCGCCGGCCCCATGGAGTTCGACGCCCTCAGGGGACTGGTCGAGGAGGATGCGGACCCGGAAGCCGTCGAGACGACGGACGCGACCCACGGTATCGCCGAGTACCTGGAGACCGTCCGCGCGGACGGAGCGTTCGAGACGACGCTCCTCCCGCTCGGCGAGGGGCTGTCGGTGAGTGTCCGGGTCGAGTGACACTGGCCCGTATTACTACGAAATCCACCCAGTACCCTCGTAATCGTTCGGATTACGGACTAGTGGCCCGGATACCTGGCGGGGGAGGCATAGATGAGCGTAGCTACCGGGAGTGTCGTGGCCGACGACGATGTCGCAGAATCAGGCCGAGGGTCGCTTCTTCCGGGTGACGTAGCCCGCGATGCGGTTGCGGACGCCCTTCGACTCCACGTTGGTCGTCTCCGTGACGACGTCCTTGTTGTGGTCGAAGTCCTGGCCGAACGCGTCGGGGTAGCGCTCGAGCAGTCGGTTCCCGATCTTCTTGATGTAGGCGGGCTTGATGGCCATGGTGTCCGACAACTCGGGGTTCCGTAGCAAAAAACGTTCGACTCCCGCGCCGGCGTGTCACGGGTCGGCACGACCGTCGTCGCGCCAGTCGACGAGTGCCTCGAACCGCTCCCACGCGGCCCGCTCGCGCTCGCCGGCGGCACTGTCGACCACGTCGGCGTAGTGGGCGATGCGGTCGCGGAGGGCCTCGTCGTCGAAGCCGTCGATGCCGAGACGGGAGGCCGCCACGGTCGCCTCTACCACGGCCGCACGGGCCCGGCTGTGGGTGGGGACGGCGCGAGAGCGGACGACGGACTCCATCGGGTGGAGCGCCCAGTCGACCCACGCCGTGCCGTCCGCGGTGCCCTCATCGAGCCGTTCGGCGCGGACGCGGACCCACGCGGCCGCGCTGTCGAGCACCGGCTCGTCCTCCTCCCGGACGCTGCACGCGGCCTCGACGAAATCCACGGCGTCGGTCCAGAACTGGACGTACCCCTCGCCGCGGTCCGTGAAGTTGCGCCCGGTTCGGGTCCGGCCCCAGGTGCGTGCCGTGACCGGGCCGGCGGGCGAGCCATCGTCGGCTCCCTCCGGAGCGAACAGCCCCAGCGCCGCGACGTTCCAGCGGTCGTTCGGTCCCCGCGTCGTGACAACTGTCTCGGTCACGCCGCTGCCGGCCAGGTCGAGAGGCCAGTCGGCGCTCGGCCGCTCGTTCATACCGCCACCCCGCGCCGGAGCGCGACGAACAGCGCACCCGCCGTGAGGTCGGCGGTCGTGCCCGGGTTGATGCCCTCGGCGACGAGGTCGTCCGCGAGGTCGGCCGGGTCGACATCGCCGTCGCGGGCGGCGCGGGCGCGCTCCCGGAGCCGGGTCGCCGTCTCCCGGTCGTGCGTCTTGACGACGAACGTGTCGACGTCGCTGGCGAGCGTATCGAGGAAGGCCCGCGCGGCGCGGTCCGGGAGTGGCCCGTCGTCCTCGCGGATGCGCTCGGCGGCCTCGAACACCCGGGGGAACCCGTCGACCCACTCCGCCGCCACCCCGTCCACCTCGGCGGACCGTTCCATCACGTCGTACAGGGTGAGGCCACGCTCGCGGAGTGCTCCCGCCGCGTCGCCGCCGCGGTGCACGTCCAGGTCCGCCATCCCCTGGGGCGGGTCATCGACGGCCACGTCCACGGCGTCGAACGCCCGGTAGAACCCCACCGCGTCGTCGACGGTGGTCGACTCGACCACGGCCGTCGCGCCGGTCGGGGTGAGGTCGACCGCGCTGTCGGCGTACGCCAGCGGCAGGACGGTCAGGATGGCACCGAACTGCGTGTTGCCGCCGCGCTGGTGGCTCATCCCCTCCACGGCCCGCCGGAAGGTCTCACCCAGCGGCCGGTCCGGCACCGACCGGAACGCGGGTTCGGCGCCGACCGCGCCCGCGAGGAAATGCTCGAACCGGAGGTCGTCGTGGTCGTGGTGCCGGTCGACGTTGCCCGGCTTCGGGGTGCCGGTCACCTCCAGCAGGAGCGCGAGGACGGCGTCCTGGGCGGTCGTCCGTGGGCTCGCGGCCGTCACCGCGACCTACCTCCTCGGCCGTCGGGCGCAGCCGCCGGGGGAGCGTCCGTAGCCGACTCGTCTTCATCGACGCGGAACCCGGCACTCTCCCCGTCGACCCACGCCTCGACCGCGGCCCGGACCCGGCGCAGCACCGCCGGACGGTCGCTCGGCCGGCCGACGGAGACGGCGTCGGCACCGTACGCCAGGTACTCCCGGACGGTCCGCCGTTCGCGGACGCCGTTGTTGGCGACGACGAACGCGTCCGGGCAGGTCGCGACCACCTCGGCCACGACGCCCTCGGAGTCCATCGCGTCGACGTGCAGGACGTCCGCGCCGGCATCGTGTGCCCGGCTGCAGACCGCGGGCAGGTCGACGCCCGGCACCTCCGTCCGGCATTTGAGGCTCACCGTCGCACCCGTTCCCCTCGCGGCCCGGACCTGATCGACGAGCCGGTCGGGGTCGTGGAGGAGCGACTGGCCGGCGCCGGCCTCGCACATCTCGTCCTGCCGGCAGTGGGCGTTCACCTCCAGGATGGCGTCGTGGCGGGCACACGTCGCCGCCGCCGTCGCCAACGGCTCCGGCGAGGCGGCCCGGACGTTGAACGCGGGGCGGAGCGGTGCGTCCGCGAGCGCCGCGAGTTCGCGGTCGAGGAACGCATGCGGGTCGGCCGGCAGGAACTCCTCGCGGTCCCGGGCGACGAGGGCCCGGGCGGCTTCGCGGGTCGGGTCGTCCAGCGCGATGCCGCCGAGGAACGCACAGCCGACGTGGGGTGCAGCGTGGCGGGCCCAGGCAGCGTCGGACTCGCCGGAGAGCGAGGCAGCGGCGACCCGGGGAGTGAACGGCAGCGCCCGGGTCATCCGCTCACGACCTCCAGCGCCTCCCGGCACGCTCGCGCGACGCGCTCGGCGTCGGCCGGCGTGTCCAGCGTCGTGTCCGTCCGGACGACCGGGCGACCGAGGTCGGTCCCGTCCGCCTCGTCGAGGACGAACGCATCGACCGCATCGTACGCATCGGCCACGCCGTGCGTGCCGGGTTCGTGACCCACTGCCGCCATGAGTTTCGCCGCGGGCCCGGAGAACACCTCGTCCCCCACGAACGGGGAGACAGCGACGACCGGCGTCCGGTCCAGCGCGTCGCGGAACGCGTCCATGGCGGTCATCGGGCCGATGCTCGTCACCGGGTTGGACGGGCCGATGACGACGGGCTCCGTCAGCGCGGTCAGCACCTCGTCGGTCGGCGCCGCCGACTCGGCCCCGCGGAACTCGACGCTCTCGACCGCGGGGGCAGCCCGGTGTGCGACCCAGAACTCCTGGAAGTGCATCGGGCCCTGGTCGGTGTGGACGATGCTTGCCACGGGGTCGTCGCTCATCGGGAGCAGCGTCCGTTCGAGGCCGAAGGCGTCGGCGAGTCGCTCGGTGACCTCGGTGAGGGTGTGCCCCTCGTCGAGGAGCGAGGTCCGGGTGATGTGGACGGCGCGGTCCCGGTCGCCGATCTCCATGAACTCCGCCACACCCGAGAACCGCCGCCAGCGTGCGATGTCGCGGCCGGCGGTCTGCAGGTCGTCGGGGAGGTAGCGCGGCCCGGCGGTCAGCCCGGCGGCCTCGGCCAGCTCGCGGAGCCACTCGTGCGTCTCGGTCGTATCGCCCTCGATGCCCCACCACCGCTCGCGGTCGAGGACCTCCCCCTCCAGGAAGAGGACGGTGTCGAGGTCCGGGCAGACGAGGTGGCCGCCGAGAGCCACGTCGTCGCCCGTGTTCGCGACGACGGTCGTCTCCGCCGGGTCGAAGACGGCGTCCGCGCCGGCCAGCAGCTTCGGCGTGCCCGTGCCGCCGGCGAGGAACGTGACCATACCCCGACTCCGGCGGCGCCCGACTAACGCGTTTCGCTCGGGGCGGCGGGACTCGTTTCCCGGGAGCCGACCGGCGGGCGACATCGGCGCACGGCTCCGGTCAGTCGACCGCGTCCCCTTTGACCCGCTCCGGCGTCCCGGGACCTCCGACCCGGCCTGGAGCCGGTAGAGCATCGTCTCGACCCCCAGCGGGACGCTAGTCCCCATCACGACCGCATCCAGCCGGGTGTCCATCGTCGCCTCCAGCCCGACGAACACGACGATGCCGAGGTCGAGCAGTCACATCGCCACCCGCCCCACACGTAGCCTTTTGCCGGGTGCCGCACAACGCCGTGACGATGGTCACCATCAAGGACTCCGTCCACGACCACATCGACGTCGAGGGCGTGGCGGAGGCCCTGCTCGAGACGCCGCCGGTCCAGCGACTCCGGCGGATCCGCCAGCTCGGGACCGTCCAGCTCGTCTACCCGTCGGCCAACCACACCCGGTTCGAGCACTCGCTGGGCGTGTTCCACCTCGCCGACCGGGCGCTGGAGCACCTCTCCGTCGCCGGCCGGCAGGCAGAGCGCGTCCGGGCCGCCGCCCTCCTCCACGACGTCGGCCACTCCCCCTACTCGCACAACACCGAGGCCGTGGTCGAGCGCTACACCGGCCGCGCCCACGACGACGTGGGCGCCCTCATCACCGGGGGGCCGGTCGCACGCGTCCTGGCCGAACACGACATCGACCCCGGGGCCGTCGCCGGCCTGGTGCGTGGCGAGGGGGAGCTGGGACAGCTGGTCTCCGGCGAGCTCGACGTCGACCGGATGGACTACCTCGTCCGGGACGCCCACCACACCGGCGTCCCCTACGGCACCATCGACCAGGCGCGGCTGGTCCGGGAGCTGGCACTCGTCGACGGGGAGCTCGTGCTGGACGAGGGGAACGTCCAGACCGCCGAGTCGCTGCTGCTGGCGCGGGCGCTGATGAACCCGACCGTCTACAACCACCACGCCGCCCGCGTCGGGAAGGCGATGCTCCGACGGGGCGCCGAGCGGCTGCTGGAGGGCGGCGTCGCACCCGAGCGCCTCCGCCGAATGGACGACTGGGACTTCCACGTCGCGCTCCGCGACCACGACCGAACGGCCGCCATCGCCCACCGGCTCGACCGCCGGGACCTGTTCAAGCGCGCGGTCTGGGCCGAGATCGTCGACGTCCCGGACGACCTCCTCGACGCGGATCACCACGAGATCGCGTCGCTGGAGGAGGGAATCGCCGACCGGGCCGGCGTCGATCCGGACGCGGTCATCGTCGACGTGCCCGGCGAGCCGCGCATGAAGGAGTCGACGACGAAGGTCGTCGTGAACGGCGAGGCCCGGCGGCTGGACCGCCAGTCCGCCCTCGTGGACGCGCTGCGGACGGCCCAGCGCGAGCAGTGGCGGATGGGCGTCTACTGCCCCGCGGAGCACACGGACGGCGTCGGTCCCGCTGCGGAGGACGTCCTCGGCCTCGACCTCGACGCCCTGGTGACCGACGTCCGGACGCGGATGCACCATCGGCTCGACGAATACTGAGCCGTTTTCCCGAACGAGTCGCCAGTAATATCGAAATCCGATGCATTCGCACTCTACTGGGCAGATTTCGAAATCGTACGCTGGCAACTCGCTCACCTTCGCGCCGGTCCCCGGTGACGGCCCGACCTCGCGGAGCGGGAGCGAGAACGCTATCGAGACCGCTTCGGCGTTCGCAACGGGCCTCGCCGTGGGGACCGCCGCGCGACCTCGGAGCGCCTTTAGGGACCGACCGCCTACTCCGGGTGAATGGACGACGACGCGGACGGATACGTCTGCACGCAGTGTGGTCGCCAGCACCCGACGGACATGTCGACCTGCGAGTGCGGGTCGGCCTCGTTCCGGCCGGTGACAGAGCGGCTCACGCGACAGTGCACGGAGTGTGGGACCCTCGTCACGAAAGGTGTCGACAGCTGCCCGGAGTGTGGGTTCCGGTCGTTCGAACCGCTGGACGCCGGGCCCACGGCGGCCGAGGTGGCCACCGGCTACCAGGAGTGGCGCTGCACGGAGTGTGGCCGCTCGCACCAGCGCAACAACCCGCCCTGCAAGCGCTGTGGCAACCACACCTTCGAGCAGGTCGACGTGAAGGCCGACGAGGTGACGCCGTCGGAGTTCGTCGAGGGCCGCTGGTACGAACCCGACCGGCCGACCGTCGGGCTGGCGCTCGTGGCGGTCCTCCTGGTCGGCGTCGTCGGGGCGGGGCTGCTCGGGGTGGGCCCCCTCGCGCCGGACCCGCCTTGGACCGCGACGGTGGACGGGCCGGCGCTGGAGTCGGCGGTCGTGGACGAGCTGAACGCCGCTCGCGAGGAGAACGGTGCCGGGACGCTGTCGACTGACAACGACCTCGGCGCGGCAGCGGACGAGCGAGCGGGCGACTTCGCCTCCGGCGACGGCGGTGATTCCATCGCCGACCGGGTGACGACCTGCGACGCCACCGGCAGGACCGTCCCGTTCACCGCCGAGCAGCGACCCCCGGGCGACGGCGGGAACCCGACGGCCGACGAGGTGGCCGCGGCCGTCGTGTCGAACCTCCGCTCGGACGGCGGCGGGCCGTTCTTCGACCCGGCCACCGACCGCGTCGGCGTCGGCACCGCGACCGCCAACGGTCGCCTCTACGTGGTCGTGGCCGTCTGCTGACCGACGCTACCCCCTCCGCTCTCCCCCGTCCACCCCCCCGCAACCACCTGCAGGCGCCGGTGGCTTTTTACCGTCGCCCGAGCGAGCGACTACCAAGAGAGACGTACACATGGCACAGATAGGGTTACTCGCGAGCACCGTCCTCATGGGCGTGCTCACCGCAGGGGTCGTGATGCTGCTGGCGAACGGACGGCGCTGGCGGACCTACGCGCCGACGGACCTCCCCGCGAGGCCCGAGGACCGCGTCTCCGTGATGGACCGACCGGGGCTGCTCGCCGTCGGGTTCATCGCCCTCGTCTTCGTCGTCGGTGGCGCGGTCGTCTTCCTCTCCGGGGGGCTGGCGACGGTGGGCGCCGGCACGCCCTCGGTCGATATGGGCGTCGCGGTGTCGGCCCTGCTCGGGCTGTTGATCGCGGGCTTTGCCATCGTCGGCTCCTACACCACCGCCCGGTCGCACGGCGCCGGGGTCGCCCAGGCCGTGATGGTCGGGCTCTGGGCGCTCGGCCTCCTGTTCGTGCTCGCCGTGGCCGCCCAGCTGTTCATCGTCTGATCGCACCCACCACCAGATGTCAACACGTACGCCCAGGTTCAGACCCGGTAGCGAGGAGTGGTGGCTCGCCAGCCTCCTGGCCGCCCAGTTGCTCGCCCTCATCGGCTACTTCGGCCTGACGGACGCCGCCATCACCGACCCGCGCTACGTCCTCTACCCGCTCGTCTGGATCACGCTCGGTGTCTGGGCCGTCGTCAGGACCGACCCCCCCGTCGCCAGCGAGCGCGCCCGCTGGGTCGCCGGCGGCGCCGCGGCCGGCTACGTCCTCACGCTGGCGTTCCTGACCGGGCTGCTGGCCGTCTCCCTCCAGGGCGCCGGCGCCTCGCACGGCCACGAGCACATCCACGGTCTCCGGCTCACGATGACCGCCCCCGGCTGGGGGCCCCGCATCGCGTACGTGACCCACGCGTTCCACGTCTACTTCATCCCGTTCCGGGTGATCGGCTACCTCGCGCTGGGCTACCTGGTGTACGCCACCCTGCTCGACGCGACGAGCGCCGCCCTCTCCGGGGTCGTCGGCGTCGCGACCTGCCTCAGCTGCACCTTCCCGCTCGTCGCGTCCGCGCTCGGGGGCCTGGGCGGCGCGGCGCTGTTCGGCGGGCTGGCCGCCTACTCGCTCGACATCTCGACGGTCGCGTTCTGCCTCGCCGTGGGACTGTTGACGTGGCGTCCGGGGGTCACCGAAGCCGGGGCCCGACCGTGACGGGGAGCCGGGACGCGGGCTGCCGGACCGCGGGCCGCTGGGCCCGGGCCGCCGTGATGGCGCTCCTCGCCGGTTGTCTCGCGGCGCCGGTGGTCGCCGGCACCGCCAGCGCACACGTCGGCTCGCTCGGTGGCGCCGGGACCCCGCAGTCGGTACCGTTCTGGCTCGTCGCCATCACCGGCGGTGGCCTCGTCGGGGGCTCGTTCCTGTTCACCAGCCTGATGACCGACCACGAGACCATCCGGTCGGTGAACGCGAGCCGGCTGGGACTGCCGTCGGCAGCCACGCTCCGCCGGGTCGCACGGGACGGGGCGCGCGCCGGCGGCGTCCTCGGGCTGGTCGCCGTACTGGCCGTGGCGCTCGTCGGACCGGCCGGCTCGGCGAACGCCGCCGTCCTCGTGGTGTGGGTGGGCTGGTGGGCGGGCTACACCGCCACGACCTACCTCGCCGGGGACAGCTGGCCGGCGCTGAACCCGTGGCGGACGCTGGCCGGCCTGCTCCCCGAGCGCGGACGGGAGCGCGACCTCCCGGACCTCGGCGCGTGGCCGGCGACCGCCGCGTTGCTGGGACTGGTGTGGCTGGAGGTCGTGAGCCCGGTCGCCGCCGACCCGCGGGTCCTCGCCGTCGTCGTCCTCGGATACACCACGGTCACGCTCGCTGGCGCCGCGACGTTCGGGGACGAGTGGTTCGAGCGTGTCGACCCCGTCTCCCGCGTCTTCCGCCGCTACGGCTGGCTGGCACCCATCCAGCGGACCGACGACGGCCTCGCCCTTCGACTCCCGGGCGGGTGCCTCCCCGGGCGCGAGGCCGGCGACCGCTCCGAGGTGGCGTTCGTGGTGGCGTTGCTCTGGGTGACGACGTTCGACGGCCTGGTCTCGACGCCCGCGTGGAACGGACTCGTCGGCCCCGTCGTCGAGGTCGGCGTCCCGGCGCCGCTCGTCTACCTGGCGGCGACGTTGCTCGGCTTCGGAACCTTCCTCGGCGCCTACCGCCTGGCCGCCCGCTACGCCCGTGAGACGGCCGGCACGTACGTCTCGGCGGTCGCCATCGAGTGCCGGTTCGTCCCCGCGCTGCTCCCCATCGCCGCCGGCTACCACCTCGCGCACTACCTCGGCTACGTCGTCGGCCTCTCGCCGGCCCTAGTGGCTGCGGTGACGAACCCCCTCTCCTCGCCCGTACTCCGAGCGGTCGTCCTCCCGGACTGGTTCGGCGGCATCGCACTCGCTCTGGTCGTCCTCGCCCACCTGGTCGCCGTCTGGGTCGCCCACGCCATCGCCTTCGACCTGTTCCCTGGCCGCCTGCACCCCATCCGGAGCCAGTACCCGTTCGTCGTCGTGATGGTCGCCTACACCGCGACGAGCATGTGGATCGTCTCCCAGCCGTTCGCGCGCCCCATCGCCGTCTGATCCATGTCACAGCACTCGACCGTCCCCCACGACACCGACCGCCCGGCCGCCAGCGCCGCGACCGACCACGACCCACCCGAGACCGCCGTCCCGGCGGACGAGGAGCCGGTCACCTGCCCCTACTGCGGACAGCCCTTCCGGGAGTCCGCGACCCGGGCGCTCCACGTCGGCGAGCAGCACGCGGACGCCCACTCTCCGGCCGAGGGCGAGGCCTACGAGAGCGCTCGCGAGGCGGAGAGCGACGAACTGTTCATATACCACCTCCGGGTGATCGCGGCGCTCGGCGTGCTCTATGCGGTGCTGGTCCTGCTGTACATGATCGTCCTGGCCTGAGTCCGTCCTCGCGACCGCCGCTACGAGCACTCGTCGGGTTCGGCGGCGGTCGAGGCGTCGCCGTCCGTCCCCGAGCCGGGGCTGGAACCGGCGTCGTGGTCTGCCGCCCGGTCGGTATCCGCATCGGCGTCGTGTCCCGGTCCGTGCCCCGGGGCGGGTGCTGGGCCGGCTGTCACCTCCGGGTCGGGGTTGGTGGCCTGCGCGACCGCGACCGTGAGGAAGGCGACGACGGCTGCGACCCCGCCCATCGCCAGCGCGAGCGGGATGGTGGGCGGCGCGTTCACCGACCGGCCCGCGGCCAGCGCGACGCCGGCACCCGTCGGGAGGGCAAACAGCAGCGCCCAGAACACCCCCTCCCTGTCGAGGTTGCCCGGCAGCATCAGGCACGCACCCCTCCGGCCGGCTGATACGTGGTCACAGCGGCGCCGTGCACGCCCGGCAGAACCGGTACCCTTGCTCGTTCGCCGTGCCACAGCGCCGGCAGCAGGCCTCGTCGCCGTCCGGCTCGGGGCCGGTCTCGTCCGGTCGCCACTCGCTCGGCGTCGTCGTCCCGGCGGCCGGGAGTCCGGGTCGTTCGGACTCCTCCAGCGCCACGTACCGCGAGAGGTACAGCACCAGCGGTACCTGGGCCGCGGGGACGAGCACCAGCGCGGCGACGAGCCAGACGGAGACGTCCATCGGCGGTCACGTGATGGAGTAGGACGCGGCGATGGTGAGTGCGAGCGCGGCCAGCAGGCCCATCCCCATCAGGTAGCTCAGCGAGCGCTGCTCCCAGCGGAGGTGCTGGTAGTACGCCGCCACGATGACGGCCTTCACCAGCGACAGCACGATGATGGCCGCCACGGCCGCCACGTACGTCCCGGGTTCGAGCAGGCCCGCGTACTCGACGCCGACCTGGACGGTCGCGCCGACGAACAGTACCACGTAGATCCACGTGTACAGTTTCGCGTGTGACATTTTACTCGTTTCGTTCGTATCTTTGTTATCTGTCCGTTTGGTCCGTTAGATGATGTAGAACAGCGGGAAGAGGAACAGCCAGACGATATCGACGAAGTGCCAGTAGAGGCCGAAGTACTCCAGCGGCGCCTCGTCATCGAGGTAGGCACCCCGCCAGGCGCGGACGATCATGTAGGTCGCGATGATCAGCCCCACGATGACGTGGGCGGCGTGGAGCCCGGTGGTGAGGAAGAAGGTGGAGGCCCGGATGTTCGTCGACAGCCAGATGCCCTCGTGGAGCAGTTCGAACCACTCGATGCCCTTGTTGACGAGGAACCCGATGCCCAGCAGCAGGGTGACCAGCATCGAGGCGACGATGCCGCGCGTGGAGTTGCGCTCGGCCGCGACCAGCGCGAGGACGACGCTGAACGAACTCGTCAGCAGCAGGTAGGTGTTGATGAGCCCCGGGAGCGAGTTGTGGGGGATCGGCTCCCAGGCGGTCCAGCCGAAGGCGACGCGGATGAACACGTACGACCCGATGAACGCGCCGAACAGCACCACGTCGCTGGCCAGGAACACCCACATCCCGGTCGTCGTGTTCGAGGTGCTCGAGAACGGCCAGCTCTCGCCGAACGGGCCCGTCGGGGCGTCGAACTCCTCCAGCCCCATCGCGACGAACGCCCCCAGCCCCAGCACGGCACCGAACACCAGCGCCGCCAGGTGGACCATCCCCCAGGGCCCGTCGATGAGCTGGGCGTTCTGGATCCCCGAGAGACCGAAGAACGTGAACAGCGCCGCCACGCCCGTCACGAACGGCCAGATGCTCGCGTGGCTGACGTGCTCCTCCTCGTGGTCGTCGTGGGCCGCGGGCGTCGCGCCCTCCGTCGCGGCGACCCCGCCGTCCGGAGCCGCCTCGCCACCGTCCGCCGCGGACTCCGGCCGGAACGACAGTTTCCCGTCCCCGTAGCTGGGGAGACCGGGGAAGTTCTCCAGCGGCGGCGGCGAGGGCACCGCCCACTCGGCGGTCGTCGAGTAGGCCCAGGGGTTGTCCTCGGCCTCCTCGCCGACGAAGACGGCCTTCCCGATGACGTAGACGGTCAGGAGGAAGGAGAGGCCGAGGACGAACGCCCCGATGGTGGCGAGCTTGTGCCAGGGGGCGAACGCCTCGGGATAGTCGAACACGCGCCGGGGGGTCTCCCAGGCGACGAACATCGGGAAGTAGAGCAGATTGAACCCGACGAAGTACAGCACGAAGCTCAACTTCCCGAGGAAGCGGTCGTACATCTTCCCCGTCATCTTCGGGAACCAGTAGTAGAGCGCCCCGATGAGCGCGGTCACGCCGCCGACCATCACGTAGTGGAAGTGGGCGACGACCCAGTAGGTCCCCCGGAACTCGTAGTCGAGGACGACGGCACCGAGGAAGACGCCCGTGATGCCCCCGATGATGAACAGGAACAGCGCGCCGAAGGCGTAGAGGAACGGGACGGTGAACCGGATCCGCCCCTTGATCATCGTGTAGATCAGCGCGAACACCATCAGGTCGAACGGCAGCGAGATGCCGATGGTGGTCGCCATGAACAGCGTCTTGATCGGCAGGTTGATGCTGGTCAGGAACATGTGGTGCATCCAGACGACGAACGACTGGATGGCCACCAGCAGCATCGCGCCGATGAACCATTTCCGTCCGACGATACGGCGCCCGGTGAAGGTCTGGAATATCTCGGCCATCGCGCCCAGCGCGGGGAAGAAGACGATGTACACCTCCGGATGGCCGAAGAACCAGAACAGGTGGGCCCACAGCAACGACCCGCCCGCGGACTGCGCCGCGAAGTAGGTCGTCCCGAGGATGCGGTCGGAGGAGAGGATGATGAGCGCCGCCAGCAGCGCCGCGAACGCGAACAGCATCATCCAGACCGTCAGGAGGATGGACCACGTGAAAAGCGGCAACCGTCGCATGGTCAACCCCTCCGCCCGCATGCGATGCATCGTGGTGATGAAGTTCACCCCGCCGATCGTCACCGACGCGGTGAACAGCATCAACCCGAGGACGGAGGTGGTGGCGCCGACGCCGGGCGTGTACGCCGGGATGTTGAGCGGCGCGTACATCGTCCAGCCACCGGGGAAGGCGCCGCTCTGGAAGAACGAGACGCCGACCAGGATGCCCGAGGCGAGGTAGAGCCAGTAGCTCATCGCGTTCAACCGCGGGAAGGCGAGGTCCTTCGCCCCGATCTGCAGGGGGACGACGTAGTTGGCGAAGCCGAAGGCGAACGGCGAGAGGAACCAGAACACCATCAACAGCCCGTGTAGCGAGACCGCCTGGTTGTAGGCGGCCGCCGATAGCGGCCCCGCGCCGGCCGCGCGCGGCGCCCAGAGCTGGAGCCGCATGAGGAGCGCCAGCATCCCGCCGAACAGCAGGAAGAACATCGCCGTCACCGTATAGAGGATGCCGACGTCCTTGTGATTCGTCGTGACGAGCCACCGTTTGATCGAGCTCATGTCCGGCAGCCCGTGCCCGTGGTCGTCCTCGTCCTCGTGTGGGGGGTCGACGGGCAGGTCCTCGTCCGTCACCGTGCCCCCATCCGCGTGGGGCTCCCCACCGTCGGGCTGTACGTCCCGGTCGTCGTTGCTGTCGTCGGGTTCAGGCATGTGACTCACCTCCGCCGCCGTGGCCCGCCTCGGTGGGCGTCTCCATCGGCGTCGTGTTGCTGGACGTGTTCGCGTACCACTCCTGGTACTCGTCCTGCTCCATCGCCACGACCGTGGCGTCCATGTAGGAGTGTTGCTGGCCGCAGAGCTCGTAACAGGCCGCGCTGTAGTTCTTCGCCTCCGGCGCGACGAACCACGCCGTCGTGGTCTGCCCGGGGATGGAGTCGGACTTCACCCGGAGTTCCGGAACACCGAAGTTGTGGAAGACGTCCGCCGAGGTGACACGCAACTCGACCTCGCGGTTCGCCGGGACGCGCATCACCCCCGACCCCTTTGTCGAGTAGCCGTTCTCGTAGATGAACTCCCAGTAGAACTGGTGGCCGACGACGGTGATCTCGACGGGCTCACCCTGGCTGACCTCGTCGTCCGGGCCGGGG
>PXRM01000041.1 GCA_003020985.1 Halobacteriales archaeon QS_4_70_19 | reverse complement strand
CACCTCGTCGGTGTGCAAACCTGAAACTCCCAACGCAGCCGCCCGCTGTGTGGCTCCGGCGGTGGGAATCCTCGCCCTTCAGAGCGGGGAGGATGTCAACGCTGTACCGTCGGGACCGGGACCTCGTCCGTGACCTCGTCGACGATAGTCGCGCGGGAGACGTCGTTCACCCGTGCGTCGGGCGTCAGGACGAGCCGGTGGGCGAGCGTCGGCTGGGCGACCTCGCGGACGTCGTCGGGGGTGGTGTAGTCCCGCCCCTCGACGACGGCGTGGGCGCGCGCCAGTTCGAACAGCCGCTGGGTACCGCGGGGCGAGACACCCACCTCGACCTGCGGGTGGCGGCGGGTGGCCTGCGCGAGCCGGGTGATGT
This sequence comes from Halobacteriales archaeon QS_4_70_19, assembly GCA_003020985.1. Classification (GTDB taxonomy): domain Archaea; phylum Halobacteriota; class Halobacteria; order Halobacteriales; family Haloarculaceae; genus Haloglomus. The sequence goes on along the minus strand of PXRM01000041.1, from coordinate 18,657 downwards.
ACGTCCGGAGGTCCGGGTCGACGGTGACGCGCTCCGGGACGGCCTGCAGGGCACGGACGTCCTCCGGGGTGAGCACCTGCCAGGCGGTGGGCGTGTCGTCGTCGCGCTCGGCCCGGCGGTCGAGAATCTCCACCTCGCGGTCCGTCTCCGGGTAGCCGATGCTCGACTTCATGTGGAACCGGTCGACCTGTGCCTCCGGCAGCGGGAACGTCCCCTCCTGCTCGATGGGGTTCATCGTCGCGATGACGAAGAAGGGATCCGGGAGCGGGTGGGTCTCGCCGTCGACGGTCACCTGGCCCTCCTCCATCGCCTCCAGCAGGGCGGCCTGGGTCTTCGGCGGGGCACGGTTGATCTCGTCGGCGAGCACCACGTTGCCGAAGACGGGGCCGGGGTTGAACTCGAACTCCCGGTCGCGCTCGTTGAAGACGTACGAGCCGGTGACGTCGGCGGGCAGCAGGTCCGGGGTGAACTGCACCCGCGAGAACTCCAGCCCGAGCGCCGTCGCCAGCGCTCGCGCCGTCAGCGTCTTTCCGGTGCCGGGGACGTCCTCCAGCAGCACGTGCCCGCCGGCCACCACACCCGTCACCACCGTCTCCACGAACGAGGGACGCGTCACGACGACGTCGGAGACCGACTCGACGACCTCGGTCGCGCGCTGGCTCGCGTCCGCGAAGTCCATGCTTTCCCTGTCGGTGTCGGGTGGTTTAGGCGTGCCGCCCACTGGTCGGTCGCGCACGAAACGGCGTCGCCGGGTGGCGCGTAAGCATCATCGGTCCGGGGGGCGCTCGTCCCGACAGCCTTTCCCTGCCGCCCGCGCACCCCCGACCATGCGCAGAACCACCATCGTGCGGGGGGACGCCGACGAGCCGGCGGTGGCGAACGGCGTCGTCACACACCATCCCGACCACGACCGGGTGCAGCTGTCGGGGATGACCTGGCCGGAGGGGACGCCGGCCGAGCAGACGCGTCACCTCCTCGCGTACGTGGAGACGCTGCTGGAGCGCGAACTGGACGGCGCGGTCGGGGACGTCACCTACCTCCGCTTCTTCCTCCGGGAGGCGCACGCCGACGGGGCGACCCGCGAGGCGATCGAGGCCGTCGAGCGGGAGTTCTTCGAGCCGCCGGCGCTCCCCGGAACGACGATGGTCGGCGTGGCCGACCTGCTCGTCGAGGGGGCCGCGTTCGAGCTGGAGGTGGAGGCCGTGGTCCCGACCCGCGAGCGCGACGTGGAGTGGCTGGAGCTCTCCCCGCAGGGCGGTGGGTGAGATGGCGCGCGTCCTCACCGACGAGGCCATCCGCGACGCCCTGTCGATGCGCGACGTGGTGAAGACGATGCGGCTCGCCTGCCGCGAGCACGCCCACGGGACGCTGTACGCGCCGCCGCGGTGGTCGCTCGACGTCCCCGACGGCGAGCTGGTGTTCACTGCGGGCGTGGCGATGGGCGCCGGGACGATGGGGTTCCGGGCGTACGAGACGCTCGGCCGGGGGCCCGGACACGAGGGGCTCGTGGGCATCTGGAACGCCGAGTCCGGGACGTTCGACGGCTGCATCGTCGGCCACCGCGTCGGCCTGCTGCGGACCGCCGGCATCAACGGCGTCGCCGCGGACGCGCTCGCCCGCGCGGACGCCACCACGCTCGGCGTGCTGGGGACGGGCCCGCAGGCACGCCAGGGCGCGCGCGCCGTCTGCGCGGTCCGCGACATCGAGCAGGTCCGGGTGCACTCGCCGACCCGGGACCACCGCAGCGGCGAAGCCGCTACGAGCGAACGGCGAGGCCGTGAGCACCGCGAGACGTTCGCCGACCGGATGCCGGAGAAACTGGGGCTCGACACCGACGCCGTGACCGCGCACGACGACCCCGAGCCGGTCGTCCGGGGCGCCGACGTCGTCTGCTGTGCGACCGACAGCGAAACGTCCGTCCTCGACGCCGACTGGCTCGACGCCGGCGCTCACGTCCACACGCTCGGGCCGAAGCGGGCCGACGGCCACGAACTCCCGACCGCGGCCTTCAACCGCGCGGACGTGGTCGCGACGGACTCGCTGGACCAGGTCGCCGCGTACGAGGAGGAGAGCGGGTTCGTCGTCGCCGACTGGGCGGAGCGGCTGGTCGAACTCGGGCCGCTCGTCGTGGAGGGCGTCAACCGCGACCCGGATGCCGTCACCGTCTTCTGCTCGGTCGGGCTCGCGGGGACGGAGGTGCTGCTGGGGGACCGCTACCTGCGGAAACTGGCGCGTGAGGAGTAAATGGACAGTACTAGTCCCGTCACGAGTGAGAGGTACAACAAGCAAAGAGGTCTCAACCAGCGCTCAAATCTTCGATTCGGACGGGGATAATCGAGTGGGACACGAGACTACCTCGAATATTGACAATTACGTCTGTGATACGGTTGTAGGATAGCCCGGACACCAGATCAGGACGGATGAAGGTGATCAGGGGATCAGCTATGACTTCGTAAGTCGGTAGGATTGTACGACTCGATACAGCGAGTGTGGAGCATTCCTCGCTGATTCCACTCCTTATGAGTCCAGCGGCGAGGGGCTCTGGTTCTACTAACAGATATCAGCAACTCAATTATCATTAGACGGATATATATGATGTAATCACAGAAAGGATTTATTACTGAAGCCTGACGCTGAAGTGTGCAAAACTGGTTGTCCGAAATTTCACTATTTATTATGATTTTGGGTGGCTTTATATTAACATCAAGTGAGACATTCGGATCAAGTAGCCGTGTTGCTGGGGCGCTAGGATTAGGAATCCTGCTTACAGGATTCACGATCGGGGCTGTCGCGATCATCTACTCGGACAAGTCTGAATAGGCTGGAGAGGGGCCCGTTCCGACGTTACGACTTTAGCGTCCCTCAGTCAAAGGATTCGGGTATCAGATGTATCATATACTCGCCGTGTCGTGATTTCTACGAGTGGCTTCGGCTCTCGGGACTCGTCCGGGGCCGCGGCGATGGCATCGTCTCGGAGGTCGTCGGAGAGCCGGAACCCTCCCGGAGCGCGTCCAGTTCCGCCTCGATGTCGAGGCCGGACTGAGAGAGCGCGAGATCTTCCAACTTGATGTTCCGGAGTTCACCGACCCGGAGGCCGAGTTTCAACTAAGCGGTCGCGCGGAGTCCCCGTCCTCAAGCCGAGAGGGGCCAAGGACCCCTCTGGCCGTTCGAACGGGCGCGAAGCGCCCGTGAGAAGAGAACGAGCGAAGTCGTTCGAAAGACCGGAGGTCTTTCGTGATGACGAGACGCGAAGCGTCTCGAACCACGAGCGAGTCGGGCGGGGAGGAGCGCGTGCGAAGGTTTACAGCCGGGCGCGACGAATACTCGACTGTCCATGACGGGCCACAGACAGTCCGCGAGGGCTGGCGTCCCAACGAGGCCACGGTGCGTTTCTCGGCATGGATGGGTCGCCGTCAACCGGCCCCGAAGTCGGGTCTGTCGAAGCGAGCGTGACGCCACGTGCCTCTCCGCTCCCCGGTGTCCATCGGGGATAGAGTGGAGGACACCGACAATTAAATTGCCGCTGTCGCCAGAAGCCGCGGCTTCTGGCTGCTAACCAGACGCAGGGCGTCTGGTGATGGCGTCTGGCCCTGCGCCACAAGCCGACTTCGAGCGGGTGAGTCCCACCCGACGAACCGGCGTGCAAGCCCCGCCCTCAGCGAGTGCGTCCGCGCGAGCAGAGCAGGGTAGTTGACCTGCAGAACCAGTAGTATCGGGTACCCTCGCCGTCGTCCTCCTGCTCGCCAGCGGCTTCGTCACGGTCGTCTCGACCGTGCTGGGAGACTACGATTCCGGCCCGTCGGGCGCAGACCCCTCGACTAGTTCGCCGTCGAGACGATCTTGATCACGTCCCCCTCCTCGAGCTCGTGATCCTCGCCGATGCGGCGATTCTCCCGGGCGTCGACGGCGTGGAGGTAGCCGTCGCCGATGTCGGAGTGGACGGCATACGAGAGGTCCGTCGGGGTCGACCCCTCGGGCAGGAGGAACGCGTCCGGCAGCACGTTCCCCTGGCCGTCGGTCCAGTGGGTCTCGTTCCGGACCGGGTACGCGGTCAGGTGGTCGAGCAGGTCGTAGACGGCGTAGTCGAGCGCCGCCTGGACTCCGGTCCCGCCGAACTCCGCCATCACGTCGCGGATCTGCTCCAGCCCCTGCTGCTGGGCGTCGCTCAGGTCGGCGGTGATGGTGAAGCCCTCGTCGCCGGGGTCGTAGTCGACGGCCCCCTTCTCGACGGCCCTACGGAGCGCGAGTTCCCCCTCCGCGGTCGCCGGAATCACGTGCTCGGCGGCCTCGCGGAGCCGCTCGATGTTCCCCCCCGGGGCGATGTCGGCCTTGTTCGCGACGACGACGAGCGGCTTGGTCTGAGCGCGGAGGTCCCGCGCGAGGCGCTCGCGGTCCCTGTCGTCCCACTGGATGGGGTCCTCGGGGTAGTCGAGGTTCCGCAGGACCATCATCACGTCGTACTCGGTGGCGCCGACGCCCGTGAGCATCTCCGTCAGCGCCGCCTCCAGGTCGAAGTCCGGCGAGCGGGACTTGCGCTCGATGGCCTCCCAGTTCTCCGCGACGATGCTCGCCAGCCAGAGGTCCAGCTCCTCCTGGACGAACGTGACGTCCTCGACGGGGTCGTACTCGCCGACCTCGACCGGTTCGCCCTCGGCGTTCGTCCCGCCGGAGGCGTCCACGACGTTCAGGATGACGTCCGCGCCGGTGAGCGCGTCGAGGAACTGGTTCCCCAGCCCACGGCCCTCGTGGGCGCCCGGGACGAGCCCGGCCACGTCGAGCAGCTCGACCGGGACGTACCGCTTCCCGTCGTGGCAGTGCTCGTCGCCACACCGCTCCTCGCGGTCGAGACAGGGACACCGCGTCCGCACGTGCGAGACCCCCCGGTTCGGGTCGATGGTGGTGAACGGGTAGTTGCCGATGTCGACGTCCGCGAGGGTGGCGGCGGTGTAGAACGTGGACTTGCCCGCGTTGGGCTTGCCCGCCAGCGCGACCGAGAGCATACCACACCCTGCCGGCCGGGCGGGTTGGTGCTTTCGGTCCCAGGGGGCGCGTGTAGCGGCGCGTCGGTATCCGTCGCCGGGGCTGCGGGGTCGAGCGCCGTGACCGGGACCGGCGTGGCGGTCCCGGCCGCCTCCGTGTCCCGGGTTGGCGACGCTGACCGGCCAGAACGCGCCGGGGGACCGACGTATCGCCAAAACACACAAAGCCGGGCGGAGCGAGGACGTGATAGTGACGACTGCCGTCCACTTCGACCTCGACGGGACCCTGCTCCAGTTCACCCGTCCGTACGGGACCTTCGTCGCGGAGGTGCTCGACACCCACCTCGGGCGGGCGCCGGACGAACTCGTCGAGGCGTACGACGAGGCGTTCTTCGAGCGGTTCGCGGCGATGGAACCGGCGCCGGTCCGGGGCGCGATGACGGCGGTGGTCGAGCGGGCCCACGAGCAGGACCTGCCGGTCGGGGAGCCGAACGTGGACGAGATGGTCGCGACGCTGTCGCGGGCCGAGTACGCCGGCACGCGCGTCTCCGAGGGCGTCCCGGCGCTGCTCGACCGCCTCGACGCCGCCGGCTGCCGCCTCGGCGTCCTCACTAACGGGCTCCCGGGCTGGCAGACCGGCAAGCTCGACCAGCACGGCCTCACGGAGCGGTTCGACGACGTCTGCACCTCCTACGACGCCGGCGCGCACAAGCCCGACCGGGAGCTCTTCGCGGCCGCCGCCGAGCGCCTGCCCGCCGACCGGCACGTGATGATCGGCGACGACTTCGAGCCGGACGTGCAGGGCGCCCGCGACGCCGGCTGGGAGGCGGTCCACCTCGACGGCATCACCGGGGCGCGCGCCGGCTCCATCGCCGAACTGGAGTCGACGCTGGCGCTGCTCGGCGGGGAGTGATCGCGGATATTATCCGATAATCCACGATACTGTCCGAAAACTCCCGGAGTAGACAGGATACCTCCGACGTACGCCGGGAGAGCTACGTCCAGTTCCGCTCGTCGAAGACGAGTTCCGAGAGGTGCGAGGCGAGCGTCCGGGCCTCACGCTCGGTCGGCTGGTGGATCTCGCCGGACACCGGGCCGACGCGCTCGGTCTGGGAGCCGGCGTCGGCGCGGCGCTCGATGCCGCGGCAGTCGAGCACGCGGTCGCGGAGCCGCTGGAGGGTCGCGTCGTCCAGTTCGCGGTCGAGGTGCTGGAGGTCGTAGCGGACGATCCAGCCCCGGCTGGCGTCGCGCACGGCGAGGACGGACTGGTCGCGGCCGGCACAGCGTTCCCGGACGGTCCGCTGCTCGGCGGGCGTCTCGTAGACGGGGACGTGCCCCGCGGCGAGGTGGTCCATCTCACCCCCCGTTCCGGGTCGAGCGGACTCGTGCCTGCGGGTCCGCCCCGTGGAGTGAAGTGTCCGGACGGGGAACAGGTCGGCGTGTCGACCCAGTTGCTCGTGGATCCCCGCTCCCCCCGGTTCGTCGCGACGGTGGTGGGGGTGCTGTCGGTCGTGGCGCTGTACGGCTACGCCGCGATGACGGCCGTGCTGACCACGGGGACCGTCTCGTTCGTCCTGCTGGCGGTGCTGCTGCCGACCGCCACCGCGTACTGGCTGGCGCGACTGGTGTTCTGAGCCGACGGCGGCACGGCGCGGGTCTCTCGCCGACCGGCGAAACGACAGGTCTACCCCCGCGCGCCGACCAGGCCGTGGCATGCAGGGCGAACCGGAGGTGGCGGTGCTCCGGCTGGGCCACCGCCCGGGGCGGGACGACCGGATGACCACCCACGTCGGGCTGACGGCGCGGGCGCTGGGTGCCGACCGCGTGGTCCTCCCCGACGAGGCGTCCGGCCCCGCCGACACCATCCGCGACATCACCGGCCGGTTCGGGGGCCCCTTCGAGGTCGAGGTCCGCGGGGACTGGCGCCCCCTCCTCCGGGACTGGGCGGGCGTCGTGGTCCACCTGACGATGTACGGCCTCCCCGTACAGGAAGTGGAAGCGGACGTGCGCGCCGACCACCGCGAGGGGCCGGTCCTCGTGGTGCTGGGCGCCGAGAAGGTGCCGTTCGAGGTGTACGACCGGGCGGACCACAACGTCGGCGTCACGAACCAGCCCCACTCCGAGGTAGCCGGACTCGCGGTGTTCCTCGACCGGCTGTTCGAGGGGCGCGAACTCGACCGGGAGTGGGCGGATGCGGCCCGGCAGGTGGTCCCCCAGGAGACGGGCAAGAAGGTGGTGTCGCTCGACGACGAGAGCAGCGGCGAGGAGGGGCAGGACCCCGACGGGGCAGCGTCGGCTGACGGGTAGCCCCGGGTGCGGCCCGACGTGTCGGCGTCAGACCAGCGAGCAGCGACGACGGAACCGTTTATGCGTCGGGCGGCACAGAGCGCCGGTGTGCCCACTGAGACGGCCGGCGCTCACGGCGACACGCGGACCGGGGAGCCCAGCCCCGAGGGTGGCGACCCGACCGACCCCGGCGGCGAGCACGATCACGAGAGCCGCTGGCCGCTCGTCACGGCGCTGGCCGCCGGGGCGCTGTACGCGGGCATCGGGCTCGTCCTCGTGGGGCTCGACCTCGTCCCGGTGGCGCTGGCGGCCGGGCTAGCCGGCGTCGGGGCGCTCGGCTTCATCGTCGGGGTCGCCGGCTGGGTCCGCGAGGCGTTCGACGTGGGTGGCGGCCACGACCGGCGCTCGCTCTACGTCGGCACCACCTACCTGTTCCTCGTCTCCGACGTGGCGACGTTCCTCGCGGGCTTCGTCTACTACGCCTTCGTCCGCGTGGGCGCGTGGCCGCCGACCGAACTCCCGCCGCTGCTGGGCTCGCTCGTGGTGGCCAACACGGCCATCCTGCTGGTCAGCAGCGTCACGCTCCACTACGGCCACGAGGCGCTCCTCGAGGGGCACCGGAAGCGCTTCCTCGGACTCCTCGGCCTGACCGTCGCACTCGGTGCCGTCTTCGTCGGCGGCCAGGCGCTGGAGTACTACGAGTTCGTCCACGCCGAGGGGTTCACGCTGACCAGCGGCGCCTTCGGGAGCGCCTTCTACGGCCTGACCGGGCTGCACGGCCTCCACGTTGCGGGCGGCGTGGTGATGCTCGGCGTGGTGTTCGTGCGGGCGCTCCGGGGTGCGTACGGCCCCGACCACGACGCCGGGGTCCGGACCGTCTCGCTCTACTGGCACTTCGTGGACGCGGTCTGGGTCTTCCTCGTCCTCGTGCTCTACGCGGGCGCGGAGGGCCTGTAGCCGGGAAGGCGCCCGGACGACGCCCGCTCAGTCCCGGATGCGCTCCTCCAGTGCCACGAGCCGCCGGTAGCCGGGCGGCGTCAGGATGCCGACGATGCCGAGCGCGATGGCGAAAACCCCCAGTGGGAACTGGAGCGGCGCCGTCGTGAAGCAGGGATGGTCCGCGACGATGGTGGCGTAGTAGGTGCGATCCGCCGTCTCGACGAGGGTGCCGTTCTCGAACGCGGGCCTGTTGCGGAAGTCGTCGCGGAACGCGGCCTCGCCCCTCGGGTCCGCGAGCGCCTCCTGGAACGCCTCGCGCTCGCCCGTCGTCAGGTCGTCGGGGGTGAGCCGCGGGAGGCTCTCCGGCGGCCCCCCGTCGAACTGCTCCTCGACCGGCTCCACGGAGACGATGGGGTCGCCACAGTCCGCGATGTCCGTCTGGACGAGACCGTACGCGCCCGGGACCGCGGCGCCGATGCCGACCGCGACCAGTAACACGCCCACGAACGGTGCCCCGTAGGTGAACAGGACTGCGCCGACCGTGTCGTCGCCCGCGTCCGGTGGGCCCGTCGGGGGCGCGTCGGGCGGGCGGGGGTCCACGCCGTCGCCGTCGGTCCCGTCCCCGTGGGGCGGGTCGTCGCTCATCGCTCCACCCCCGGCAGCCCCGCGGGCCCGCGTCGGCGGAGATACTGGAACGTGACCGTGAGGCCGAGGCCGTAGGCCCAGTGCGCGACCAGCACGAAGCCGACGTAGCCCAGCAGCGCCAGCCCGGACTGGCCCGTGTAGAAGGCGATGACGAACCCGGTGGAGATGAGCGTCGCGAACACGAGACCGGTCTCGAACAGCAGCCGGCCGGGGAGGTACTCCTGGAAGGTGAGGAAGAGCAGCGGCCAGGTGACCGTCCCGCCGATGAGGAAGAGGACGGTACCCAGCAGCGGACTGGCCGGGAGCCCGACCAGCGACGCCAGTTCACCGAACGATGCCGGGTCGAGCACGCCGACCAGCACGGCCGTCCCGAGCCCGCCGGCCATCAGGAGCGTCCCGACGAGCCCGCCGATGACCCCGAGGGCAGCGTTGCGCCAGACCGTCCCGACGACGCTCCCGACTGCGCCGCCCAGCAGCGACGTCGGCTCGGCCTCCGGGGCGTACGACCGGCGGGTGGTACCGGGCTCGGTCGGCGTCACGTCGTAGCGCTCGACCATGCGCTCCTCGAACCACTGCCACTCGCGGGTGAACTGCTCGGTCGCCTTCAGGTCCCACGGGTCCGTCGTCCGGACGGGCCGGCCCCGCCAGCAGGAGACGACCATGTTGTAGAGCCACAGCAGCACCGCGAGGCCGATGACGTAGGCCCCGACGGTGGCGAGCTGCTGGGCGAACTGGAACTCCGGCGGATAGCTGGCCTGCCGGCGCGGCAGCCCGACCCCACCGACGGCGAGCAGCGTCGTGAACGTCACCGTCGAGCCGAAGACGACGAGCACGGACTGGAAGCGGGCCAGCCGGCGGTCGTACCACCGGCCCGTGATGAGCGGGTACCAGTAGTAGCCCGCCGCCATCATCAGGAACGGGACGATGCCGACGAGGATGAGGTGGAAGTGCCCGACCACGTAGTAGGTGCCGTGGTAGAGGATATCGACGGGGATGACCGCGAGGAAGACGCCGGTGACCCCGCCGACGATGAACGTCGCGATGGCGCCGGCTGAGAGGATGAAGGGCGCGGCGAGCTGGATGTCGCCGTCCCACATCGTCGTGAGCCAGTTGAACACCTTGATGGCGCTCGGGACGGCGATGGCGATGGAGATGGCCATGAAGCTCGCGCGGATGCGCGGGTCGATGCCCGTCGTGAACATGTGGTGGGCCCAGACGCCGAAGGAGAGGACGCCCAGCCCGAGCGTCGAGTAGACGATGAAGCGGTAGCCGAACAGCCTCCGGCCGACGAACTTTGGGAGGATGGTGCTCAGCAGGCCCGTGGCCGGCAGGAAGAGGATGTACACTTCCGGGTGGCCCCAGAACCAGAACAGGTGCTGCCACAGCAGCGGGCCGCCGCCGTCACCCGTGAAGAACGTCGTCCCGAGGTTCCGGTCGAGCAGCAGCATGACGAGCGCGCCGCCCAGCAGCGGGAACGCGAACAGCGCCAGCGCGCTCGTCACCAGCATGTTCCACGAGAAGATGTCGAGGTTGCCCCAGTTGACCCCGGGGCCGCGCTCGTACGCGACGGTCGCGAGAACGTTGATGGCGCCGATGGTGGTGGCGATGCCGCTGAGGTGGAGCCCGAGCAACAGCAGGTCGAGCTGCGGGTTCGAACTTCGGACCGAGAGGGGTGCGTACAGCGTCCAGCCGACGCTCACCTCCCGGAGCGTGAAAAAGAAGGCCGCGTCCACGGCGGGTGCGACCCGGGCGAGCAGTTGGCCGATCACCTGGACGAACAGACCCCCCCGGGCCAGCAGCAGCGAGGGCGGCAGCAGCCAGAAGCCGACGGCGTTCAGCCGCGGGAACGCCATGTCGTCGGCGCCGATCAGCAGCGGCAGGACGTAGTTGCCGATGCCGAAGAACACGGGCACGACGAAGAAGATGAGCATCGTCAGCCCGTGGGTCGTGAACAGCGCGTTGTACGTCTCGGGGGTCCAGATGTCGGCCGGTGGGGTCAGCAGCTCCGTCCGGAGCATCATCGCGTCCACGCCCCCCCACAGCGCCGCGACGGTCCCGAAGCAGACGTAGAGAATGCCGATCTCGCGGTGGTCGGTCGTCGTGAGGTAGCGGACGGTCCGCTCGCGGAGGTGGTCTAGCTCCCGGGCGAGCCCCTCTCGGGTGGGGTAGCCGCCGTCGCTCTCGACGGTCGCGCGCCGCGACCGTCGCCACAGGACCAGCACTGCCGCCGCCAGCAGGCAGAGCGCCCCGACCTCGACGAACGCCCTGTTCACGGCCGGGCACCCGCCGCGCGCCTCGGCGTCCCAGTCATCGGCGGAGACTGCCGCACCCACGCACATAAATCCGTCCGACGCCTCCGCACTGCCACCGCTCCCTGAAACGTTCGCTCCGTGGCCGCAGCTGCTCCCAGAACCTATTTCCGTGATCTCGCTCCAGGGGTCGGTATGGCGCGCCGCCGCCCGCCCGTCCGGCTCGGCTGCCTGCTCGTCGTCGGGACCGCGCTCCTCGCGCTGGTGCCGGCCGCGGCCGCCCAGTCGGTCAACCGTGCGGCCATCGACGGCCTCAACAGGCAGCTGCTGTACGTCGCGCTGCCGCTGACGCTGTTCGTCGAGCTGACGCTCGTCTACGCCATCTACCGCTTCCACGACAACGACGACCCCGAACCGACCGTCGACGACCCTGCCCTGGAGACGACCTGGACCGCCGCGACGGCCGTCATCCTCGTCTTCGTCGGCGTCTCGGCGTACTTCGTCATGGGGAACCCCTACGTCACGCCGGCTGCCGCGGGGAGCGCCGACGCGACGGCCCCCGACCAGGCCGACGACCTCACCGTTGAGGTGGTTGCCTACCAGTGGGGCTGGCAGTTCACCTACCCCGAGGCGAACGTGACGACCCGTGACGAACTGGTGGTGCCGGTGGACCGCGACGTCCGGCTGCGGATGACCTCGCGCGACGTCATCCACTCACTGTTCGTCCCGAAGCTCGGCGTCAAGCAGGACGTCTTCCCCACCCAGGAGACCGTCGCCCGGACCCGCGCGACCGAGACGGGCGAGTACACCCTCTACTGCACGGAACTCTGTGGCTCCGGCCACTCGCGGATGGACGGGACCGTCCGGGTGGTGAACGGGTCCGACTACGAGGAGTGGCTGGCGGCCCGGGAGTAGCGCTGTTCTGCCCGGATTCCGTAATATTCGGATAATACTCTCTGTCACAGATATATGACATGGCAATACGGAGATATGGACAGGTTATCATATTATCCGACCACGGCACGAGAACTGCACCGGTGCGGGCGTCGCACCGGGGCCGAACGTCCTACTCGTCGACCGCGACGCGCTCGATCTTCGCCTCGACCTGCGGGGCGTCCTGGCGGTCGGTCGGGACGGAGCCGAGCTCCTCGACGGTGTCCATCCCGTCGATGACGTGCCCGAAGACGGCGTGCTTGCCGTCGAGATGGGGTTGGGCGTCGAGCGTGATGAAGAACTGCGAGCCGTTCGTGTCCGGGCCGGAGTTGGCCATCGAGAGGATGCCCGGGCCGGAGTGGGTCAGGTCGTCGTGGAACTCGTCGTCGAACTGGTAGCCGGGGCCGCCGCGGCCGGTCCCCTCGGGGTCCCCGCCCTGGATCATGAAGCCCTCGATGACGCGGTGGAACTCCGCGCCCGCGTACAGGGAGTCGCCCCGGACCTCGCCGGAGTCGGGGTCCTCCCAGGTGTTCGTGTCCCGCGCGGGGTCGGCGTCCGCGGCGGGGTCCTCGCGGGCGAGGCCGAGGAAGTTCTCGACCGTCTCCGGCGCGCGGTCGGCGAACAGTTCGATGGTGATGTCGCCGTGGGTCGTGTGGAGGGTCACCTGCGGGTTGTCCGAGTCCGTCACGTCGTGGTTGTCTGCCATGAGCGGAGCGAGAACCGCCTGGCCGATAGGTGTGTGGGTGCGGCGGCGGGGCGTCCGGCGGCTACCGCAGTTCGCGCGTCTCGTCGACGCGGACGCCGTCGTCGAAGGCGAGCGCGAGGGGTGTCGTCGGGAGCGCGCCACGACGGAACTTCCGGACCACGAGCTTCCACTGGATTCGGTCGCCGACGACCAGCCGGAGTTCCAGCACCACGTCGGCCAGCCCGAGCGTCAGGTCCCGGCCCCGCGGCGTGTCCGCGACCACGTGGGCGTCGAGGACGCCGATGCCACCAGCCGACCGGAGCCCCGACCCGAGGCCGTCAAGGAACGAGCGGTAGTCCTCGCGGTCGGCCCGCTCCAGCGGGTTGACGGGGTCGACGACGACCGTCTCGCCGGCCGACAGCCCCGAGAAGCGGTCGTCCGGCCCCGTCAGCAGGTCGCCCCGTCGGACGTCCTGCACCCGGGTCGGGCTCTCCTCCTGGTCGCGGAACTCGAACTCGTCGACCCCGGCAGTAGAGGCGTCCATCGCCTCGTCTACGGCGCCGCCGGGACGCAGCGTGGAGTAGTAGCGGGACGGGTGGGCCTCGGCGAAGGCGTACGGGATGCGCTCGGCCGGCGTGTCCGCGTCGCCGGTCACCACGACGAGACTGCCCGGCGGGACGCCACCGTCAAGGGCTCGGTCGAGTCCCCCGATGCCGGTCGACAGGCGTTCGTCACTCACGTCAGTCCCGCGGTGCCTGACCGACAAGTCAGTTCCGCCGGGTGTAGCCGGGGGATTGCCGTCCCTCCACGGCGGGGACGGCCCTCATCGCCCGGTGACGACCGGCGTGCCGCTCAGGTCGACCGGGAGGGGCTCCCCCGGGGGACGGCCGTGGCGGAACTTCCCCACGTCCAGGTAGCTCCGCGTCCCGCCGGGGTCGACCTCGCGGTGGAGGACCAGCGTCGTGTCCGCCCGCGCGAGGGTCAGGTCGCGCCGGAGCGTCCGCGGTGTCGTCCGCGGGCAGTGACAGACGGCGACGCTCTCCGTCGTCCGGCAGTGGCGCTTCAGGTCCTCAAGGAATGATTGGTAGGTGTCTTCGCCCGTCCGCTCCAGCCCCGTGGCGGGGTCGATGACCACGGCCGACCCGGCGTCGAGACCGGCGAGGTGCTCGGACGGGTCCTCAACCAGGGCGTCGGCGTCAAGGCCGCGCACGTCGACCCGGTCTACCGGGAGGTCGGCGGCGGCCATCGCGTCCCGGACCTCCGCCGGCGGCCGGAGGGTCGAGCAGTACCGCGTCGGGTTCTCGGTTCCGAGGGCGTACAGCAGGCGCTCGGCGCCGGAGGTGAACGGAGCTACCAGGGCGACGAGATCGCCCGCCGGGAGGCCGCCGCCGAGCGCGTCGTCGAGTCCGGGGACGCCGGTCGAGAGCTGCTCGGGGGCGTCTAGCGCATCTCGGTCGCTCATGGGGGCCCTCCACCCGGCCCGGAGGAAACCCTTCGGGTGGCACCCGCAGGGCGGGCGGCCCGGCGGCCCCGGCGATGAGTCGAAACGCACTCCGCCGCGAAACTACAGTGGTGTCCGCTGGCATGGGGTACTCCCCGGGTGGCCACCGCTTCAGCCTGCTGGGAGATGTCACCGGCCGTCTATCAATAATCCCGCCGTACGGATCGAAACCCAACGCTATCGAGATAATATACGATTCAATACATCTGTTCGGGTAGTAGAACGGATATTCGGTGGCGCGTGGTCAGAACGCCTGCAGGTCCTCGAGCGTCGCGGCGGCAGCACCCGACTCGAGAGCCTCGCGGGCGGCCGCGAGCCCGGCGTCGATGTCGTCGGCGTCGCCGCGGGCGTAGATGCGGAGCGCGGCGTTGAGCGCGACGGCATCGGCGAACCGGTCGGTCCGGTCGCCGGCCAGCACGGCCTCCGTGATGGCGGCCGAGTCCCGCGCGACGTCGTCGACCTGCAGGTCCTCGCTCTCGAAGTCCATCCCGTACGCGGGGGTCTCGATGTCGAAGTCGTCGACGTCGTCGTCGCCCTCGTTCCACACCGCGACCTTCGTGCTCCCCGGCCGGATGTCGTCGTACCCCTCGAGCCCCTGGAACATGACGACACGGCCCACGTCGGCCGTCCGGGCGGCCCGGAACGTCTCGATGATGCGGACCGCGTAGGGGAGATGGTAGAACGACCCCAGGTGGGCGTCGGCGTCGGCGGGGTTCGCGAGCGTCTCCATCGTGTTGACGAACGTGCGGACGCCCATCCGGTCGCGGCGGTCGAACAGGTCGGTCACGCCCGGGTTGAAGTTCGGCTGGTAGTAGAAACCGAAGCCGACCGCGTCGGTCATCGCTGCCGACTCCGCGGGCGAGAGGTCCGTCTCGACGCCCAGCCCGTCGAGGACGTGCCGGTAGGCGTCCTGCTTCTGTGTCGGGACGCGGTCGCCGGAGTGGACGACGACGGGCGTGCCGGCGGCCGCGGCGGTGACGCCGGCGGCGACCCCGAGCAGCGCGGTCCGGCCCTTGCCGTCGTAGTTGGCGCCGCAGTCGACCGGGTCGCAGTCGGGTGCTGCCCGCTCGACGGACCGCTCGGTCATCACGTCGACGTAGGCGCCGAGCTCCTCCGGCGTGTTGCGCTTCCAGCGGTTGGCCAGCCAGAACGCCCCCAGCGTCGTCGGGTCGGGCTCGTCCGCGAGGATGCGCGCGAACGCGTCGCGGGCCTGCTCGCGGGTCATGTCGTCCGCGGATTTGTGGCCCGATCCGACGACCTCGGTCATCAGGCGCTTCAGCGGCCATTCCCCGAAGTCGCTGTCGTGTCCGGTCGCTTTCGCCATACCCGGACGTGGGGGCGGCAACGTCAAAAGCTCCCGCGTTCGCGCCCGCGACCCGGGCACGCGTCCAGTGACGGTCGTCGCGGTCCTCACCTCCGGACCACCGGCGGGGTGTGCTCCGGGCGGCCTCTCGGAGCCGCGCTACGCGCCCTCGGCGCTGTCCTTGATGCGCCGGGCTCTCGCCGGTCCCACGCCGTCGGTGGTCGTCAGCTCCTCCGCCGACGCCGCGCGGACGGCGGTCACCGAGTCGAACCCCGCCGCCCGGAGTGCCTCGGCCGTCGCCGGCCCCACACCGTCGAGCGTCGTCAGGTCGGCCTCGTCCGTTCCGTTCTCGGCGGTGGCGTCAGCGGATTCCCCGTCGCTCCCGACCTCGGTCACGTCGATGCGGACCCCACGCGAGGCCCGCCCGTCACTGTTCGTCTCGCGCGTCGCCGGGCCCGAGGGCAGCTCCGGGTCGATGCCGACGAGCTCGGCGGTGAGGTCCCAGAGGTCACGCGCCAGGGTGTCGTTCTTCGCGGAGCGGGCCGGGTCCGCCAGCGCCTGCTTGTCGAAGTACTCGCCGGTGACGCCCGCGACGTCCTCGGCGGCGGCGAGCCGGGCGAGCGCCTGCCCGCCGTCCGCGACGGTGTCGGTCAGGCCCGGGATGGAGGGGAGCGCCGAGAGCGCGTCGACCCCCAGCGATAGCGGGAACGGGATTTCGCGGGCGAAGTTGCTGCCGGGGATGTTGCCGGGGTGGAGGCAGTTGGTGCTCGCCGGCCCGAGTCGGCGGGCCAGCTCCCGCGTGAACAGGACGTTGCAGAGCTTCGACTCGCAGTACCGTTCGAACGCCGGCCCCGTCAGCCCCCGTTTGCGCCGGACCATCCCCAGGTCGAGGTCGGCGAACCGGTGGGCGATGGAGGCGGTGTTCACCACGCGCGCGTCCGCCGTCAGGTGGTCGGCCAGTCCGTGCGTGAGGACGAACGGCGCGACGTGGTTCACGCCGAAGATCATCCCGAAACCCTGCTCCGTGCGCCCGCGGTAGGTGGTGTAGACGCCCGCGTTGTTGCAGAGCACGTCTAGCCCGTCGGTCTCCTCGCGGACAGTGTCGGCGAGGCCCCGCACCGCGTCTAGGTCGGTGAAGTCGGCCGGGTAGAACGTCGCGACGCCGCCCGCGTCCTCGATGGCATCGACGGTCGCCGCCCCCCGCTCGTGGTCGCGCCCGTGCACCAGCACGCGGGCCCCCTGCCCCCCCAGGCGAACCGCCCCGTCGCGTCCCACGCCGCTCGTCGCGCCCGTCACGAGGATCGTTCGCCCCGAGAGGTCCGGTAGCTCCATGTGGCTCCGGATAGGGACGCGGCCGTAATGGACCTGTCCGCGTCAATCACAGGGCCCTCTTTGTTGCTCCCCCGGGGGTAGCCGAGGGGGTCACGAACCGGCAGCGTGGAGTTCCGGACCTGTGACGAGAGTTGTACAGAAACGTCTCGCTTGTTGCAGAAGCTTCCGGTGTAAAACCGCAGTTCGAACAGTCCAGCGGGTATTTCCTGACGGAAGTGCGAGGAGAAAGCCTCGCCGTTCACGGCGTTGACGAGACGCTTCGCGTCTCGTTCGCACACCAGAAATCGAAGATTTCTGGGGACGGGGATGAATCCGACAACAGGGCGACAACCGCCGGCATTAAGCCCCTGGACAGCGTATCCGGCGGTAAGCACAACGGACAAAAATTGGCGGTTGGATTGGGGTCCGCCCGGACGACGAAGGCCACCACACCGTTCCCGAGAGGGCGTCTCCGAGGCCGTGGCAACACGGCAGGCAAAAAGCACCCCTCGCCCGCTTGTGCCTGCCCACTGTGGTCGTTCGAAAGACCGGCAGTCTTTCGTGATGAGCGAGGGACTCCGTCCCTCGGACCATGCGAACGGCCTACGGCCGTGAGCAGATGACGAGACGGCTTTGCCGTCTCGAACCACACGAAGGGCAGGCCGATGGCACGGCCCGTGCCCGGACGCTCCGAAAGGGGCGACCGGGGGCATCCCCGCTGTCTCTCCGAGACGAACGGGATGCACGGTGCAAGCGGATACCGCGTCCGAATGGACGCTGAACACGCCACACCCCTCGCGGGGCCGACGTATCGCGCACGAACCCAGTATCGCCTCGCCGGACCCCATCCGGCAGGCGAGAAGTTGCCAGCGGGGACGTGGGACCGGCCCGCTGTCCCACGCTGGAATCCTCGCCCTTCAGAGCGGGGAGGATGTCAAGCCATCGCCAGTCCCTGCTCGGCCTCGAGCAGTTCGTGGTAGCGGTTGCGGATGGTGACCTCGGAGATGTCGGCCACCTCGCCGACCTCGCTCTGGGTCACCTTCTCGTTGGTGAGCAGCGAGGCGGCGTAGACGGCGGCGGCGGCCAGACCGACGGGGGACTTGCCGGAGTGGATGCCGGCCTCCTTCGCGTTCGCCAGCAGTTCGCGGGCCCGGCCGGCGGCCTCCTCGCTCAGGTCGAGGTCGGAGGCGAACCGGGGAACGTAGCTCTCCGGGTCCGCGGGCGCGATCTCCAGCCCGAGTTCGCGCGCGACGTAGCGGTAGGTACGGGCGATCTCGTCCTTCTCGACGCGGCAGACGCCCGCCACCTCGTCGAGCGAGCGCGGGACGCCGGCCTGTCGCGCGGCGGCGTAGAGGGCGCTCGTGGAGACCCCCTCGATGGAGCGCCCGGGCAGGAGGTTCTCGTCGAGCGCGCGCCGGTAGATGACCGAGGCGGTCTCTCTGACGTCGTCCGGGAGGCCCAGCGCGGAGGCCATGCGGTCGATCTCGCCGAGGGCCTGCTTGAGGTTGCGTTCTTTGGAGTCGCGCGTGCGGAACCGCTCGTTCCACTTCCGCAGGCGCTGCATCTTCTGGCGCTGCTGGCTCGACAGACTGTTGCCGTAGGCGTCCTTGTCGCGCCAGTCGATGTTCGTCGACAGCCCCTTGTCGTGCATCATGTTCGTCGTCGGGGCGCCGACCCGGGACTTCTCGTCCTTCTCCTTCGCGTCGAAAGCTCGCCACTCCGGACCACGGTCGATGTTGTCCTCGTCGACCACCAGCCCGCAGTCCTGGCAGACGACCTCTCCGTGCTCGGTGTCCGTGGCCAGGTCGCCGCTGCACTCCGGACAG
>PXRM01000040.1 GCA_003020985.1 Halobacteriales archaeon QS_4_70_19 | reverse complement strand
CCCGCCAGCGGACCCGGGCGGAGGACCTCGAACGGATCAACCGTCTCATCCGGCGGATCGACCGTCGTATCGCCCGGCTCGACGCCACCCCCGAGATCGAGGGGGCCGTCTGCGAGACCATCGCGGCCGCGGACCCGTACCGCTTCGCGTGGCTGGGCGACCGTGACGAGGCGACCGACGAGATCCGCGTCCGGGCCACTGGCGGCGACGCCGACGACTATCTGGAGTCGACCGACATCCGTGCCGACGACACCCCCCAGGGCCGGGGACCGGCCGGCCGCGCCATCCGGACGGGCAAGCCCCAGGTCGCGCAGGACATCCCCGCGGATCCGTCGTTCGAGCCATGGCGGGCCGTGGCCTCGGCGTACGAGTTCCGGTCGGTCGCCGTCCTGCCACTCCACGGCCTGGAGTCCTGGCACGGCGTCCTCGCGGTGTACGCCGACCGGCCGAACGCCTTCGATAACCGGGAACTGACCGTCCTGCAGGAACTCGCCGAGACCGTCGCGGGGGCCCTGGAGGGGGCCGCGGCCCGCCGCCGGCTGGAGCGCCGCGAGCGCGAACTCGAACGCTACGAGAACATCATTGAGGCTTCCGGCGACCCGGTGTACGTCATCGACTCGCAGGGTCGGTTCCGCTTCACCAACGACCGGCTGACCGAGATGACCGGCTACGGCGAGGAGGAACTCCTCGGCGAACACGTCTCCATCGTCCTCTCCCCGGAGGACGTGGAGCAGGGGGAGGAACTCATCCAGTCGCTTCTCGAGAGCGACCGGCAGCGGGGCACCTACGAGATGACCGTCGTGACCGCCGACGGGGAGCGCATCGCCAGCGAGAACCACGTGTCGTTGCTTCCCTCCGACGGGACCTTCCGGGGGACCGTCGGCGTCGTCCGTGACATCACCCGACGGAAGGAGCGGGAGCGCGAACTCGAACGGCAGAACGAGCGCCTGGATGAGTTCGCCTCCGTGGTGAGCCACGACCTCCGGAACCCGCTGAACGTGGTGGAGGGGTCGATCGACCTCGCCAGGTCGACCGGCGACCTCGACGAACTCGACCGCGCCGAGCGAAGCCTCGACCGGATGCGAACGCTCATCGACGATCTCCTGATGCTGGCACGCGAGGAGAAGGAGGTCACGGCGGTCGAACCCGTCGACGTCGAGACCGTGGCCACAGAGGCCTGGAGCGTCATCGAGGCGCCCGACGCGACCCTCAGAATCGACACGGAGCAGGCCATCCGGGCCGACGAGAACCGCATCCGACAGCTCCTGCAGAACCTGTTCGCGAACGCCGTCGAGCACGGCTCGACGAGCCCTGCCTCACAGACTCGGCAGGACGCCGTCGAGCACGGCTCCACGAGCAGTCGGCCGGAGGCCGACGACGCGGTCGAACACGGGTCGACGGGCTCGGCCACGCCGGCCCGACAGGACGCCGGCGGTGACGGGGCGGAACCCCGGGACTCCACCGCTGCGGAAGACGCCGGAGCCGACCCTGCCGAGCCCTCGGTCGCCGCCGCTCCGGAGGATACCGCGGCCGATGCCACGAGCAGCGTGGCCCACGACTCCCGGCCCGACCAGGGGGCGACGGTCGACGACCCGACCGACGGGGCCGTGACTGTGACCGTGGGCGACCTCGACGGGGGCGGATTTTTCGTCGCCGACGACGGCCCCGGTATCCCGCCCGACCGCCACGAGAAGGTCTTCCAGCGGACGTACTCCACGAGCCAGGAGGGCGCGGGCTTCGGGCTCCGGATCGTCGAGCGCATCGCCGAGGCCCACGGCTGGGAGGTGGAGGTGTCGTCGTCGGCCGACGGCGGCGCGCGCTTCGAGTTCAGCGGTGTCGAGACCGCTTCCGACTGACGCCGGGATGGGAAGTCTCTGCAGTAAACGGTATATCATCCCAAAGTTTCACTTTTAGTGACAAAACAGCGGTATAACGTGCGAGAGCAGGGAATAAGACATCTATGCTGTCGCCGACCGCTCGGGCGGTCCGACCGAGCGCGTCGGTCCGGGTCCCGGCTCGCCCGCTACATGAAATCGACAGGTTCCTACCCCTGTCGGACGGCAAACCGGCATGCCCAAGCTAGCGCGTATCGAGACCGAGGCCGGCGTCGAGCGCGGCGAGTACGAGGACGGCGTCGTCACGGTCGACTCCGGGACGTACGACACGACGACCGACGAGGCGACCCTGCTCGCGCCGTGCGAGCCGTCCGTCTTCTACTGCGTCGGGCGGAACTTCGGCGAGAAGGTCGAGCAGATGGACTACGAGATCCCCGAGGAGCCGGACTTCTTCATCAAGCCGCCCGTCTCGCTCCACCCGCCGGACCAGCCCATCCCGTACCCGACGTTCTCGTCGGAACTGACGTACGCCGGCGAACTGGCAGCCGTCATCGGCGAGCAGTGCAAGTCCGTCGACGAGGACGAGGCCGACGACGTGGTCGAGGGGTACACCGTCCTGAACGACCTGGACTGTCTGGACCAGGAGCGCCGGACCGCCCGGAAGGCGTTCGACGCGAGCGGCCCGCTGGGGCCGGTCGTCGACACGGACGTCGACCCGGTCGGGCTGGAGATGGAGACCCACATCAACGGCGAGCGCCGCCAGCACGACAACACGGAGAACATGTTCATGAAGCCGCGCGAGGTGGTGGCGTTCATGTCCGAGCGGTTCACGCTGAAGCCCGGCGACGTCATCTCCTTCGGGTCGCCCGCCAACCCCGGGCTCGTCGAACCGGGCGACGGGATCGAGATCCGGTACGAGGGAATCGGCACGCTGCGGAACACGGTCGGCGAGCGCGAGTAGGCGGGGCGAACGACGCAGTCACGGACTGGAACCGACGACCTCCGTGGGTCACCCCACCAGTGCGTCCTCCACATCGGCCGGATTCCGCTCGTCCCGGGGACGGACAACCCGACCTCGGCCACCCTGCGTGACGACGGGGCCGGTCGAACGGAGACGTACGGGGCGCTCATCGTCGCCCGGCCGCTGGAGGGGAGCGGCGGGCCGAGCGGCATCGAGATCGCCCCCGACGGGACCACCACCATCCGGTACACGTTCGACGCGAACCTCGAACAGTCCGCGACCGGGAACTTCGACGCGTTCTTCGTCTTCACGACGGAGATCTCCGACCCGGCTGACGACGAACGGGTGCCGCACACGTTCTTCCTGTCGGACGGGTTCGGCGGAATCCCGTTCCGGTCCGTCGGCGTGGACGACGTACCGAACAACTCCGCCGCGGCGACGCAGGCGATCCGGTTCTCTCCCGAGACCGAGATGGTCGACGGCCAGACGGTGACCGTCGACCTCGACACGGCACAGGGGGTCACCACGGGTGCGGACCAGAACCCCGGTCAGTCCCGTACCACCAGCACCGGTCGCTCGGCCCGGTTGACCACGCGCTCCGCGGTCGAGCCCATGTTCACACGCTTCTCGCGACCCTCGCGACCGTGGGTGCCGACGACCACGAGGTCCACCGCCTCGTCCTCGGCGTCGGCGATGATCTCGCGGAACGGGACGCCGGTCCGGACCGCGGTCACCACGTCGATGCCGTCCGATATCGCCTGGTCGGCCGCGTCCTCGACCGCCTCGCCGGCGCGCTCGTTGAGGTCCTCGCGGGTCGTCCCCGTGTCGTCGGCTGCGAGTGCGAGGCGCTCGTCGGCCACCGAGAGGACGTGCAGCGTCGCCCCGTGGGCCTCGGCGGCCGTGATGGCGTGGTCGAGGGCGGCCGCGGCCGCGTCGCTCCCGTCAGTCGCGAACAGGATGGCGTCGTACATACCCGGGCGGAGGCCGGCCGCCCACTTGAAACCGCTCCTCGCGGGGCCCGAGTACCGTCGGTCGAGTCTCCTCCGTCCGGCCGTCGTCTCCGGATATCGGCGTGCCGGACGGGAGAAAAGCCTTTGTCCCGCCCCACGTGATATCTCGTCGTGGACGACGACCGCAGTATCGAGGAGATGCTGAACACGATCGGCGACGAGCACGCCAGGACGGTCCTCGCGGCCATCAGCCGGAACCCCAGGTCGGCGAAGGAGCTGGCCGACGAGTGCGACCTCTCCCTTCCCACCATCTACCGCCGGCTGGAGCTCCTCCAGGAGCACGACCTCATCACGGAGCGAACGGCGGTCGCGGAGGACGGGAACCACTACAACATCTACGAGTGCAACTTCGACTCCACCGTCATCACCCTGCAGGACGAGGAGTACAAGGTACGCATCTACCGGAAGGAGAACCTCCCGGACCGGTTCGGCCAGCTCTGGGACGAACTCGGCGCGGAGTCGGAGTAAGGCGCGCTTTCAGCCGGCGCAGCCGACCGGGGGGTTTTTTACGTTGCTGCCACCCCTGTGCCCACGATGGTCGATGTACTGCAGGCCGTGCTGATACTGATGCGGTTGATCCTGTTCGGCCTCTCGCTCGGCCTGACCGTGATCAGCTTCCAGTCGTACCAGCGTCGTCAGTCCCAGCGCCTCCAGTACGCCTTCATCGGGTTCGCCTTCATCAGCATGGGGGTCGCCGTCACCAACCTCACCACGCAGATCGGGACCACGGGCGTCGCCGCCGGGTCGGACCTCGTCCTCCTGCAGATCTCCGAGACGGTCCCGTTCATCATCGGCTTCGCGATGATCTACCTCTCGCTCTACCGCTGAGGGGCGCCTCCGGCGGAGTATATCTTCGCGGACAGAATCCGTATATGCCGGCAGAGTGTGGCATGAATTTATTTTTCCGACAGTAACTTGATCATAATCGAGATATTTCCACAATACTACTGATTACATAAATACCCGGCCGTCTTCGGCACCACGGTTTTGCAGGCTACACCCGGAGTTATCGCAGATGAGCGTCGCGGGCGTCGACGGGGTCGACCGGTGGGCCGCGGGGCTGGCGGTCGGGGGGCTCACCGCGGCCTACTGGCTGGCGGTCGCGCGCCCGCTCGTCGCGCTCCTCGTCGGGTCGCTGGTGGTCGCGGGGGAGCGAGCGAGCGCGCCTGGTGGCCACGGCGGGGCCATCCCGTCGGGAGCGGTCCCGACAGTGGCGGCGGTCGAACTGGCGGTCGCGCTGCAGGCGTCGCTCGCCGGTCAGCTGGCGCTCGGCGTCGTGGCCGGGGGGTTGTTCCTGCTGGCGACCCGACTGGCCGGCCCCGTGCTGGCCGACTGAGCAGGGACCTCCCGGCCCGAATCGCCGTCGTCGGGGTGTTTTTGGTCCGTCCCGGCGCGAACTCCGGTATGCCAGTCTCCGAGACGTTCGACGCCGACCGCTGGGAGCCCGTCGAGGCCTTCGACTTCCGGGACCTCACCTACCATCGCGGGACGGACGTCCCGGCCGTCCGGGTCGCCTTCGACCGGCCGGCGAAGCGCAACGCCTTCCGCCCCGAGACGGTCGACGAACTGTACACCGCGCTCGACCACGCGAAACGACGGACGGATGTCGGGTGTGTCATCCTGACCGGCAACGGGCCGTCACCGAAGGACGGGGGGCGCTCGTTCTGCTCGGGCGGCGACCAGGCCATCCGGGGCGACGCGGGGTACGAGTACACTGCCGGGGAGGACCCGGACGCCGGCGGCGCTCCCGACGAGAGCCAGCAGCAAGCCCCCCGGCTCCACGTCCTGGAGGTCCAGCGGCTCATCCGCCACATCCCGAAGCCGGTGCTGTGCGTAGTGCCGGGCTGGGCAGTCGGTGGGGGCCACTCGTTGCACGTCGTCTGTGACATGACGCTCGCCTCCGAGGAGCACGCGAAGTTCCTCCAGACGGACCCGGACGTGGCGAGCTTCGACGCCGGCTTCGGGTCGGCGTATCTGGCCAACCAGGTCGGCCACAAGCGCGCCCGCGAGGTGTTCTTCCTCGGCAGGACCTACTCGGCGGAGGAGGCCGTCGACATGGGGATGGCCAACGCCGCGGTGCCCCACGACGACCTGGAGGACGTGGCCCTGGAGTGGGCGGACGAGATGACCTCCAAGTCGCCGATGGCGATGCGGATGCTCAAGTACGCGTTCAATATGGATACGGACGGGCTGGTCGGCCAGCAGGTGTTCGCGGGCGAGGCGACGCGACTGGGCTACATGACCGAGGAGGCTGTCGAGGGCCGGGATGCGTTCAACGAGGGGCGCGACCCGGACTTCTCGGAGTTCCCCTGGCACTACTGACGCTCCCCCGGCACGGGTCCGCCTCCACTCCCGGCGGCCGGCCGTCGGTACCCCCAACCCGCCGGCGGAGGTATGGTACCTGTCATATGCGGCCACAGGGCTGAAGTGGTCCGCAAACATCCTTCGGGTCGATGGGCGCGCGCGTCGAGCGAAACCCGTCCACCGACGACGTGAGTGCCGACGGGCCCATGGACGCGGTCCGGGCGCGGTCGCCCTCGCTGGTCGTCACGGCCTTCGGGCTCAGCCTGCTCTCCGTGACGGTGTGGCACTTCCTCCGCGAGGTGCAGACGTTCGGGGTGGGGCTCCCGCCGCTGGCCGCGGGGCTGATGGGACTGACCCTGTCGTCGGGGTTGCTGTACACGGGCCGTCGGCTCGCCCGCTCGGACCTGGACCGCGACGAGCGCTGGCGCGTCGCCCAGGTGACCCTCGCCGGTGGCGCCGTCTTCACCGGCATCATCATGCTGACCATGGCCATCCGCGCGGCCGAGGGGCGGACCATCACCGGGGCGTCGTTCGTCCTGTTCACGGCCGCCGGGGGTGGTGGCATCGCGGGCGCCATTGTCGGCGGGCTGTACGCCCGCGCCCGCCGGGACACACGCGTCGCACGCTTCGCCCTGGCGGAGGCCGAGCAGGCACGCGAACGGGCCGAGAACGCCCGCGAGGAGGCCGAGGAGAACCGCCGCGAGGCCGAGCGGAGCCGCGAGCGCCTCGAGGAGGCACAGGCCGAGACCCAGGAGCTACTGGAGGAGTCCCGGCGGACGCGGGACGACCTCCGGCTCATCAACCGCGTGCTCCGGCACGACATCAAGAACAGCATCATGGTCATCGAGTCGCGTGCGGAGTTCCTCGCCGACGACCTCGCCACCCTCGACGAGGGGTCGCCCGTCGACGACCGGGCCGAGGAGTTCCTCGACACGGTGGTGGCCCAGGCCGAGGAGATCGAGCGGGAGGTCGAGCGGACCGGGGCGGTCATCGAGACCATCACCGACGAGGACCCCGATCTGCAGACCACCGACCTCGGCGCGGCCATCGAGTCACAGGTGGGGACGGTCCGCGAGTCGTTCGACGTGGACATCGGCGTGACGGGGCTGGGGGACGGCGACGGCCCGTACGTGCTCGCGAACGAGGTTCTGGCCGACGTACTCGGGAACGTCCTCACCAACGCGGTCGTCCACCACGACGGCGAGGATCCGACAATCGAGGTCTCCGTCGAGTCGGACGCGGAGACGGTGAGCGTCGTCGTCGCCGACGACGGACCCGGCGTCGCCGACGACCGGAAGGCGGAGGTGTTCCACCGCGGCGAGTCCAGCGGCGACGGCGGTTTCGGCCTCTTCTTCGTCGACCGCATGGTGACCCAGTACGGCGGCTCGGTCCGCATCGAGGACGCCGACCTGGGTGGTGCGGCCTTCGTCTTCGAGTTCCAGTGCGCCTGACCGCCGTCGCCGGCCGGGGGGTGAGCCGTCGGGTTCAAACCGTGGCGTCTCGAAGCGGCGGCGCACGATGAAGCGTGGAATCCTCGACACCCTGGGCTCGCCGCTGGTGCAGGTCCAGTCGCCGCCCGGGAGCGTCGTCGCCGCGAAGGTCGAGTCGGAGAACCCCGGCGGGAGCGCGAAGGACCGCCCGGCCGTGGCGATGGTCGAGGCCGCGGAGCGCGACGGGGAGCTCGAACCGGGCGACCGCATCGTCGAACCCACCTCGGGCAACACCGGCATCGGCATCGCACTGGTCGCCGCCGCAAAGGGCTACGATGCGACGCTCGTCATGCCGGCGTCGAAGTCACCCGAGCGGCGCAACGTTATGCAGGCGTACGGCGCCGAGATCGAACTCGTTGAGGACGACATATCCGCGGCGAAGGAGCGCGCCGACGAGATAGAGCACGAGGAGGGCGCGGTCCAGCTCCGGCAGTTCGACAACCCGGCCAACCCGGAGGCGCACCACCGGACGACGGGCCCGGAGATCCTGGACCAGATCGGCGACGCCGAGGTCGACGCGCTCGTCGCCGGAATCGGGACCGGCGGCACCATCACGGGTATCGGTCGCCGACTGCGCGAGGAGTTCCCGGCGATGGAGATCGTCGGCGTCGAGCCCGCGGAGAACGCGGTCCTGTCGGGTGGCGAGCCGGGCGACGACGACTTCCAGGGGATGGGCCCCGGGTTCGTGAGCCCCAACCTCGACCGGGACCTGCTGGACGACGTCGAGACGGTCGACATCGACACCGCCGAGGCCGAGGTCCGCCGTCTCGCGCGCGAGGAGGGCATCCTCGTGGGGCAGTCCTCGGCGGCGTCGAACCTCGCCGCGAAACGGGTCGCCCGGCGACTCGCCGACGAGTACGGGATGGACGACGGTGACTGCCCCGGGCCGACCGACGGGACGGACCTGCTAAACGATTCGACACCCGCCGGCGGCGCGCCGGCGGAGGTCCCAACGGAGTGCCCCCTCGTCGTGACCGTCTTCTGGGACTCCGGCGAGCGCTACGTCTCGACCGGCCTGTTCGACCGCGGGGACTGACCCCGAGACGGGGATCGGGGGCAGGAACGGCCGACGACCCGCCGCCTGCGGCCGGCTCCGGAACGGGCGGTCCCCGCCGCGAACGGGGGACCTTTGCCCCTGTCGCTCGGTCGAACACGTATGTACACGGGGAAGACGGGGCAGCCGTGCTGTCTCTGTGGACGGGAGGAGACCTCGACCCGGATCGAGATTCCGCCGCGAGCGGTCCAGTTGCTGGACAACTCGAGCCCCATCGCCTGGCGGGATATCGAGGGCGACGTCTCGCTGCACTTCTGCGAGGGCGACTGGGAGACCGTCCGCGACCTGGTACTCGACGCCGGGATGTCGCCGCTGCCACGCTGCAACGCCGCCAGGGCGTCGTTCGTCCTCCGGGAGGACTTCGAGGCGCTGCTGAACGACGTCCGCGACGAGCCCGACCAGACGCCGCTCGAACGCGAACTGCTGGAGGAGGCCGACCGCGTGATTGCGGAGTACGACGACGCCGACGCGCTCCACTCCGAGCGCGACCTGGTCCAGGCACGCGTGGTCCGGTGGGCACTCGAGGAACTGGGCCAGCTCCCGACGGCCTGACCGATTCGCGCATAACGGACGGCGACGCGGAGTTACCCGGGTCTTTACTGGCTTCTTACTGAGATTCTACATATGTCTGACGGAAGAACTATCAAACATGCGCACACGCTGTGCTGGTAGAGAACCTCTCCCATGTCAGACGGTGACCTCGCGACCGTCCTGCTAGCCGACGACGAGGCCGCCATCGTCGACGGTCAGGCGGCCCGGCTGGAACCGCAGTACCGCGTGCGACGGGCCTACGGCGGCCGTGAGGCACTCGAACGGCTCGACGAGTCGGTCGACGTCGCGCTGCTCGACCGACGGATGCCGGACCTCTCCGGCGACGAGGTGCTCGACCGGCTCCGCGACGAGGGGTACGACTGCCGGGTGGCCATGCTCACCGGCGTCGAACCCTCGTTCGAGGTCGCCGAGATGGGCTTCGACGACTACCTCCGGAAACCGGTCGACGAGGAGGCCCTGCTGGACTGTGTGGAGGGCCTCCTGGCACGCCGGATCTACGACGCCGGTCTGCGGGAGTTCTACTCCATCGCACGCCGCGTAGCGCTGCTCGAGACCGAACACGACCCCGCGGAACTGGCCGACAACGAGTCCTACCTCGACCTCGTCGACCGCCGCGACGCCCTCCGCGATCATCTCGACGACGCGCTGGAGGACCTCCAGGAGGTCGAGGGGTACGCCGTCGCCGCCGACGAGGCGCTCTGCTCCGATCGGACCGGTGGCCACTGTGCGGACGGGGACTGACCTCCCCGTCGGTCACGCGTCCGGACCGAGTTCGATCCGGGCACCGCCGGATTCGCTCTCGGTGACCGCCACCGTCCAGCCGTGTCGCTCGGCGACGAGCCGGACCACCCCGAGTCCCACGCCGGTCCCGTCGTCGTCCGTGTACCCCCACTCCAGTACCCGCTCGCGCTCGTCCGGGGGGATACCGTGGCCGTCGTCGGCCACGAACAGTCCCCTGCCGTCCTCGAGCGGCCCGACCTCGACGCGGAGGGGTGCGGGCTCGTCGTCCCCGGTGGCGGGTCGTCCGTGCTCGGCAGCATCGTCGGCCGCCGGCCGGTTGCTCGTCGAGCCGTGTTCGACGGCGTTCCGCAGCAGGTTGACCATCGCGAGGCGCACGAGCGCCTCGTCCACCTCCAGCGTGGCATCCTCGACGTGCAGCGTCGCGTGCGACGTGGCGACCGATTCCCACGCGGACGCAGCTACGTCCCGGAGGGTCACCGGTCCCAGGTCCGGTTCGGCTCGTGCCAGCGCCCGCGTCTCCTCGGTCAGCGACTCGATGCGGTCGAGCGCGCGGGCGACGTGTTCGAGGTGTTCGGGGGCGCCGTGCTGCCCGGCGAGGTCGAGCTGAGTCGTCTCGTTCGCCGTCGTCGTCTCGTTCGCCGTCGTCGTCTCGTTCGCCGTCGTCGCGAGCGCTGCGCCGAGGTCGACGAGGGCACGCCGCTCGCTGCCCGGCACGCTGCCCGGCCGATCCGCGACGAGATGGAGGACTGACACGGGGGCAGTGGGAATCCGCAGGGCGATGAGCTGCGGGCCGTCAGCGTCCGCGCCCGAGGAGTCGACACTGAGCGGTTCGACGAACGCCCTCGCGCCCCCGTCGGCCGCTATCGCCCGCGCTGTCACCGACGCGTCGGCCGCCCCCTCGTCCACGTCCGCGACGAGGGCGGGTCCGACGTGAGCGGTCGGCAGGCCTCCGGCGGCGAGCGGCCCGACGACTCCTCGCTTGGGGTCGTGCCATCCCAGCCAGACGACGGGGTAGGGGCGGGTCCCCCCGAGCGACGCGGCGACCTGCTCGGCCAGTTCGTCGAGCCGGGTAGCGTCGGCCATCTCCACCTCCCTGGCCGTCTCCTCGAGTAACCCCTCCGCGCCCGCGCTGCGCGCGCTCGCCCGTTCGAGGGCCACCTCCGTTCGGAGTTCCGACAGCCGTCGCGCGGCCGCTGCCGGCGACGTTCGATCGACGACGGCCGCAGCGTCGACTGTCGCTGCGGCCTGCGCCGACGCCGGCCCCACCGCGAGGACCACAGCCGCGTCGCTCGCGTCCCGGAACCGGCGTACCGTCCCCACGGTGGGGGGTGTCGCCCGGTCCGCGTCCACGACGACGCACGTCACGTCCCCGCGGTGGAGCCGTGCCACCGCATCGTGGACGCTCTCGTACCGGACGATCGGCGCCTCTAGCGCCGCCGCCACCTCGTCCATGGTGGCGGTCGCCGGGAGCAGTACCGTCCCCATCCCCATCCTTTCCCTTGCTCTCTCTACGGGCTGCTCCGTCTAAATCCTGCGGGTCACCGTCCGACGTTTTCCTCTTCGACCGGATACTGAAAATTTATAACAGAGGGCGTAAGTAAAATGTCGTAGACACTCGATGAAAGGAACGCGCCATCGAATGGCCGTCCTCGTGTTGCTCGTTCCGGTCCTCGCGCTGTGTGGGGGTGGGGTCGCCGGAGCAGGGGAGCCACCCCTGGCAGACGCCGGCCTCGACCAGCGAGTCGAACTGAACGCGACGGTACTGCTCGATGCCGCCGGTTCGCGGGACCCCGATGGCAGTATCCAGTCCTACCGGTGGTCCGTCCGGACGCCCGACGGCCGGACGATCACTCCGGAGACCTCGGACGCCCCGCGGACCACGCTCGTCGTCCGACAGCCCGGCCGCTACGAGGTCACGGTGACCGTGACGGACGACGACGGCCAGTCCGCGACGGATACACTGTACGTCGATGTCGCCGAGCGCTCCGTGGACAGCAACCCACCCGCCTCCTCGGCTCCCGCATCCGACACCACCCCGGGACTGCCGGCATCCACTGCCCCGGCCTCGGACGGTGTCACCGACCCGGCCGTCCCGGATTCACCGACCACTGCCGAGGCCAGCACGGACACCACTGCCCGTGACGGGTGCCCAACCGGTACGACCCTGGGTACGTCCGCCGAGTGTCTGGGTGTCGGAGATACGCCCGCGACGGTCGAGATCCAGGGCGAGAAGTACGTCCGACAGGGGAGTGTCCATACCTACACCGCGACTGTCAGCGACCGCCCCAGCGGGAACGAACGGCTCACCTGGGCCGGTGGCCTCGGCACCGGTAACACGCTCACCAGGCCCTTCACCGAACCCCCGGGTTCGACCGTCACCATCTCGGCCACCGTCGAGGACGGCGAGGGACACGTCACCACCGACTCGATCGTCGTCCGCGTCGTCACCGACAACGCGCCGCCGGAGGTCCGCATCGAGGGGCCGATCGCGGCCTGCGTCGGGGAGCCGGTCGAACTCGAGGGTTACGCGGTCGCCTCCGAGGACCACGACCGCATCGTGGATGCGACCTGGCACGGCGACCCCACGTTCGTCCCACAGCATCCGGGTCAGTACCAGGTCGGCTTCTCAGCCATGGACCGCCAGAGTCAGACGGCCCGGACGACGCATACCGTGACTGTGCGGGAGGAAGCGGTTTGTGAGCCAGCAAGATATGCGAGATCTTCCATTTCCATGGGAGTCGACAAATTAGTAATCAGGGCGACAGATGATAATTGGGTCGAGGGATCAGAAGTTTCCAACGTGATGCGCGCCCGGGGGAATGTCCCGGAGTCAGGTCCTGTAGAGAAAGTTGCCGATATCGGGGCCGCAGCAGGGAAATTTGGGGAAGCAGCGGGTGAGTTCGCGACCGGGAATGAGGAGACGACTACCTTCGTCATGTCCGCGACAGAGGCTAAACATCTCTCGAAGGAGGTCAGGACCACTCAACCGGATAGTACTGTGGCTGGTGCAAATGGCCCGCGCACCAATGAACATGAACGTCTTAAGGATGCACGGGTGGTTGATGATGTCGAGACACCGAATGGAGACGTACTCGTAGTCATTCGCATCGGTAAGGACAATGAGGCGAGGCCCGACGCGTACGAGGGGAATAAAGTTTCAGGAGAATCAGACGGTGTGAGTGATTCGGTAGAGAGTAGTGAACCAATAGCAGATACAGAGATAAAGAGTACCCTCGGATCTGCTGAGGAGCAGAAACAGCGACTGGAGTCCAATCCGATCGACGCTGTCCGGGATGTCGGAGATACCATTGTGGATACCGTCGGGAAGGCTCCCGTGTCCATCTCCTCATCGACTGAATCTGACACAGGAATGAATTCCGGGGGAACCGTTTCTCCAGCCAGCTCTGGCCGGACAGAATCGTCTAAGTCGGATAACAGGGAAGACCGGTTGCGTAACCGGATGCCTGCCGGAGTGCCAGGAACCGACTCCGACAGCGAGAAATCGGGGATGAGCGATAATGTGCCGTTACGTGGACAAATTGACACTGCTTCTCCAGATTCCGACGGCATCGGTAATGCCAGTGTCCCCTCCGCGCTACAATTGACCATGAGGATGAAGGAACCGACCGGGGGTGGGGCTAGCAGATGAGGAGACGTGTTCTCCTGCGTCGCTCCGCGATCGTCGCGACATCAGGGATATTCTCTGGCTGTTTAGACGCGGTTGGAGAATCAAATCAGGCCAGCCCTCATCCCACACCCTGTCCGATGGCCGACTTCGATGCCGTTGAGAATGACGACTACAACAACATCAGACCGTTTGAACAAGCTATTTTCGAGAGACTCAATGAGTCACGAGTCACGCAGGACTTGGAGGTAGTTGAATGGGACGACGTACTGGCATATATCTCTCGGCTTCATAGCCGGAATATGAGTAGAGGCGATTATACGTCACATATAGATGATTCTGGGCGGAAGCCCGCTGATAGAATACGTGAGTTCGGATATGGATGCGAGAATTCGAATATAGAAAACATATTTTATTTGGACGGATACAAATCAAACATAGATCTAGAACCAATCAAATTAT
This sequence comes from Halobacteriales archaeon QS_4_70_19, assembly GCA_003020985.1. Lineage (GTDB taxonomy): Archaea > Halobacteriota > Halobacteria > Halobacteriales > Haloarculaceae > Haloglomus. The sequence continues at coordinate 58,330 of PXRM01000040.1, read as the reverse complement.
CAAAAAAAGCAATAGAGGGTTGGAGAAATTCCCCTCCCCATAGAGAAGCAATGTGGAGCACCACCGTCGAAGTCGCCGGCGTCGGCTGCTACATCAACGAGGACAACGACGTCTACGTGACGTGCAAGTTCTGCACCCACGACCCGGCCGACGCCGAGGACGCGGGTACCGGGACCCCGCCGGAGGACTGTTACTACGGGGGTGAGCGGCCGTGAGTCGGAGCCGCCGGTCGGTGCTCGGGTCGCTTGCGGGTGGGGCGGTGATACTGACTGGCTGTAACTCGGCGGATGAGACCGGGGCGGACCCGGCAACTGATTCCAGTACGCCGACGGTCACCTTCGTCAGCCCGACCGCGGAGTCGGCCTCTCCGACGCCGACGGAGCCACCGGACGAGATCGAGGAGGCGCTCAGGAGGTCCCGCGAAGCCCTCGAAACGGCCGTCGGGCGACTCGACGCGGCGGCGGTCGTCGAGGACGGCACCGTCGGATTCACCTCGGACGACGCGTTCGCGGAGTACGCCGGTGTGGAATCACGCCGGGCGCCGATCAGGGACGCACGCGAGCGGCTGGACGCCGTCTCGGACAGTGCCAGCGGAGCACGCCAGCGCGCGGTGAACGGGTTGCTGTTCCTCTGTGAGTACCTGGAGACGAGGGCGACCCAGCAGGATGCCGTCGTGGACGGATTCTCGGCGTACTACGAGGTCAACCGGGCGTTCCCGGGGGAGCTGAACCTGGAGCAGGCTGATCATGCGGTGGCGAGGATGCGCACGCTGGGCGACCACGTGCAGGCTGCCGAGAGCCTGCTTGACCGGATCGAACCCCGCGCCGACGTGTTCGGCGTCCGGGGGTTCGCTCCGGAGTCGGCACGGGAGCACCAGCGGACAGTCCGGGCGATCGGCCGCGAGTTCGCGCCCGCGTTCTCGGGAACGCGATCGATGCTGCGGGCCGTCGGACTGGCGAGCGCGACGGCACCGGCCATCGAGCGCGAGGAGTACGCGCAGGCCGAGCGATCCGCCGCTGCCACCGTGACGGCCGCCGAGAACGGGGTCGAGTCGACCACGACCGCATTCGACCGGGGCGTTCGCCACTTCCGGGACGCGTTCGAGCAGGACCGCTGTCTCACGACGGGATTGCAGCCCGTCGGAGAACGGTACGCTGCCTCGGCACGTGCGTTCCGGGCTGGCGACCGGGAGCGCGGACGGGAGCGGTACCGGGCAGCGAAGGAGGCACTGGCAGCGACCGAAGCGGACTGTGGGATCGAACTCTGAACGCCGGCGGAAGCGGCTTCAGACGCCGATGTACTCCTCGTTGACGACCCACTCGCCGTCGTCGTCGCGGACCATGTACTCCCCGTAGTAGGGGACCCGGTCGGCGACCGTCTCGCGGAGCGCCTCGCGGATCTCCGGTTTCGACATCTCGCCCATCGGCTTCAGGTCGTCGTTTCGGTTGAGACAGCCCTTCAGGTAGCCCTGATGGGTGACCCGGACGCGGTGACAGTTGGCGCAGAACTCCTCGTTGCCGACGGGGTCGACGATCTCGACCATCCCGGTGCCCGTCTCGTCGGTGTCGTCGGGGCTGACCCAGTAGCGCCGGCGGTCGTGCATCTCGCGATGCTCGACGCGGTCGGCCTGCTCCTCGAGCCAGCCGTGGACGCGGTCGATGTCGACGGCCCACTCCGGTCGCCCGGCGAGTTCGGGCATGTACTCGATCAGCTGGAGCTGGAGCCCCTCGCTCTCGGCGACGTGGTCTACCATCTCCGGGACGTACCCCGCGGTCTGCTCGAAGACCACCATGTTCAGTTTCACGGGCGTGAGCCCGGCCTCGACGGCTGCCTCGACCCCCTTCAGGACGGCGTCGTACTGGGTACTCTGGGTGACTTCCTGGAACGCGGTGGGGTCGAGGGCGTCCTGGGAGACGTTGACCCGGTCGAGTCCCGCCTCGCGGAGCCCCTCCGCTCGGCCCGGGAGGAAGGTCCCGTTCGTCGTGAGCGACGTCTCCATCCCCGCGGGCGCCCGGCGGACGATCTCCTCCAGGTCCTCGCGGAGCATCGGCTCGCCGCCGGTGAACTTCACCTTTCCGACATCGAACTCCCGAGCTACCTCGAGGAAGCGGACCACCTCGTCGGTCGACATCTCGTCGTCCGCGGGCTCCATGGGCCCGCGTGTGTCGCCGAGCCCCTCGTTGTGGCAGTAGACGCAGTCGAAGTTGCAGCGGTCCGTCAGCGACACCCGGACCCCCATCAGTTCGCGCCCGTGCCCGTCGACCAGCATACCCGACGGTTCGCTCGATGACGGTTAACCATACGGGTACTAGAGGGCGCCGTGTAACCGGAATCGGTCACGTGATCGCGGGTTGTGGCTGCCGCGTCGCTTAACCGGCTCGCCGTCCAATCCGTGGTGATGAGTGACGCCGCTGGGGGTGCTGTCGGACCGGACGGTAACCGGGACGGGCGTGGCGACGACGCGACCACGGCTGCGAGCGACGCCTTCGCAACGCTGGGGAGCGAGACACGGATGGGGGTCGTCCGGACCCTGTTCGAGGCCGAGCGCGACGCCGGCCGCCCGGTGACGCGCTCGTTCTCGGCCCTGTTCGAGGCCAGCGACGAGGAGACGACCGCCGGCTTCGCCTACCACCTCCGGCAGCTTCCGGACACCTACCTCCGAAAGGTGGAACCTGGGGAAGACCCTGGCGGGGCGGGATCTGCTGGCCAGGGGGACCCGGGGGACGACGAGGCTGGCTACCGGCTGACCGTGGCCGGGCGCCGGGTGGCACGGGCACTCGCCTCCGGGGCCCTCACCGACAGCCCCGACCGTGCCCCGGTCGACCTCGCGGCCCCGTGCCCGTTCTGTGCCGAGCCGGCGCTCCGTGCGGCCGGCGACAACACCGTGCTGACCGTCTCCTGCGGGGCATGCGAGCGCGAGGTGCTCGGCCTCCCGTTCCCGCCGGCAGGGTACCGGGCGCACGACGACGGTACCCTCCCGGATGCGGTGGACAGCTACTATCGAGGGCGCATCTCGACGATGCGCGACGGCACTTGTCCGGAGTGTGGAGGGGTCGTGGAGACGGTCACCGAACTCGCCAGCGATGGCGACAGCGAAGCGGAACACGATCACGACGACGGAGCCCAGGCCGGGAACACGAGCGAGGGCACGGATTCGGACGCGGACCCGGGAACCGCGACGCCGACCGCCCGGGCCCGGATGACCTGTACGGCCTGTGGCTACCGGCTCCGGTGTCCTGTGACGCTGACGGTGCTCGACGAGCCGGCCGTCGTCGCGGCGTTCCACGCCGCCGGCGTCGACCTCGCGGCGCGGCCGCTGTGGAACGTCGGGCAGGAGTGGCGCGAGCGGGTCGTCTCGACGGACCCGCTGGCCGTCCGCGTGAGCGCCCGGGTCGGCGAACAGCAACTCGCCTGCTTCGTCGGGCGCGACCTCTCCGTCGTCTACACGGATCAGGTCACACCCGACGACGACGGGGACGACCGCCGGGCCCCCACGGACGTCCAGGAACAGGGAGCGGAGGGCGGGTCCGTGGAGGGGGCGAGCACGGACGGCGACGCAGCGGCGTCAGAGACGGGTGCCGACCGGCCGGGGGTCAGCGAGCCGGACTCCGCGACGGCCTGAGAGCGCGGGTTACTCCTCGTCGGCGTCGCCCTCGTCGAGCAGGTCGTGCTCCTCGAGGTGGTCGCCGATCTCCTCGCGTTCGAGCGCCTCGTAGGTTGCCGTCTCGGCGTCGATGGTCGCCGCACTCATCCCCTCCGGCGTGAGGTCGCCGTCGACCGTGGCCGCCAGCGCCTCGAAGGCGAGCCGGAGTCCGTCGTCGACCGTCCCGAGGTCGTCGTAGCCCTCCTCGAGCGTGTCCTGGGCCTCGCGCTGGTTGCCGCCGACCGCGACAGCCTTCCACTCGTAGGGGGTCCCCGACGGGTCAGTCTCGAACAGGCGGGGCTCGCCGTCCTCGTCGACGCCGGCGATGAGCAGCGCGCAGCCGAACGGCCGTGCGCCGCCGGTCTGGGTGAACTCCTGGATGTTGTCCGTGATGGCCTTCGTGAGCGTCTCCGTGTCGATTGCCTCGCCGTAGCGGAGCTTCTCGACCTGCGCACGGCGTCGTGCGACGTCGACGAGCTTCCGGGCGTCGGCGGCGTGTCCGGCCGTCGCGACGCCGAGGTGGTCGTCGGCCTTGTGGATCTTCTCGACGCTCGCGGCGACCTGCAGCTCCGAGCGGAGCCGACCGTCCGCCGCCAGCACCACGCCCTCGGGGGTGCGGATGCCGACTGCCGCCGTCCCACGCTTCACGGCCTCGCGGGCGTACTCGACCTGGTAGAGTCGACCGTCCGGCGAGAAGATGGTGATACCGCGGTCGTACGCCTGCTGTTGGCTGTTCTGCATTATCGGGCACCTCCGTTCGCCCCGTTCATGAGGGCACCGGTCCCGTCACGCCTCTCCGTCTCCACGCCATCGCCCGTCACCCGGGCCACGACGACACCGTTGCCGGACGCGGTGTCGCGCTCGCTGGCCGCGAGCACCGCGTCTACGGCAGTCGGCACGGCCGTCTCGATGTCGGTGTCCGTGTCGTACTCGCGTTCGAGCGCCCCCGTCGCGACCGTCATCCCGCTGCCGGTCGCGGCGAACGCCGACTCCTCGATGCGGCCGCCGGCGCCGTCGAGCTGGTAGAGGTGCGGCTCGCCGGCCCCGTCCGCTGCCGGATCCACGCCGCCCAGCAGCGGGCTGACGGGGAGCCCCCGCAGGAGCCCGCTCGCGAGACTGGACAGCGCCTCCATGCTCATGCGACGGTCCCGGCGGTTCTCGTACAGGTCCGCCTCGACCCGGAGCTGCTTCGCGTACGCCTGCGCCGCGCCGACCGACCCGGCGATGGTGATGGCCGCCGTCGGGTGGACCTGCTCGACCTTCACCACGTCCTTGTTGGAGACGAAGCGACCGCCGAGCGACGCCCGCCGGTCCGTCGCGAGGACGACCCCGTCCGCCGCGACCAGGCCGACCGTCGTCGTCCCGGTGCTGTACTCCACCGCGCCGTCGCTGCCGGCAGCCGTCTCGAGGCCACCAGCCTCCACACTGCTGCCGTCCACACTGAACTCACCGCGCCTGCCCGCGCCCGACCCGAACGGGTCGAGCGACCCGTCCAGTCCGGGCTCCGGGCGTTCGTTCGGATTCATGCGTCCTGTCGTCGGGGCGTGCAGGGGATACGTTCTCGCTAAAATTTCCCTTAGCCACTGATATCTCCAAAACCGCGGGCTCCCGACAGCAACCCGGCAAGAACAGCCGATGTGGGTGGATGCAGGGAGATATCCGCGCCCGGTGGGTGCCGGGGCTGCGAGCCCCGCGTCACAATCCTTATCGCCCGCACGGGGCCTATCGCCGGTAATGGTAGACCGGAACGACGTACTCGACGCGCTGCGGGGTGTCGAGGACCCGGACCTCGGCGACGACATCGTCTCGCTCGGCCTCGTCAACGACGTGACCGTCGGCGACGCCATCTCGGTGGACCTCGCGCTGGGCGCGCCGTACTCGCCCACCGAGACCGCCATCGCAGAGGAGGTGCGGACGGTGCTCTCGAAGTTCGGATTGTCGGTCGAACTCTCGGCGAGTGTCGACCGCGGCGTCGCGCCCGAGGACCAGATCCTCCCGGGCGTGAAGAACATCGTCGCCGTCGCCTCCGGGAAGGGCGGCGTCGGGAAGTCGACCGTCGCGGTCAACCTCGCGGCCGGGCTGGCAGACCGGGGGGCCCGCGTCGGTCTGTTCGACGCCGACGTGTACGGGCCGAACGTCCCCCGGATGCTGGACGCCGGCGAGCAGCCCAAGGCCACCCAGGACGGGACGATGATTCCGCCCGAGAAGTACGGCATGAAGCTCATGTCGATGGACTTCCTCGTCGGCGAGGACGACCCCGTCATCTGGCGGGGCCCGATGGTCCACAAGGTCATCACGCAGCTCTGGGAGGACGTGGAGTGGGGCGCCCTCGACTACATGGTCGTCGACCTCCCCCCGGGGACCGGCGACACCCAGTTGACGATGCTCCAGTCCGTCCCCGTCTCCGGTGCGGTCATCGTCACGACCCCCCAGGAGGTCGCGCTCGACGACGCGCGCAAGGGGCTCCGCATGTTCGGCAAGCACGACACCCCCGTGCTCGGCATCGTCGAGAACATGGCCGGCTTCCGCTGTCCGGACTGCGGAAGCACCCACGACATCTTCGGGGCGGGCGGCGGCGAGCGGTTCGCCGAGGGGAACGACATGCCGTTCCTCGGGAGCGTCCCGCTGGACCCCGCCGTCCGGGAGGGCGGTGACGACGGCCGCCCGGCCGTGCTGGACGACGACAGCGAGACGGGCGAGGCGCTCCGCGAGTTCGTCCGCACGGCCGCGGACATGCAGGGCATCGTCCACCGCCGGCGGACCCAGCAGCAGGCGGGCGCGCCGGAGCAGTGAGCGACGACGCCACCCAGCCGGACGACGATCCCGAGCGGGCCGCCCTGCTGCGGGAGATCGCCCGCGAGGTCCGGGGCGACAGCGACGAGTCCGAGCGGGTCGCGGCCATCCTGTTCCGCGTCTCGGACCTGTACGACCCGGGCGAGGAGACCGACCCCGAGTCCATCTACCGGAACATGCGCACCATCCTCCGCGTGAGCGAGCGCGGGACGCTGGCCCGGGACCGGGACGCCGACGGGGAGTGACCGGCCGGCCCGGGACACCGCTCCAGAACTGTACCCCCGGTCGGTTGTCATCGGACCGGAGCGGGGCGCTACCGTCGAGTCACGCGCTCGCACACGCGGACTGCATCACTACGTTTTTATGCACCTGTCCGGTACGGGGAATCGCAAACACTGTAGCGGGTGTTCGGCACCCGCGAGTTCCGGCTCGACCGGGGCGACACTACCAGGGCAGAACGCCGAGTGCGGCGGTGGCCGAGTGGTCTAAGGCGCAGGGTTGCTAACTCTGTGGCGCAAGCCTCCGGGGTTCGAATCCCCGCCGCCGCGCTAGCCACACCAACAAGACATGAGTGCAGAAGACCCAGACGCGGCGGAGGACGCGGACTCCGAGGAGGAGGACATCCGCTACTTCGTCCGCATCGGACAGGCCGACCTCGACGGCACGAAGTCCGTCGAGCGGTCGCTGACAGAACTGAACGGCATCGGGCATCGAGCCGCTCGCCTCATCGCGGAGCGGGCCGGCGTCGACCGACGCGAGGTCTTCGGCAAGCTCGACGACGAGACCATCGACAGCGTCGTCGAGCTGGTCGAGGGCTACGCCGACGAGGTGCCCGACTGGATGAACAACCACCGGAACGACTACTTCAGCGGTGAGACGACGCACGAGATCGGCAACGAGCTCGAGATGACGCGTCGCCAGGACATCAACCGCATGAAGATGATCGACTCGTACAAGGGCGTCCGCCACGAGCGGGGCCAGAAGGTCCGCGGGCAGCGGACCAAGTCGACGGGCCGGACGGAAGGCACCATCGGCGTCAACGTCGAGGCGATCAAGGAAGAACAGGCCGAGGAGGCCGCGGCCGAGGAAGAATAATGGCACTCGGTAGCAACACCAAGTTCTACGAGACGCCGAACCACCCGTACCAGGGCGAGCGCATCGACGGGGAGGCCAGCCTGCTCGACCGGTACGGTCTGAAGAACAAGGAGGAGCTGTGGCGGACACAGTCCACCCTGCGCTCGTTCCGCCGGGAGGCCCGCTCGCTGCTGGGCCAGACCGAGCCGGGCGCCGCGGCACAGCGTGCCCGTGACCAGTTCCTCGCGCGGCTCCGCCGCATCGGCGTCCTCGGTGACGACGACGGCCTCGGCGACGTGCTGGCACTGGACGTCACGGACGTCCTCGAGCGGCGACTGCAGACGGTCGCCTACCGCCAGGGCCTGGTCAACACGCCCGACCAGGCGCGGCAGTTCATCGTCCACGGTCACGTGACCGTGCGCGGTGCCCGCGTCACGCGACCGGGCTACACCGTCGAGACCGCCGAGGAGGACCACATCGACTTCGACGAGAACAGTCCGCTGGCCGACGACCTCCACCCCGAACGTGCAGGTGATCAGGAATGAGTGCCGAAGAGGACGTACCACAGGACCGGTGGGGAGTCGCTCACGTCTACGCGTCGTTCAACAACACCGTCATCACCGTGACGGACCTGACCGGCGCCGAGACGATCGCGAAGTCCTCCGGCGGGACCGTCGTGAAGCAGAACCGCGACGAGGCCTCGCCGTACGCTGCAATGCAGATGGCCGAGGTCGTCGCCGAGGAGGTCCAGGCCGCCGGCCTGGAGGGCCTGCACGTGAAGGTGCGTGGTCCCGGTGGCAACCTGCAGAAGAGCCCCGGCCCGGGCGCACAGGCGACCATCCGGGCGCTCGCGCGCGCCGGTCTCGAGATCGGTCGCATCGAGGACGTCACGCCCACCCCGCACGACGGAACGCGGGCACCCAAGAACAGCGGGTTCTGACATGAGCGAGGACTACGAGGTGGAGTTCATCGGTCGATCCGAGCGCGACGCGCGGTTCGTCGTCCGTAACATCACGCCGGCGTTCGCCAACGGCATCCGGCGTGCCATCGTCGCGGACGTGCCGACGCTGAGTATCGACACCGTCCGGGTCATCGAGAACTCGTCGGTGATGTTCGACGAGCAGATCTCGCTCCGCCTCGGGCTCGTCCCGCTGACGACGCCCGACGACTACGAGGAGGGCGACATCGTCACGCTCGCGCTCGATGTCGAGGGGCCCGACACCGCGTACTCGGGCGACCTCGTCTCGGCCGACGACCAGGTCGAGCCCGCCGACGCGAACATCCCCATCATCGACCTCAAGTACCCGGAGGGGGCCGACTCCCCGCAGCGCCTCGAGGTCGAGGCGGAGGCGGTGATGGACCGCGGCAAGGCCCACGCCAAACATCAGGGCGGCGTGGCCGTCGGTTACCGCCACCTCCAGCGCGTGGAGGTCGTCGGCGACGCCGAGGAGTTCGAGGCCGACGAGCCGAACGTGCTCCGCGGCGTCATCGAGGAGGACGGCGAACTCGTCCCCACCGACGAATTCGACCACGACCTCGCGAAGCGCTACCCGGGCAAGGAGGTCGAGGTCCACGACGTGCCGAACGCGTTCGTGTTCAGCATCGAGAGCGACGGCTCGCTCTCGGTCGAGGACCTCGTCCTGAATGCGGTGGACTCCATCGCCGCCCGCGCTGACGAACTCGAACAGGCCGTCCAGCTGTAACCGGACGAACAACGAACACGAGCAATGCACCCGACGACCGTGATTCCACGACCCAGACGCCAGGCCCGACCCCCCGAGGGGGTCGCCGAGCCGGGCCGACGAGCGGCCGCTGATGCCGCTACGGGGCGTGGCCCGTGGTGCCCCCGGCCACGGGACCGAAAGCGGTTTGAAGGGAAGCGACGAACGGGTGGATGCGCGCAGGGATAGCCAAGTTTGGCCAACGGCGCAGCGTTCAGGGCGCTGTCCCGTAGGGGTCCGCAGGTTCAAATCCTGCTCCCTGCACTCCACCCTTCTGCGGATCGATCACAACAATGAGCAGTAACAAGACGAACCCGAGGCTCGCCAGCCTCATCGCCGACCTCAAGTCCGCCACCCGCGACGGTGGCGGCGACGTGTGGGGTGACGTCGCGGAGCGGCTGGAGAAGCCGCGCCGCACCCACGCCGAGGTCAACCTGGGCCGCATCGACCGCTACGCCCAGCCCGAAGAGACCGTCGTCGTGCCGGGCAAGGTGCTCGGCTCCGGCGCGCTCCGCACGGACGTCACGGTGGCGGCCGTGAACTTCTCCGGCACCGCCGAGACGAAGATCGAGGCAGCTGGCGAGGCCATCACACTGGAAGAGGCACTGGACCGCAACCACGAGGGCGCTAACGTCCGGGTGATCCGATGAGCTACGCCGAGTACGACGCCGATATCGTCGTCGACGCCAGGGACTGCATCCTCGGTCGCGTCGCCAGCGAGGTCGCAGAGCGCGCGCTTGACGGCGAGCGCGTCGCCATCGTCAACGCCGAGGACGCGGTCATCACCGGCCGGGAGGAGTCGACGATGGAGAAGTACCGCCAGCGAGCTGGGGTCGGCTCCGACCGCGGGCCGTACTACCCGAAGCGTCCGGACGGCATCTTCAAGCGCGCCGTCCGTGGGATGATCCCGTACAAGACGACCCGCGGGCGCGAGGCGTTCGAGCGCGTCCGGGTCTACGTCGGGAACCCCTACGACGACGAGGGCGAGGTCCTCGACCGGACCTCGCTGGACCGGCTCTCGAACATCCGCTTTACCTCGCTGGGCGACATCAGCGAGGAACTCGGCGCCTCAGTCACCTGGTAAGCATGGTCACGAACACCTCAGGAAAGAAGAAGACCGCCGTCGCCCGCGCCACCGTGCGGGACGGCAGCGGCAAGGTACGTATCAACTCCCAGCCGGTCGAGCTGGTGGAGCCGGGGCTGGCCCGTCTGAAGATGACGGAGCCGTTCCGCATCGCCGAGGACGAGCTCCGCGACGGCATCGACATCGACGTCACCGTGCAGGGCGGCGGGTTCGCCGGGCAGGCTGACGCCGCCCGGACTGCCATCGCCCGCGGACTGGTCCAGCACACTAACGACGCCGAGCTGCGCGAGGCGTACATGAGCTTCGACCGCTCGCTGCTGGTCAACGACGTCCGGCAGTCCGAGCCGAAGAAGTGGGGCGGCCCCGGTGCGCGGGCCCGCTACCAGAAGTCGTACCGCTGACAGCCGCACACAACCCACACACAAGGTGATACACCAATGATGGTACCCGTCCGCTGCTTCACGTGCGGCAAGGTCGTCGGCGAGCACTGGGAGGAGTTCAAGTCCCGGGCCCGAGAGGACGACGAGAACCCCGAACAGGTGCTCGACGAGCTCGGCGTGGAGCGTCACTGTTGTCGCCGGATGCTCGTCTCGCACAAGGACCTGGTCGACGTAGTGGCACCGTATCAATGATGGCGGGGCCCGACAATCGCTACGAGAAGGCGCGAATCATCGGCGCGCGAGCGCTGCAGGTGTCGTTCGGGGCACCGGTGCTCATCGACACCGAGCAGACCGAACCGATCCTCATCGCGGCCGAGGAGTACGACGCCGGCGTCCTGCCGTTCACCGTCCGGCGGGAACAGCCGGGCCGGGGTGAGGCCGAATGACGCTGCTTACCGAGGTCCGCCTCCGGCGCATCCTCGACTCCCGTGGCTCGCCCACGGTCGAGGCCGAGATCCGCACGGAGTCGGGCGGCCACGGCCGTGCCGCGGCGCCCTCCGGGGCGTCCACCGGCGAGTACGAGGCCGTCGAGCGACCCGCGGACGAGGCCATCGCCGCCGCTCGCGAGCTGGCGGTGCCCCGGCTGGAGGGGCAGGTGTACGCCGGCGACCAGCGGAGTGTCGACGCCGCCCTCCGCGCGGCCGACGGCACCGAGGACTTCTCCGAGATCGGCGCCAACTCCGCCGTCGCCATCAGCATGGCCGCGGCGAAGGCCGCCGCGGACGTGCTCGGCGCACCGCTGTACCAGCATCTCGGCGGCGCCTTCCGGGGCGACGCGTTCCCGACACCGCTGGGCAACGTCGTGGGTGGCGGCGAGCACGCCGCCGACGCGACCCACATCCAGGAGTTTCTCGCCGCGCCGGTCGGCGCGCCCTCGGTGGCAGACGCCGTGTTCGCCAACGCCGAGGTCCACGCCGCCGTGCACGACATCCTCGAGGACCGGGGCGTCCCGGCCGCGAAGGGTGACGAGGGCGCCTGGGCCCCCAGCATCGACGACGCCGAGGCGTTCGAGATCGTCGACGAGGCCATCGAGACCGTCGAGGAGGCGGTCGGCTTCGAGATCCGGATGGGGCTGGACGTCGCCGGGGCCGAACTCTACGACGCCGAGAGCGACGTCTACCGGTACGGCGACCGGGAGCGGACCCCCGACGAGCAGCGCGACTACGTCGTCGAACTCGTCGAGGAGTACGACCTCGTCTACGTGGAGGACCCGCTGGACGAGGACGACTACGAGGGCTTCGCCGACCTGACCGACCGGGTCGACGACTGCCTCATCTGTGGTGACGACCTGTTCGTCACTAACGTCTCGCGCCTCTCCGAGGGCATCGAGCAGGGTGCCGCGAACAGCATCCTGGTCAAGCCCAACCAGATCGGGACGCTCTCGGACGCGTTCGACGCCGTCGAGACCGCACACCGCGCGGGCTACGACGCCGTCGTCTCCCACCGCTCGGGCGAGACCGAGGATACCACCATCGCACACCTCGCCGTCGCGACCGCGGCCCCGTTCATCAAGACGGGCGCGGTCGGCGGCGAGCGCACCGCCAAGCTGAACGAACTCATCAGAATCGAGGAATCCGCATGAGCGACAACGAGGAAGGCCTGGAGGCCGACGCCGACGCCGAGTCCGAGGAGGACACGCTGGCCGAGGTCGCCGAGGTCGACGACGACGAAGCGCCCGCCGCCGAGGAGGCCGAGGCGGCAGAGACAGCGGCCGCGGAGGCCGACGCCGACGCCGAGGAGGAGGAAGCGGCCACGCCCGTCCTCGACGAGAACGTCATGCCGGACGAGGAGGCCGACCTCCTCATCCCGGTCGAGGAGTACCTCCAGAGCGGGGTCCACATCGGGACCCAGCAGAAGACGAAGTCGATGGAGCGGTTCATCCATCGCGTCCGCACCGACGGGCTGTACGTGCTGGACGTCTCCCGGACGGACGACCGCATCCGGACGGCGGCGTCGTTCCTCTCGAACTACGCCCCCGAGCAGATTCTGGTCGCGTCCTCGCGCCAGTACGGCCGGTTCCCGGCGGAGAAGTTCGCCGAGGCCGTCGGCGCTCGCGCCCGCACCGGCCGGTTCATTCCGGGCACGCTGACGAACCCGAAGTACGACGGCTACATCGAGCCGGACGTCGTGGTCGTCACCGACCCCATCGGTGACTCCCAGGCCGTCAAGGAGGCCATCACGGTCGGCATCCCGGTCGTGGCGATGTGCGACTCCAACAACACCACCTCGAACGTGGACCTAGTCATCCCGACCAACAACAAGGGGCGCAAGGCCCTCAGCGTCGTCTACTGGCTGCTGGCCAACGAGACGCTGGACCGGCGCGGTGCCGAGCCGACCTACGCGCTCGAGGACTTCGAGACCGAACTGTAAGCGCGCGACGACATTCGTTCTCCGGTCACGCTACCGGTCGGGCAGCCCCGGTTACACGCTGTGGAGTTCGTCGCGAGCTACTGGGCGAATATGGCAAACACATCTATCGTACGGCGGCTACTGAGTAGTTATTCGGGCAGTCTGCGAAAAATCACTGCCACTCGCTGTGGTCGTCCGGTGACGTGTCGGGCGTACTCGCCTCTGCGACTCCCAACGCGAGAATCGCGAGGACCACGAGTCCGCCGACCATCCCGTACAGGGTCGCCTCGAACCCACCGGCGAAGTCGTCGTCACCGAACGGCGTCGGGGTCTGCGTCGCATCCTGCGCCTGCGCGGGGGTGACTGACAACACGACACTGCTCAGCAGCAGGATGCCGAGCAGCAATGTCCGCGTCATACCGGTCGACGTCGACCCGTCGGCAAGTCTCTTGTGGGGATCGGACGACCCGTGGGGGCGTTTCAGGATACGTCCAGTGTCGCCGGCCGCAAGTCCTCGTACAGCAGGTCCGCGGGGAGCTCGTCGGGGGCGAACCACGCGGCCTCGGCGATGCCGTCCCCGGGGGTCGGGTCGGGGCTGCCGCCGCGCCGGGGGGCTGCCTCGAAGACGAGCGCCGGGTCGGGCAGCGGCGCCCGGTCGAACGGGTCGTGGGCGACGTGGAGGTGGACCGCCACGGGGTCGCCGAGGCGGGGCTCGACGCCGGTCGCGTCGGTCACGGCCCGCCGGGCGCACTCGCGGTAGTCCTCGCCGGGGCGGCGGGCGTCGCCGGGGTCGGCCCAGCCGTCCTCGCTGCGGACGAGCAGGAGCCGGCCCTCCGGGTCCCGGACGCGGGCGGTGGCGCCGCCGACCACGTCGAACGCCTCGTACGTCTCCGCGAGGGCGTCGTAGGAGGCGGCGTCGGCGTCCCAGCGCCGCCGGACGACCTCCAGTTCGCCGTGCTCGGCCGCGAGGTCGCTCAGGAGCGCCTGGACGTGGCGTCGGAGCCGGTCGGCCGCGCCCGTTCGGTACACGTCGTGGTCGAGGAGCGCCGCCGGGAAGGGCGTATCGACTGGGGCGCGAGACACCCGCCGGGTTCGGGCTGGGCACTCCTCGGGTGGCGGTGGTTCCTCCGTGTGGGCAGAGTCAAGTGTCCGCCACGCCGACCCGGGGGTATGACAGTCTCCTCGGCTCCCGGGAAGGTCTACCTGTTCGGGGAGCACGCCGTCGTCTACGGCGAGCCGGCCGTGCCCTGTGCCATCGAGCGCCGGGCGCGAGTGACGGTCGAGCGCCGCGACGACGACCGCGTCCGCGTGAACGCGGACGACCTCACGCTGGACGGGTTCACCGTCGCGTGGGGCGGCGAGGGTGGCGTGCCGGAACTGGACGTGCCGAGCAACCTCGTCGAGGCCGCGATGGGCTACCTCGACGGCGCCGTCGAGCAGGCCCGCGACGCGGCCGACGCGCCGGCCGCCGGCCTCGATATCACCATCGAGTCGGCCATCCCGCTGGGCGCGGGCCTGGGCTCGTCGGCGGCCGTCGTCGTGGCGGCCATCGACGCTGCGGCCCGCGAACTCGGGACCGAACTCGACCGCGAGGACCTGGCGGACCGGGCGTTCCGCGTCGAGCACGAGGTGCAGGACGGCGAGGCCTCGCGCGCGGACACGTTCTGCTCGACGATGGGCGGCGCCGTCCGGGTGCGGGGCGACGACTGCCGCCGGGTCGAGGGTGTCGACAACCTCCCGTTCATCGTGGGGTACGACGGCGGCGCCGGCGACACGGGGGAGCTGGTCGCGAGGGTGCGAGCGCTCCGCGACGAACACCGGTTCGCCACCGATACCGTCGAGGCCATCGGCGACCTGGTCCGGGAGGGCGAGACGCTGTTGCGCGGTTCGGAGGCGCCACTCGACGAACTCGGCGACCTGATGGACTTCAACCACGGGCTGCTGTCGGCGCTCGGCGTCTCGGCGCGCTCGCTGGACGCGATGGTGTGGGCCGCCCGCGAGTCCGGCGCCTACGGCGCGAAGCTCACCGGCGCGGGCGGCGGCGGCTGCATCGTCGCGCTGGACGACACCGAGGGTGCGAAGACGGCGCTCGACTACACGCCCGGCTGCGAGGAGGCGTTCCGCGCCGAACTGGACACCGACGGCGTCCGGAGGGAGTCGTAGCCGTGCCGACGGTCCTGAAACTCGGCGGGAGCGTCGTTACGCGGAAGGACGGGGTCGAGCAGGTCGCCGTAGCCCGGCTCGAACGCGCGGCCGGCATCATCGGCAGATTCCACGGCCGCGACGGTGACGCCGCGGGCGCTGCGGACGTCGACGCGGCGGATCTGGTGGTGGTCCACGGCGGCGGCTCGTTCGGTCACCCGAACGCCGAACGACGCGGCGTCACTACGAGCGAGGGCACCCACGACGCCGCCGCAGTCAGGGACATCCACGACCCCATGCGCGAACTCAACCGCCTGGTCGTCGGCGCGCTCTCGGAGGCCGGCGTCCCGGCCGTACAGGTCGCGCCGCTGTCGGCCGGGCACCGTGTCGACGGCGAGTTCCGCCAGCCCGTGGACGCCGTCGCCGCGCTCCTCGCGGAGGGGTTCATCCCGGTGCTCCACGGTGACGTGGTGGCGACGGCCGGCGGGGGCGTCACGGTCGTCTCCGGCGACGAACTCGTGACGACGCTCGCGACCGGGCTGGACGCCGACCGCGTCGGCCTCTGCTCGGACGTTCCCGGCGTGCTCGACGCGGGCGGCGCGGTCGTCGACCGCATCGAGCGGTTCGAGGACGTCGCGGACGCGCTCGGGGGAAGCGAGGCGACGGACGTGACCGGCGGAATGGCCGCCAAGGTCCGCACGCTCCTCGAACTGGGCGCCCCGGCCTCCGTCTTCGACCTCGACGGCCTGTCGGCCTTCCTCGACGGCGGGTCGCCGGGGACCTGGATAGATTCCACGTAGTATCTCGATAAAGTTATAAGTCGGCGATATATCTTTCTACTGGAAGAGTTGGTGGAAAATACTAACTTCAGCGAGAAAATAATCTTTTCTCATCCGTTATCGATTCCAGTACGGTGCGGTATATGCAGGGTGACATCTATGATGTGTGGGTTCGTACCAAGGGGTGGTGACTACCGGATGTCGATGGACACCCCCGAACTGCTAGACGAGGCCCGGGCCTCCGAGCTGGTGAGTGCCTGCCGGACCACCGTCGGCGACAACGTCCGCTCGGTGACGTACTTCACGCGGGACGACTTCGAACAGCTGTATCTCCGGTCGGATCTGGAGTCCGACGCCGATCTGGCGGGGTTCGTGGACCACGAGTCGGTCGGCTTCGACGCCCACCGGGCGTACCGGGACTCCGAGCTGGGCGACTACCAGTACACGATCCGCGTCTTCGACCACGGGTTCCTGGTCCGCATCATCGATGGCGACGAGGGCGTCTTCCTGACGACCGACGGGCTCACGCTGAACGACTTCGACGAGGTCGCCGCCGCGGTCGACGCGCTCCTGGGGGGGTGACCGACGCGCCGGCGGCGGCGTTCACCCCCGAAGCGGCACCTCGCCGTCCAGTATCTGCCGGCCCTGCTCGGCCAGTACGAACGGCACCATCCGCATCACCGGGTAGGTCGGTTTGGCGGCGGCCGAATCCTCCAGGTGGGCCCGGAAGAACCCCTCCGTGATGACGTCCAGTTTGAGCGTGCCGAGCGCGCGATAGAACTCGTCGTGCCGGTACTCGCGGCCCGTTGCGGCCTCGTACCGGTCGACGATGTGTCCCCGCCCCGGGGAGTCCGGGTGGCTGGTGAACCCGGAGTAGTCCTCGACGAACACGCGGAGCATCTCGAAGTAGTCGTGGTCGCCGTAGCGCTCGCGAACCTCCTCGGTCATGATGGAGGGGTCGCCGTCCTGCTCCCAGTAGGAGAGCAGCCAGCCCACGTCCGCGAGCGGGTCGCCCCGGCCGGCCATCTCCCAGTCCAGCACCCCCACGAGGTCGGCCTCGTCGCCGGGGGCGAACATGAGGTTGTCCGGCTTGTAGTCGCCGTGGACGAACGCCGTCGCACCGTCGGACGCGTCCGACGAGGTCCGGCCGCCGGCCTCACCGTCGTCCGGGCGCTCCGGGAGGCGGTCCTCCAGCCGGTCCGCGAGGTCGTGGAGGCCGTGGACCCGGCGCTCCTCGGCCGTCCGCTCCTCCGCCCACGCCAGTTGTTCGCGGAACGTCTCCAGTTCGCGTCCGAGGGAGGCCTCGGACGTGGCCGGGGCGTCGGCGAACGCGTCGGGGACGGGCACATCGTGCAGCGCGGCGAGCGCGTCGGTCGTCTCGTCGACGATGCGCTCGCGGGCCGCGGGCGAGTCGAACCGGTCCGGGACGCGCTCCTCGATGACCTCCCCGTCCAGCAGCTCCATGACGAAGAACTCGTCCCCGACGACCGAGGCGTCGCGACAGCGGTGCAGGAGTTCCGGCGCGGGGACGGCAGTGCCGGCGGCGGTCTCCAGCGCGGCGTACTCCCGACGCACGTCGGCCAGCATCGCCGGGGCCGGCGTCGCCGTCGGCGGGATGCGGACTACGTACCGACTCTCGTCCCACTCGACGAGCAGCGTGTCGTTGGCGTTGCCGCCCGGCAGTTCCCGGATCACGACCGTCTCGGCCGGGCCGAACGCCGACTCCAGTTCCGCCGCCAGGCCGGTGCCGTCCCCGATGCGGTCCGCGTACGCCTCGATCTCCATGGCTCCCCTACGTCGCGCGGGCCGCCGTGGTAAACGTTATCCCGCGTCCACCGGCAGACGGGGTATGGACGCACGACACGAGTTCTTCCACGCGCCCGGCGACGGCGAGTTCTGGTCCGAGAGCCACTACCTCGACGTCATCGGCGACGGGGCGGCCGCACACGCCCGCATCGGCTTCTACCCCAACCGCGACGCCGCCAACGTCTTCGCCTACCTGCTGGACGGGACGGGGACGGACGCGACCGTCTACCGGCTCCGCGACGACGCGGTCGACCTGGACCACGTCCACGGGCTGACGGTCGACGCCCCGGACCTCCACTTCGAGATGGTCCCCGAGGAGGTGGGCCGGGACTGGCGGGTCGCCTTCGGCGGGACCGCGACGCGCTGCGAGAGCGCGGCCGACGTCGTCGGGGGCGACGGGGAGCCGGTCGCGGTGGACGTGGAACTCGTCACCCGGGCCCGACACGAGCCGTTCCTCTACTCGGGCGGCGCGGACTGGCCCGGCGGCGAGGACGAGGACCGTTACGAGGTGGCCACCCGTGTCGAGGGGGCGGCAACGGTCGAGGGCGAAGAGACGCGCACGCTCACGCTGGAGGGCCCGGGCGAGCGCGACCACTCCTGGGGCCGGCGCGACTGGACGGACGGCGAGTGGCTCTGGATCTCGGGCTCGTTCGAGGACGGGTCGGCGTACAACCACCTCTCGGCGTGGCCCGCCGGCTACGGGCCCAGCGAGATGGATCCCGTCATCACGAACGGGTTCTGGTTCGACGGGGAGACGGTCCACGCCGTCACGGCTGCCGACCTGTCGGCCGACCCGCCGTTCGGCGAGGAGACCGGCAGCGAGTGGATGGAGGCGGGCGCCGCGCCGACGATCGACCTGACCCTGGAGTGGGACGGCGGCAGCACCGCGCTCGCGGTCGAGCCGGGTGCCACCACGCCCGTCGACTGGAAGGACGAGGACACCGGCCACCGGGCGGTGCTGAACCGCTCGCCGTCGGTACAGACACGGGACGGGGAGATCGACGGGCGTGGGTGGCTGGAGAACATGACGCAGTTCCCCGAGTGAGCCCCGGCTCGCACCGCCGCCTCCGGCCGCCGTGCATGGCGCTCACGGCAAGCGATTTGTACCGCCCGGGACAGTGGAACGCATGGATATCCAGCGGTTCGAGTTCCAGCAGCCGATGTGGGGTGGCGTCAACGTCCTCCGGGTCGGCGACACGCTGGTCGACACCGGCCACGTCCGGTCGGCCGACGCCGTCCGCGAGGCGCTCGCCGACCCGAACCGGCTGGGTGGCGTCGAGCGCGTCCTGCTGACCCACCCCCACACCGACCACGTCGGTGGCTCCCAGACGATCGCCGAACTCGCCGACCTGCCACACGTCGCCATCGAGGACGTGCCGTCCATCGTCCGCGACTACCGGAACTACCTCGCGGAGGCCCGGGCCGACATGACCCGGCTCGGCGCCGGCCTCGGCGTGGTGGAGTCGATGTGGGACACCTACTTCCCCCTCGACGACTACCACGGGGACCGTATCGAGTTCGAGCGAGTCCTCGACGACGGGGAGACGCTCCGCGTCGGCGGCTACGAACTGGAGACGCTCTCCACGCCGGGGCACTCCGCCCAGCACGCCGCCTTCTGGCACGAGCCCTCCGGGACCTGCCTGTCCGGCGACCTGGTCTCGACGAACGGCCACTTCATGTACGCACCGCTGTACTGCGATATCGGCGACTACAAGCGGTCGCTGCGCCGGGTCCGGGACCTGGAGCCCGACCGCCTGGTTCCCATGCACGGCCCGACGATGACGGCCCCCCACGCGCGCATCGACGACTGCCTGGAGAAGGTCGAGCAGACGGAGGAGCAGCTCCTCGCGTGGCTCGGCGAGCGCGAGGAGTTCTTCGCTCGCGAGTTCGCGACGGAGGCGCTCGGTGCCGACGGCTCGGCGGTCGGCTTCCTCACGATGGTCGTCCACGAGTACGCCGTCCACCTGGAGGAGCGGGGCAAGTGCTCCGTGGCTGTCACGGGCGACGGCATCGAGGTGTCGAGATAGGGCGCGGTGACCGGGCGGGGCGTGGTGGCTACCGTCCCCGGCCTCCTGCCCTCGGGTGTGCCGACGGATGGCGTGCCGAGACGGGTCGCGCAACGTTTTTGAGCCGTCGTGCCGCACCGTTGACATGGCGAACGACGCTCCACAGCCGTTCTCGGAGAAGCTCCGCGTTCCGGAGGCCCTGACCTTCGACGACGTGCTCCTGCGTCCCAAGGAGAGCCGCGTCGAGCCCGACGAGGCCGACACCCGGACGAGTGTCTCCACGTCCGTCGACCTGAACATCCCCGTCCTCTCGGCCGCGATGGACACCGTCACCGAGGCCGACCTGGCCATCGAGATGGCCCGGCAGGGCGGGATGGGTGTCCTCCACCGCAACATGTCCGTCGAGGAGACGGCCGAGCAGGTCGAGCAGGTCAAGCGCGCCGACGAACTGGTCATCCGCGACGTGGTGACGGCGGACCCGGACCAGACCGTCCGCGAGGTCGACGCGATGATGGGCCGCGAGGGGGTCAGCGGCGCCCCCGTCGTCGACGACGACGACCGCGTGCTCGGCATCATCTCCGCGACCGACATCCGGCCGTTCCTCGAGGTCGGCGAGAGCGACGCCGTGCGCGAGGCCATGACCGACGAGGTCGTCACGGCCCCGGAGGGCGTCACGGCCCGCGAGGCGCTCGAACTGATGTACGAGCACAAGATCGAGCGCGTCCCGATCGTCGACGACGACGAGCGTCTCACCGGGCTGGTCACGATGCAGGGCATCCTCGCCCGCCGGGAGTACGACAACGCCGTGCACGACGAGGAGGAGGGCCTCCGGGTCGGTGTCGCCGTCGGGCCGTTCGAGACCGACCGCGCGACCGCCGCCGACGAGGCCGGCGCGGACGTCCTCTTCATCGACTGCGCCCACGCGCACAACGCGGACGTCACCGACTCGGCCCGCGCCATCAAAGGCGAGGTCAACGCGGACGTGGTCGTCGGCAACATCGGCACCCGCGAGGCAGCCGAGGCCGTCGTCGACTTCGCCGACGGCGTCAAGGTCGGCATCGGTCCCGGGTCCATCTGCACGACGCGGGTCGTCACCGGCGCCGGGATGCCCCAGATCACGGCGGTCGCGGAGGTCGCCGACATCGCGGCCCCCGAGGGCGTGCCCGTCATCGCGGACGGCGGCATCCGCTACTCCGGCGACGCCATCAAGGCCATCGCCGCGGGCGCCGACGCCGTCATGCTGGGCTCGTACTTCGCCGGCACGGACGAGGCCCCCGGCCGCGTCATCACGATGAACGGGAAGCGCTACAAGCAGTACCGCGGGATGGGGTCGGTCGGTGCCATGCAGTCCGGCGGCGGCGACCGCTACCTCAAGGAGGACGACGACGAGGAGTACGTCCCCGAGGGCGTCGAGGCCGCCACCCCCTACAAGGGCCCCCTCGCCGACGAACTCCACCAGCTCGTCGGCGGGATGCAGTCCGGGATGGGCTACGTCGGCGCCGAGACCATCCCCGGCTTCAAGGAGCGCGCCGAGTTCGTCCGTGTCTCCTCCGCGGGCCAGACCGAGGGACACCCCCACGACGTGATGATCACGGACGAGGCGCCGAACTACTCGCCGCAGAACGAGTAGCTCGTCGGATAGGTCACGGATTACTCGATAATACTACGTTCCCGAACCGTACGACGGCGGTATTACTGTTATCCGTGATTTCCGACGGTTATATCACCCCGACCTTCCGGCTGAGCCTCCCCCGTTCCGCCCGGCCGCCGCGACCACCGCCCGGCGACGGACCCTTGCCCACGCGGCGCCTCCTCCTCGTATGGACAGCGACACTCGTTCGTTCCTCCGCGCGGAGGTGGCCGACGCCACGCTGAGCGCCTTCCTCGCGACCAGCGTCGACGACCGGCCACACGTGGCGCCGGTCTGGTACACGTACGAGGAGCGCGACGGGGAGGCCGTCTTCTCGATGCTGACGGGCGGCCGGAAGCTCGCGAACGTCCGCGAGAACCCGCGCGTGGCGCTCTCCATCGAACGTGCCGACGAGAACAGCGTCGAGTGGCGCGTCGCCGTCCTCGGGACCGCCCGCGTCGCCGAGGACGAGTCCGAGGTGCGGGCCGCCCGCGAGGCCGTCTTCGAGAAGTACTACGGCCCGGACTACACCGACGAGGAGACGGAGGAGGGCGGCGCGCTGGTCGAGGTGACCGCCGGCAGCGTGGACGTCGAGGGGTACTGAGCGTCTTATATAAACGACCGTGTGACTCCGTCCGACTGTTCCGTGGGAACAATTGACAAGACGTTCGAATGCGGAGGATTCTCGGGCCAGAGGGCATGTGGGGCGTATTTTCTGGCTCCCGGCCCCCGGAATTCGCCCGAATGGTGCCCACGTTCATACGGTTTCCACCCCTCCGTGTTGATATGTCGGACGAGCTGTTCCACTGCGTGTGCCGGACCTGCCCCGCCGAACACGTCGCGACCGACGTCGCCGGACGGGCGAAGTTCTTCGAGGCCCACGCCGACCACGACGTGGTGACCATCCCGCTGCCGTCCCGCTCGGAGGAGCCCGAGCCCGAGGGTCGGGTCGTCGAGCTACAGGCCAGCGACTGAGTCACTTCTCGCGGGCGGTTATCCGGAAGTGACGGTCCGAGAGGGATTCGAACCGGGTGAGAGACGTTTCTGCTCGGCCTCCGGCCTTCGCGGGCAGCGGCTCTCCGGGTTCAGATCCCGCTGCAGGCCGTGATTCGCCCCTCACGTTCGCTCGTCGCAGAATCACGGGCTGAGAGGGATTTGAACCCTCGACCGTCTGGTTAAGAGCCAGACGCTCTGCCTGGCTGAGCTATCAGCCCTCACCGACGGATAGCGAGGTGTGACGCTAAAGGGTTGCGTTTCCCCGTCCAGCGGCGGGTCGCACCGCCGGACGACGGGCTTTTTGTAGTCCGAGGCTGCAACCATACGCAGCAATGAGCAGCGCCGTCACGATGGCCTCGATGTCGACCTACGCCATCCTCGGCTGCGGGAGCGTGGGCCACGCCGTGGCAGAGGAGCTCGAATCCGAGGGGAAGGACGTTCTCATCCTCGACCACGACGAGGGCCGCGTCGAGGCGCTGCGCGACCAGGACCTCGACGCCCGGACCGCCGATATCGCCGACCCGGACGTGGCCGGGGTCATCGGCGACCGCGACGTCGTCCTCGTCATGTCCTCTGACGTGGCGGCCAACAAGGCCGCCGTCGAGAACATCCGCGACCGCGGCGAGGACCAGTTCATCGTCGTCCGTGCCTCCGACCCCGTGACGGCCGACGAGCTCACCGAGCTGGGCGTGGACGTGGTCATCAACCCCTCCGAGGTGATCGCGGACTCGGCGCTCCGGGCGCTGGAGACGGGGGAGCTGGAGCACCGCGCGAAGCGGCTGGCCGAGGTGCTGCGCGGCGGCGAGCGGCTGGCCATCCTCGCCCACCGGTCGCCGGACCCGGACTCCATCGCCAGCGCGGTCGCGCTGAAGGCCATCGCGGAGTCGCTCGGCGTGGAGGCGGACATCCGCTACGAGGGCGAGATCGGCCACCAGGAGAACCGTGCGTTCGTCAACCTGCTCGGGATCGACCTCGCGCCGCTGGACGAGGAGACGCTGAGCACCTACGACACGCTCGCGCTGGTCGACTACGCCCGCGTCACCGAGTACGACCTCGACCGCCAGCCGGACATCCTCATCGACCACTTCGAACCCGAACTGGAGTACACGGCGGAGTTCGTCGACGTCCGGCCGAACGTCTCCTCGACCTCGACCATCCTCACGAAGTACATCCAGGAGTTCGACCTCAACCTGAGCGAGGAGGTCGCCACGGCCCTGCTGTACGGCATCCGCGAGGAGACGCTGGACTTCAAACGCGACACCACGCCCGCCGACCTCACCGCGGCGGCGTACCTCTACCCGTTCGCCAACCACGACACCCTCGAACAGGTGGAGTCCCCGTCGCTGTCGCCGGAGACGCTTGACGTCCTCGCGGAGGCCATCCGCAACCGCGACGTGCAGGGGTCGCATCTGGTCTCGAACGCCGGCTTCATCCGTGACAAGACCGCCGTCTCGCAGGCCGCCCAGCAGCTCCTGAACCTGGAGGGCATCACCACGACCGCCGTGTTCGCCGTCACGGACGACACCATCCACCTCGCCGCCCGCTCGAAGGACATCCGCATGAACATCAGCGGCGTGCTCGAGGGCGCCTTCGGCGATATCGGCCAGACGAGAGGGCACTCGACGGACGCCACGGCGGAGATTCCACTCGGCATCTTCACGGGGCTGGAGGGCAACGGCCAGAGCCGGGAGACGCTGCTCAGTCTGACCGAGCAGGCCGTGAAGACGAAGCTGTTCGAGGCGATGGGGGTCGACGTGGAGTTCGAGGGGAGCGGGAGCGCCGAGTCCTCGAACGGGAGCTAGGGCGTCGCGGCCAGCGGCTCCTCCTCCTCGTTCGTGCCGTGCATCCGCTCGACGATACCGTTCACCAGGATGACGTCGCCGACCGACCGGACCCACCGGTACGGGATGATGACGCCGCGGCTGCCGTTGATGCGCTCGTCGAACAGCTCGTGGTTGAGCTGCGTGAGCGCCAGTCCCGTCACCGAGCGGCTGTCGACGTCGAGACGCAGGTCCTCCACCTGGCCGACGAAGACGCCGTTGTTCGAGTAGACCTCGCGACCGACGAGCGTCGTGATCTCCTGGGGTTCCTCGGTCATGGACGGGCCGTTGCGGTGCCCGATTATCAAGCTTCCCCGCGCGTCAGACGCCCGTCTGTCCCCGGTCGGACGTCTACGCAGGGCAGCCTGGCTTACCCTCCTCCTCGGGTCGCTCCGGGACGTACGACCGCCCGTAGCTGATCCCGACGGGGCTCGCCTCGCCGAGGAAGACCAGGTAGAGCACCTCCGTGAACGAGACGACGCGGAACAGGTCGGCCGCCGGGATGGCGAGGAAGGTGAGGTGGACGACGATCCGCGCGAGGCTGTCGGTGACGGCGTAGACGAGCCAGACGACGCCGGCGACGATCCGCTGGAACACCTCGTGGGTCTCGAACCGGTCGCGCAGGACCGCTCCCGCGGCCGGCGCACCGTGCTGGGACTGATCGATGGCGTCTCGGACGGACCCGGGTTCGTCGTCCCGCACTGTAGCGCCGTACCGGCGACGGACTCGAAAAGCGGGTGACTTCGCGTCCGGCGGGAGCCGCTCGGGCTCGACGCGGTACCGTCGCCGATGCGAGCCGCGGACACGACCCCGGGGTTCTTAATCTCCGGCGCCCCCTACGCCCGTCCATGAGCGACGCGGGCGACACCGACGACGAGGAGCTCGAATCGATCCGCCAGCGGAAACGCGAGGAGTTGCTCTCGCAGGCGGACGGCGGGACGGACGCCGACGGCGACGGCACGCCCGCGGACCCGATCCACATCGACGGTGCCGACCACCTGGATACCGTGCTCTCCGAGCACGAGGTCGTGCTGGCGGACTTCTACGCCGACTGGTGTGGTCCCTGCAAGATGCTCGCGCCGACCATCGAGGAGATCGCCGCCGAGGAGGACGCGACGGTCGTCAAGATCGACATCGACGCGAACCAGGACCTCGCGCAGCGTTTCGGTGTCCGCGGCGTCCCGACCGTCCACCTCTTCCGGGGCGGGGAACCGGCCCAGGAGTGGGTCGGCATCAAGGACAAGGCGACGTACGTGAGCGCCATCCGCGCGGCCTGAGGCTAAACCTCTCCGAGGAACCCCGCGACCCGCTCGACGAACTCCACTGGCCGCTCGCGCGGCGGCCAGTGCCCACAGTCCTCCAGCCCTGCGTACTCCGCCTCCGGCGCCGAGTCGGCGGCCTCCCGCGACCATCGCGCCGGGAACACCTCGTCCTCCATCCCGTGCAGGAACAGCGTCGGCTGCTGGAGATCGGGCAGCAGGGGGACGTAGGAGGTCGCGTAGCCCTGCCGTGTCACCTCTGCGGCCCGCCACTGTCGGAACGCGTGCCCCGGGTCCTCCCGCTCTAGCAGGTCCGCGAACAGCGGGTACACCTCGTCCGGGAGGGACGCCGGGTCCGCTGTGAGGTTGCCGAGTCCCGCCCGCTGCAGGCGCCGCGAGCGGCGCAGTAGCGCGAACGACAGCCGGTTCAGCGTCGGGACCCGGCTGACCGCCCACGTCAGGGCCCCGTTCGGCAGGTCGGTCCCCAGTCCGTAGCTGTCGACCGCGACCAGCCGCTCGACGCGGTCGTCCGCGAACGCCAGGCCCAGCGCCACGCCGCCGCCGAGGGACAGGCCACAGAGATCGACGCGCGACACGTCGAGCGCGTCGAGGAACGACCGCATCGACTCGACGTGGTACGCCGTCGAGTACGCCGCGACGGGCCGGTCGCTGTCCCCGTAGCCAGCCAGGTCCGGCGCGAGGACTGCTCGGCCGAGTTCGGCCGCCAGCGACTCGACGACGCCACCCCACGAGAGCCGCGCCGAGTCCACGATGCCACCGTGGAGCAGCACGACCGGCGGCCCGTCGTCCCGCTCGTCCGGTTCGGCCCGCAGGTAGTGGATGCCGACGCCGTCGGCCGTCGCCCGGTCCTCGTGTAACTCGGTCACTGTCGACCGCTCGGGGCGGGGCCACTTGACGGTTGGAGTCCGGTCGTCCCCGCCGCACGTCGCCGGCGATACGGATTATCTGCGCGGTAAGTGAACTGAGACTGAAGTAGTCGGATAATGCTCGTGATTACGGACGAACCCCGCGGATATCGCGACGGTCGCACCGTTGAGGTGGTCGGCAGTCGACCGCTAGGTATGAACCGGAGCGACCTGCGCGCACTGGCGACGGACGCGGTGGTGCTGACAGGTGAGGGCGTCGTCCTCCTCGAACGCGACCACCCGCCCCACGAGGGCGAGTGGGTGTTCCCGGGCGGGATGGTCGAGCGTGACGAGCGCGCTCGGACGGCCTGCGTCCGCGAGACCTGCGAGGAGGTGGGGCTGGACGTCCGGCCGGTCTCCCCGGTCGGGCTGTACGACGACCCCGGTCGGGACAGCCGGGGCAACGTCTCGGCGGCCTACCTCTGCGTTCCGCGGGGCGACGGCGAGCCGACGGCCCGCGAGGAGGCCCGTCGCGTCGACACCTTCGACCCCGAGGACCCGCCGACGATGGGGTTCGACCACGCCACCATCCTCGCGGACGCCATCGGGCCGTCGTGACGCGCCGCGGGCGGCGGGCCGCTCGCACCCGTCCGATTCGCCGGCGGCCCCCGTCGCTCGAAGCCCCTCGACACCCGTCTCAGGCCCCGCACTGGAACGCCCGGACCAGCCCGAACAGCCGCGTCCGCGGCGGCTCCAGGTGGACGAAGTGGGTGCCACCCTCCACCTCCGCGTAGGCGTGGCGTCCGGGAGAACCGCCGAGGCGGTCGTACACCCCCACCGCGTCCGACCGGACGGACGTGTGATCGGCAGTGCCGCGAACGACCAGCGTCGGCGTCGTCACGGCCGCCGGGTCGTACGCGGGGTCCCCGTCGGCCGACGCGAGGACGTCCACGAGACAGCCGTTCGGTGCGCGCACCGTGGCCGTCTCCGGGTCGGTACGCCCGTCGACGACGAACCGGGAGTTCCCGGCGTAGGTCCGCCAGAAGGCGTCGAACCCGGCGAGCCAGCGGTCGGTGTCTGCGCCGTCCGGTACCTGCGCGGCCCAGCGGTCCCGGGCGCCGTCCCGGGTGACGGTGCGGAACGGGCCGCCCACGGCCAGTCGCTCCCGGACGGCGGGCGAGAGGTCGTAGACGGGGGCGTGGAGCGTGACCGACGCCACCGGGGCGGCCTCGTGGGCTGCGAGGTACTGACCACAGGTCATTGTCCCCCACGACGTGCCGACGAGGTGGAGCCGGTCGAAGCGGTCGCCGGTCCACTCGACAGCGGCGGCCAGGTCGGCGGTCGCCGCCGGGGTCCGCACCGGTGTGTCCTCGCCCGCCCGCACGTCGTGGCTCCCGCCGTAGCCCCGGACGTCGAGCGCGAGTGCCGTGTCGTCGTGGGCGGCCGTCCAGGGCCCCAGCCCGGGACGCCGTCGAGCCCCGGCCCGAAGATGGCCCGCCCGGGGTAGGTGGCACCGTGGACGAACAGGGTCGCCGTGTCCGGCGCGTCCGCTGTCCACTCGGTCACGCGGAGCGTTCCCTCGGGGCCGTCGATGTCGTGCGCCACCGGATCGACCGCCGGGACCCGCTCGCCGGTCGGATCAGTCATGAGCCTCCCACCGTCCGCGCTGGCTGTGTGTGTCGCATACGCACACCACCGGCGATGCGGGCAAAGTGCTATCGCCGCCTCGGTGCGGTGCTGGCCAGCCGTTGGGCTACCGGTCGTGCATCCCGCCGTCGGCCTACGCGAGGCGTTATCGGGACGCCGCCCGTTGGCCCGGTACGAGCGAGTGGACGGCCGCGGACGTGCCGGACCAGACCGGGCGGACGGTAATCGTGACGGGCGCGAACACGGGACTGGGCAAGGAGCCGGCCATCGCGCACGGGCAGGGCATCGACGCATCGCCCTCCCCGGCCCCGGGAGAGCGGTTCACCCCCGACGCCCCCGGCGACCCCGACTCCCGGTGACGGGTCCGTTGGGTGACGCGCAGGGGGTGGGGCCCGCCACCGACCGGCCGGATGTCCCCCGTCACGTCAGAAACAATATATGCGAGCGCCGGGGCACCTCGCTATGCGACAGGGACTCGTCGTGGCGCTCGTGGTCGCGCTGGTACTGCCCTCCTTCGCGGGAGTCGCCGCCGCGCAGTCACAGCAGCACGTCGGAGGGACGGTCGTCGTCGAAGCGGGGGATACGGTCGGTGGGTTCACTGCCTACGCCAGCCGGGTGGTCGTCCGCGGGACGGTGGACGGTGACCTGACCGCGTTCGCCGGGCGGGTCGTCGTCGAGGACGGTGGCGAGGTCACCGGTCGGGTGCGGGCGTTCGCCGGGTCGGTCGTCGTCGCCGGGTCGACGGGCGGCAACGCAGTGGCCTACGCCGGGCACGTGGAGGTCGCCGAGCCGGGCCGGGTCGGTGGGTCCTTCGGCGCCGTGGCGGGGAGCGTCACCCTCGCCGGGACGGTCGACGAGGACGCGACGACCGTCGCCGGAGACGTCACGCTCGCCCCGTCGGGCGAGGTCGACGGCTTCCTCACCTACGTCGGGACGCTCGACGACCAGGGCGGCAGCGTCACGCTCGGTGCCCGCCACGTCAGCGAACTCTCGCTCCTGCCCCCGCTGTCAGGGCCCGGCGGCATCATCTTCGCGCTGTACCTGCTGGCGGCGGACCTCGTCGCGGGCAGCCTGTTCCTCACGGCGTTCCCCGGGTTCGCCGACGACGCTGCCGAGACGGTCCTCGACCACACCGTCGTCGGCCTGCCGCTCGCGCTCGCGGGCCTCGTCGTGTATCTGGTGCTCCTGTGGGTGGGGAGCATCTACGGCCGCTACCTGCTCGGTGCCGGACTCCTCTCGTTCACCGAGCGCGACGGTCGCTACCTCGCACTCTTCGTGGGCGTGCCGGTCACCGCCGTTCTCTCCCTGTTCCCGATCGTCGGCGACCTCGTGCGGCTGCTCCTGGTGCTCGCCGGCGTCGGTGTGGTGGCGCTCGGCTTCCGGGCCGCCTACGAGTCCGTCGGCGAGCGCCGGTCGCCACGGCCAACCGACAACGCCTGATCCCGGCCGCCGACCAGCAACGTTCAGGTGGCTGCCGGTCGCGGGTCCCGCCATGCTCCTGCTCGACCTGGAGGACTTCATGTTCGAACTGAAGGAGGGCGCCATCAAGCACGCCGGACCGTCGAACCGGACGGCGACGGCGAAGCTCTACGACGTGGAGGGGGTAGAGGTGCGCGAGTTCGGCGACCGGCGAATCAAACTCGCCTTCGAGGACGAGGACGGCAGCGAGATCGAGATCGCGCTCGACCCCGAGCGGGCGAGCGAGGTCGCCCGCGGCGTCGAACTGCTGGAGGAAGAGAGCGAGGTCTTCGAGTAGGTCACCCGTCCGTCGCTCCCGTCTCACGAGGAGCCTCCCGTACTCGTCAGACGTTTACGATAACTCGGTAAATATATCGAACGGCGTGCAATTCTTCGACCTAATAAATCAGTGCGGACATATCCGGAACGAGTTCGTCTTTCTGAAGATACTTCCGCCGACGACCTCGGTCGCAGAAGCGAGGCCTGAGGGATTTGAACCACAGTCGGACGTGCTCGCTTCGCTGCGCGCGTCCTCCCTGATTCAAATCCCATGGCCATGGCCGTCGCTCTCGCTCACGTTCGGTCGCAGAAGCGAGGCCTGAGGGATTTGAACCGGAGAGAGACTCGCTACGCTCGTCTCTCGGGGTTCGAATCTACAGGGATGTTCACTACGCCTCGTTGTCGCTCGGCGGGTTCACGAGGCCTGAGGGATTTGAACCACAGTCGGACGTGCTCGCTCCGCTGCGCGCGTCCTCCCTGATTCAAATTCCTGGCCGTCGCTCTCGCTCACGTTCGTTCGCGAGAAGCGAGGCCTGAGGGATTTGAACCCCCGGCAACGTGGTCCGAAGCCACGCACTCTGTCCGAGCTGAGCTAAGGCCCCTCGCTCCGCCGTAGCGCCGTCCCGGACATAATTCTGTCCATACCCTGGCCGGGGGCGCGACGTTCCACGCCGCTTATACCCCGACCGGGACAGCGACGGGTATGCGCGAGACCGTCCGGGGGCTGCTGGAGCTGACGCGGCCGGGCAACGCCGTCGCGTCGGGGGTGCTGACGTTCGTGGGCGCGTTCGTCGCCGGCATCGCGGGGAGCGATGCGGGGCTCCTCCTCTCGACGTCGCCGGAGCTCCGCGCGACGGCGGCGGTCCTCGCGACCGTCCTCGCCGTCGGCGGCGGGAACGCCATCAACGACTACTTCGACCGGGATATCGACCGCATCAACGCGCCCGACCGTCCGATCCCGCGGGGTGCGGTCGCGCCAGGCGGCGCGCTCGCCTTCTCGCTGGCGCTGTTCGCGCTGGCCGTCGCGCTCGCGCTGCTCCTCCCGCTGCTGGCCATCGGTATCGCACTCGTCAACCTGCTCGCGCTGGTCGCGTACACGGAGCTGTTCAAGGGCCTCCCCGGCGTGGGCAACCTCGTCGTCGCGTCCCTCGGCGGGTCGACGTTCCTGTTCGGCGGGGCGGCCGTGAGCGGCGACCTCTCGACGGCGGGCGTGCTGTTCGCGCTGGCAGCGCTCTCGACGTTCGCCCGTGAAGTGGTCAAGGACGTGGAGGACGTGGCCGGGGACCGCGAGGAGGGGCTGAACACGCTGCCCATCGCCGTCGGGGAACACCGGGCACTGGTCGTCGCCGCGGCCGCGCTCGCCCTGGCAGTGCTGGCCAGCCCGCTCCCCTACCTGGCGGGGACGTTCGGCGTCGCCTACCTCGTACTCGTGCTGCCGGCGGACGCGGTGATGTGCTACGCGGCCTACGAGTCGTTCGGCGACGCGACCGCCGGCCAGTCGCGGCTGAAGTACGGGATGTTCCTCGCGACGGCCTCGTTCGTGGTCGGGCGGGCCGCGGTGGTGCTCTGATACGGATTACGCTACGTCCTTTCCACAGTGACCGCTTGCCCTCGGGCGGTCATCGTGGTAAACAGGTAGCGTAATCCGTATGAGACGGGAACGGCTCAGAGGTCCGCTGCGAGGTGGTTCGCGCACTTCAGCGCGAGCGCGGCGATGGTCAGTGTCGGATTCATCGCGCCGCCGGTCGGGAACACGGACGCCCCCACGAGCGAGAGGTTGTCGACCTCGTGTGCCCGGAGGCGTTCGTCGACGACACCCTCCGACGGGTCCGCGTGCATCCGGGTCGCGCCCATCTGGTGGTACGCGGGGCCGGTTCCCTCGGGCGTCACGGTCGTCTCGACGGTCGCGCCGAGTTCGTGCATGATGCGCGTCTGGATGTCGACCGCTCGCTGGATGGTCCGCTCGGTCCGGGCGTCCAGCGACCACTGTACGTCCGGCACGGGGTTGCCGTGGTCGTCCGTGCGCGAGTCGTCGAGCGTCACCCGGTTCTCGGGACGGGGGAGCTGGCCCACGAGACCCCCCATCGCGACGTGGGTCCCGTACGCGCCGCGGAGGTCCTCCAGCAGGTCGTCGCCGAACGTCTCGGCGTCCATCGCCAGTTCGACCGGGGAGGGGCCGGCGTAGTTGAGGAACTCCAGCTTTATCGGCCCGAGGTCGGCGTCGCTCGCCGGGATGCCCCCGGCCGTACCCGACGTGGCGCGCCCGGGATCGTCGTAGAACGCGTGGCTCTCGCTGGTGAGGAAGCCGACGTGGTTCTGCCGGGTCGGTTCGTCCAGTCGGCCGCCGACGCCGACGAACAGGTGGTCCATGAAGCCCCGGCCGACCCAGCCCGAGCCGTTCGCGAGGCCGTCCGGGTGCCCGCGGTCGGCGTCGGCCGAGAGCAGGAGGAGTCGCGGGGTCTCCACGCCACCCGCGGCGACGACGAACTGGCGTGCCGGCTGTCGGTACTCGCTCCCGTCCGGCGTGGCGTAGACGGCGGCCTCGACCGTCGAGCCGTCGCGCGAGGGGACGAGCCGCTGGACCGGCGCGCGGTCGATAGTTCGGGCGCCCGCTTCCTCGGCGGCGGCGACGGTGTAGTCGGCACTGTACTTCGCCCCCGAGGGGCAGACCGGGTCACAGGTGCCGTACCCGACGCAGGCCGAGCGGCCGTGGCGGGGTTCGGAGTTGCGCGCGTTCGGGACCGTGTGCGTGGCGACGCCGAGCCGCTCGCAGGCCTCCGCGAACAGCGCGTCCGAGTACGACGGCTCGAACGCCGGCAGCGGGAAGGGCTCCTCCCGTGGCGGTGCAAACGGGTTGTCGCTGGCACCGGCCACGCCCATCGCCTCCTCCGCGGCAGCGTAGAACGGCTGCAGGTCCCCGTAGGAGATGGGCCAGTCGACGCCGACGCCGTCGACCGACCGTCGCCGGAAGTCGTCCTCGTGGAGTCGCAGTACCATCCCCTGCCAGTGGAGCGTCGACCCGCCGACGCCCTTCACGCGGGCCTGGTTCAGCGGGTAGTGGCGGTCGCCCGACGAGGTGTACGCGTCACGGTCTCCACCCATGTCCCAGACCGCGTCCGGTCCCCACGCCGGCCGGATGGCCCGCTCCATCCGTTCGAGCCGCGACTCGCGGTCGAACCGTGGACCCGCCTCCAGTACGACGACCGTGTGGCCGGCCTCGGCGAGGTCGCGAGCGACGAGTGCACCCGCCGGGCCGCTCCCGACGACGCACACGTCGGCCCGCTCGCCCGGCGTCCGGTCGCGGCCGTCGCTGTCGGTCACGGGCACCGATTAGGTGAACCTAAATTTATGTCTTGGCTTCCGGAGCGACCAGCGCAGGGTGGCGACTATCGGTGGACCGGCGGGCGACCGTCAGGTGGAGGGGGAATCACCCTCCCGGTGGGTCCGGAGACGGCGGTAGAGCACGAACGAGTAGACCGAGGGGACCACCACGGCCACGGCGACGGCAGCGCCGATGAGGAACTCCATCGCCACCGGCAGGAACGCGCCCACGGCGATGAACGCGCCAGCCAGGACGAACAGCGGCGCGGCGGCGCGGTGGGTCCGTCGCCACACCTCGTCGTCGGAGAGGGTCCACGGGGTTCGGATGCCGACGAACCAGTTGGGCTCCGCACGGCGGAACAGGAGGCCGAGCCCGGCGAACAGGACCCCGACCCCGCCCACGACCAGTGCGTTCTGCGGGTACTCGATGCCCAGATTGTACGCCAGGAGGAGCCCCTGGACGAAGGCGAGGAACACCAGCACCAGCAGCACGATCCCGTCATACGTCGCCCGGAACTTCCGGTAGTTCTCGCCACGGGGGTCGATGACGGGCAGGACGCGGAACATGGCGTAGACGCCCACGCTCATCGCCGGGACGATCGCAGCACCGAGCGTCCGCCCGTAGAACGAGTCCGGCGTCCCGGAGGCGTCGAAGTGGACCGCCAGCTGCTCGGGGAGCGACGGGTAGACCGCCGCCGTGGCGCCCGCGGTCACGAGCAGCACTCCCAGCGCGGCGATGTCGCTCCGGCGGAGGAGGAGTTGTACCATACGTTCAGGCTCACCGTGGACGGGCATAAGTCATCCCCCGGCGTGCCAGCGAGCGACGCCCCGGCTCAGGGAATCGAGACCCCGTTCCGGAGTGTGCCGACGCCCTCCACCTCGATCTCGACGGTGTCGCCGTCGGCCAGCGGCCCCACACCGGCCGGCGTGCCCGTCGAGACCACGTCGCCGGGTTCGAGCGTCACGTAGGTCGTGATCTCCGCGAGCAGCTCCGGGACGGAGAAGATGAACTCCTCACGGCTGGAGGCCTGCCGCGTCTCGCCGTTCACGCGGCACTCCACGGTCGCGTCCGCGGGCACCTCGTCGGGCGTGGCGACGACGGGGCCGAGTGGACAGGCGTCGTCGAACGCCTTCCCCCGGACCCAGTTCTGCTCGACGACCTGGTCGTCCCGGTTCGAGAGGTCGTTGACGCAGGTGAACCCCGCCACGTGGTCCATCGCCTCGTCCGCATCGACGTCCCGGGCACGCTCGCCGACGACGACGGCGAGTTCGGCCTCGTGGTCGATGCGCTCCTTGCCGGCCGGGAGGTCGACCGTCTCCCCGTGGGCGGTGACCGTGTTCGGGGGCTTCAGGAACAGGAGCGGTCGGTCGGGGATGTCCTTGCCCTGCTCCGCGGCGTGGTCGGCGTAGTTCAGGCCCACGCAGACGACCTTCGAGGGGTCGCAGGGCGGGAGCACGTCCACGTCGGCAGCCGCCAGCGGCTCCGGGTCCAGGTTGAGACGCTCGCCCGTGCCGGGGGACGGGGCTATCTCGGCACCCTCCTCGCCGGTCCACTCGCCAGTTCGGACGTCGCCGGCCGCGTCGCGGAAACGGACGTATCGCATGTCCGGCGGGTCGGGTGGTCGGGGATTAGGCGTTGTGTTGTCGGTTCCCCGCGTCCGTGGCCGTGTCGAGAAGAATGGGGATGGAACACATCCGGCGTACGCTCCCACGACCGGAGGCGGGACGACGACCGTCGACGCCTCCGGACTCAGCCCCGGACCTCCTCGGGGGGCTTGTCGTAGATGTCCGCGATCTCGCCGCGGTTCTCCTCGACGATGTTGCGGCGCTTCTTCTTCATCGAGGGCGTGAGCAGGTCGTTGTCGGCGGTCCACTCCGTCGGGACCAGCCGGAACTCCTTGATGGTCTCGTGGTGGCCGAGCCGCTCGTTGACCGCCTCGATCTCCTCGGCGACCCACTCGCGGACCTGCTCGTCGCGGCAGGCCTCGGTGTGGTCCGCCGGGACGTCGATGCCCTCGTCCTCGGCCCAGTCGTACAGCTGCTCGAAGTTCGGGACGACGACCGCGCCGATGAACTTCTGGTCCTGCCCGACGACCATGATCTGGTCGACGCGGGCGGAGGTGGCGAACTCGTCCTCGATGGGCTCGGGGGCGATGTTCTTGCCCGTGTCCAGCACGATGAGCTGTTTCACGCGGTCGACGAAGGTGAAGTAGCCGTCGTCGTCGACGGCGACCACGTCGCCGGTCCGGAAGTACCTTCCGTCGGACTCGTCCGACGACTCTCCGCTCGCTCCGCTCGCGGGGACGTCCTCGGTGAACGCCTCCTCGGTCTTGTCCGGCTTGTTCCAGTAGCCCTCGGTGATGTTGGGGCCCTTGACGAGCAGTTCACCGACCTCGCCCTCGGCGGCGTCCTCCTGCTCCTCCCCGACGACGGACTGGTCGAGGCGGTAGTCGACTGCCGACAGCGCCGGCCCCATCGTCCCGACGCGGATGTCCTCCGGCGGGTTCAGCGAGATGACCGGCGACGATTCGGTCATCCCGTACCCCTCCAGGATGGTGAGCCCCATGGCGCGGTACATCTTCGCGAGCCCCTTCGACAGCGAGCCGCCGCCGGAGATGAACAGCTCGACGTTCCCGCCGAGCTTCTCGCGGACCTTCGAGAAGACGAGCCTGTCGGCGGCCTTCATCTTCAGGCTCAGGCCGATGCCGGGTGACTCGGCGTCGTCGTACGCCTTCGCGGTTTCGACGGCCCACTCGAAGATGCGCTTGCCGATGTCGGACTCGGAGGCCTGGTTGCGCATCTGGTCGAAGATGCGCTCGTACACCCGCGGCACGGAGGCCGCGCCGTGGGGCTCGACCTGGCCCATGTCGTCACCGACCGTGTCGGGCGATTCGGCGTAGGCGATGGTGAGGCCGCCCCCGAGCTGGACGAAGTGGTTGAACCGCTCGAAGACGTGTGCCAGCGGCAGGAAGGAGAGGACGGTCATCCCGTGCTCCATTGTCGGGACGTCGTCGGGCTTGTCGGGGCGCGGGCCGACCCGGCGCCAGACCGTGTTGATGGCCGAGCGGAAGTTCCGGTGGGAGAGCTCGACCCCCTTCGGGTCACCCGTCGTCCCGGAGGTGTAGACCAGCGAGGCGAGCGACCCGAAGTCCCGCTCGTCGATCCACTCGTCGACCTGCCCCTCGGTGCGTGCCGTGGAGCCCATCGCGTGGACCTCCGCGAGCGTGTAGACGTCGTCGCGGTCCGCGTACTCGCCTGCCTCGTCCATCGTCACGACGAACTCCAGGTCGAGATCGTCCTCCACCTCGACGAGGGTGTCGACGAGCTCGGTCGTTCCGGCCACCACGCCCGTCGCGCCGGGGTCGTCGAGCAGGTACTGGACCTGCGGCGCGCTCGACTCCGTGTAGACGGTCGCGACGACGCCCCCGGCCGCCTGGATGCCCAGGTCCGCCTGGATCCACTCCGGCCGCGTGTCCGCGTACAGCCCCACGCGCTCGTCCGGGCCGACACCGAGTTCGCGGAAGCCGACCGCCAGGTTGCGGACGATGCGCCCGACCTCCTCGTAGGTGATGGAGCCGTACTCGCCGGCCGCCGGCTCGGGCATCACGCCCGGTGTCATCGAGCGGTCACCGAGCCCGCCCTTGTACATCTGGCAGGGCGTGTCTCCGTGTCGCTCGACTGACTCGAAGAACAGCGCCGGAATGATGTTCTCCCCGATGACCTCGTCGTCGTACTCCAGTTCGGCCTGTTGCCAGTCCCCGGTCATAGTCGCGGATGCGAACGATTCTCACTTAACGCTGGCCAATCGCGACAACTGAACACTCGTTCATCGTGGCGGATCCGGCACGAGCCGCTGCGGGTACACACACGCCGCTTATATCGGGGCGCCGATTACCGTCGCCCATGAGCAAAGTGAGCATCGGGTTGCGGGGCTGGCGGTTCGACGAGGAGGAGGTCTTCACCGAGGACGGCGAACTCCGGCCCGTCGACCAGGTGTCGGCCGACACGCGCGACCGGCTCGTGCGCCTCTCGGTCGTCGCGGGCCAGCCCTGCAGCGCCTGCTGGCTGCTCCACGGCGACGAGAACCTCCAGGAGTGCAACGTCGCGCGCGTCGTCTACGGCGAACCGCTCCACGAGGTCATCCTCTGTGACGAGCACGAGGTCGACTTCCTCTACTGGTACCGGGAGGAGGGCGGCGCACAGTACCGCGGCGAGGCCGAGGCGTTCGAGGAGGCCTTCCAGGAGTGGTTCGCCGCCGGCAACCGCGCCCCGGACGGGTACGAGGGGATGGAGTACGTCGAGACGGCCCCCGACAACGTCCCCCAGCCCGACCCCGACGTCGAGCAGGACACGCTGGAGGACGCCCTCGCCGAACTGGACGAGGAGGAGCGCGAGAGACTAGAGACGGATTTCGGCGACCTGGATATCTGAACTGTCCCCGCGAATATAGTCGAGTATGACTGTTCCTGTAGATATTGGTCGAGTAGGTTCGTAATCCGGCTGCAGGTGCAGCAACTGCGGCTCACCGCGTGCCACAGCCTTTTGACGGGGCCACCCGACGCCCGGGGTATGCATCCGACCGAGGGCGACGACGCGCCCGACTTCGGGGCGCTGCTCTGCGACGGTGAGACGTTCCGCGAGCGGACACTCGAGGAGGCGACAGGGGACCGCGGGGCCGTGCTCGTCTTCTTCGGCTTCGTGTTCTCCGCTATCTCGGACAACTGGTGGCGCCGCTACGAGCGCGGCGACTGGGCCGAGTTCGACGAGGTACCCGTCTACGGTGTCGGCCGCGACGGCCCGTACGCCATCAACGCCTTCCTGCGTGGCATCGATTCCCCGTTCTCCATCTTCGCCGATGTCGATGGCGAGGTGGCCGACGCCTACGACCTGCTGGTCGAGCGCGAGGGGATGGCCGGGACAAAGACCCCGCGACGGGCCGTGTTCGTCCTCGACGACGAGGGCGAGGTCCGGCACGCCTGGAGCACGGACGAGTGGATCCACCCCGTCCCCGTGGAGGAGTTGGAGGAGACCATCGAGGGGCTATGAGTGAATAGGGGCATCCGCGCGAGCGAAGCGAGCGCGGTTTCACCGGCCGAAGCGCCCGCAGGGCGCGGAGGCCGGCGACGTTTTTTCACACGTTTCTGCGAGGAGCGGTTCGGCGGCTCCGCCGCCCAACCCGACGGGCAAAAGATGCGTGTTAGTTCACGCCCATCTGCTTCGCGATAGTGTTGAGCTGGATTTCGTCGGTCCCCTCCACGATGCGGAGGAGTTTCGCGGTCTCCAGTTCCGTCATGAAGTCGTTGTCCTCGCTGAGGCCGTTCCCGCCGTGGACCTGCACCACGTCGTCGGCCACGTCGAACATGACGTTCGTGGAGAGGTACTTGACGATGGAGGAGTCCTCGATGGCCTGCTCGCCGCTGTCCATCTTCCAGGCGAGCTGGAGGCCGGCGGCGTCGGCCGCGTACATCCGGGCCTTGCCCTCCGCGAGCTTGTAGGAGATGCCCTGGAACTTGCCGATGGGGCGGCCGAACGCCTCGCGGTCCTGGGCGTACTGGGTCCCCTGCTCGAGGAGGTACTCCGTGTGGCCGACCGCGCGGGCGCCGATTTCCAGCCGGCCCAGCGACAGGAAGTCCATGGCGTCGTAGAAGGCGGTGTCCACGTCGCCGAGGACACGCTCCTCGGGCACGCGCACGTCGTCGAACTGGAGTTCCGCCTGCCGGCCGATGGCGGAGTGGGCGTTGTTGAGCGACGAGACCTCGAACTCGTCCTCCTCGACGATGAAGCAGGTGATGCCGCCGTAGCGACCCATCTCGTCCTGCGGGCTCGTCCGGGCGAACACCTGCACGAAGTCCGCGTACGGGGCGTTGGTGATCCACTGCTTCGTACCATTGATGACCCACTCGTCGCCGTCCTTCTCGGCGGAAGTCTTCATCGAGGGGGAGTCCGAGCCCGCGCCGGGCTCCGTCTGGGCGAACGCGGTGGACTTCTCGCCCCGGACCGCCGGCTTGAGGTACTTCTCCACCTGGTCACCCTCGGCCTGCATGAGGAGCGGCTTCGGGCCTTCCGGCCCCGCGAGCATGGCCGAGTGCAGCCCCGGGCCGTTCGAGGCGACGTGCTTGAGCGCGCGGTACCAGGTCACGTTCGAGACGCCCTCGCCACCGACCTCCTCGGGGAGGTTCATCGCGTAGAAGCCCGCCTCCGCCGAGCGACGGCGGACCTCCTGGAGGGCGTCGACGACCTCCGGGACCATCCGGCCGTCGTCCTCGTGGCGCTTGCGCGGGTTCGACCAGGTGTCACCCAGGTCGTCTTCCAGCGGCTCCACTTCCTGCTCGACTCGGCTGCAACGGCTTCGTCGTCAAGGCCGACGACCATTCCGGCGGCCAGTACGCCGACCAGCCATACCAGCAGCCTCCCCCGCGACAGCAACCCCCTCAGCAGCAGCCACCGCGCCGCTGACGGACACCGCGGCAGCGACCGATGGCGGCCCGGGGCCGGTATATATACCCCCAACATTGGTTGGGGGAACGCTTAGGCAACGACGACGTGCAAGGGAATGGTACGTGTTTACATGTCATACAACCTCGGAGTGGACGTTGGTGGGACCTTCACCGACGTACTCGTGTTCGACGAGGACACGCACGAACTCACGATAGACAAGGTGCTCTCGACGCCCGCGAACCCGTCGGAGGGCGTGCTGCGGGGTATCGAGGAGGCCACGGA
Source organism: Halobacteriales archaeon QS_4_70_19 (assembly GCA_003020985.1). Taxonomy (GTDB): domain Archaea; phylum Halobacteriota; class Halobacteria; order Halobacteriales; family Haloarculaceae; genus Haloglomus. The sequence continues at coordinate 18,497 of PXRM01000040.1, read as the reverse complement.
GAAGGCCGGCACCTCCGTCGGGGAACTGGACCTGCTGTTCCACGGCACGACGGTCGTCACGAACATGCTCTTAGAGGAGACCGGTTCGCGGGTCGGCCTCATCACCACCGAGGGTCACGAGGACGTTCTCCACCTGGCACGTGCCTGGACGCCGGGGCCGCTGTACGGCTGGATGGACATGGACAAGCCCGACCCGCTCGCCGACCTCGTGGACACGCGCGGCGTGCCGGGGACCATCAGCTCGCCCGAGGGCGAGGAGACGGAGCCGCTCGACGAGGCGGCGGTCAGAGAGGCCGTCCGCGACCTGCAGACCTCGGGCGTCGAGGCCGTGACCGTCGCGCTGCTGAACTCGTATCTCAACTCGGCCCACGAGAAGCGGGTCCGGGAGATCGTCGCTGCCGAGGCCCCGGAGCTGCCGGTCTCGATCTCCTCCGAGATCGTCCCCGAGTACGGCGAGTACGAGCGGACGCTCACGACCGCGATCAACGACTACGCCCGACCGCAGGTCATCAGGTATCTCGACGACCTCGACGACTCGCTGGAGGACGCCGGGTCGACAGCAAAGATGAACGTCGTCCGCTCGGACGGCGGCCTGATGAGCTCGGAGGCGGCCAGGAACCGTCCGGTCGAACTCGCCCTCTCCGGTCCGAGCGGTGGCGTCGTCGGTGCGGCCACCATCGCGAACGAGAAGGGTGTCCCCGACGTGCTGACGCTGGACATGGGCGGCACCTCGACGGACGTCTCGCTCGTCGAGGACGGCACCCCCGGGACGACCCGGCAGACGAAGGTGGGCTACCGGGAGTTCAAGTCCCGCTCCGTCGACGTGAACACGGTCGGGGCAGGGGGCGGCTCCATCGCCCGGGTCCAGCTGAGCGGGGCGCTGCAGGTCGGTCCGGAGAGTTCGGGCGCCGATCCGGGGCCGGCCTGCTACGGCCAGGGCGGCGAGGAGCCGACCGTCACGGACGCGAACGTCGTGCTCGGTCGCATCCCGGAGATGGTCCAGCTCGGCGGCAGGATGGACCTCGACCACGCGGCCGCGCGGGCGGCCATCGAGGGCATCGCCGAGCAGCGCGGTACGAGCGTCGAGGAGGCCGCCCAGGCCATCCTCGACATCGTCAACGAGAACATGTACGGCGCGCTCCGGGTGGTCTCGGTCGAGCGCGGCTACGACCCCCGCGAGTTCGGCCTCGTCGCCTTCGGTGGCGCCGGCCCGATGCACGCCAACGCCCTCGCGGACGTGACGGGCGCGTACCCGCTCATCATCCCGCCGGGACCCGGCGTCATGTCCGCCTTCGGCTTCCTCACCTCCGACGTCCAGAACGAGTTCTCCGAGACCTACCTGCAGACCGACCTCGACGTCGACGGCGCGGCCGTCCACGGGGAGCTGGAGAGCCTCCGCGAGGAGGCGGCGGCGTGGCTCGAATCCGAGGGCGTCGGACCGTCGGCCCACGAGTTCGAGTACTTCGCCGACTGTCGCTACTTCCGCCAGGACATCCAGATGTCCATCCCCATCGACGTCGACAATCTGGTCGACGGGCGCGGCCTCGCCGAGATCAAGGACGATTTCGAGGCCCGCCACGACCGCCAGTTCGGGTTCTCGCTCGACGCTCCGCTGGAGATCGCGAACCTCCGCGTCATCGGCAAGGGGAGCCTGGAGGGGGTCACCATCGAGGAACACGCGCTTGGCGACGTGGACCCGAGCGGCGCCGAGGTCGGCACGAACGAGGTCTACTTCGACGGCAGCTACGTCGAGACGCCGATCTACGACCGGACCGAACTGCGCCCGGGCAACGAGGTAACCGGCCCCGCCATCGTCGTCGAGGACGACTCGACCATCGTCGTCCAGCCCGACCACACGGCCACCGTCGACCGCTATGCCAACATCGAGGTCACCCGGGGTGAGTCCGCATGAGCGCTGACGCGCCCGACTTCGTCGGCGAGCACGACATCGACCCGACCACGCTGGACATCATCGAGAGCACGCTCGCCAACACCAGAGACGAGATGGACCGCGTCGTCGAGACGACGGCCATCAGCCCGGTCATCCGGGAGCAGTCCGACCAGTTCCCCCTCATCGCCGACGCCGAGGGCCGGATGGTGATGGGCCAGTTCGGCTCGGCCATCGACACCATCATCGAGAACTCGCCGTTCGAGGTGTCGGACCTGGAGGACGGTGACGTCATCGCGACCAACGACCCGTACATGTGCGCCGGGGCGGTCTCGCACACCCCGGACATGCTGCTCCTGCGTCCCATCTTCTACGAGGGGGACCTCGTGGGTTACTCCAGCCAGTGGGGGAACCTGATGGACGTGGGCGGGAAGACCCCGGGGAGCATGCCCGTCCAGGCGGCGACGGTGTTCGAGGAGGGCATCCGCCTGCCGCCAGTCAAGCTCTACAAGGGCGGGGAGTTCGACGGCGAGCTCCTCCAGACGTTCGCGCACAACACGCGGCTCCCCGAGCACGCCGAGGCCGACATCAAGGCCCTCGCCGCGGGCACTAGGACCGCCGAGGAGCGGGTCCACGAGCTCTGCGACCGGTTCGGCAAGGAGACGTACGTGGAGGGCTGCGACGCCATCCTCGACCGGACGCGCGACGGGATGATCGACCTCATCCACGAGTTCGTCCCGGAGGGCGAGCGCTACACGTTCGAGGACTACGTCGACGACGACGGGATGGGGAACGGCCCCATCAAGCTCCACCTGGAGATCTACCGGGAGGGCGAGACGGTGTACCTCGACTGGACCGGCACCGACGACCAGGTCCCGGGGACGGTGAACTTCCTCCTGAACGAGAAGATGTTCAAGATGTTCACTGGCGTCTTCCTCATCATGGCGTTCGACCCGTTGCTGACGTTCAACGACGGGTACTACGACCTGTTCGAGGTGACGCTCCCCGAGGGGTCGGTCGTCCAGCCGGAGTTCCCCGCGGCGCTGGGCAACCGGTTGCCGATGATGGCCCGGCAGTTCGACGTGCTACAGGCGACGTTCTCGAAGCTCATCGACGGCTTCTCGGTCGCCGGGAGCTACGGGACCTCGCCGAACCTGGTCTACGCCGGCACCGACTCCGATGGCAACGACTTCCAGATGCTGGAGATCCTCTACGGCGGCATCCCGGCCCGTCCGGGCGGTGACGGTCTCGACGGCCACTCCTGGTGGCCGCTGTTCCGGACCGTCCCGGCGGAGTACCAGGAGGCCTACTACCCCCTGACGATCGACGAGTACAGCACCCGCGCCGACACCGGCGGCGCCGGCAAGCACCGCGGCGGTCACGGCATCACGAAGGTCTACACCTTCGAGGAGGACGGGGCCATCACCTTCCAGGACGACCGCGCCCACACGTACCCGTGGGGCGTCGACGGCGGCTCCCACGCACGGACGAGCGAGAAGAAACTGATCCGGACTGACGGGACCGAGGAGGAGCTCCCGTCGAAGGTCGAAAACGTCCCGGTCGCCGCGGGCGACAGGCTCGTCTTCAGCACGGCGGGCGGCGGCGGGCTCGGCGACCCGCTGGAGCGGGCCCCCGGCCAGGTCGCGACGGAGGTCGCCCGGGGCCTGAGTACCGAGGAGGCCGCCCGCGAGGAGTACGGCGTGATCCTCGACGACGACGGTAGCGTCAACGCCGACGCGACCGAGCGCCAGCGCGCGGACATCCGCGAGACCCGCGGCGACCTGGCGGAGTTCGACTACGGCCCGCTCCCGGACTACGACGACCTGGAGGCGGAGATCGCCGCGGAGCGCCGCGAGTTCGACCGGCGGGGCTGAGACGCGACGAGCGCACCGGGACCGCCGTCGGCCCCGGCGGCTTTTTGCGCTCCTGCCGCGGAGCGGAGGGTATGGAGTGGACCGAGGACCTCGAGGAGCACTACGGCGACCGCGAGTTCGGCGGGAGCATCGGCCTCGGTGAACGGCCGGCACTGCTCGTCATCGACCTGATAAACGCGTTCACGGACCCGGGGACGGACCTCGGGACGGACGTGAGCGACGTGCTCGACCGGACGGCCCGGCTCCTCGAAGCCTTCCGCGAGCGCGACCTGCCGCGCTACTTCACGACCGTCGCGTTCGAGGCGTCCTACGGCGACGCCGGGCGGTTCATCGAGAAGGTGCCGGCTCTCCGGGAGCTCCGGCTCGGGACCGACGCCGTCGAGGTTGACGACCGGGTCGCCCCCGTCGGCGACGAGCGGGTCGTCCTCAAGAAGTACGCCAGTGCCTTCTTCGGCACCGATCTGGAGACGGAGCTGACGACCCACCACGTCGATACGTTGGTGCTGACGGGCGTCACGACGAGCGGCTGCGTCCGCGCGACGGCCGTCGACAGCCTCCAGCACGGGTACCGGACCATCGTTCCCGCCGACGCCGTCGGTGACCGGGCCGAGGGTCCCCACCGCGCCAACCTCTTCGACATCGACGCCAAGTACGGGGACGTCGTCACGACCGACGACGTGCTCGACCGGCTCGACTGACCGCGGCCGGGCCGCCGTGCCCCGCGACCGTTCCCGGGTGACCGACATCCGTTTCACCGCAGCCGCCCACCGTCCGGTATGGACACCTCCGGTTCGGCGCTCCGGGCACGACTCGAGGACGACGAGGTGCTCGTCTGTCCGGGCGTCCACGACCCCCTCACGGCGGCCGTCGCGGACCACGTCGGCTTCGACGCCATCTACATGACGGGCTACGGCACCTCGCTCTCGAAGATCGGCTACCCGGACGCCGGGTTCGTCACGATGCCCGAGATGATCGAGAACGCGGCCAACATCCAGGAGCACATCGGCGTCCCGCTCGTGGCGGACGCGGACAACGGCTACGGCAACGCGACCAACGTCGTCCGGACCGTCCGCGAGTACGTCAAGGCCGGCGTCGGCGCCATCCACATAGAGGACCAGACGTTCCCGAAGCGCTGTGGCCACACGAAGGGACGGCAGGTCATCCCCCGGGCGGAGGCCGTCGGAAAGATCCGGGCGGCGACGGACGTCCGCGACGAGCGCGACGAGTCGTTCGTCATCATCGCCCGCAGCGACGCCCGCGGCACGGGCGAGGGCTCGCTCGACGAGGCCATCGACCGCGTCAATGCCTACCTCGGCGCCGGCGCGGACGTCGGCTTCGTCGAGGGGCCGACCGACGCCGACGAGGTCCGCCGCGTGGGCCGCGAGGTCGAGGGCCCGGCCCTCTACAACTTCGTCGGCGATCTCGGCACCTCGCCGTACCTGCCCATCGACGACCTGGCGGCCTGGGGCTTCGACATCGTCCTCTTTCCCATCCTCTCGACGCTCGCGACCATCGCGTACGTCCAGGAGGCGATGGCGACGTTCGCCGACGACCCGGTAACAGCGATGCGCGACGTGGACGCCGCGTTCGACGACGCGGCGGTGGGCAGCCTGCACGAGTTCTCCGGGTTCCCGGAGGTGGTCGGCTGGGAGGAGGCGTACCTGCCGGCGACCGACCACGAGAAGTACGAGGGGTCGCTCGGCGACGACCTCGGCGGGGAGTAGAGCGACGTCCCGCGGGTCCGCGGCGCGGTCTCAGTCCTCGAGCTCCATCTCGGCGCCCAGGTCCTCCAGCGCGAGGTTCACGTTCCGGCGGTTCGATCGGAACGCGAGGTCGAAGACGTCACCGAGGACGGGGACGGAACCGATCCCCAGGTCGACGGCGATGTTCAGCAGCTGGCGGGCAATGGTGCCGTACGAGACACCGAGCCGCGCCGACTCGCCGACGATGTAGAGGCCGACGACGGCCGTGATGCTGTCACCGGCGATGGGCAGGACACCGAGGATGGGGTCCAGCCCGATGCGGTAGTCCAGCACCGGAATCTTGAAGCCGTCGTCCAGCAGGCTGGCGACGGCGTGCATCCGCTCGATGGCGGCCTCGTCGATGTCGCGGGGCACATCAAGTTCCTCGATCTCCTCGCTCGGCGTCTCCACGGGAATCTGTTGGCTCACACTACGGGGGAGGGCGAGCACGCGAGAAAGGGTTCCGGCTGCAAATGCTTGCTCCGGGAGGGTGCCAGATAATCACACAATCAGAGGAACATCCGGGAAACAGCCGATATAATCGAATAACGTGTCCGGTGCAGGGATGCCGTCACCGGGTCACCCGCCGGGTCAGTCGGCGGTCTCCTCGCGGAGGGTCAGGTCGTCGAACCGCTCCCGGAGCACCTTCTTGTCGAACTTGCCGGTCGAGGTGCGCGGGATGGCGTCGACGATCTCGTACCGGTCCGGGAGCCACCAGGCGGGGAACCGCTCGCCGAGGAACCCGTCGAGCTCGTCCTCCGTGACCTCGTGGCCGTCGCGGAGAACGATGCAGGCCATGGGCCGCTCCTGCCACTTCTCGTGGTCGACGGCGATGACCGAGGCCTCCGAGACGGCCTCGTGGGCCATCAGCTCGTTCTCCAGCTCGACCGAGGAGATCCACTCCCCGCCGGACTTGATGACGTCCTTCGTCCGGTCGACGATGTCGAGGTAGCCCTCCTCGTCCATCGTGGCGATGTCGCCGGTCTTCAGCCACCGGCCGGCCCCGTCCTCGACGAACGACTCCTCGGTCGCCTCCGGACGGTTGTGGTACTCGTCGACGACCCACGGCCCCCGGACCTGGAGTTCGCCGAACGCCTCGCCGTCGTGGGCCACCAGGTCGCCGTCGTCGTCGACGATGCGCGTGTCGACAGCGGGGGCGGGCATCCCGGCCTTCGCGCGGTGGGCGTACTGGGTCTCCGGGTCGGCGTCGGCGAGTTCCTTCCGGAGGACGGAGAGCGACCCCAGCGGGCTCATCTCGGTCATCCCCCAGCCCTGGATGATGGGGGCGTCGTACTCCTCGTCGTACCGCCGGATGAGCGACTCCGGCGGCGCCGACCCGCCGACGGTGAGCCGGTCGATACTGGAGATGTCCGCCTCCGGGTTCTCGTCGAGGTACTCCGCCATCTCCAGCCAGATGGTCGGGACCGCCGCCGACAGGGTGACCTCCTCCTCGTCGATGAGTTCGGCGATGGGGCCGGGGTCCGTATGGACGTTGGGGAGCACCTGCTTCGCGCCGACCATCGTCGCCGCGTACGGCAGCCCCCAGCCGTTGGCGTGGAACATCGGCACCACCGGGAGGACCGTCTCGCCCTCCCCGACGCCGTTCGCGTCGACGTGGCCGCACATCAGCGTGTGGAGGTAGACGCCGCGGTGTGAGTAGGCCACGCCCTTCGGCTTGCCCGTGGTCCCGGAGGTGTAGCACATCCCGCACTCGTCGTCCTCGTCGATGTCCGGCCACTCGTAGTTCGTCGACTGCTCGGCCAGCAGGTCCTCGTAGGCGACGACCGGCTCCAGCGACGTGTCCGGCACCCGGTCGGCGAGCACCACGTACTGCTCGACGGTCTCCAGCTCGTCGGCGTTGGCCTCCACCTTCTCGATGAACGCCGGGTCGACGAAGAGGACCTCGTCCTCGGCGTCGTTGATGATGTACTGGAAGTGCTCGTCCGGCAGCCGCATGTTGCACATGTGGATGGAGCGGTTCGTGCACGGCGGCCCGAAGTAGAGTTCCAGGTGGCGGTGGTTGTTGAGCGCGACCGTCGCGACGCGCTCGCCCTCGCCCACGCCGAGGTCGTCCAGCGCGTTCGCTAGCTGGGCGACCCGGTCGCCCATCTCGGCGTACGTGTAGCGGTGTTTCGACCCGTCCGGCCGGACGCTGACGACCTCGCGGTCCGGGAACAGCGACGTGGCCCGGTCGAGTACCTTCTCCAGCGTGAGCTGGTAGTCCATCATGGCGTATGCCCCTGATTGGCACGGGGCGTATTCGTTCTTGCGGCATTACCGACTGCGATTCCCACGATGGACGGCGAGATCGGTGCGGGAAGTGAGCCCCGCTCAGTCGTGCGTCGTCCCGTGTTCGGCGCCGCTGCCCGCGGTCGTCGGGTCGGGGTCGGTCTCGAACGACCGGCGGCGCTCGGCGAAGCGCTCCCGTGCCTCCGTCAGCCCGGCCTCCCGCGCCAAGTCGACGGCGCGGTCGCAGTGGTCGGCCGCCGTATCGAGGGCGCCGGCCGCCTCGCACGCGTCGACCAGCAGGTCGGTCGCCCACAGCGCCGCCGGAACCGCCCCGGCGTCCCGGAGCCGGTCGGCGGCGTCCGCGATGGTGTTGGGGTCGCCCGCGACCGCACCCTGGATGGCCTCCGCGCGGGCACGGACCAGCCTGCTATCGGCCGCCTCGGCGATGTCGAAGACCTCGTCGAGCCGCTGTCGGGCGGTGTCCCCGTCGTCCCGGCGGCGGGCCAGCCGCGCGAGTTCGAGCCAGCACTTCGCCTCGCCGTCCCGGTAGCCCGTCGCCGCCGCGAGCGAGCGCGCGTCGGGCAGTCGCTCGGCCGCGCGGTCGAGGTCCCCTGACTCCAGTGCCACGACGCCACGCGCCCGGAGCGCGTCGCTCTCGCCGCGGCGGTCCTCGACCTCGCGGGCGATCTCGACCGCCCGCTCCAGTCGCTCGGTCGCCGTCGCAGCGTCGCCGGCCCGGTGAGCCAGTCGCCCGCGGTCGATCTCGAACTCCATCTCGACGTGCCTGTCGCCGGTCTCGCGGGCCAGTCCGAGGCCACGGTCGAGGGCCTCCCGAGCCCGGTCGTAGCGGCCCCGGCGGAGGTAGACGCGCCCGAGCGCACCGACCACGTACGCCTCGGCCGCGGGCCCCCCGCACTCGGTCTGCAGGTCGAGCGACCGGCGGAACCGTCGCTCGGCCGTCGTCAGGTCGCCGCGGTGGCGGGCCAGCGTCCCCAGGTTGTGGACGGCCCGCTGCTCGCCCGCCAGGTCGCCCAGCGACCGCCGGATGTCCAGACACTCCCGGTGGGCCGCCGCCGCATCGTCGTAGCGGCCCAGTTTCCGGTAGACGATGCCGAGGTTGTCCAGCGCGTCCGCACGGTCGCCCGGGCCGCCGACATCCGCGAAGTCGTCGAGGCTCCCGGTCAGCAGCCGCTTCGCCCGGTCCAAGTCGCCGCGGTACTCGGCCAGGACGCCCAGATGCATCCGTGCGACCGCGGCCTGTCGCTCGTCGCCCGCCGCACGGGCCCGCTCGACGGCGGTCTCCATCAGGTCCTCGGCCCGGTCGAACTCGCCACACCGCCGGGCCACGTCGCCCAGCCCGTGGACCGCCCGCCAGACCAGCCGGTCGGACGCGTCGCCGAACCGCCCCGCCTCGGCGCCCTCGCGGAGCCGTTCGTACGCGTCCGCGGCTCGGTCGGGCTCGCCGGCGAGCATCCAGCTCTCCGCCCGCTGACCCTGAACCCGGCCGCGGGTCGCGTCGCTGCAGGCGGCCGGTAGTTCCCCCCGGCCGTCCGTGCCGGCCAGCGCCGGAGCGAGTGCCGGGAGGTCCGTTCCCAGCCCGAACAGCGGCTCGGCGGTGTCGTCGGCCCATTCGCCGGGAGCTGCCGCGATGCGGTCCAGCACGGCCGCCTCGCCGGTCCCGGACTCCGACTCGGCCACCGCCTCGCGGGCCGCGGCCCGAGCGTCGGGGTCGTCGGCCAGGGCGAGCAGGCGGGTACAGCAGCGTCCCAGCGCGTCGGCCGCGCCCCCCTCGAGGGCCGACCGCAGGTAGACCGTCGACCACGAGTCGTGGACGGTCCGGAACCGGTCGTCCGCGCGGCCGAAGAGCACCCGTCCGTCGAGCGCGGCGAGGCCCGAGCGGACGGCCTCCGGGTCGGCGTCGACGGCCGCGTGGGCGTGCGCCGCGTGAACGGGCAGCCCGGCCGCATTCAGCAGGTTCACCGTGAGCCCGACGGCCACGGCGGCGTCGCCGTGCTCCGCCAGGTCCGCCCGGACCGCCTCGACGGCCGCCTCCAGGCCACTCGGTGTCGTCCGGCCCTCTAGCCGCGCGGCCAGCCGGTGGGCCATGAGTAGGGGCTCCGCGGGCGCTGCGCCGTCCCCGGGGCGGCGCTCGTCGCGCACCGCCGACCGGAGCCGGTCCGCAGAGACGTTCACGTCGGCGTCGACGGTCCGCTCGAACCGCTCGACGAGCCGCCCGGCGTCCCCATCGAGAAACGACGGCATCCGGACGGCCGCGACCGCCTCCTGCGGGTCGACCGGTAGGTCCGTCGGTGTGTCGCCCCAGTCCGAGGCCCGCGCGTCCAGCAGGACGGCCGCCTCGCCGTCGTCCAGCGAGGCCATCGCCTCGAAGACGCCGCGGGCGTCGGGAGCGAGACAGTCCTCCACGACGACCAGTGGGTCGTCGGCATCGCGGACGGCGGCCATCAGCGCACGGATGGCGTCGAACCCCGGCTGGTGGCCCCCCTCTCGGTAGAGAACGGTGCCGCCGTCGCGATGCCACTCGCAGGCCACCCGCTTGCAGACCGTGCTCTTCCCGCTCCCCGGCGGCCCGACGACCGCGACGGGTCCCTCCCGCAACTGCGACAGCAGATGGTCGGTCATCCCCGTCCGCTCGCCGTCGCGCTCCAGCGTCGGGTCGATGGCGTAGCCCGCCTGGACCTCCGGGAGCCCCAGCCCCGCCAGCCAGGCGTCGGCCGGGTCGGCGGTCGACCGCGTCGCGAAGTACGAGGCCGACGGCCGAACGAACCCCTCCCGTTCGAGCACCGGGTCCAGCGACGGGCCCTCGCCGGCCGGACGGTCCTCGGACGGCGTCACCGGTGTCGCCCGCTCGGCCACCGTCGCCAGACGCTCCCGGGCCCAGCCGACCGCCGGCTCCGCGTCGTTCCGGAGCGTCCCGTGGACCGTGCCGTCGTCGTAGACGATGGCCGTCGCCGTCTCGACGCCGTCGCGCTCGGTCGTCACCAGTCCGTACGGGGGGGCGGGGCCGGTCGTCAGCTCCATCTCGGGCCGGTCCAGCAGCACCGCGAGCCGTCGCGGGAACGCCTCGCGCAGTGCGTCGAGCAGCGACCGACTCACCGTCAGCGCCGCCGGCTGCCCCTCGGAGACGACGTGCTCGTAGAGCAGCCGGAAGTGTCGCGGGTCGTCGAGGGCCGGCAGCGCCCCCCGGTATCGGTCCGCCTCGCTGATGGCCTCGTGGAGCGGCTCCAGTGCCCGGTACGGCGACGGGTCGGTGCTGCGCTCGCTCGTCGCACCCCGCAGCATCGCCACGTCGAGGTCGGTCCCGGGCGAGAGTGGCGCCACCACCGGTTCGGCGGCCGCCGTCGCGGCAAGCGACTCGCGGTACGACCGGTGTCGCTCGACGGCCAGCCGGCCGGCGTACGTGAGCGCGTAGTCCCCGCGACTCGACCATCTCGCGTTTGGCGTGCGGTTCCTCCAGCAGCGACAGGAGGTCCGCGCGACGGTCGACCAAGTCGGTGAAGGCATTGCGACCCCTCTCACCCGGCATCGACCGTGTTAACGTATGCCGCTCGTGTAAATCTACTGCCGCCGGTGGTTTTCACCAGCCCGCGACGGCGGCGTCCGGGTGACGGAACCGGGTGGAGCGCCGAGGTTGAGGGGATGCGGCTCGAACTCGGTATCGGTGTCCCTCCCAAGAGTTGCCGCGCCCCGCGAGAGCGGGTCGCTCACGCCGTGACCGGGTTGCTCAAACGTTGGGTTGAATGCGAGTCCAGTAGTCCGTCTCGGTACCCGGGTGTGACCGGGACAGGGGAATGCACGATGCCATGTCCGTTTCACAACGACGACAGCGACAGTACCGGTGAGGGGGAGACGAACGATGCACCCGACCGCGAGGGGGGAACGACGACCCGGGAGGGCAGCCGCGGTCGCGACCGCGACCGGCGCGGCGTGGACCGCCGTGACTTCATGCGCTCGGCGCTCGCCATCGGCGGCGCCGCGGCGCTGAACACGACGCTCGGCCTCGCCGGGATGCCCGGGCGTACCGCGGCCGACGGCGATCCGGTGGGGATCGCCGAGCGGCTGAACCGCCAGCACGCGTGGGACAACTACGAGTACGAGGACCCCGGCAAGGGGACGCTGCCGCCCGCGCGACACGTCCTCCTGATGCTGGACTACCAGGGCGAGGGCGAGCCGTCGCCGGGCGACCGCCGGGAGACCCGGCAGGCCTTCCGTGAGCTCGAATCGACCATCGAGTGGGACCACGAGGGCCTGCTGTTCACGGTCGGCTACTCGCCGTCGTACTTCGACCGGTTCGACGGGGACCTCCCCAAAGGGGTGGACCCGGACGGCGGGTTCGCGAAACCGAGCCTCATCCGGGCCGGAGACCTCATCGACACGCCCGGGGTGACGCTCGACCACGAGGATCCCGTGCCGGAGAGCGACGGGACGGAGGGGCCGACGTACGACGCCTGTCTCCACCTCGCCAGCGAGCACGAGCAGAACATCCTCGCGGCCGAGGAGTTGCTCTGGGGCGGCTCGGTCGATGTCGACGGCGACGGCGAGGAGGAATCGCTGGACCACACGCTGGAGGGTGTCTTCGCCCGGCCGACGGAGTACCCCGACCGCCGCGTCGGCTTCGCCGGGACGAAGAACCTCGAGAAGGAGGGCGACGCCGGCGAGGAGGGCGGCGTCTACCCGGAGGAGGTGCCGGTCGATGACGGCGCCAAGCTCTCGATGGGGTTCAACGACCTGTTCAAGAACAGCATCCCGCGGGAGGACCTCATCACGCTGCTGGAGGACCAGCAGCTCGTCGAGCCCAAGCCGCCGGGGGTGTTCGCACAGGGGAGCGTCAAGCACGTCTCCAAGCTGGACATGAACCTCGACCCCGAGGGCGACGACCCCGGGTTCGGGAACACCGACGCGGACACCGTCGCCGACGAGGGCTGGTACCGGTACAGCGATCAGGAGCGCATCGAGCGGATGTTCAGTCCGGACCACGAGGTGGACGAGATGGGTATCGTCGGCCAGGATCTCGGGAGTTCGAACGCGCCCTACGATGCCGACGGTGGTAGCAACGCCACTCGTGACCTGAGCGCCGACGAACCCGACGTGGCCGAGCGGACCGAATCCGATGCCAACGACGAGGACGGCCCCGGCGTCGCCGGCCACGTCCAGAAGTGCGCTCGCGCACGGTTCGACATGGAGGCCCGCGTCACCGACGACATCCCGGAGGACCACCCGTACGTCACGGAGAGGGACGACGACTTCCTCCGCGGCCACGACGGCGACCAGGAGGCCGAACAGGTCATGCTGCGCCGCGACTTCAACACGGTCGACAACGAGCGCCCCGGCCTCCACTTCGTCTCGCTCATGCGGTTCAACCCGTACATGGCCTACATGCGGCAGGCGATGAACGGCGTCCCGTTCGACAGCAAGGCGTTCGGGCTCGTCGGTGACGCCCGTATCGACCACGACGAACTCGACCTCGATGCAAGCGACAACGGTATCGCCGGGTTCTGTCGGACCCAGCGCCGTGGCAACTACCTCGTCCCACCCCTCACCCAGCGGGCGCTGCCGCATCCGCAGGGTGACGATGTCGACATCAGCGTCGAGCGGGCCGGCGAGAACTTCCGCGTCACTGTCGAAGGGGCGACGGCGGAGGAGCTGGCCGATGGGACCGTCCGGTTCGGCCGCTACCTGGAGGTCAATGCCGGAGGCGGCGTCGACCCGCGTCAGGTCCGCCAGCGCGGCAACCGGACCACCTTCGTCTTCCCCGTCGAGGGTACGAACCTCGACGACGGCGGGAAAGCCCGCCTGTTCGCCGAGTTCGAGGGGACCCTCCGCCCGGTCCGTGGCACCGCCACGCTCGAGGAGGGCGACGACGACGGCAGGGAGAAGGGGCGCCCGGCCGAAGCGGACGACTGACCCCCGACCGCGGGGGATTTAAGCCGAACCGGTCGGACGCCGGGGCATGGACCTCGACAGACGGACCCTGCTCCGCCGGGCCGGCCTCGTCGGCCTCGCCGGACTGGCCGGCTGTTCGAGCGGCGGGGACGACAACGATGATAGCCCGGACGGTACGTCGGGCGATACACCGACCGGTGAGCGGAGCCCGTCACCGACCTCGGCCTGCGGGGACAGCAACTACATCGACAGCGGCGAGTTCAGCTTCGAGTACGGCGTCGCCACGTACAACGACCCGGACAGCTACGACGGGCGGCTCCGCATCTACCACATCCGGACGCCGGTCTGTGACTTCCCGGAGGCCGAACCCACGCCGGCGTTCCCGCCGGAGACGCCCACGCCGACGGTCGCGCCGAGCGAGTGCGAGGGGGCCTCCGAGGAACTGCTCGCGGAGGAGAGCTACCGGGTCACGGACGACCTCACCTACGACATCGTGAAGGCGCCCGTCACGGCGGACGTGGACACTTACCGGCTGGAGTGGGAGGCCGCGGGGGGGAAGGACGTGAAGTTCGGCGTGGAGGAGGGCGCCCGTGCCCTCGTGGACACCGACCTGAAGTACGAGTTCTTCGTCTGCAACCCCGGCGCCCGCCGGTTCGGGTTCGTAGTCGCCGACGGCAAGCCCCGCATCGTCCGCTCGCCGACCGCCGAGTGAAGGCGCGGCCCTCTCGAACCGGTTACCGGATAATGTGCTATAGGCTCAACTTACAGGCGAAGTACGGAACGAGCGGCGGTTGTTCGATGGTTGTCGGCGGGGTACTGCCGATTTATCGTGTGCATAGTGATAACCGTCCCGCCCGTCCCGAGTCACACCCCACCCGATGTCGTCCACCCGAACGGACTCCGAGGTCTGGCTCGCTCGCTCGGCCCTGGTCATCGCGCTGTACCCCCTACTGAGCGTGCTGGCGGTGCTTGCCCTCACGGTCTCGTTCGCGGTCGTCATCCTCCCCATCCCGAACCCCGTCCAGGGTATCGTCGCCCTGGCCGGAGTCGGTGTCAGTCTGGTCGCCGGTGCCGTGCTGGCGGTCCTGACGCCGCTGTTCCTCGCCGCGCTGCTGTACGACATCCGGGAGCTCCGGCACCGCGACGGCGACTGGCGGCCGTCCTGGTGGTACCTGCTCGCGCTGCTGGTCCACGCGGGGTGGCTCTACTGGGCCTGGCAGGCGATGCAGCGGCTCGACGGCCCCGAGGTCGGGCTGCTCGGCGAGTGGTACTTCAGCATCGTGCCGCTGGTCGTGGGCCTCGTCCTCGTCTACTACCTCCTCGCGCGGCGCTCGGCCGACCCGGAGCCACGACGACCTTCGTCCGGGCATCCGAGCGCGTGTTCTTAAGTAGCACCCGGCGGACGGGCGGGTATGCGACTCGACGACGTGCGGGTGCTCGACCTCACCCGCCTGCTCCCGGGGCCGTACGCCACACAACTGCTGGCCGACATGGGCGCCGACGTGGTGAAGGTAGAGGACACGGGCGCGGGCGACTACGCCCGGCACACGCCACCTGTCACCGACCGCGGCACCGGCGCGCTGTTCGACTCGGTCAACCGCGGCAAGCGCTCCGTTGCCATCGACCTGAAGAGCGACGAGGGGCGCGAGGCGTTCATGTCGCTCGCCGCCGAGGCGGACGTCGTCTTCGAGCAGTTCCGACCGGGCGTCGTGGACCGCCTCGACGTCGACTACGAGAGCGTCCGCGAGGTGAACGACGACGTGGTCTACTGCTCGCTCTCGGGCTACGGGGCGACCGGCCCCTACCGCGAACGTGCGGGCCACGACCTGAACTACGTCGGCGTCGCCGGCCTGCTCGACATGACCCGGAACGACGAGGACGACGCGCCGCGGGTCCCGGGCTACCAGATCGGCGACCTCGGCGGCGGCCTGTTCGCGGCGTTCAGCATCGTCTCGGCGCTGCTCTCCCGCGAACTCGGGAACACCGGCGGCGAGTTCATCGACGTCTCGATGACGGACGTGGTTGCGTCGTTCTCCCAGTCCATCGCGTACGAGGCGCTCGCGGGCGACGCCCCGCGCCCGGGCGAGACGGCCCTCACCGGGCTCTACCCGTGGTACGACGTCTACGAGTGTGCCGAGGGGCGCCACCTCACGCTCGGCGCGCTGGAGCCGGAGTTCTGGCAGGCGTTCTGCGAGGAGGTCGGCAGGGACGAGTGGATCGGCGAACACATGACCGGCGACCCGGACCGGCGGGCCGCGCTCCGCGCGGGGCTGGAGGAGCTGTTCGCCGAGCGGTCCCGCGACGAGTGGCTGGCCGACCTGAGCGACCAGACGATGACCGCGCCGGTCCTCTCGCCGGCGGAGGCGTTCGAACACGACCAGCTCGTGGAGCGGGTCGTGAAGCGGCCCGACGACGCGCCGCCCCGGGTCGGCTTCCCCGCGGCGGGCACCGACGCGCCGACCGACACCGACGAGTCCGTCCCGGGCCACGGCGAGCACACGGACGCCGTCCTGCGCGAGGCCGGACTCGACGAGGCGGAGATCGAGGCCCTCCGCGACGGCGGGGCGGTCAACTGATGCCCGGAGAGAGCGCACACGAGCAGGTCGGGTTCCTGCTCCCGCAGCTCGGCCGCGACCCGGCCGCGGTCGCGGTCCGGGCGGAGGAGCTGGGGTACGACTCCGTCTGGCTCGGGGAGCTCTGGTACACCGCGTCGCCGGTGAAGCTGGCCCAGATCGTCGAGCGGACGAGCGAGGTCGACGTCGGGTCGGCCATCCTGAACACCTACTCCCGGACGCCGGCCGTGCTGGCGATGACGGCCGCGACGCTCCAGCGCGACTCCGGCGGCCGCTTCCACCTCGGGCTCGGGACGAGTACCCCGAAGGCCGTCGAGGACCTCCACGGGATGGACTTCGACGACCCGAATCCCGCGCGCCGCATGCACGAGTGCGTCGAACTGGTCCGCGAGTTCCTGACGGGCGCGGGCCGGGCCGACTACGACGGGCAGGTGTTCCACGCCGCCGACTTCCCGGCGCTGGGCTCGGATGTCCTCATCTACGGCGCGGCGCTCGGGCAGGCGAACCGACGCGTCGTGGCCCGGCTCTGCGACGGCTGGATCCCTCACAACGTCCCCTTCCCCGACCTGGACGACGCGTTCGACTACATCCGCGAGCACACGCCCGACGACCGGGACGCGGACGACATCTCGGTCGCGCCGTACGTCCCCGCGGCGGTCCACGAGGACCCCGACGAGGCCCGCGACGCCATTCGCGGGCACGTCGCCTACTACGTCGGCAACGGAGACGGTTACAAGCGCGCCGTCGGCACCCGGTTCCCGGAGGGGGCCGACGCCGTCGCCGAGGCGTGGCGGGAGGGGGAGCGCGCGGCCGCCCGGGACGCGGTCACCGACGAGATGGTCGACGCCCTCGGCATCGCGGGGTCGCCGGAGACGGCCCGCGAGCAGTTTGACGACCTCTGCGAGACGGCGGTCATGGACCGACCGCTCGTGACGATCCCGCAGGACGCGTCCGGGATGCTGGACGCCACCATCGAGGCCCTCGCACCCGAGAACCGCTGAGGCGGCCTGCCGCCCGGTCAGTCCCCGTGGCGCGCGACGGCGCCGCCGGAGCCCAGCAGGTCGGCGAGCTGGCGGCGCTTCAGCAGCGCGAAGCCCAGGAAGACCACGACGAAGCCGCCGATGGTCGCCAGTGTGATGGACTCGTCCAGGAGGACGACGCCCGCGATGGTCGCCACCACGGGGACCAGGTAGGCGACGAGGCTCGTCTCCAGCGCGCCGTAGCGTTCGAGGATGGTGAAGTAGACGACGAACGCCAGTGCCGTCGAGAAGACGCCCAGGTAGACGATGGCGCCGACGGCCGTCTGCGAGAGCGTGGCTCCCGCCAGCGACTCGCCGGCCGTCAGGCTCCCCGCGTGGAGCAGGAGGCCGCCGAGCGCCATCGACCAGCCGGTGAGGGCGGTGCTGGCGATGGTCGGTTTCGCGCGGTCGACCAGGACCCCGCCCAGCGCGACGAACACCACCTGCCCGAGGATGATGAACTTGCCCAGGAGGTCCGACGCGAGCAGGTTCGCCGGGTCCGGCCGCACGATGAGGCCGACGCCGACGAAGCCGAGCAGGATGCCGGCCGCCCCCGCCGGCGTCACCTGCTCGTCGAGCAGCAGGAGCGCCCACAGCGTCGTGAGGATGGGGACGAGCCCCTGGAGGATGGCCGCGACGCCGCTGGGAACGGTCTGCTGGCCGACGAACAGGAGCCCGTTCGCCGCGACGAGGAACACGCCGCCCGCGAGGACGGCGACCACGTCGCGGCCCTCGTTCGGGAGGTGGTCCCCGGGGTCCGCCGTCGCTCCGACGTACACGAGCAGGAGGACGGCAGCCACGTCGTAACGGAAGGCGGCGAACAGCAGCGGCGGTAGGTCGCGGAGCCCCACGCTGATGGCAGGGAAGGACAGTCCCCACATCGTCGCGAGGCCCCCGAACAGCAGTACGGCAGCACGGCGGGTCACGTCGGCCCCTCGAACCGGGACCGTATCAGTCCGTCGGACCCGTGCTGCGTACTACCAGAATCGAGGCGGTGGGTCGCCCGCCCCGGTCAGTTCCGCTGGCGGAGCACCAGGAGGCCAGCGCCCAGCAGCGCGGCGAACGCAGCCATGACGCCGAACCCGGGACCGTCGCCGTTGGTCGGCGTGCCGCTGTCACCGCCGTCGCCGCCGACTACCTCGTCGTCATCCGAGGTGTCGGTGGTTCCGGTGGTCGCCGTCCCGTCGGTCGTCGTGTCGTCGGTGGAGGTCCCGTCGGTCGTCGTGTCGTCGGTGGTGGTCCCGTCGGTCGTCGTGTCGTCGGTGGTGGTC
>PXRM01000039.1 GCA_003020985.1 Halobacteriales archaeon QS_4_70_19 | reverse complement strand
ACTCGACGAGAACCTCCTGCCCGGCCGCTCCATCGAGGGGGTCTCCACGAGTGCGCTGTACGCCGCCGCCCGGCAGGCGGGCACGCCACGGTCCCTCGACGAGATCGCCGCCGTCTCCCGCGTCGAGAAGGACGAGATCGCCCGCACCTACCGCTACGTGGTCCGGGAGCTGAAGCTCGAGATTCAGCCGGCGGACCCGGAGAGCTACGTCCCCCGGTTCGCCTCCGATCTCGACCTGAGCGACGAGGCCGAGCGCCGCGCCCGCGAACTGCTGGCGAACGCGAAGGAGACCGGCATCCACTCCGGCAAGTCCCCCGTCGGTCTGGCCGCCGCCGCCGTCTACGCCGCCTCGCTGCTCTGCAACGAGAAGATGACCCAGAGCGCGGTCAGCGAGGTAGCGAACATCTCCGAGGTCACCATCCGCAACCGCTACCACGAACTGCTCGAGGCCGAGGACGGCCTCCCGGCCTGAGTTCTGCATCGGCTCCCCGGGGGCTCACCGTCCGTTCCCGCCGTCGAGCGGGAATCCGAACGGATTAAACGGGGCCCTGTCAACCGGCGGGCGATGGCCGTCCCGACGGTCGCGGCGTTCACAGACACGTACCTGCCGACCGTGAACGGCGTCACGTACACCGTGAGCACGTGGCGCGAGCGGTGGACACGCCGTGGCGGTCGGATGCACGTCGTCTACCCGGACGCCGACGACCACGAGCCCGCCTCGACGGAGCACCCCGTCAGGAGCGTCGCCTTCCCCTACTACGAGGGGTTCCGGCTCGGCGTTCCCGGCGTCCCGACCGCCGTGGAACGCGACGACATCGATATCGTCCACGCTCACACGCCGTTCCTGCTCGGACTGGGCGGGGCCCGCTTCGCCCGTCGCGAGGACCACCCCCTCGTCGCCTCCTACCACACGCCCACGGCGGAGTACGCCGACTACATCGCCGACGGGCGGCTCGCGGACACCGTCGAACGAATCGCCCGTCACTACGAGCGCTGGTACCTCGACCGGGCCGACGCCGTCGTGGTCCCCTCGGAGCCGGCCCGGGACCACCTGACGGACATCGGGGTCACGGCGTCGGTAGAGGTGGTCCCGAACGGCGTCGACACCGACCGCTTCCACCCCGTCGACACCGACGCCTTCCGGGAGCGTCACGACCTCGGCGACGGCCTGCTGCTGGGCTACACCGGTCGCCACGGCTACGAGAAGGACCTGGGTGCCATCCTCGACGCCGTGGACGGCTTCCGGGTGGACGGCGAGCGCCCGACGGTCGTGTTCGGCGGCGACGGCCCGGCCCGCCAGGGGCTGATGGCCCGGGCAGAGGAGCTGGACGCCGACGTACGGTTTCTCGGCTTCCTCGACCGCGGGGAGCTCCCGGCGTTCTACACCTGCCTCGACGCCTTCCTCTTCCCGAGCCCCGTCGAGACCCAGGGGCTGGTCGCGCTGGAGGCCAACGCCTGCGGCACGCCCATCGTGGGTGTCGACAGCGGTGCCCTCGCGGAGACGGTCGTCGACGGCGAGACGGGGTATCGCTTCCCGCAGGACGACATCGACGCGTTCCGGGCCGCCGTGCGCCGGACGCTCACGGAACGCGAATCGTTGCGGGAGTCCTGCCTCGGCCGTCGAGACGCGATCAGCGTCGAACACGCGGTCGACCGGCTGGCGACGGTCTACCGCGACGCCACGGCGGACCACTGACCCTGCGTCGGGCGGTGGCTCCGCCCGGAATACCCCGACGGATGTCGCACTCGTCTTCTGGAAGTCGGCGATATAGCTGGAACATTGACACGATTTCGGTTCAGACGCCCCGGTCTCGATACTATCCCGTCGAAAAGCCGACTCTCCCGCAGGTCCCACAGCTGCCAGGGGAACCCGCCACCCGTTCGGAGCGGCGGCTGGGTGGTGCGGAGACGAGAGAGGGCGAGGGGGAGTGAGGCCGGTGATTGCGTCGGGGGCCGGGCGACCCGACGCGTGATGGCGGGCGCGTCTGTCGTTGTCGCCCTCACGACGAGAAAAGCGTCGTTTGGGCAGGTGCAGTTAGTTCCCCACCACATATAAACTCTCGCTTCGGCCGGGGACGTGCCGGCACCGGGTTTCGGGTGGGTCAGCCGCCCGTCTGACACGTTCCGCCTCGGGGATACCGAACCGGGGGGCTCAGTCCGTCCGGCGGTCGCGGAGCGCGGGGAACTCCTCGCGGACCGCGCGGACCCGGTCGGGATCGACCTCGGCCGTCACGAGCGCCGGGTCGTCGCCGGTCGAGGCGAGCGGCGTCCCCCAGGGGTCGTAGACGGTCGACCGCCCGACGAGTTGCTCCTCCCCGAAGGAGGCGCTCCCGTTGGCCGCCGCGACGTAGCAGAGGTTCTCCACGGCCCGGGCCCGGGGGAGTAGCTGCCAGTGCTCGACGCGCGGGTACGGCCACGCGCTGGGGACCGCCACGAGGTCCACCCCCCGGTCGACCAGTTCCCGGTACAGCTCCGGGAACCGGAGGTCGTAGCAGGTCGTCGTCCCGACCGTGAGCCCATCGAGGTCGGCGACGCCGAGGGACTCGCCCGGCGTCAGCAGCTCCTGCTCGGTGGAGCCGTAGCCGAACAGGTGCTGCTTCCGGTAGACGCTCCGCCGCTCGCCGGCGGCGTCGAACAGCACCGCCGTGTTGGCGAACCCCTCCGTCGCGGGCACGTCGGCGTCCGTCTCGGCCACAGTCGCCGCGAGGTCCTCGACGAAGGTCCCGGCCAGCACCGCGCAGTCGGCCGCGTCGGCGGTCGCCGCCAGCCGTTGCATCGTCTCCCCGTGCAGGGACTCCGCGGTCCGGGCGTACGAATCGAACGCGAAGTAGCCGACCGTGAACATCTCCGGGAGGACGACGAGGTGGCTGCCGCGCTCGGCCGCTCGCTCGACCGCCGTCATTGCCCGGTCCACGTTGCCCTCCCGGTCGCTCTCCCGGATCTCGAGCTGGGCGCAGGTGACGCGCCACGGGGCCTCGCCGTCCGCGTCCCGTCCGGCAGCCCGGGACCGCTCGTCCCCGCTTCCCCCGTCGCTCATCGTCCGAGTTCGAGGCCGAGGTCGGCTCGGATGGCCCGTTCGAGGTTCTCGAGCTCCCCGTCCAGTTTCCCCTTGAAGTAGCGCTCCACGCCGGGCACCGTCCCGTCGACGACGAAACGGTTGACGAGCAGGGTCCCCCCGTCGACGGACTCCAGCCGGTGCTCGCCCTGGACGTTCATCGCCTTCGAGCGGCCGACGAACTCGACGTAGTTCGGCTCGTCGACCCTGGTGTCCTCGGTCTCGACGGCGATGGTCCGGTCCGTGTACGGGATGGGGAGCGAGACGTGCCAGATCGCGGTGTTCTCGCCGGTCACCTCGAACTCCTGGACGACGCTGATGGGTGCGGCCCGCTTGCGCGGGTCGGCGATGAAGGCCCACACGTCGGCGGGCGGCGCCGCGAGTTCGAAGGTGCGCTCGACGCGGACGGTCATATCCCCGTGTCGGGCCGTCGGCAGAAAAGCGAGGCGATACTCCGGTCCGGTCTGTGGCTGCCCGGCCCCGGGAGGCGGGTACCGGTCACTCCGGGGTGACGCGCCAGGTCGTCGAGCGAGCGCGCCCCCACTTCTCGATGTCGACGTCCTCCGACTCCTCGGCGAGGCGGGGGAGTCGAGCGCCGACCTGTTTGGCCGTCAGGCCGACCTTCGTGGCGATGTTCTTCGCCCGGAAGTAGCGCTCTCCGCCGGACACGCTGTCGCGCAGATAGGACAGGATGCGCTCGTCCTCCTCGCTCATCTCGCTCATGGAAACTGGTAGGCGCGGGACGGACTTAACGGTTGTCGGTTCCTGTCACACTGCCGGTGTGGAGCCGCGCGACGACGAGGCGGGGCCGGACGGTCAGCCGTACAGATGGACGGCGGCGACCGCCAGGCTCCCGGCGATCATGGCGACGGCGAAGGCGATTCCCGACCCGAGCTGGTCGTGGCCGATCGCCGTGAGGAGCATGGCGAGCGCCGCGATGACGCCGAACGCGCCGAAGAGGACGCTCAGCCCCACCGACATGTCGGACGTGGCCGTGGATTCCATACCCGAGCGTCCGGCGGCGCCCACTTGAGACTGCCGTTTCGCCCGACACCGCCCGGGCCCCACGGGGCCGACCAGCCGTACCGCGGGGCCGCAGCGCACGACTGGCGGTCCCGGGATAATGACCCAGCCATGCTCGGCAGGAGGCTTTGGTCGGGCGTCGTGGTACCGGGTGCATGACCGGACACTCCGCCACCGTCACGGCGACCAGTGACGATGCCGGTGACTGGCTCGCCGGCCGGCGACTCGACTGGCTGGCGACCGCCTGCGTCTGCTGGGGCACCGCGGGCCTCGTGCTCGACGTTCGCTCGCACGTCGAGGGGTTCAGTTTCGCCGAGGAGGGCTTTCTCACGCCGGAGCACGCCGTCATCTACTCGGGCTTCCTCGCGGTGGGCTTCCTCGTCGCGGTCGCCGTCCAGCGCGCACGCTGGCGCGGTGCAGGCTGGCGCGAGGCCGTCCCGCGCGGCTACGGCCTCGGCATCGTCGGGCTCGTCCTGTTCGCCGTCGCCGGCCCCGGCGACGCGCTCTGGCACGCCACGTTCGGAGCAGAGGCGAACGTCGAGGCGCTGGTAAGCCCCACCCACCTCGCGCTCGCGACCGGCGGGACCATGTTCTGCACCTCGCCGCTGCGCGCAACGCTCGCCCGGGCCCGCGAGGACGCCCTCACTGGCGGCGGGGCCGCCGGCTGGCTCGAGCAGGGCCCCCTCGTCGTCACGGGGACGCTCGCCGCCGTCGTCGCGACCGTGTTCACGATGTACGCCCACCCGGCGTTCCTGCTGGCCGGGAACGGAGAGGTCGCCGCCGGCCACGCCCTCTCGGGACTGCTGGTCCACGCCGGCCTGATCGCCGGCTTCGTACTCGTGCTCTCGTCGCGGGTCACGCTCGTCCCCGGAGCCGTGACGATGCTGGTGGCCGTCCCGGCCGCGGCGCTCGCGTGGATCGGGGCGAACCCCTGGCTGGTCCCGTGGTACGTCGCCGCGGCGCTCGTGGCAGACGTCGGGAGACGGTACTCCCGACGCCGACTCGTCACGCGGCGTCACCTGCCGCTGGTCGGGGCGTTCGTGCCGGCGACCCTGGTCGGGAGCCACTTCGCCGCACTCGCCGTCCGTGGCACCCTCTCGTGGTCCGTCCACCTCTGGGCCGGGGCGGTGTTCATGGCGGCCGTCGTGGGGACCTTCCTGGGTATCCTCGGGACGCCCCCCGAACGATAGCGTCGGACCGATCGACGGACCGCCGACGGTCGGCTCCCGGGACCGGTGTCGGTGAGCATCCGGACCCGTGGTTCACGAGCCCCCTGGGACGACGGCGGGATCTCCCGGTGTCCCGGATTCTTCCCGGGCGAACAGTGTTCCAGGGACAGAAAGTTCATGCCCGGGCAACGATTCGCCCCGGTTAGCATGGACAATCGCGCCATCGTTCGGGTGAAGGCAGTCCTCGCCGCCGTGGGGGTCCTGACGGCCAGCATCGGCGGAGCGTTCGCCCTGGGCCTCGTCGGCGCCCCGGCAGTCGTCGGTGTCGAGAACCGATTCGGCGACGTGAACCAGGACCGGACGATGATCCTGACGGATCTCGTGGTGAACAACCCCAATCCCATCGGCGTCCAGCTGGGGGGCTCGACAGTGAACTACACCGTCTACATGAACGACATCGAGATGGCCCACGGGTCGAAGGCCGGGCTCCAGATCCAGTCCGGCAACACGACCCTCCCCTTCGAGACGGCGATGCTCAACGACCGCATCCCGCCGTGGTGGGTCTCGCACATTCGCAACGACGAGGTAACCAACGTCACCATCGACGCGACGGTGAAGACCTCCGTGCTGGGGAACCGCTCGTTCGACCTGAACCAGCGGGAACAGGTCGAGACGGACGTCATCAGCGCGTTCGCCTCGGACGAGACGCGGCCCGTCGAGGGGCCCCAGAACCCCATCTACTCCAACCCCGTCCTCTACGTCAACCGCACGGACGGGACGTGGGGCGAGGTCGACCGACAGTCGACCCCCATCCCGATGGAGTTCGTCGTCTACAACCCGCAGACGGAGCCCTACACCATCACCGAGGTCGGCTACGAGATCTCGATGAACAACGTCTCGATGGGCGAGGGTACCACCGACCAGGCGTACGTCATCCCCGGGGGCAGCACGGAGACCCTCCGGACGACCCCGACCATCGACAACCGCAATCTGGACGAGTGGTGGGTCTCGCACCTACAGAACGACCAGCGGACGACGCTCCGAATCGACTTCTACGCCAAGGTGGAGCTACCCACGGGCAACCAGATCCGCGTCCCGCTCGACCGGCTGACCTACGTGCAGACGTTCGAGACGGACATCTTCGGGACGAAGAACGAGACCGAGGATGGCGCCGCGGGAACCGCGACCCCCACGGCGACACCGACATCGACCGAGGAGGACGGCCTCGTCGGCGGTGACGGCGGGACCGGCTCCCCGACCGACGACGGCCTCGTCGGCGACTCGACGCCCACCGACGACGCCCCGCCGACCACACCCACCGGATCGCCGACCGACGACGGGCTCGTCGGCTCCGTGATGCGGGTCGCGTCCGTCATCTCGTAACCGTCGAGAGACCAGGATGGACGGGATGAAATCCAGATTACGGAGATAGCTCCCGTATATATCACAAATACGAGATATAATCTGGTAACATCGCCGGGCTCCGGGCGCTATCCGCCTTCCACGTTCCGCCGCTATCAACGGTTATCCCACGGCCACTCGTAGTGGAAGTATGGTCGAGATGAACCTGCACCTCCTGGACCGGGGGACGATCATGTCGGACCGGAACTTCGCCGTGGACGGGACGACGGCGGCCACGTACTCGAACCGGAACCCGGACGCGGACTACGGCGAGTTCGCGGTCTGGAACCTGCTCGTGGACCACCCCGAGGGGACGGTGCTCTGGGACACCGGCTCGCATCCCGAGGCCGGCGACGGCTACTGGCCGGCGCCGCTGTTCGAGGCGTTCGCGTGCCCGGACGCCGACGAGCGCGACCTGGAGACGGCGCTCGACGACGTGGGCTACGGACTCGACGACGTCGACGTGGTGGTCCAGAGCCACCTGCATCTCGACCACGCCGGGGGACTCTTCCTGTTCGACGGGACGGACGTACCGGTGTACGTCCACCGGCGCGAGGTGGAGTTCGCGTACCTGTCGGCGAAGACGCCGGCCGGCGCGAACGCCTACCTCGCGAGCGACTTCGACCACGACCTGAACTGGCAGGTCGTGGGCGGCGAGCGACAGTTGCTGCCGGGATTCGACCTGCTCCACCTGCCGGGTCACACGCCCGGACTGCTCGGCGCGCGGCTGGAAACGGACGCTCACGGGACCGTCCTGGTCGCGGGGGACGAGGTCTTCCTCCGGCCGAACTACGAGGACGAGGCGCCGATGGGCCAGTCGCTCACCACGAGCAACGCCGACTGGCGCGAGTCGCTCCGCCGGCTGAAGGACATCGAGCGGCGGACGGACGCGACGGTGGTGTACGGCCACGATCCCGACCAGGCCGCGACGCTCCGCGAGCGCTGGCACTGATACGGATTACGCTAACTGTTTACCACGACGACCGCCCGAGTGCGGAGTCGATGTGGAAATGACGTAGCGTAATCCGTATGAGACGACGACGACCCCGAGAACGGCGGTGTGCGCTCTCGACCCGTTGCCGGTCAGTGCGGGTCGCTGCTCACGACAGGTCCCTCCTCCGGCGGGCCGGTGGGTCCGTCCTCTTCTCCGGCCACCGTCCCGCCACCACCGTCGAAGAGGCGGACCCAGACGGCCAGCGCCGAGGGGAGCACCAGCAGCGACGCCACGAAGGCATAGATGACGCTCAGGCCCGTGAGGAGACCGAACTGGCCGATGGCGGGGAACACCGACAGGACCAGCACGCCGATGCCGAAGACCGTGGTCAGCATCGACCCGGCGAGCGCGCCGCCGGTCCCCCGTACGGTCCGGTCGAGCGCCGTCTCCAGGTCGCGCTCGCGGTACTCGTCGGTGAACCGGTGGGTGACGTGGACGGAGTAGTCGATGCCCAGGCCGATGGTGATGGCGAGGATGGTCGCGGTGAACGCGTTGAAGGAGATGCCGAAGGCGCGCATCGACCCCGCCACGAACGCCACCGTCACGACGATGGGGACGAGGTTGGCGATCCCGAGCGACGGCCGCCCCTCCAGAATCCAGTAGATGAGCAGGAGGAAGATGACCGTCCCCACGAGCGCGATGGTGAGCGACGTGACCGCCGACTCCAGGATGAGCCCGGCGATGGCCTCGAACACGACGGTCGAGCCGGTCGCAGTCGCGGTGAACGAGGTGCCGGGGCGTTCGACATCTCTGGCGACGGTTCGGGCGTCCTCGGTGATCTCGGACTGCGTGGCGTCGGCCTTCACGCTGTAAACCAGCCGCGTCGAACGGCGGTCGGCGGTCAGGTAGCGAAGGGCCTGCCCCCGGACGGGTGAGTCCTCGTCGAGCAGCGCGTCGTAGATGGCCGGCAGGTCGTCGTCGGGGACGCCGTTGCCGTTGCGGTCATTGCGCTCGACCATGCGGCGGAACTCCTCGTCCCTCGCGGCGTAGTCGTCGATGACTGTGATGATGGAGGTGGCGTCGGCCCGGCCCTCCTGACGGACGAAGGCGTCCGGCGGGTCGTCCCCGGCCCGGGACAGCACCTCCAGTGCCTGGTCCTGTCGCATCGGCCCCTCCACGTACACGGTGACCGTGTCGGACTGGCCGGACTCGAAGTTCTCCGAGAGGAAGTTCGTCACCGCGGTCACGCTGTACTCGGAGGGTTCGAACGGTTCCGGGAGCGCCTCCAGGTAGTCGGGGTTCTCCTCGGGCGGGAGGAAGTCCTCGTTCGAGAAGGTCGTGTCGACGCCGGTCGCGTAGTAGGCCATCCCCCCGGACGCGACGAGTGCGAGCACCAGGAACGCCGCTGGCGCGGTCCTCGCGACGACGACCCCACTCGACAGGGCGCGTCCGAGCAGCGACCCCTCCGCGCCGAGCGGCGTCGTGGAGAGTGTCGGGATGGGGTACTTCTCGCGGGACCGGTCCAGCAGCACCTTCGCCGCCGGCAGGAACACGCCGAAGATGAGGAAGGTGAACACGATGCCGACCGCCGCCACGATGCCGAAGTCCCGGATGGGCGGCAACGCGGACGTGAGGTTCGCGGAGAACCCGATCACCGTCGTCCCGGTGACGATGAAGAAGGCCACGAGGAGCTGGTCGGTCGTCACGCGCATCGCCGGGCCGATGTCGCGCCCCCGGACCCGCTCCTCGCGGTAGCGGTTGACCGCGTGGATGCCGAAGTCGATTCCGACCGCCAGCAACAGCGGCGGGATGGTGATGAGGATCTGGTTGAACGGGATTCCGGCCAGTCCCATGAAGCCGAACGTCCAGACGAGCCCCATCGCCAGCGCCACCATCCCCAGCAGCAGGTCAGCCAGGTCCCGGTAGGAGACGACGAGAAAGAGGAGGATGAACGTGACCGCCGCGGGGACGACGATGACGAGCGAGTCGAAGATGACGTTGGAGAACTCCGCGGAGGTGATGCCCGAGCCGAAGACGATGATTTCGCCGCCGACGCTGCCGACCACGAAGTCCGTGCGGAGCTGGAGGGATGTCAGCGGACTCGTCCCACCCTGTCCGGCCGAGGCCGACAGCCCGGCTGGCACCTCGTGGGTGACGACGCCGATGGTCGCGCCGGCGGAGGCGGAGCCGCGGTTGAAATCGTTCGAGAGGAGGCCGACGAACCGGGGGTTCCGATCGGCCGCGCGCCGGACCGCCGCGTCGATCTCGCGCGGTGTGGCCCGCTCGACGGCCCGGAGCTGCTGCTCGGTCGTCCGGGCCTCCGGGTCCAGCTCGGTCGCGACGATGGTCGCGGCCGACGACGTGCTGGTGACCCGAAGCTCCCCGTGGCTCTCGACGCGGTCCTGCACCCGGAGCATCCGCGTCAGTCCCTTCTTCGAGAGGACGTTCTCGCCGCGCTGGATGAGCTGCGTGCTCCCGGTATCGGTCTCGAACGGGGCCGTCCCGAACTGCCGCTGGACGTCCTCGAACGCCTCCTGGGCGGGCACGTCCTGCGTGAACCCCTCCGTGCCGGCGTCCGTCGAGACGGCGCCCAGCCCCGCCGCGAACACCACGGTCAGGACGAGGAAGACGCCGACGACCCGCCTGGGGTGGTCGACGATCTGGTCGTCCGCGGCGTCGACGAACCGCTGGTAGTCGACGGGGCCGTTCATTCCCCGCGCCCGACGAGGCCGAGGCCGACCGCTGCCAGCCCGCCCAGCGAGAGCACGAGGCCGAGCCCGACGCCGGCGCTGCCGACACCACCGGGGACGGGGAACGTCGACAGTAGCCCGCCGCCGCTGCGCTCGGTCACGTCGACGGCCACCTGGTAGCTGTCGGAGATCTTCCGGTCACCGTCCGGCTCCGTGTACTGGAAGTCGAGCGACATGGGGTACTGCTTCGCGAGGGCATCGCCCGCGGCGGCGACACGGAAGCGCAACGTCTTGGTTTCGCCCGGATCGAGCGCGGTGAGGAACGCCTCGTCGTTGCTCGCCGAGAGCGGGGCGTCGGCGAACAGCTTCGCGTTCACCGAGGTCAGTCGCTCCTCGCCCTCGTTCGTGATGTCCACCTCGACGGTGTCGCCGGAGCCCGCAGCCAGCGACGCGTCGGCGGTCACGGTGAAGGTGTCACGCTGCTGGCCGACAGTCCCCCGGGCGTACTGCGGGTCGGCGGTGACCGTGTCCCCGTCCGCGTCCTCGTAGCGGAGCCGGTAGGTGAACTGGCGGGGCCCCTGCCGGGCCTCGGAGGAAACCTCCACGTCGTACCGGACCTCGGCGCTCTCACCCGCGGCGAGGTCACCGACGGCGTACTCCGTTTCGGCGGTCACGACGTTGCTCGGTGGCTCCAGCACCAGCACCGCGTTCTCCACGGCACCGGGCCCCTCGTTGACGATGGTCCCGGTCAGCTGTCCCTCCTCGCCGACGCGCAGGTCCGTTCCGTGGTTCTCCAGGTCGAACGACTGCTCGGCGGCGGGGATGACACCGAGCGTCACCGGGTCGGCCCGTTCGGTCCGGCCGGCCGGATTCGTGTAGGAGACGGTCGCGTCGACGGCGTAGTTGCGCTCCTCGGCCGCGGCGGCGAACGTCGCCTCGACGTCGAACCGCCTGGTTTCGCCGGCCGCCCACTCCCCGACGTACGTCCGTGCCGTGGGCGACCCGCCGAAGGTCAGCGCCGCGTTCCCGGAGTCGAGCTGGACCGAGGCGTCCGAGAGCGTCCGGTTCCCGGTGTTGGTGAGTGCCACCGTCAGCTCCCCGCTGTCGTCGACGGCGGCGTCCGTCCCGGCGCCGGCGAGAGCGAATCGCTGCTCGGCGGCCGGCGTGACGCCGGTCGAGAGCGACGCCTGCTGGGGGTTCCCATCGGCGTCCTCGTAGTCGACGGTGGTCCCGAGCGAGAGCGAGCGCGGGGTCGCGCCGTCGGCGACGTCGGCGCCGAAGGTGAACGTGCGTCGCTCCCCGGGTGCCCAGTCGCCGACGTACGAACTGGCCGCGGGCGACCCGCCGAAGGTCAGCGCCGCGTTGCTCGACTGGAGCGATATCGACGCGTCTGTGGCGTTCTCGTTCCCGACGTTGGCGACGGTGACGTTCACCGCCCCGGAGCCGCCGACGGGAGCCGTCGTCGAGCTGTCGACCACCTCGAACCGTGCGCGCTCCTCGACGGTCACCCGGACGGTGTACTCCTCGCTGACCTCCTTGCTGCTATAGCTGCTGACCGGCGACCCGGGGATCTGGTCGTAGTACTCGTACTCGACGTCCACGTCGAGCCGGTACGTCCCGGGCTCGGCGTCCTCCGGGACCGAGACGCGGATGGGGACCGAGCGGACCCCCTCGGGGACCGACCCGAGCGCCACCGCCCCGGACTCGATCTCGACGGGGGCATCCCCCCGCGCCCGGGCCCGGACGACGGTCCCCCGCGCAGTGGTGACGACCTGTTCCTTCCCGGCGAGTTCCTGACTCGTCGCGCCGAGGCCGATGTCACCCCTGTTCGAGAGGCTCAGTTCGAGCGTGGTCTCGGTCCCCGGCTGGAGGGAGCCGTCCGAGAGGGTGACGTCGATGTCCGGCTTCCCGCGGACGAACGCGGCGGCCGGCACGGCCGTGGCGGCGACGACCGAGCCGACGAGGGTGAGTACGAGCAGCACACGGAGGGCACGTTTCGCTGCGACAGCACCGGAACTCATTGTTCGTCCCGACACGCCACGGGTATTTAATACACGGTAAACTTTTGAAAAGTTAGTAAGTGTTTATCCCGGGCCCGCGGCACGGCCGCTGACGGGAGAGGGAACGACGGGGAGAGCGAGCCGGGGACGGTTACTGCTCGATGAGGCCGTAGGCACCCTCGAGGTACTCGATGAGCCAGTCGACCGTGTCCGGGTCGTAGGTCCAGAAGCCGTAGAACGCACGGTCCTCGCGCTCCTCGGCCAGCAGCGCGCACTTGTTGACGTCGACTCCGTCGCCGTCGTAGGCGACGAACCAGGACTCGGCGATCTCCTCGGAGCGTTCGACGTGGATGGTGAGGTCGGTGTCGTGTTCCGGTACCTCCGCGTCGGGACACGCGTAGGCGTGGACGTCCAGGTCCTCGCGGGAGGCGAGCCGCGTGTACACGTCCATCTGGTCGGAGAGGATGGAGAGCTGCTGGAACCCGGCGTGCAGCGAGCCGCTGCCGAGTCGCCAGGCCCGGTCCTCGATCTCCCGGGAGGCCGACACCATCTGCCGGGTGTCGTAGGAGGTGAACATCGTCTCGTCGAGATGGTCGAGGATGGGGTGGTGCTCGCCGTCGCCCCGCGAGTTCGGCTGGTCCGGCGGGGTGAGGACCTCGTCGACGCTGGTCGCGGTGACGAACTCGTCCTCGTCCCCGTCCCGCTGGCTCGACAGGACGACGAACGAACCCGGCCGATCGCTCTCGGAGCGGTCTCCGACGACCGAGAGGTTCCGGTCGCGGAACTGCTCCCGGACGGCCTCGACGGTCTCTTCGCCGGTGTTGAACACCGTGAGGCGCTTCTCGTGGTCCTCCACACCGGATATCAGTTCGGTGAGGGACATTACTCGGTAGTCGGGGAGACGACAGTTTCGGTTTTAAAACTTCTCCCAAATCTTCTAGAGTCCACTCGACCGTCGGGAGGCGAGGCCGGAGCCCGCCCCGATTCTCGCGGTCGAACCTCACGAACTATCGTGTGTTACCACAGCACAAACGCTTTTCCGGCTTCCCGGCAAATCTCGCACCAAGGCGCCTCCGGGCGCATGATACTATGACAGGAGAAATCGTCTGGCGGATCGCCGGTGGTTCCGGTGACGGCATCGATTCGACCAGCCAGAACTTCGCGAAGGCACTGATGCGGTCGGGCCTGCACGTGTTTACCCACCGACACTACCCGTCGAGGATCCGCGGTGGGCACACGTACGTCGAGGTCCGGGCCGACGACGAACCCGTCCGAGCCCGTGGTGACGGCTTCAACTTCCTGCTGGCGCTGGGGGACTCGTTCGCCCGTAACACCGAGGAGAACGCCTACTACGGCAACGAACAGGCGAAGCCGCTCGCCGAGAACCTCGACGACCTCCGGGACGGGGGGGTCATCGTCTACGACGAGGGCCTGCTCGACCCGAGCGACATCGAGAACTTCGAGGCGCGCGCCGAGGAGCACGACTGGCACGTCTATCCGATGGACCTCCGCGGCCTCGCGCGCGACCAGGGCCGCGAGGTGATGCGGAACACGGCCGGGGTCGGTGCGACCTGTGCGCTCCTCGATTACCCGCTCGAACCGATCACGGAGCTGATGCGCGACCGGATGAGCGGCGACGTGCTGGAGGCGAACATCCGGATCCTCGACCTGGCCGCCGAGCAGGTAGAGGAGTTCGACTGGACCCACGACCTCCGGATGCCGGAGGGGAGCCACGACGAGGACCAGGTGCTCGTCTCCGGGTCGAACGGTATCGCCTACGGGGCCATCGACGAGGGCTGTCGGTTCGTCGCCGGCTACCCGATGACCCCGTGGACGGAGGTGTTCACGCTCCTCAGCCAGTACCTCCCCGACATGGGGGGCATCGCCGAGCAGGTCGAGGACGAGATCGCCGCCGCGGCCCTCGCCCTCGGCGCGTCCCACGCCGGCGTGAAGTCACTCTCCGGGTCGTCGGGGGGTGGCTTCGCGCTCATGTCCGAGCCGCTGGGACTCGCGGAGATAACCGAGACGCCGCTGGTTCTCGTGGAGGCGACCCGCGCGGGTCCCTCGACCGGGATGCCGACCAAGACCGAGCAGGGGGACCTCGAACACGTCCTCTACACGAGCCAGGGCGACTCCTGCCGGGTGGTGTTCGCGCCCGGGAACCAGCAGGAGGCGTACGAGCAGACGCGGCTCGCGTTCGAACTGGCGTACGACTTCCACCTCCCCGCCATCGTCGTGTACGACCAGAAGCTCTCGGGCGAGCTGCGGAACGTCGACGCCGAGGTGTTCGACCGCGAGCCCGCGCCCGACCTCGGCACGACGCTCACGGAGGAGGAACTGGCCGAGGCCGCCCACTACGCCACGGGCACGTTCGAACGGTACCAGCACGACCCACGGGGAGCCCCGGACGGGGTCTCCCCCCGGTCCATCCCGGGCCAGGCCGACGGCCGCTACCTGGCCTCGGGCAACGAGCACCACCCGACGGGCCACATCTCCGAGGACCCCGACAACCGGGTCGCGCAGATGGACCGCCGGCTCCGCAAGCTCGAGGCCATCCGCGAGCGCCTCGACGAGCGCGAGAGCAACCAGGTCCGCCACGGTGCGGCGGACGCGACGGTCGGCGTCCTCACGTACGGCTCCAACCAGGGCACCGTCCACGAGGCCGTGGACCGACTCGTCGCCGACGGCCACGATGTCGCCTCGCTGTCCGTCTCCGACCTCGCCCCGTTCCCCGAACGGGAGGTCCGGGAGTTTCTGGACAGCGTGGAGCGGTGTCTCGTCGTCGAGATGAACGCGTCCGGCCAGTTCCGTGGTCTGGTTCAGCGCGAACTCGGGGCCTGCGGCGACATCCTGCACAGCCTGCTCAAGTACAACGGCGAGCCCTTCGAGCCCCGCGAGGTCGTCGAGGGCGTCGAGGGCCTGGACGGCGGTGACCCCGCGACCGCCGGCACGCGCTACGTCCCCGCGGGGAGCGACTGACAATGAGCTTCACTCCACTCAACCAGCGCGACGAGTCCGAGCGAGAACCGACCGACCGGGACGCGTTCACCCCCGGAATCGAACCGCAGGCGACCTGGTGTCCCGGCTGTGGCGACTTCGGCGTCCTGAAGGCGCTGAAGGGGGCCATGGGCGACCTGGGCTACACCCCCGAGGAGGTGCTGCTCGTCACGGGCATCGGCTGCTCGGGCAAGCTCTCCTCGTACTTCGAGAGCTACGGGTTCCACTCCATCCATGGCCGCGCCCTCCCGGTCGCGCGCGCCGCGAAACTCGCGAACTCCGGGATGGAGGTCGTGGCCGCCGGCGGCGACGGCGACGGCTACGGCATCGGCGGGAACCACTTCATCCACACCGCTCGGGAGAACCACGACGTGACCTACATCGTGTTCAACAACGAGATCTTCGGGCTGACGAAGGGGCAGACTTCGCCCACCTCGCCGATGGGCCACGAGTCCAAGACCCAGCCCCACGGGAGCGCGAAGGCCCCCATCCGACCGCTGTCGCTCTCGCTCGTCGGCGGCGCCTCCTACGTCGCCCGGACGGCCGCGGTCAACCCTAACCAGGCCCAGGAGATCCTCACGGAGGCCATCCAGCACGACGGCTTCGCGCACGTCGACTTCCTCACCCAGTGTCCCACCTGGAACAAGGACGCCAAGCAGTACGTCCCGTACGTCGACGTCCAGCAGTCCGACGACTACGACTTCGACTACCACGACCGGCGCGAGGCCGCCGGGATGATGCACGACGTCGAGGACGCCCTCCACGAGGGGACCGTCCTTACGGGACGGTTCTACCACGACCCCGACCGCCCCTCCTACCAGGAGGAGAAGCGCGCCCACGGCGACGTCCCGGAGTCGTCGCTCGCCGAGAAGTACCACGACGAGGACGCAGAGTGGGAGCGCAGCTACGACCTGCTCGACGCACATCGGTAGGACCGGAAGTATCCGGGAAACATCTCCGGTAAGTTCCAGAAGTTCTGGATATAGGCAAAAAAGCCGGTATTTCTACGGAACGACTCGGCCTGACGGGTCGCCGGGGAGGTTATACGCGCAGCCTGCCTAGTCGAGCGTATGTTGCTCATCCAGGGGAGCGCCGGTGGGACGACCCTGACCGGGACCCTGTACGAACCGGGCGAGGACGCGCCGTCGTTCAGGGGGGCTCCGGACGACGGCTCGCCGTACGTCTGGGTCTGCGACGCCTTCTACGAGGTCGAGAGCGGCGGCCAGATGCAGCAGGTGGGGAGCCGCGAGCTGCGGATCGCCTTCGAGACCCCGATGCCGCGCGGGTTCGAGAGCCGCGAGCGGGCCATCGAGGCCGCGAAGGAGCACGTCCGCACGCAGTTCGCCCGGCTCGGCGTCGTCGGGGACAGCGTCGAGGTGGAGGTGCTGGAACCGGAGGCGGCGGAGGGCTGAGAGCCACCACCGCCGCCCGGGGACGGCCGCGGTTCAGCCGTCCAGGCCCCACTTGGCCGCGCGCTCGTCCCCGTAGTTCGTGTCCAGTTCGGAGTCGAACGCCCGCTCGAGCGCCTCCCGGAGCGCGACGGTCTCCTGCCGGGAGATGCGCGCTAGCTGGTCCGCCTTCCGCACCGCCAGCGGCGGGCCGCGCTCGGTGGCGACGGACTTCAGAACGTGCCGGGTGAGCCGCTCGCGGAGTTCCTCGTCCCGAGTGAACACCGCCGGCGACTCGACCCGGTAGACCGTGTCGGTCCGGGGGTCGTACAGCATGCAGAACGTAACCTCGTAGTCGGCGGGGTCGCGCTCGCGCTGGATGTCGTACGGCACGGAGGGTGCCGAGAGCGCCCCGTCGGTCCCGCCGCGGGAGACGAACCAGTTGGTGAACGTCAGGCTGCTCGTGTCGCGGTCGGCTCCGTCCGTGTCGTAGGCGTCGGGCGTGAGCACCTGCGAGAAGAACGCGGCGTCGTTCACCCACGGTGCCGACCCCTCCTTCTCCCGGATGGTCCGCGTGACCTGCCGGGAGACGGGCGTCTTGACGAAGCCGATGAGCGGGACACCCCGGTCGGCGAAGTGCTCGACCATCCCGACGTAGCGCTCGATGATGGTCTGTGGCTGCTCCTCGGTGCTGAGGAGCTGCTGGAGTTCGGGGTCCCGCTCGGCCCAGGTCAGCAGCCCCTTCGGATAGACGGGCCCGTCGAGGACGAGCAGGTCGTCGACGATCTCGCGGTTCCGGTTGGCGTGGGTGATCTCCGCGAGGTAGAGCGCGAGTTCGTGGACGACGGACGTCACGGAGCGGTCGACGCGCGGGACGTGCAGCACGCGCCCGCGGACGTACCCCTCGTCGTCCATCCGCCAGTCCTCCTCGAACGTCGTGGTGGCGTCGTGGGTGTGGACGGCCGTCACCATCGTCCGGCCGCGGTGGAGGTCCACGTCCGAGGGGACGGCGCTCATCGCCGCCTGCGCCACGTCGACGACGAGCCCGCTCTTGAACGTGGTCGGGTTGATGGTGCCCGAGTCGAGGCCGTGCCGCGTCGGGAACGGGTCCTCGGCGAGCGCGATGTCCTCGGCGTGGACGCGGCGGCGTCGCTGCTCGCCCAGCGGCTCCAGCACCGCCCCCTCGTCGGTCACCAGCGGGTCGAGGTACTCGTTCCAGACGGTGTCCGCGAAGTCCCGGTGGTCCTGCTCGGCGTCCTCCCGATTCACCCGGCCCGCCAGGCGGGTGATCGCTTTGAAGTGGACCGGGTCCAGCGTCATGCTCCCCGGTCGGCGGCCGAGCCACAAGAAGCCCCCGAGAGCCCGGCGGAAGTGGAGATCACGATGTGGTCGAGAAGTCGATTGAAATTGCCAGGTGAAGTCATCGTCATGCGATCGATGGTAAAATCGCCCGATTTATCATCCATCACTTTTCTACGGTTGGACTCCGTAGACGAGAACGAGATTCGGACGAACACGGGAGAAGAAGCCGTGGGTCTCTACTGCGATTGAACTATGATCTCTCGAAGGAACCTTCTTTCGGCGGTAGCTGGACTCTCAGCCGCTACAACCGGCTGCATCGGTGGACAAAACTATACGGCCGAAACGAACTGCGGAGAGGCACCCAGGGAGATCCCGACGAGCGAGACTTTCGTTTCCGAGGCAGCGGCGTATGAGGTGAACTGCACCGATCGTAAGCGTCTCCAAGTCGGAGCTGTCGATGACCGATTGTACGCCCTCTGCGGGGGACTGAGTGCATACAGTCGGAACAACGGTGACCAACAGTGGCATATCGATACTGGGTACGGTGACCCGGAACTATCCGTCACGTCGGATTCCATTTATATCGTCCGGCGAGCAGCACCGCCGAACAGTCGGTCACAGCCGAGAGGTATCGGGAAGTACACACACCACGGGGAGCATGAGTGGTTCACCGAGATCAGGGGAGGAGCCCCCACGCTAGTGGGTTCGTCAGCGAAGTTCCTTGCCGTCGGGCGATATAGCGACGTGCAGTCGGAAAACGGCTACTCGGTAAGTGGAATTGATAAGAACTCCGGTCGAATAGTTTGGACAGTAGAGACGGGAGGAATCTCTCCCCATCGATCATCCGGTCTGGTCAGGGACGGAACGCTGTACGTGACCGATTCGTTCAGCGTCTACTCAATAGATCTGGCAACCGGCGACAGGAACTGGGAGCGAGATCTGAGTTCGGATGGAGACATCGATGGAATAGCAGGCGTCGAGGGTGTACTGGTGTTCGGTGGAGACTGGCAATTGCTCGATACCACGACAGGGAAAACGAAGTGGCGCCGCTCGGTCGCTCCTGCCGCTGGAAAAGTTCGGCTCGGCGAGGAGGCGATATACTATGATGACGCGGGAGACATCACCGCCATGTCGTATTCGGGAGACCGGGTCTGGAAGCGTTCGACATGCACCGAACGAGTCGTTTCACTACTGGAAGGGGACAACACGATCGTGGTCAACGGTCGTAGTTTCGTCGGATTCGACAAAGACCGAGGCGAACTCAAATGGCGCAATCGGATTACCGGTTCGCAAGAGAGTTACTCGGATGGGAACGCACTCTACGTCCTCTCGGACCCTGCGAGCCACTCCTCTACGCCCAGCGAGACTGACTCAGATGAACAGAGCCGCATCCTGAAAATCGATATCGCTACTGGAGAGTACGTGTATTCCTTCGGTTCCGAGTCGCACCCTATCGGGGGGTATGTCTCCAGCGGGGATATATACGTGTTGGAGCAAGACGGCCGCTTGAACCGGCTCGAATAGCCAACTCATTCAGACGATACTGGGACAGCCCGGGACATCCGTTCGCTACCGATTCGTCTTCATCAACCAGAAGAACACCGCTGGAATCGTGGCGGCTATGTCCGACGACCGCCGACGCCGGGGCATGAACCTGCTCGTCGCCGGCGGGGACCGCGTCGACGCCGGCAAGACCACGTTCTCGACGGGGCTGTGCGCCGAGACCGGCGCGACCGGCTTCAAGCCCCGCGCCGGCAACGACTACTGGTTCGACCACGACGACTACCGGCGGGCAGTCGGGGACGGGCGGCTCTACGGGAAGGACGCGAAGCGGCTCGCCGCGGCCGCGCCGGGCGACCACCGCCCCGAGGCCATCAACCCGGTCCACCGCCTCTGGACGCCCGCTCCGGGTGCCGGGAAGGGGCTGCTCGGGCAGGACGACCGCGAGTTCCTCGTCGACCGCGTGGGCGGTGGCCGCCCCGACGCCGACCCGACGTTCGTGGTGAACGCGGGCGCGGACCTCCCGCCGAGCGTCGCCGAGCACCTCCCGCTCGCGGACGCCCGCCGGGTCGACTCGCTGGACGCCGCCAACGCCGTGATGGCCGACTGCCACCGCCCGGCGATGGCCGACCTCGCCGACGAGGGCGGTCGTCGAGCCGCGACAGGTCCGCATCTACGACGGGGAGCGCTACGCGAACGCCTGCGAGGTGGCCTCCGGCAGTGCCCACGAGGGCCGCCTGGAGGAGCGCGTCGGCAACGTCGTGGAGCTACTCGACCCGCTCGCACGAGTCGGGCTGCCCGCCCTGACCAGCGCGGAGCGCGACGACCCCGACACCGTCGCCGAGGCGTACGGTCACGCGTACGAGGCACTGCTCGCGGCCGCGTTCGACCGAGCCCGCGGGCGGTCGCCGTCCCTGAACTGGTAGGCAACCCGATGTGTTAGAACGACTCATGGCAACCTGCTTCGTGGCCACGGACGGGATGCCTGCCAGTGAGACACCGTGTTCGCATCTCGAGACGGAGCTGACCGACGGGGACGAGGTGCTGGTCATCAACGTGCAGGAGGGTGACGACGTGGACGACATCCACGAGGGGAGAGCGACGACGTGGACGACGTTCACGAGGGGAAGGCGGCGCTCGAACTGTTCGAGGACCGTCTCATCGCCAGGGTCTCCGCGCGGACACGGCAGTTGAGCCAGGGGCTCTCGCCGTCGGAGCGGATCGTCGCCGGAGCCGACGAGGTCGACGCCGACCGGATCGTCGTCGCCCTGCGG
Source organism: Halobacteriales archaeon QS_4_70_19 (assembly GCA_003020985.1). GTDB lineage: Archaea > Halobacteriota > Halobacteria > Halobacteriales > Haloarculaceae > Haloglomus. The sequence continues at coordinate 15,586 of PXRM01000039.1, read as the reverse complement.
CGGCACACACGCACCGAACGGGTCATCTTCGGGAGCGTCTCGCACGCGCTCCTCCAGCGCGTGACCCGACCCATCACGCTCGTTCCCCTGGAGGAGTACCAGGCCTCGGCCCCGTGATGCCCCCTGCGGGAGGAGAGAGTGCCATCCCCGGGAGTTACGACCGTGGGTGCGCTCGGGCCGGCATGAGCACTCGCACGGTGTCCGACCGCACCCGGGAGGCACTCGTCGCCCTGGCGCTGGTTCTGGGTGTGAACGCACTGGGCGCGCTCCCGAGTCTCTTCGTCGGCGCCGATACGACCTGGTTCGAACGCCCCTGGTTCTTCCCGCCGACCATCGCGTTCCCCGTGGTCTGGACGCTGCTGTTCACGCTGCTCGGCATCGCGCTGTACCTGGTCTGGCGCGCCGACGCACCCGCCCGTGACGTCCGAATCGCCCTCGGCGCGTTCGCCGTCCAGTTCGCGCTCAACGTCCTCTGGACGCCCGCCTTCTTCGGCCTCCGGCGACCGGACCTGGGGCTCCTCGTCATCGGCCTCCTCTGGGTCGCCATCGTCGCCACCGTCGTCGCCTTCGACCGGGTGGACCGCCGCGCCGCACTCCTGCTCGTCCCGTACCTCCTCTGGACCTCGTTCGCCGGTGTACTGAACTACGCCATCTACGCTGGCTAGATAACGAATACGTCCGTCATTATCTCCGACAGTCCGGAACTGCCGTAGAAAAATCTATTTTACTCGATAATACGTCCGATTACCGCATCGACCGGGCCGCCCGTGCCGACAGCTGGATCTGCTGGAACGGCGAGTCGGTGACGCTCGGGCCGTGGCCGGTGTGCATCTCGCACAGGTCCGGCCCGACCGTCTCCAGCACGCGCTCGATGCTGGCCACGAGCGTCCCGTGGTCGCCCTCGGGGAGGTCAGTGCGGCCGAAGCTCCCGCCCGCGAAGATCAGGTCGCCGGCGAACAGCACCCCCGCGTCGGGGGCGTGAAAGCAGAGGTGGTCCTCCTTGTGGCCGGGCGTGTGCAGCGCGTCGTACGAGTGGGCGCCCAGTTCGACGGTGTCGCCGTCGGCGATGCGATGGTCCACCAGCCGGTGGTCGGGCTCGAACCCCCACACGTCGACGTCGAACGCCTCGATCACGTCGGCGGTGTTGCCGACGTGGTCCGGGTGGGTGTGGGTGAGGACGACCGCGTCGAGGTCGTCGACGAACCGCTCGACGGCGGCGGCGACGTCGAACTCGCTGCCCGGATCCACGAGGACCGTCCGGCCTGCCGGGTCCTCGGCCGGCTCCCCCTGATCGGCCCCGTCGCTCATCACGGCGGCGCCGGCGACGAGGAAGGCGTTGCTGGTGAAGCCGCGCTGGCCCTGGGCGAGGTTCCGGATCACGAGCGGTGGTTGTCGTCCGCCCGCTTAAGCCATTGTGTGTCCGGTCGGTCGTCGTCCCGGTCACACAGTGGCGGCGGTGTCCCCGCGAACGGCACGCTTTTGCCCGGGTCGCCCGAAGCCCGTCGCATGAAGGAGGACCTGATGGACGTCATTTGCTGTCCCCTCGACAAGCACGACCTGGACCTGGAGGTCATCCGCCGCGGCGAGGACGACGAGATCCTCGAGGGGCGGCTCGTCTGCACGGAGTGTGGCGAGGAGTACCCGATCGAGGACGGCATCCCGAACCTGCTGCCGCCGGACATGCGCGACGAGGCGGCGGCCTGACCCCGACCGACGACCTGTCCGTCCGCCCGCCGATAGCTTTTCCTCCCGGCCCGGCGACCGTCAGCCCGTGACGGACGCGACGGACCGGCTGGTGGTCGACCTCAACCAGGAGGGTGTCCGATCGCTGGCGGTCCCCGAGTCGGTGACGGTCGACCGCTCGTTCACCATCGAGCTACGCAACCACGGTGGCGCCACACACGTCCACCTCCACCTCGACGACGCGCTCTCGACCGCGGCGCGCCTCTCGAACGCCAACGTCCACGTCCCCGGTGAGAGCCGCCGCCGCGTCCAGGTCCACGTCTTCGACCCCGAGGACGACGGTGCGTACGAGGCCATCCAGGGCCAGCTGAAGGTCGCCATCGGCTACGGGCAGGAGACCCGCTTCGTCGACCTGACGGTCGACCGGAGCAGCCACGAGCCCGTCACGGTCGACCCGGAACTCGCCGAACCGGGGGAGGCCGGCGGTGGCGGACCGACGGCCGGCGGGACCGCGGCGCCCGGACCTGCCGCCCTCTCCCCCGACCAGTCCCGCGTCCGCCGCTGGCTCCCGGCCGGCGCGCTCGGCATCGTCGCCGTGGTACTGGCTGCCGCGGCACTCCTCTCGGCCGGCGCGCCGGACCTCCTGCTCGGCGGACTCGCGGTCGTCGCCGGGGCGCTCGCGGCCGGTTACCTGGTCCTCTCCTGACCCCAGGTCGCGACGCGGGAGCGGCCCGTCAGTGCTCGCCGGTCGGCGTCTGCTCGCCCTCCGGGTCGGTCGGCACGCCGCCGAGGTCGCCGGCGTCGAACCGTTTCGCGCGGAGGAACCGGGTCCGGTAGCGGTTGGCGCCCTCGTAGATGTCGGCCTCGCGGATCTCGTCGACGCGCCCGTCCGCCACCGCGTCGATGATGGCCTCGATCTGGTCCTTCTCGCTGGGCGTCAGCTCGAACTCGTAGGTGCGAGGCTGCTCGCTCTCGAGCCGCGTCCACTTGCGGGCGGCCGAGACCACCAGCGAACACGGCTCCCGGCAGGGGAACTCGCCCTCCCCACCGGGGGCCTCGAGGTCAGTCCCGTCGTCGTACTGCCACTCGCGGCGCTTGAGACACTGCGAGTCGTCACAGCACGCCCCCGCGACCCACTCGACGTGCTCGTGGCCCTCGCCGCGGTCCCACGTCTCGATGACGCCGTAGATGCCCGTCTGGCGCTCCATCGTCTCGCGCCAGTGGTTCACGTCCAGCTCCCCCTCGCGCTCCAGGTGCCAGTTCGCCACCGTGGCGGGGTAGACGAGGTCGAGGGTGTGGGTACAGTCCCGGCCGTCCAGCCCGACGAACGCCCAGCCCGTGGGGAGCGTCGGTGCCGTCTTCAGCGGCCGGTAGCGCCCCCGGTCGTCGAACTTGACCAGCTCGCGGGCCGCGAGCGGGTCCTCGCGCCGCTCCAGTTCCGGGAGCGGGGTGTCCACGTCGTCCTCGTGGCGGAGTTCGTAGCGTCGCCCGCCGGCACCCAGCATCACCGTCACCGCCACCTGGCCCCACGAGCGGGCGATGCCTTCGCGGAGCGCGTCGTAGCGGGTCGGGACGTCCCAGTCCTCGGCGTCGCCGCTCTCCAGCCACCGGAGGAACGCGCGGTTCGCCGGGGCCCGCTCGAGCCCCTCGAAGAACCACCAGTTGTCGACGTACTCCGGGTTGTTACTGCAGGCGTCGCGGAACTCCGACTCGGTGAGTTCCTCCCGGGTCACCGCGGGGGTCTCGAAGTGGTAGACCGCCTCGTCCCCGTCCCCCTCGCGCGCGACCTGGAGGCGCTCGAAGTCGACGCCCTCCTCGGCCGCCGCGACGAGCGCCGCCACGGCCTCGTCGCTCACTGTCACCTGCTCGTCGGTCCCGGTCCCGGACGAACTCACGAAGCCACCACCCGCGCTGCCGCGCGGTGTCGGTCCTCGGTCATGCATCGACGTACGGCCCCACCGGGCATGAACCCTGTCGAATCGGGCAGGCGGCTGTGGCCGGTAGGTGCCGGCGCGTCGGGCACCGGCAACAGGTGCCGGACCTGGCGGTCGATCAGTCGTCGGCGGTCTGGACCTCCGAGTCGACCCCGGAGTCGTCGCCCGCGACGCGGGTGCGTTCGCGCACTCGCTCGACCGCGTCACCCACGTCGGCGCCGGCGTCGCGTGCGCGCTCGACGATGACGTCCGCCATCAGCGCCTCCGTCCCGACGGCACCCGCGTACCAGATGTGCTTGCCGTCCACCTCGGCGGGGGTGTCCCACCCCGTCCGGTAGTCGTCCGTGAGGTCCATGTCCTCCGGGATGTCCTCCTGGGTGTGATAGCCGTCGGCCACGAACAGCGGGACGACGACCACGTCGTCGCTCTCGAAGAAGTCGGTCACGTCGTCGACCTCCGGGTCCTCGTCCATGTAGAGGTCGCGTACCTCGTCGAAGCGGCCCTGCTCGCGGATGCGGTCGGCGTGGTACTGGATGGCCTTCGCGGAGTTCTCGTTACGCTTCGTCCCGTGCCCGACGACGGCGAGGCCGAACCCCTCGCCGACGTCCGGGTCGCCGGTCACCGACTCCGCGCGCCGGACGATGACGTCGGTCATCGCCTCGTGGGTCCCCGCGGGGCCGCAGTAGTGGACCCGCTGGCCCGTGTCGGCGGCCGTGAGCGTCACGGAGGTCGCACTGGTGCCGTCGGACTCCCAGGCGTCCTCCGCCCAGCCCTCCAGGCGGAGTTCGCGGGGGATGACCTCCTCCGTGAAGTAGCCCTCGCTGATGAACAGCGGGACGACGAACACCTCGTCCGCGGTGACCGTCCGGAGGACCTCCCGGACGTGGGGCTCCTCCTTCCAGAAGCCCGCCCGGACCTCGTCGAACGCGCCGACCGCCCGGATGGTGTCGGCGTGGTCGTAGGTGGGCGTGCTGGATTCGGGGTTGAGATGCGACCCGTGGGCGACGATGACCAGCGTCTGGCTCATGGTCGAACGCAGGGGCGTCGCGGGCTTAGAGGTGTCGGAGGCGCTGTTCCGGGACCCGTGGAGCCGGGCGACTCAGCCGTCGAGCCTGACCTGCTGCTGTGCGCGCTTGATCCGGGTGAGCGTCTCCGACGCCTCGCCGCCCCCGTCGGGTCCCCCGCCCGTCGCGTGCGCGTCGAGGTAGTGGAGGATGAGGTCCCGGTAGTTGCCGACGATGCTCGTGTCGCAGTCCGGACACTCGAGGAGGCCGTGGTCCGGACTCGGGTGGAGGGAGTGGTCGACTGGGCTGGATTCGCTGGACATGGAAGCGGTCCGGTCGGTGTATCGGTTCCATCATCCGTTCAGTATATATGTCTTCTGACCAGTCCAGGGAGCGATACGTCCGGTGCCACCGCGCCGGGCCGCCCGACGGCATCGCGACGGTCACGTCGACGCCCGCGTCGTCGAGCCGCCGCAGCGGCGTCACGCATTCCTCTCCCCAGTAGCCGTGCCCGGTGACGACGGCCAGTGTGGAAGTCACACCGATCCGACGTAGGGTGCCGACGTGGAAACGCCCCGGGCGACTGTGTGGGCGACTGGTCCGAAATACGTGGTATTGTACGTTAATTCACGAACTAGTGCCGGTAGCGAAGGAGTTCGCAGAATATCTGGGCGGTTTCGCCGTATCAGTCACTCCGCGAAGCGGACCGTGGCGGGGACGCCCTCGGGCGGACGGAGCGTCGGCGTCGCGCGGAGGTCGTCCAGCGACCCCTCGGGGACGTCAACGTCGAACTCGCGCGCGAGGCCCGCCAGCGCCAGTCGGGCGCCGGTCAGCGAGAACTGCCGGCCGATGCAGGCGTGGGGCCCCGAGGAGAACGGGAAGTACGCCTCGACGGACTGGGGGTTGCGGTCCTCCCAGCGCGACGGGTCGAACTCCAGCGGCCGGTCGAAGTAGCGCCCGTCGCGGTGGATGGACCACTGCGGCATGATGACCCCGGCGTTCCCGGGCACCCGGTACTCCCCGAGATGCTGCTCCTCGGTCGTGCGGCGGAAGACGGCCCAGGCCGCCGGGTACATCCGGAGCGCCTCCTGGAACACCCGCCCCGTGTACCCGAGGTCGGCGACGTGGTCGTACTGCGGCGTCTCGTCGCCGAGGACCTCGCGGGCCTCCTCGCGGACGCGCTCGCGGGCCTCCGGGTGCCAGGAGAGCAGCGTCGCCGTGTAGGTCAGCGAGAGCGCCGTCGTCTCGTGGCCGGCGATGAGGAAGGTCGCCACCTCGTCGCGGATCTGGTTCGGCGGGTAGTCCACGTCGGGGTCGTCCTCGCGCGCCAGCAGCAGCGTCAGCATGTCCATCGACCCGTTCTCGCCGCGCTCCATCTCGGCGCGCCGACGCTCGATGAGCTCCTCGGCCAGCCACAGCACGCCCTCGGCGGCGCCCTCGAACTCCGCGGACACCGGCGTCGGCAGCCAGGCGGGGGCCGCGGCGCTGGCGTCGAACTCGAACTCGTCGCCCGCGACGCTCATCCAGGAGTGGAACCGGTCGGCCATCCGCCGGCCGATGTCCTCGCCCAGCAGGATCTCGCTGGCGACGCGGACCGTGAGCGTCGTCATCTCGCGGTGCAGGTTGCGCTCCAGGACCTGTTCCCCCGCCGCCCGGCCCGCATCAGAGCCGTGTCCGCCGCGCGTCGTGGTCCCGCCGTCCGCGGCGGTGGTGGTCGACTCCAGCGCCTCGCGCCACTCCCCGGCGAGCCCCTCGACCCGCTCGCCGACGGTGTTGGCGTACGCGCGGACCTGCGGCCCGGCGAAGGCGTCGCCCATGATGTCGCGCTGCTGGCGCCAGAGGTCCCCCTCGCTCTGGACGAGGCCCCGCTCGGCGATCTTCGCGGACGGGCCCTGCGCCGGGACGCGGGGGAAGTCCTCCGGCCGGGAGAGCGCCTCGTGGACCAGCGACGGGTTCGTGACGATGACCAGCGGTCCCCGACCGGGGACCGGAATCGCGACGACATCCTCGAACCGTGACTGGACTCCCTCGAGGAAGCGGAACGTCCCCGTCCCGAACCGCACGGCGTTGACGATACCGGCGTCCGGCGGCTCCGGAAGTTCGCGTGCCATACGTGTACGATGGGCGCAGACGGTTAGTGGGTTTCGCCGGACGGCGGTCGGATTACCGGTGACCCTCCGGTCCCCCCTTTCGTCGCCGTCGCGGATGGGTTGGGTCGTCCGTCCCCTCCTGCCGCGGTCGGCTGGGTGTCCGGCCCCGCGAGCGAGGAACGTTTAATGCCCACCTGCCGAACGGGAGACCGAATGAGCACGCTCCGCGGGCGCCTGCCGGCCGTGACCGACCCGGGGCTGGCGGTGTTCGTCTCCGGCGTCGCCAGCATGGGTCTGGAGATCCTCTCGGGCCGGATCATCGCCCCGCAGTACGGGAGCAGCATCTACACCTGGGGCACCATCATCGGCGTCTTCCTCGCGGCGCTCTCGCTGGGCTACCACCGGGGCGGCCAGCGCGCCGCCGAGCACGCCTCGACCGACCGGATGGCGTGGGCGCTGCTGGCGACGGCGGCCTACGTCGCGGCCATCGTCTTCGCGGGCGACCTCATGCTGGCGGCGGTATCGGGGCTCCCGCTGCCCGCCCGCTTCGCCTCGCTCCCGGCCGTCACGCTCATGTTCGGCCCGCCGACCTACCTGTTGGGCTACGTCAGCCCCTACGCCGCGGAGTTGGCCGAGACCGACGGCGTGGGTCGCGCCTCCGGCCACGTCTACGCCGTCGGCACCGTCGGGAGCATCCTCGGTGCCTTCGGCACGACCTTCCTCCTCATCCCGGCGCTGTCGGTGGAGTGGATCGGCTTCGTCTTCGGGGCGCTGCTGGTCGGGACCGCCCTCTACCTCACGTACCCGCCGCTCTCCGGGCTCACGGCGCGCTCGCTCGGCGTCGGCCTCCTGCTCGTGCTGGCCACCGTCAGCGGCTCGTTCGGCTTCACCGCGGAGGGGCGGGTCCTGTACGAGACCCAGACCCCCTACCAGGAGCTGGAGGTCACCGAACTCAACGGCACCCGGACGCTCTACCTGGACGACCAGCGCCACAGCGCCATGGACGTCGACGACCCCACCAGACACGTCTACGACTACACGCGCTACTTCCACCTTCCCTTCCTGCTGGCCGACGACCCGGACGACATCGACCGGGTGCTGTTCGTCGGCGGGGGCGGTTTCTCGGGGCCGAAGCGGTTCGTCGAAGAGTACGACGCCACCGTCGACGTGGTGGAGATCGATCCGGAGGTCATCGAGGTGGCCGAGCGCTACTTCGCGGTCGACCGCTCGCACGAGCGCCTGAACGTCCACCAGGGGGACGGCCGGCGCTTCCTCCGCGAGACGAACCACACCTACGACCTCATCGTGCTGGACGCGTACGAGAAGGACAAGGTGCCGTTCCAGCTGACGACGGTGGAGTTCTTCGAACTGGCGCGTGACCGGCTCTCGGCCGACGGGACCCTGCACGCCAACGTCATCTCCGCCGAGAACGGCCCGGCCTCGAAGTTCTACCGCGCCGAGTACCGCACGCTCTCCGAGGTGTTCCCGCAGGTCTACACGTTCCCGACCGTCGGCGGGGCGACCGTCCAGAACATCCAGGTCGTCGCCTCGAGGAACGCGACCCGGACGAGCCGGGCGACCCTCCGGGCGCGCAACCGGCGCCGCGACATCGGCATTAACCTCTCGCGGGAGGTCGGGCGGCTCCGCGAGTCGCCGCCCGGGACGGACGACGTGCCCGTGCTCCGCGACGGCCGCGCCCCGGTCGACAGCCTGCTCGACCCGATGGTGGGGCAGCGGTACGTCGTCCAGCGCGCACCGACGAACGGCACCGGGACCCCGACGCGTGCGCTCGCGACCCCGGGCGACGTGATGGCTCCGAGCCGGGACAGCCACGGGGGACCCGCCGTCCGTGCGTCGGGCGTCTGACGGAGGTTTAAGCCGGTAGAGGGGGTACGGGCGCATCCGTGGTACAGCAGCTCGATCTCGAGAACGTCGCCTACGTCCAGCTGACGGGCATCGAGTGCGACGAGTGCGGCCGCCCCTTCGAGGAGCGGGTGCGCGGTGGCGAGATCGGCGTTCTCAACGGCTGGACCGTCGAGGCGGTGACGGAGCTCCGGTGTCCCTACTGCGGGCACATGACCCGGCTGGTCTTCGAGGAGGAGCTGCGGCACGCCTACGAGAGCGACAAGCCCGACGAGCGGTCGACCGCCTCCTCGCCGTAGTTCCGTCCCCGCCCACCCCGGTTGATCCATGCCCCGTGGTAGCGTGCGCATCAGGACGCTTATACGGGCAGGCAGCCTAGCGACTGTATGAGCGAGGAGTCAGGGCGCCGGAACCTCCGGATGCCGAACGACGACGAGATGTTCGCGGTCGTCACCGAACACAACGGTGGCAACCACGTCCGGGTGCAGTGCCAGGACGGCAAGAACCGGATGGGCCGCATCCCCGGTCGCATGAAGTACCGCGTCTGGATCAACGAGGGCGACGTCGTCCTCGTCGAGCCGTGGGACTGGCAGGACGAGAAGGCCAACGTGGAGTGGCGCTACGACGAGCAGGACGCCGAGCAGCTCCGCCGCGAAGGCCACATCGAGTAACCGGCCGCTCGCGACCTGCAGGACAGTCCCTGTGGCGGGTCGATAACGTCCGAGCGAAATCCATTCTGGATATACGGCCCGAATTCGGGAGATAGAGCGGAGATATCTCGGTTGTCCGGCTATTCCGGCATCGCCGCGGCGACTCACGCGACGTTCACGCGCGCCAGCGTTCGACGATGGCGCCCGCCGCCCCGACGGCGACGCCGCCCGCGTCCCCGACCACCACACTCCGTAGCGGTGCCGCTGCGGGGACGACGACGCTGTCCCAGTCGTTCGGCCCGAGGCGGCTGTGGAGCGACGTCCCCCCGACGGCCACCGTCCGGTTCTGGCTGCCGGACGTCAGGCCGGACAGGTCGTCCGCGACCCGCTCCACCGTCCACCGGGTCCCGTCGTGCAGGTGGACCACGCCGGCCGTGGTGGCGACGGCCACTCCGTCCTCGACCACGGCGAGGGCCGCCGGCGTCCCGCGTGAATCGAGGTCGAGGCGGGTGTACGACGCCCCGGCGTCCGTCGTGCGGAAGGCGTCGCCCGCGGTGTCGACGACGTAGCCGGTCTCGCCGGCGAGGACGATGCCGACGATACTGGAGCCGCTTCCGGGTGTCGTCGGCTCCTCCCACGCGACTGCGCCGTCCCCGTGGCGACCGCGGCGGATGCTCCCGCTCCCGTCGGTGACCAGCACCGTCTCCGTCCCGGTCGCCGTCGTCACGGCCACGTCGACGAGGGAGTTCGTGTCGCCAGCGGGTGCGGAGTGGTCGACCCAGCGGCCGGCCGCGTCCCGGCGGCCGACCGCGCCGCCGTCTCCCACGGTCCAGACGGCGTCCCCGTCGGCCGTGGCGTCGACGCCCTGGAGCGTCGCTCCGTCCCCAGCGGGTCCGCCGGGGAGCACGACCGTCCAGGGTTCGCGCCCCTCGTCGCGTTCGAGGACCGTCCCGCCCTCCCCGACAGCGATGGCCGTCTCCCGGGTCACGACCACGTCCTCGAGCGCGCCGTCGGTCGGGGCTCGCGCCGCCGACCAGGCGATGACCGGTTCGTCGCGTCCGGTCTCCTCCCCGGACTGGTCGTCCTCCGACGACTGGTCGGTGGGGGGCCCGTCCGCTGGCGACGCCGGGCTACGTGGGGCCGCCTCGTCGTCCTGGGAGCCGTGGGCCACGGTCGCGCCGGCCGTTGTAGTTGAGCCCCCCTGCGGTCGCTCCTCGGCCAGCGTCGCCGACCCGCGCTGGCGCTGGCCGCCCCCCGGAGTCGTCGACCCGCGTCGCTGCTGGCCGTCGTCCGGCGTCACCAGGACGCCGCTGTCGGCCCGCGAGCCGTGGGTGTACAGCGCCACCGGCGGGATGGAGTAGGCACCGAGCGCGACCAGCGCGAACACGGGGTGGACGACGGTCAGGGTCCCGAACGCGGTGAGCGCGGCCGTGGCGACGGCGTGGACGCCCGTCCGGGCGTACCGCCGGTAGAAGGCCACGAACCCGCCGTCGGTGGTCACCGCCATTGGCTGGCCGTTCGCTCGCAGCCGCACACTGCTTTCGCCTTGCACCTGCCGGCTTGCTCCGGCAGCCCCAATCTGTTAGGCATCACCGTGCGATGGGGCCCCATGGAGTCACGCAACCCGGCGACAGGGGAGCGGCTGGAGACCTACGAGGAGCCCGCCGAGGGCGAGGTGGACGCGGCGCTCGGGCTGGCGGCCGAGGCGTTCGAGGAGTGGCGGGGACGCAGTGTCCAGCACCGCTGCGGGCACCTCGAACGGGCGGCCGACCTCCTGCGGGAGCGGACCGACGAGTACGCCGCCCTGATGACACGCGAGATGGGCAAGCCCATCGAGCAGGCCCGGGCCGAGGTCGAGAAGTGCGCGTGGGTCTGTGACTACTACGCGGAGCGCGCACCCGAACAACTCGCCGACGAGGTCATCGGGACGGAGGCGGACGCGCGGACGCTGGTGAGCTACGAGCCGCTGGGACCGGTGCTGGCGGTGATGCCGTGGAACTTCCCGTTCTGGCAGGTGTTCCGCTTCGCGGCGCCCAACCTGTCGGCCGGCAACGTCGGCCTCCTGAAGCACGCCTCGAACGTGCCGGGCTGTGCGCTCGCCATCGAGGAGGTCTTCCGCGACGCGGGCGTGCCGGAGGGTGCTTTCCAGTCACTGCTCGTCGGCTCCGACACCGTCGAGGACGTCATCGCGGACGACCGCGTCCGCGCGGTCACCCTGACCGGGAGCGAACCGGCGGGCCGGGCCGTCGCCGAGCAGGCCGGGGCCGAACTGAAGAAGACGGTCCTCGAACTCGGCGGGTCGGACCCGTTCGTCGTCCTCGAGGACGCGCCGCTGGAGGAGACCCTGGATGAGGCGGTCCACGCCCGCCTCCAGAACAACGGGGAGTCCTGCATCGCGGCGAAGCGCTTCGTCGTCCACACGGACGCCCACGACGCGTTCGTCGAGGGCTTCGTCGAGCGGTTCGACGACCTCACCGTCGGCGACCCGTCCGACGAGGGCGTCGACATCGGCCCGCTGGCCCGGCCGGACCTCGCCGAGGACCTCCACGATCAGGTCGAGCGGTCGATCGACGCCGGGGCTACGGTCGCCATCGGCGGCGAGCCGCCGGACGGCGAGGGCGCGTTCTACCCGCCGACCGTCCTCACGGACGTCCCTCGCGACGCGGCCGCCGCGTGCGAGGAGACGTTCGGCCCGGTGGCAGCCGTCATCGAGGTCGCCGACGAGCGGGAGGCGATCGAGGTCGCCAACGACTCGACGCTGGGACTCGGCGCGAGCGTCTGGACCGGGGACCTCGACCGCGGCGAGCGGTTCGCCCGGGAGTTCGAGGCGGGCTGCTGTTTCGTCAACGAGTACGTCAAATCCGACCCTCGCATGCCGTTCGGGGGTATCAAGGACTCGGGTTACGGCCGCGAACTCTCCCACCACGGCATCCACGAGTTCGTCAACCGGAAGACCGTCTGGGTGAACCACGGGCTCGGTGACGCCGACACCCCGGGTGCGGGGGACGGCGAGTGACCACGGTCGCCGAGCGGCTCGTCGAGTGCCTGGAGACGGAGGGCGTCGAGCAGGTGTTCGGCGTCCCGGGCGAGGAACTCGAGGACCTCCTCTTCGCTATCCGCGATTCCCCGGTGACGTTCGTCCCGGTCCGCCACGAGCAGGGCGCCGCGTTCGTCGCGGACGTGCACGGGCGGCTGACGGGAGAGGCCGGCGTCTGTCTCGCGACGCTGGGGCCGGGCGCGACGAACCTCCTCACCGGCGTCGCGGACGCCCAGCTCGATAAGTCGCCCCTCGTCGCCATCACCGGGCAGGGCGGGCGCGAGCGCCTCCACAAGGAGAGCCACCAGAAGCTCGACGTCGTCGGGACGTTCGAGCCGCTGGTGAAGTGGAACGCGCAGATCTCGGACCCGTCCGCGGTCGCCGAGTCCGTCCGGAAGGCGTTCAAGACCGCCGAGTACGAGAAACCCGGCGCGACCCACCTCGAACTCCCGGAGGACGTGGCGGGGGAGCCGACCGACGCCGGGCCGCTCCCCGCCCGCGACCCCGTCCCCGGGCCGGCACCGGACGACGACGCGCTGGCGACGGCGGCCTCGTTGCTGGCCGACGCCGACCGGCCGCTCGTCCTCGCCGGCAACGGCGCGGTCCGGGCCGACGCCGCCAGCGCGCTCGCCGAGTTCGTCGACGCGACCGGCGTCGCGGTGGTGTCGACGTACATGGCGAAGGGGGCGCTGCCGGACCGCAACGAGCGCTCGCTGATGACGCTCGACTCGGGGCCCGAACGGAACGCGGGCGGGGCGGTCGACGCGGCCGACACGGTCCTCGCGGTCGGCTACGACATCGCCGAGCACGACCCCGAGGGGTGGAACCCGGACGGGGAGAAGCGCATCGTCCATCTCGACAGCGAGCCGGCGGAGGTCTACAGCCACTACACGCCGGACGCGGAGCTGGTCTGTGACGCCGCGACGGGGCTCGGACGGCTCGCCGAGTCGGTCGAGCGGTCGTGGGAGCCGTGGTGTGTGGATGCGCACGAACGCATCTACGACCACGCGATGACGCGCCCGGACGCCGACGACGCGGTCACCGTGGCGAACACGCTCCCGCTGCTGCGCGAGGCGATGGCCGACGAGGACGTGCTCGTCTCCGACGTGGGGAGCCACAAGATGGCCATCGCGCGGCGGTTCCCCGTCCACGAACCCGGGCGCTGTGTCATCTCGAACGGGCTCGCGAGCATGGGGATCGGCGTTCCCGGCGGCATCGCGGCGGACCTCGCGGTGGACGCGGACGTGGTCGTCGGGACCGGGGACGGTGGCTTCCTGATGAACGCCGCGGAGCTGGAGACGGCGAAGCGGCTGGACTGCTCGTTCACGGTCGTCGTCTGGCGCGACAACGACTACGGCCTCATCTCCGAGAAGCAGGTCGACCACACCGGCGACCACTACGGGACGGGACTGGGCAATCCCGACCTCGTGCCGTTCGCCGAGAGCTTCGGGCTGGCGGCGACCCGCGCGGCGTCGCTCGACGAGTTCGAGGACGCCCTCACGGTCGTCGACGACGACGCGCTCTCGCTCGTCGAGGTCGTCCTCGACGAGTAGCCGCCGTCCGGGCGAGCCCGGTCAGTCGACGGGCACCCGGAACGGCCCCGTCTCGGACTCGCTCCCGACCGGCGTGTCGAAGCGGGCCGACAGCTCCCGGACGCGCTCGCCCAGCCAGCGGGCCACCGCTCCCTCGGCGCGGTGGGCGGTGCTCCGACGGATCTCGACCGGGTGCAGCCGGACCGCCGTCACCGCCCCGTCCTGAACCACCAGTTCGTACAGGAAGCTCCGGTCGTTGTGCAGGTCGGGCTTCACCACGTAGTCGTCGACGAGGTCGCCACAGTCGTACAGGACGGGCCGGCCCTCGTACACCTCGATGCCCTGCGGGACGTGGGCGCTGTGGCCGTGCACCACGTCGACGCCCTCGTCGACGAGCCACCGGGCGAACCGCCTGCGTGCGGGGTGCTTGACCAGTTCCCAGTTCGGTCCCCAGTGGAGCGAGGCGACCACGAGGTCCGCCTCCGTCACGGCCGGGCGGCTGAGCAGGTCCCGGACGAGGCGGCGCGTCCGGCGGTTGACCGCCCCCAGCACCGCGGTCGCGGTCCCCGGCCGGTCCGACGTGGCCCCGAAGGCGGGCATCCGGTCGGTCAGCGCGATGACGGCCACCGAGACGCCGCCCACCTCCACGACGGCCGGGGCGACCGCCGCCGCGCGGTCCCGGCCGGCGCCCGCCGACGCGATGCCCGTCCGACCGAGTCCCGCGACGGTGTCCCGGAGTGCCACCGGCCCGAAGTCGAGCGTGTGGTTGTTCGCGAGGCTCACTGCCGTGACGCCGGCCGCATCGAGTGCCGCCAGCGCCCACTCGCCCGCGCGGAAGTAGTAGCCCTTGTCCGGCCACCGCTCGCCCCGGGTCGAGACACAGCACTCCAGGTTGGCGATGGTTCCGTCGACATCCCGCAGCGTCGGGAGCAGCGAGCCCCAGACTGATGTCGGTGGGCGGCCCGCGTGGCGGTCGTCGACGCTCCGGCCGAGCATCACGTCGCCGGCCAGCCCGATCCGGCTGTCACCGCCGCTCGTGGTGTCGCTGCCCCGCTCCCGCCGGGTCGTGCCGGCACAGCCGGCCACCGGGACGAGCGACGCGGCCGCGGCGAGTGCGGCGCGACGGGTCGAGAGCATCCATCACTCGTCAGTCGGGAGCGGAGGAAAAGCCACGGGTCGATCCACCCGGGGTGAGATGGCTGAGCCGTGGAGACAGTACATACGTACTGCTGATACGAACCACGAAACGGAGCGCGTATGTAACCGACCCCACCCTACTTCGCTCGGTCTGACGACCTCGCTCGTGGAGGGTGGGGCCACCGATAGAGCGGAGCTCTATCGAGGCCTCGAAAGATTTCGTCTTTCGGTGGCTTTGATGTGGTTTTCGTCCTCAGTTGGCGCGACGGGGCGTCTTGTGCGCCCCGCCTACCGGACGCCCTTCGGAGTCAACAAACCCACCATCCGGGGCCGGGCTACTGCGGCCCGTACTGCGCGACGCTTGTAGCCGCACAGCACTATCTGGCAGTACGGGCGAGCGCAACATAACGGTTGCCTCCCATCATGTGGTAGTGTTTAGTTAGTGTTCAAACTGGGAGGCACCTGGGGAAAAGCGTGGTCGAAAGCCCTCGGGCGCTGGCCTCCCGCGACTCGCTGCGCGCTTTGGCCGCTCCGCGGCCTGCAGTGCTTGCGTCGCCGGGGTTCGGCCAGCGCCCTCGCCCTTTCAATCCGCCAGGAATGCGGTTTCGTGGCCGGCTATCGCTCGTATTACTTCTGGTTTTAACTAAACACGACCC
>PXRM01000038.1 GCA_003020985.1 Halobacteriales archaeon QS_4_70_19 | reverse complement strand
CTCGTCGACCACCAGCCCGCAGTCCTGGCAGACGACCTCTCCGTGCTCGGTGTCCGTGGCCAGGTCGCCGCTGCACTCCGGACAGGCGAGCTCCTCGCTGGTCGTCTCCGTGTCGGTCTCCGCTCGGGTCTCCTCCGTGGACCGCTCGGGTCGCTGGGTGATGCGGGTCTCGGACATGAATGGTCTATCGTAATGATCGCGCGACGATGCGCTGGTGTCCCCTCGTCGGTCGGGGCGCTCGTACCTGAAGGGTGGTCGTGCTCATCTCTCAGCGTTGCCCCCGAACAGTTCGGCTCTTATGATGGGCGATGAGCGGGCGCTGGGCGACGGGCGCCTCGGGCACGTCCTCGCGTGCCGGGCGGCGACACATCGGCGTCGGTATCACGCTGGTGTGCCGGACGGTCCCACGGTTTATTTCTATGCGGTACGTAATGTCCGCCGCGATGTACGACCCGCAGGTCTACGGCCTGCTCGGGGCGGTCCTGCTGGTGCACCTCGGGACACTCGTCTACGTCTACCTGCGGCGCCAGCGGTCCGGCGGCTCCGCGACCGCGGAGCCGGACGTGGCCGGCGACGGGCAGCGAACCGACGCTGTCCACCGGGACGTCGACCGCTCGGCCGACGCGCCCGAGGGGACGGTGGTCTGTCCGGCGTGCAGGACCCGGAACGCGGCCGACTACCGGTTCTGCCGGGCCTGCGTCGCCGACCTCTCCGGCGGGGCCCCCCGTGGCGGCGGCGAGCCGTTCTCGAACGCTGCCTGATCCCGGCCGACGTCCCGGCGGCCGTCCGGGCGCCGAGCCTGCTCCCCGTCGGCCGGGTCGGGCCATACGGCGTACCGGCCCCAGGTACGACCGGTTCCAGCTGTAGCGACGCCCGAACGCCGTCTCCCGGGTCCCGAGCAGGTCCCAGCCGTCGGTGGCCCGGAACCGTGCCCGGCGCTCCGACGGCGAGATGCCGTACTCGCGGTCCGGAAGGAGAGACCGGCACGCGCGAGTCCATCGAGCGCCAGCGCGTCCCGGACGGCGAACTCTGCGGGGATGCGCCGCCAGCGAGCCTTCTCGCGTGCCGTCGCCACCGCTCGCGGTGAGATATCCATCCCCAGTACCTCGTGGCCCTGCTGCGCCAGGAACAGCGATAGCTCCCGGTCCCACAGCCCACGTCCAGCACCGGCCCTCGGACCAGCCCCGCCTCGGCCAGCCGGACGAACGGCCGTTGGGAACGCCCGATATCCTAGTTCGGGACGCCCTCGCACGCGGCGTCGAAGGCGTACGCCTCCGGCCGCGGCCCGGCGTAGTCCGGGGGAACGTACGGTCCGTGCTGGATCACAGTAGCCCCCTCCACGTCGGCTGTGACCGGCACATGACACGGCCCAGGCCCGCCCCTCCCGTAGCTCTCCGGAACGGGCCGACCGTCCGCTTCGTCGGGCCAGCGATGGCGACCCGTGGCAGTACCGCGGCAGTTCCCGCTTGGTTGCCCAGCCCCCGGCCAACTAGTGGACGAAATTTCAGTTTATATCGTTATAATATCCACTACGCGTCCCTAATTACGGAAATATACGCCTTTTATTCCCCTAACAGCGCCAATATAGGTATGGATTCCACTTCTTGCGGAACGCTTACGTGGACGACCGTCGCAGTCACTGGCAATGACCGACAGTTCCCGGACGCGGACGTTCTTCGACGTGCTCACGCTGCCCGCGCGGCTGCTGGGCAGTGGCCTCGCGGGCAACGGGAACGCCCGCGTCCGGGTCGACGAGGACGCCTACGTGCTCGACTTGGACCTGCCGGGGTTCGAGACGGACGCCCTCGAGGTGACGTGGGACGACGGCTACCTCCGCGTGACCGCGAGCACGGCGGAGCGCTCGTACGACGAGTCGTTCCACTTCCCCTCCGTCGTCCGCCCGGACGCGATCGACGCGACCTACGACTCGGAGCTGGGGATGCTGACGGTGACGCTGCCCGTCCAGACGCGACGGCGTCCTCGCGCCAGCGACCCCGGCCCCGCCGCCGGGCAGGGAACCGCCGACTGACGCCCCACGTCTCCGACGACGGCCCGTCCGTACGCCCCGCTCGACCTCACGGGTCGGGCTCGTAGTCCGGGCCGACCCGGAGGTCCAGCGCCTGCGGCCGCGCGAACATCGTGACGCGGTCGTGCTCGGCGATCTCACCGTCCCGGGAGAAGGTGATCGGCTCGTCGCTGGACACCGTCACCTGCGCCGCCTGGAAGTGATGGACGGAGTCGGTCCCCTCGCCCAGTAGCCGGTGGGTGGCCGCCTCCATGGCGAGATTGCCCGCCGGAACGTCCTCGACGACCGCCACGTCGAACAGCCCGTTCTCCATGTCGGCCTGGCCGCCCTCCTCGATGAACCGGCGGGCGTTCCCGACGAGGATGGTGACCGCCGACCCCTCCCAGGTGTCGCTCCGGCCGGCGCCGTGGAGGTCGACCCGGAGGTCCAGCCCGTCGAACTCGACGGCCTGCTGGATGCCGCTGACGACGAACGCGAGCGTGCCGAGCCGCCGCTTCAGGTCCGTCGACGCCGACGTGCTGGCGTCGGCCGGGAACCCCGCGATACAGGAGACCACGAACGGCTCCCCGTCGGCCGTCCCCACGTCGACCGACCGGATCTCCCCCTTGTCGGTCAGCTCGAACCCGTGCCGCACGTCGCGGATGCCGAGTGTCCCCGCCAGCAGGTTCGCCGTCCCCGCCGGGATGACGTCCAGCGTCACGTCGTCCAGGTGGTCGGCCGCCGCGAGCCCCCGGAGCACCTCGTTGATGGTCCCGTCGCCGCCACACACCGCGACCTCGCTGACGTCCTCCTCGGCCGCCCGCTGCCCGAGTCGGTACCCGTCGCCCTCCCCCTCCGTCTCCCAGACCGCGAACCCCTTTCCACGGGCCTTCTGCCGGGCGAACTCCGCGTGGTCGCCGCTGCCGCTCGCGGGGTTCATGATGAGCGTTCGCGACCCGACCTGCATACGTCCGGAGTCGACGTCGCGGTACTTAGGGCGTGTGGAGACGCGCTGGTGGCCCCGCCCACGACGGCCGCTACGGGACGACCGCCGACGGACAGGGTGGGGCGCTCAGTAGCCGACCGCGTGGCCGTCCTTCCGCGGTTCCGAGCCGCCGACGAGTCGACCCGCCTCGCCGTCGTCCTCGTACCAGATCACCTGTGCGCCGCCGAACCTGGCCGCGTCGTGGAGCGGGAAGCCGTCGCTCCCGACTACGTCGTGCCCTCGCTCGCGGAGGGCGTCGACGGTCGCGTCCGGGAGCCGGTCGGTCTCCAGCGCCAGCATCCCACCGTCGACGTAGCGGTAGCGCGGTGCGTCGATGGCGGCCTGTGGGTTCAGCCCGGCGACGCCTCAGTTCATCCCTTCCGTCCCGATGTCCGGGTGCTCGCGGTAGAACTCGACGAGGGTCTCGGCGTAGTCCTCGAACGACGGGCACTCGATGCCCGAGCCCTCCAGGTCCGCGACGGCGTTCGAGCAGTCGAACGAGGCGGGCCAGGTCTGGTACTCCAGCCCGCCGCTCTTCAGCAGCTCCGACTCGGGTTTCAGCGTCTCCAGGAACCCCTTCACGATGCCCTTCGGGTACGGGACGACGAGCGTGCGGTCCTTGCCGGCCGCGTCGCCGAGGGTCTTGACGAGTTCAGTCGTCGTTGGCGGGTCCGGGTCCGCGAGGTGGTACGTCTTCCCCTCGGACTCGTCGATGCCCGAGAGGTAGCTGATGGCGTCCACGATGTAGTCGCGGGGGACGACGTTGAACTCGGCGTCGCTGGCGCCCCGGGGCGCGGGGATGACGGCGTTGTCGCCCTGGTCGACGAGCCCCTCGACGAAGGCGTACATGCCGTCGTACTTCTGGGTCTCACCGGTCTCGCTGTCGCCGACGGCGACGCCGGGGCGGTAGATGGTCGTGGGGACCTCGTCCATTCGCTCGCGGACCTTCACCTCGGCCATGTGCTTGGTCGACTCGTAGTAGTTGAAGAAGGACTGCCCCTCCTGGAGCATCTCCTCCGTGAAGCGCCCCTCGTAGTCGCCCGCCACGACGACCGACGAGACGTAGTGGAAGCGGTCGGCGTCGGCCCGCGCCGCGAACGCCGCCATGTGCTCGCTCCCGTCGATGTTGACGGCCTTCCCGGGCGCCCGGTCCATCGTCAGGTCGTAGATGGCCGCGAGATGGTACACCTCGTCGGTCCCGTCGGTCAGGTCGTCGTAGTCATCGACCGCGAGTTCGGGGTCCGTGATGTCACCCTCGACGAGTTCGACCCGGTCCTCGGCGTCGGCGTCGACCTCGGTGTCGACCTTCGAGACACGGCGCTCGGCCTCGGTGCGGAACTTCGGCTGGACGAGGCACGTGACCGTGCCGTCGTTGCGTTCGAGGAGCCGCTCGACCAGCGCCGAACCGAGGAACCCGGGGAACCCGGTGAGAAATACGTCCGTCATGGCCCCGTCCGGGCGGGCCGCCGACAAAGAGGTTGCCCCGTGTGTACGGGTCCCGCTTATATCGCTCGCCGGGACGACTCGGGGGAACGCCCCCGCGAGCAGCGCCCTCCTCACGCCAGCAGGACCGTGAATCCCCACTCGTCCGTGGTCCCCTCCTCGGCGGCGTCGCCCGTGCCCTCAACCCGGTAGCGGGTGACGAACGTGTGTTCGCCGACCGGGAGACAAGTACCGGCGAACCCGCCGACACGGAGGAGGGCGCGACGGGTCGGGGTGTCGGCGTCAGTGTGCCATCCGGACGCGTGCCGAGGAGACAACCTCGCCCGTAGCGCAAGGGCCCGTCCGTGGTATCGAGCGCCCTGCTGGCGTAGGTCGAGGGGGAACTCTCGTCCGCCCCGGGGCGGGAATTGATGATGCGTCCGTCCGCAGGACGGGGCGTGTCCGACGCGCCCACGCCCCCCGCCGACGAGCGCAACGTCCACGGCGACCCGCTCCAGCCCTGCGGCACGGACCCGCCGACGGGCGTCCTGCGCGACGGGGAGTGCCACGCGCTGGTGCGTGACCCCGGCCGGCACGAGGTCTGCGCGGTGATGACCGAGGGGTTCCTCGAGTTCAGCCGCGCCCGGGGGAACGACCTCGTCACGCCGCGGCCGTCGATGGACTTCCCCGGGTTGTCGCCGGGGGACCGCTGGTGTGTCTGCCTGCCGCGGTGGCTGGAGGCCGCTGACGCGGGCCACGCTCCGCCGGTCGTCCTCGCGGCCACGAACGAGGCCGTCCTCGACGAGGTGTCGCTGTCGCGGCTGGCGGCCCACTCGTACGACGACGCGGACTGAGCACAGTACCGACGCCGGCGAGAACGACCCCTCTCCCCGCTGCGCCGGCGCGCGCGGCAACGACCGTTACGCCGACTGCTCGACGACCGATACCTGCCCCACCCTCGCCCTTCCTGGGCATCCATCCAGTTCGACCCCGGCAGCCGGGCCGCTTCTGGACGTGCGAGGATACCCGATTCATTATATCCGTCTCAAGACTCCGCGGTCCGCACGTTCTCCGTCGAATTATTCGATACGTGTAAACGATAATGCGTAAATACGTCCGCTATTTCTACTCTAAGCGTGAATACGTGATGTTCGCAAGGGAATTCCGCGAATCAGTCGACGGGCATCGCATCCTCGTCGGCGGGCCGCCGGAGGTGTCCGGATGAGCGAGTGGGTGTCGACCACCTGCATGCGGTGTGCGGTCGGCTGCGGCCACCGACAGCGCGCCGTCGACGATGGCTACGGCATCGACACCGTAGGCGGCGACCCGATGCACCCGGTCAGCGAGGGGCTGGCCTGCCGGCGCGGGACCCGCGAGTCCGCCGACCCCGACGGGACGTGGCTCACCCGACCGCTGGTCCGGCGCGACGGCGAGTTGCTCCCGACGACGTGGGCGAACGCGCTCGACGAGGCCGCCGGCGCGATGCGCCGGGCGATGGCCCGCGACCCGGACGCAGTCGCCATCCTGGGCAGCGGTCAGCAGACCAACGAGGCCGCCTACGCCCTCGGCAAACTCGCCCGCGGCGGCATCGGGACCCGGTACTACGACGCCAACACCACGCTCTGCATGGCGAGCGCCGTCACGGCGTACTACGACGCCTTCGGCAGTGACGCGCCGCCGTGCACCTACGACGACATCCCGGACGCCGAGTCCCACGTCGTCTGGGGCGCCAACCCCGCCGTCGCCCACCCCGTCATGTTCCGCTGGATCCGCGAGTCGGCCGAGGACGGGGAACTCGTCGTCGTCGACCCGGTCGCGACCGAGACGGCGGACCTGGCCGACCGCCACGTCGCGCCCGAGCCCGGCGGCGACCTCGCGCTGGCGCGGGCCGTCCTCGCCCGTGTCGTCGACCGTGGCGACGTGGATGAGGCGTTCGTCGAGGCGGCGACGACGGGCTTCGACGAGCTGCGGGCGGCGCTCCCCGACGCGGCCACGGCCGCGGCCGAGGCCGGCGTCCGGATGGCCGACGTGGACGCGCTGGCGGACGCGTTCGACGCCCCCACCCTCGTCTACTGGGGCATGGGCGTCAACCAGTCCGTCGACGGGACCGCCACGTCGGGCGCGCTCGTCGACTGCTGTCTCGCGACGGGCAACCTCGGGCCCGGGACGGGGCCGTTCTCTCTGACCGGGCAGGCGAACTCGATGGGGACGCGGGTCTGCTCCTCGAAGGGGACCTGGCCCGGCCACCGCGACTACCGGGACCCGACCGAGCGGGCCGCCGTCGCCGACTGCTGGGACGTGTCCGCGAGCCGGCTGCCCGACGACACCGGCCCCGGCCCGGTCGGCACCCTCGCGGCCGTCGAGAACGAGGTGGACGTAGTCTGGACGGTCGCGACGAACCCGGTCGCGGGCGTTCCGGACGCCGGGACCGTCGCGGGCCGGCTCGACGAGGCCTTCCTCGTCGTGCAGGACGCGTTCCACTCCGAGACCGTCGAGCACGCCGACGTGGTACTGCCCGCGGCGACCTGGGGCGAGTCCGAGGGGACCGTGATGAACATGGAACGGACCGTCTCCCGGGTCCGCGCCGCGACGGACACCCCGTCCGGGGTCCGGCAGGACATCGACATCATCGCCGGACTCGGCGCGCGGCTCTGTCCGGGCCTGCTGGACGAGCCGCCGCTCGACCCCGCGGCCGTGTTCCGGGAGTTCTGTGACCTCACCGCGGGGACGGACGCGGACTGCTCCGGGCTCTCGTACACCCGCCTGGAGGCCGAGACGGCGGTGCGGTGGCCGGCGCCCGGCCCGCGAGCCAGCGGGGGCTACCGGTACCACCAGCCGACCGCGACCGACGATGGCTCCGGGAGGACGGGGGAGGCAGCCGACGCCGGGCCTGGGGGAGCCGGGGATGCAGCCGACGATGTGACCCACGCCGGGAGCGACGAGCCGGCCGCGGACGAGACCACGACCGGCGGAGGCACGACCGACGGGCCGGCCTCGGCCTGGTCGTTCCCGACGCCATCCGGACGGGCGCGGTTCTCCACGGCCGTCGAGACTCACGAGGCCGAGCCCACGGACGGGGAGTACCCGCTCGTCCTCACCACGGGGCGGGAGGCCGACGGCTACAACACCGGCGTCCGGACGCGGGACGGGACCGGACCGGGCGAGCCGACGGCACCCGTGGCACGGGTCGCGCCGGCCACGATGACCGCGGTCGCGGACGACGACCGGAAGGCCCGGCTGGTCTCCCGCCGTGGCGCCGTCGACGTGACGCTCCACCCCGACGAGGCGGTCCCGGAGGGGCTGGTCTGGCTATCCATCCACCACCCGGCCACGAACCGGTTGACGACGCCCGAGCGCGACCCCCGCTCGGCCGAGCCGAACCTAAAGCAGTGCGCCGTCCGGATCGAGCCCCGCGACGAGGACGGCGCCGGCGTCGGGCAGGAGGACGGAACCGGCGCCGGGGACGGGACCGGCCCCGCCGACCACGAGGAGCCGCCGGCGAGCGGGACGTGGACGGAGGTGGCGGAGTGAGCCGCGACGGGCGCGGCCGGCCCGACCGGTCGGGACTGCTCCTCGCGGGCGGGCGGTCGACCCGGTTCGGCGAGCCGGACAAGGCGCTCGCGGAACTGGCCGGCGCGCCGCTGCTCTGCCACACGGCGGCCGGGCTCGCCCCCACCGTCGACGAACTCGTCGTCAACTGCCGGGCCGACCAGCGCGAGGCGTTCGCGGCGGCACTCGACGGACTGGACGACCGGCTGTCGGTCCGGTTCGCCGTCGACCCGGTGCCCGACGAGGGGCCCGTCTCGGGGCTGCTGACGGGGCTCCGCGTGACCAGGGGGCAGCACGTCGCGGTCGCGGGCTGCGACCAGCCGTTCCTCCGGACGGCGACGGTGGCGGACCTGTTCGCCCACGCGACCGCCGAGGGCGTCGGCGACCGCGACGCCGACGCATGGTCTCCCGCCGGCGCTGCCCCGCTGGTCGACGACCGGCCCCAGCCGCTCGGGGCGGTCTACCGCCAGGACCGGGCCCGCGAGGCGGCGGTCCGGACGATCGCGGCCGGGTCACAGGCGCTCCGCGACGTGCTGGCGCGGGTTGACCCCGTCACGGTCCCCGTCGCCCGCGGCGCCGTCCGCGATATCGACACACGGAACGATTTATCTGACGTATCGACCATACAGATAGAGAACGATGTAGATAACGGAGATAGAATGAACGTAACGGACGAATCTGCGATGCACACGGCGGACAGGCCAGCGACCAGCGCGGTCCCCCTCCCGGACGGAGAGGGGTCGAACGGCGCGAGCGGCGCCGCGCCGGCGGGGCGGGCCGACGGGAGGTGGGTCCTGATGCCCCACGAGAAGGAGGGCATCAAGGCGGACTGCTACGGGGACGAGGTCCGCGAGAAGCTGCTGGAGTTCGCCGAGCGGGGCTGGGAGTCCATCCCCGAGGACGAGCGCGAGGAGTGGTTCACCCGGTTCAAGTTCTGGGGCGTCTTCCACCAGCGGACCGGCCAGGAGAGCTACTTCATGCTGCGGCTCACCGGGACGGACGGCATCCTCGAGCCGGGGCAGTTCCGCGCGCTCGCCGAGGTCGCCGACGAGTACGCCGACGGGCCGGTCGAGAACCCGGAGTTCGGGAACGCGTGGCTCGACCTGACCACCCGCCAGTCCGTCCAGCTCCACTGGATCAAGCTCGAGGACGTGCCCGACATCTGGGAGAAACTGGAGGGCGCGGGGCTCTCGACGCGCTCGGCCGGCGGCGACACGATGCGCAACATCACCGGCAACCCGACCGCCGGCAAGGACGCCCGCGAGGTCATTGACACGAAGCCCATCCTGGAGGAGGTCCAGGCGACCGTCCGCGACGACGACGCGCTGGCGAACATGCCGCGCAAGTTCAACATCAGCGTCTCGGGCATCCCCGACGGCTCCGCGCAGGACGCCATCAACGACATCGGGCTCGAACCCGCGACGAAGGCCGTCGCGGGGGAGGCCGAGCTCGGCTTCAACGTCCGCGTCGGCGGCGGCCTCGGCGGCCACGAGCCCCGCGTCGCCCGCCCATTGGACGTCTGGGTGCCGCCCGAGCGCGGGGTCGACCTCGTGCGCGGCTTCGTCGAACTCTACCACGACGAGGGGAACCGGACGAACCGCAACAAAAACCGCGCCCGCTTCTTCGTCGACGAGCGCGGGCCCGCCGACATCCGCGAGCAGCTCCAGGCCGAGTACGTCGACTGGGAGTTGGAGACGGCGGGCGAGGACTGCCGCGAGTCCTACACGTACAACGCCGGCCACGGCGACGGCGAGGACGCCCCGGACGGCCCCGTCGACTACGTCGGCGTCCACGAGCAGCACGACGGGCGCTACTTCGTCGGTCTGAACGTCCCCGTCGGCCGGCTGCCCGCCGACGACGCCCGCACGCTGGCGGACCTCGCGGCGGCGTACGGCTCCGGCGAGGTGCGCCTGACCCGCCGGCAGAACCCGCTCGTCATGGACATCCCGGAGGGCGACCTCGCCGAGTTCCTCCAGGAGCCGCTGCTGGAGGCGTACTCGCCGGAGCCGACCGTCTTCGAGCGCGGCGGGATGGCCTGCACCGGGACGGAGTTCTGCTCGCTGGCGCTGGCCGAGACGAAGGCCCGGCAGGCCCGGATGATCCGCTGGCTCGACGCGAACGTCGACCTACCCGACGACGTGGACACGATCACGATGCACTTCTCGGGCTGTACGGCCGACTGCGGCCACGCCAACACGGCAGACATCGGCCTGCTCGGGATGCGCGGCCGCAAGGACGGCGAGATGGTCGAGGCGCTCGACATCGGCGTCGGTGGCGGGATGGGCGAGGACCCGGCGTTCGTCGACTGGGTCCGCCAGCGCGTCCCCGCCGACGAGGTACCCGGCGCGCTCGCGAACCTGCTCGGCGCGTTCGCCGCCCATCGCGAGGACGGCCAGTCGTTCCGCGAGTGGGTCGACGCCACCGGCACGGAGGCCATCACCGAACTGGTCGAACCCGAGGAGACGGACTACGTCGACCCGGCGCTACACGACGCCAAGCAGTCCTGGTACCCGTTCGACGACGGGGACAGCCCCGCTCCGACCGCGCCGGACGACACGCCGCTGTCGGCCGACGACTGATGCGCGACGCGGACGCCCCGCCGGCAGGGAAACCGGCGACGGCGGTGGCGCCGCTGGACGCCGCCCCCGAACTGGCGACGGCCCCAGCCGAGCGCCACCCGCCCGACTGAGTTGCCCGGCCGACTGAGTTCCGGGGGGCCGCCCAGCCGACCGGAACCCGGCGTCACGGGTGTCTCTACAGGCCTATATACCGCAGCCACCACCCATATCCAGCAGAGTTACAAGTGCGCCGTCCCTCTGTGTGCCACGATGACAGTCGGGGAGCCGTCGCCAGGGAGGCCCCGTGCGGATGGACACAGCGGTTCGCAGCGGCGCAGTCCGCCAGGGGTGAGAGAGGACGAGACCGGGGACGGAGACGGACAAGACACTTACCGTAACCGCCACCACCGCTCCGTGAGGTCCCCATGAGCGAGTCACCCTCTACCGCGGACCCGCCGGTTCAGGAGACGAGCGTCGAGACGGCCGGCGAGACAGCCCGCGCAGTCATCGACAACGTCGAGCAGGTGATCGTGGGCCACCACGACGCCATCGAGCATCTGGTCTGTGCCTTCCTCGGCCGGGGGCACGTCCTGCTGGAGGACGTCCCCGGCGTGGGGAAGACGATGCTGGCCCGGTCGGTCGCCCGCTCCTTCGAGTGCGAGTTCAAGCGCGTCCAGTTCACGCCCGACCTGCTGCCGACGGACATCACGGGCGTCAACATCTACAACCAGCAGAGCGGCGAGTTCGAGTTCCGCCCGGGACCCATCTTCGCGAACGTCGTCCTCGGGGACGAGATCAACCGCGCGCCGCCGAAGACGCAGTCGGCGCTGCTGGAGGCGATGGAGGAGGAGCAGGTCACCGTCGACGGGGAGTCGTACCCGGTCCCGTCGCCGTTCACGGTCGTCGCGACGCAGAACAGCGTCGAGCGCGACCGGACCTACGAGCTCCCCGCCGCCGAGCTGGACCGGTTCATGGTGCAGCTCTCGCTGGGCTACCCTGGGGCGGCGGAGGAGGCGGACCTGCTGGGCCAGGTCGTCGGTGACCACCCCATCGAGGCGCTGGAGCCGGTCGCGACGACCGACGACCTGTTCGCGGCGCGGCGGACGACCGCCACCGTCACCGTCGAGAAGCCGCTCCGCGAGTACGTCACGCGGCTGGCGCGGTACACCCGCGAGCACGCCCAGCTGGGTGTGAGCCCGCGGGGCGCCATCTCCCTGCTCCGGGCGGCCCAGGCCCGGGCGGTGCTCGACGGCCGCGACTACGTCGTCCCGGACGACGTGCAGGCCGAGGCACAGGTCGTGCTGGCTCACCGCATCCGGCGGAGTGCCGGCGAGGGCACCGGCACCGAACTGGTCGCCGAGGCGCTCGACGCGGTGCCCGTCGAGTGAGCACGATGCGACCGACACGACGCGGCCTCGCCGCGCTCGTCCTCGGCGTCGGCGGGTTCCTGTTCGGCGCCCGGTTCGGCATCGTCGGCCTCAACGCGTTCGTCGTGCCCGTGGTCGTCGGCTACGCCATCGGCGCGGTCCGGCTGTACCGGGCGCCGACGCCGACCGTCGAGCGGACCACGCCGCCCCCGGGGTTCCCCGGGGAGCGCCGGACCATCACCCTCGGCATCACCTCGACGCTCCCGGTCGACCTCCGGGAGCGGGTCCCCGACCGCGTGCGGGTGGCCGGTGCGACGGTCGTCGGCCCGGCCGGGGGCGAGCAGCCCGACGCGGCGACGGTCGACGACGGGACGGCAGCCGTCTCCCTCCCCGGCACCGCGACCGTCCGGCTCGACTGCGAACTGGTCGGTCGCGGCGTCCACGAACTCGGTCCGGCGACGGTGCGGGTGCGCGACTCGCTGGGGCTGCTCGCGACCACGACCGAACTCACCGGGACCGAGGACGTCATCGTCTACCCGGACGTGATGGCCCTGCTCGACAGCGGCCCCCTCACCGGGCTCGTCGAGAAGGCGACCGCCGACGACCGCGCCGCCTTCGACGAGGTCCGCGAGTACGTCCCCGGCGACCCGCTGCGCGACGTGAACTGGAAGGTCTCCGCGAAGCAGACCGAGGGCGACCTCGTCGTCACCGAGTGGGCGGCCGACGAGGAGGGCGGCATCACCGTCGCCGGCGAGGCCGGCCCCGACCACGTCGACGAGATGGCGCGGGCGGTCGGGAGCGTCGCCACCCACCTGCTCGACGCGGACCTCATCGTCGGGGTCCGGGTCCCGGGCGGCGAGATCGACGAGGAACGCGGCGAGACCGCTCGCAACCGCATCCTCGAACTGCTCGCCCGGACGGGCGGCGGCGCCGTCGACGGTGAGGCTGAGGTGCTCGTTCGGGCCGGCCCGGACGGGACGACCGTCACCGTCGACGGCCGGCCGGTGCCGTTCGAGCAGCTCGCCGGCGAGCGGACCGAGGAAGCGCCAACGGAGCCGGACGAGTCGGTCGCCGGCCGCATCAGGGGGGTGGTCTCGTGAGCACCTCGACCGGCGGCACCGGTCGCGGCGACGGCGGGACGGTGATCGACACGGGCCCGGGACTGGCGGGCCTCATCGACCTCGACCCGGTACGGTTGCTGGCGCTGGCGAGCGTGGCCGCGCTGCTGGGGACGTTCCTGTCCGTCCTCTACCGCGTCTCCGACGTGGCCGGCGACGTCTCGCTGTTCCTGACCGTCGCGGCGGGGACGCTCCTCGTGGCGACGGTCGTCGCCCGGTTCGTCCCCGAGCGGGTCGCGGTCGTCCTCGCGGCGGTGCTGCTCGCGGCGGGGACGTACGTGTACGTCACCCGGCTCCCGCGGGACGTAGCCGCGCTGCCGACCCTCGTGTTGCTCCTCGCCGACGGCATCGAACTGCTGACCGGCCTGTCCGTCCTCCGCATCGTCAACGTGGGGCTGTGGGCGCTCGCGGCGACGCCGGCGCCGACGTTCGTGGCGTGGTATCTCGCACTGCGGCGGCGCTACGTCGCCTCGGTCCTCGTCGGAGGGGCGATGCTGACGCTGTTCATCCTCACGGGAGACGCCAGTGGCGCGCTCGCGCTACTGGGTGTCGTCGCGGCCGCGGGGGCGGTCGGCTTCGGCGACCTCGAGCGCCGCGGTGGTGATCTCGCGGGCGCCGAGGCCGTCGCGGTCGTCCTCGCGGCGATGGTGACCGCGGCGTTGCTGGTGAGCGTCGTCCCGACGAGCGGTGCCGACCCGCTCGACCTCGGGCCGGGCGGGGGCGACGGGACCGTCGAGTCCAGTCTCACGTCCGCCGGTGACAGCGTGGAGGTACTCGGCTCCATCCGCCTCTCCCCGGAGGTCCGGTTCACCGTCAGGAGCGAGGAGCCGTCGTACTGGCGGGTCGGGTCGTACGACCGCTACACCGGGGGTGGCTGGGTCCGGACCGGCTCCGACCGCTCGTTCGACGGGCGGCTCCCCAGCCCGGTCGGCCGGAGCCGGACGGTCCGCCAGCGCTACACCGTCGAGTCCGACCTCCGGGTGCTGCCGGCGGCGTGGAAACCCACGGAGGTCTCCGGCGAACCGATCTCCGTCGTCGAGCTGCCGGGTGGGGGCCTCGCGCCCGATGGCCAGCTCACCCGCGGGGACACCTACAGCGTCGAGTCCGAGCGCCCCGTCGCGAGCGCCCGGGAACTCCGGAGCGCGGGTACAGACTACCCTGCCCCGCTCCAGGAGCGCTACACGCAGCTGCCGGACACGACCCCCGACCGGGTCGCCGAGCGGACCGCCCGCATCGCCGCCAACGCGCAGAACCCGTACGACACCGCCCGCGTCATCGAGCGGTGGCTGGAGAACAACCGCGAGTACTCGCTCACCGTCGACCGGCCACGGGGCGACATCGCCGACGCGTTCCTGTTCGAGATGGAGCGCGGGTACTGCACCTACTACGCCACGACGATGGTGACGATGCTCCGCACGCAGGGCATCCCGGCGCGGCTGGCGGTCGGGTACACGCCCGGCCAGCAGGTCGCGAACGACAAGTGGGTCGCGCGCGGACTGGATTCGCACGCGTGGGTGGAGGTCTACTTCCCCGACCACGGCTGGATCCGGTTCGACCCGACGCCGGCGGCGCCCCGCGAATCGGCCGAGCGCCAGCGCATCCAGCAGGCCCGCCAGTCCGGGACCGCCGGGCAGGTGGACACGAACGAGTCGCGCAACCGGACGTTCACGCCGACGCCCACGCCCACGCCGGCCACGCCCACGCCCGCCAGCCCCGGCACGAGCACGACGCCGACGCCCACGCCCACGCCGGCCGACCCTAACGGGACCGTGACCGGCCCCAACGCCACCTCGCCCGGCCCGGGCTTCGGCGACGGCGGCGACATCGCCTCGCCGGGCGGCGGGGGCGACGAGGACGAGGGCGGCGGGCTCCCGAGACCCACCCGCGAGCAGACGGTGCTCGGGCTGGTCGTGCTAGTCGGCGCGGCCGCCGGCCTCCACCGCTCCGGGGCGGGCTCGCGGCTCTACCGGGAGACCCGCCTCCGCTACCAGCCGCGCACGGGCGACCCGGGCCGGGACGTTGCGCGGGCGTTCGGCCGGCTGGAGTACCTCGCCGAGAAGGCCGGCGAACCCCGGCAACCGGGCGAGACGGCCCGGGAGTTCGCGGTCCGCGTTGGCGCCCGCGGCCGACCGGACGAGCGGGCCCGGGAGCTGGCCGGGCTCCACGAGCGGGCCCGCTACGGCGACGGCGTCACGGCCGCCGAGGCCGACGAGGCGGTCGCGCTCGCCGACGAGCTGGTGAGCGACCGGCCCCGCGTCACGCAGCGGCGCTGACGCGGTGTCGGACGCTCGCTGAACGTGCTCGACGCTCGTACAGGGGGTCGGGGTCCCGACAGGATTTAATATCGGCCCCACACTACCTTCGGCTCGTAATGTCGGAAGTCTGCTCGACGTGCGGACTCCCTGAGGAACTCTGCGTCTGCGAGGACGTGGCGAAGGAGTCTCAGGAGATCAACATCCGCATCGACGAGCGCCGATACGGTAAGGAGGTAACGGTCATCGAGGGGTTCGACCCGAAGGACGTCGACCTGGACAGCCTGTCCAGCGACCTGAAGTCGAAGTTCGCCTGTGGCGGCACCGTCGAGGACGGCTCGATCGAACTCCAGGGGAACCACACCGGACGCGTGGAGGACTTCCTCCGCGACAAGGGATTCAACGTTGCCTGAGCCCTGACCGCACGTCGAGCGGCACCCCCGCCGTTCCCACGTTCTACCCGCCGACGACACGCCCGACCAGCCGCGCCTCCATTCGACAATTGAAATTGTAACGACTCCCAGTACGGGGGGGCTAACAAGAGAGTGGAGCATAATGGCAGTAGAGTTTAATGCTGATAGCACAGGGGGTAATCGAGTCCGGTTTTTAATAGAAGAGCCTCTCACTCTTGATTTAGAGGAGGTTCCAACCAGGGACTAATCATGAAGAAGCACATACTGTTGACAATCATGGTAATTATGGGGTTGTCAGGTTGTTCGTTACTGTTTCCAAGTGATCAGTATCAAAATCCTCCCAATACGCCGGGGAGCCTTGAATTCAGTAAAGTTCCCCCATACGATGGTACGAACGAACCGGCAGAGCATTTACGCCGAAACGGAACTTATCATATTCCAATTGAAATCGCTTATCACGGTTCTGGGAATAAAAGCGATGCAATCGGGCAGGAGTTCAACAATGTCACAGTGATTGGATACGCCAAGGACGGAGTAGAACTGTGCAAGCACCGGATTGGGGACGTTCCGTATGCAACTGACCAAGAAATAGTAATCAGATGCAATAATCCTCCATGGATGTTCGGTATGACGGCAGAGGAATCTCCTTGCGATGAAAGAGTAGAGATTAGGTATTACTTTTACGCTCAAACTGACCTATCAGGTGTAGATGATGAATATGTATGGCAATCAAGGGTAATGGAATGTGGAGAAAAGCTGCCACTTACAAGTACAAATAACACTTAACTGGACTTGGTGAATCGCTGTAAGACAGCGTGATTGGTCGTGAAATGAAAAGAAAGTGGACAGTTGATTCACTGGAATAGACGCTACAGATGGTACTTGGACCCCTAGCCGCCCAACTCCCAGCAGAGCGAGGTCTGACGACTCTTAGCTTACTCCACTCATGGGAAAGGCAAGGTAGTTCGGAAGACGCTGTGCTTGTTCCGCAATCTCAAGAGAACTTCGTTCTCTCGACATCCTCGCTATGGTGCTTGCGTTGTCCGGGCCGAGGCGGCGAGCCCCTTCCGCTCCCATCCTAGAGTGTCTGTTCAACAGAACGTACGCACCGAACCAGCACGGTGGGGAAAGTCACCTTTGGATGTCATATTGGGTGGGACTGAACCGGATCGCGGGCTCGACGAAGGTGGGCGACGGAAGCAGCGGGAGACTCTGTCTCCCGAGCGAACAGCGAAGCCGTGAGCACCACAGGGATCGCAGGAATCATGCGAGCAGCGTGACAAGTCCCCGAGTCGAATCTTCAGGGACTTTCAGCAGAATTCCGCCAGCGCTGTCGCCAAGGGACACACTAGAACAGATCATCAGGGATTCCGGCTCACTCTCCTGAATTGACCACCGGAGAGCGGTTGAAATGGAATTAAATATCGCTTGATTTTGCGTATAAATACAGCGGATTGAACTGATAGCAGTTATAATATTGCTCTCTTGCTAGTCCATCATCGCGCCGAAATATTTCACTCTCCTTTTGATTACCCGGATTTAGACAGGATTAATCTAGCAACCTGTGCATCATCCGTGTCGTTCACGTCTTCACGGAGGGTGGGTAGCTACCGAACCGATTCCGGTGGCTAGTCCCCCTGGCGCCGCCCGGAGCCTAGAACGGCGCTTCGGGCCCCTCGTCCGCCCCATCGCCGTCGGCCGCGACCGCCTCGCCGTCGGCCGCCGACGCCTCCTCCAGCCCGTACGCCTCGGCCCACCCGGTGACGCCGTCGGCCATCGACTCGACGCGGCCGTCGAACCCCTCGTAGGAGGCGATGAGCCGCGCGGCCTGGACGCTGGCCTCGCCGTGCGGGCAGACCGTCACCACGTGGTCGGCGCCGGCGAGTTCCTCGATGCGCCCGGTCAGCTCCCGGAACGGGACGTTCTCGCTTCCCGGCAGGTGGCCCCGCCGGTACGCGTCCGCCGACCGGATGTCCACGATGCGGACGTCCTCGCCGCGCTCGAGGCGGCCGTGGAGTTCCTCGGCCGAGATCTCGTCATCCATATCGGACGGGGGTGCCGGATCCGCTTAAATCCACGCCGGCCGCCGCGGGCGGCGCTACACCGAAGGCGGTGCCCCACCACCATCGCACATGGTCAGCCGCGAGCGACTGTTCACCCGCGTCGTCCTCCCGCACCTCCTGGTTGTACCCGTCGTCGCCGCCTACCTCTACCGGGACGCGGCCCGGCGTGACCACCCGGCGCCACGCCGCGTGGCGCTCCGCTACGGACTGCTCGGGGGTCCCGGCGTACTGCTGTATCACGTTCGGAACAGTCGAAGTGATGGGGAAAATCAAACATAGACAGATAATTCGAATCGTTTCGGATATATCCGGGGGCTTCCTCCGAAATCCGCCGCGGTTCAGCCGGAGAGTTCGCCCGGCGAGCGGCGCTCCCCGTCGACGTACACCTCGATCTCGTCCGCCGTCCCCTGTGTGACCTCGAAGCGGTCGACGGCGCCCGTGAACAGGTAGCGGTCGTCGGCGATGGAGACCTGCCCCTCGATGCGGCTGTCGGCGACGGCGTCCGTGTCCTCCAGCGTCGCGGTCGGGTAGGTCGCGCCGCTGGTCTCGACGGTGAACTGGACCTCTGGGCCGGTGCCGGCGGCCCGGAGGTCGTGGACCCAGTCCGGGTTCAGGTCCGCGACGCTCACCTCGCTGCCGTCGACGTACAGCCGGATGTCCTCGGCCGAGCCCTGCGTGACGGTGAACGAGACGATGTCGCCCTCGAAGCGGTAGGTGTCGTCCCGTGTGGAGACCTGTCCGGCGACGGACTGGTCGTAGACCTGGTCGCTGCTCTCGAGGGTGTCGGTCGCCGCGACGGTCTCGTCGGTGGTGAACGTGAACCTTGTCGTCGGGCCGGTGCCGGCGACCCGCAGGGTCCGGTCCCCGATCGCGTTGAGTTCGGCGAGCGACCGCTCGGTCCCGTCGACGAAGACGGCGAGGTCGTCCGCCGAGCCGTACGTCACGGTGAACGACGTGATGTCGCCGGTGAACAGGTAGCGGTCGGCGGCGATGGAGACCTGCCCCTCGATGCGACTGACGCCCACGGCGTCGGAGTCCTCCAGGGTCGCCGTCGGGTACGTCAGCCCGTCGACCTCGGTCTCGAATCGGACGGTCGGGCCCTGCCCGGCGATCCGGAGTTCGTGGACGGCGTCGGAGTTGAGGTCGGCCAGAGACTGCTCGACGCCGTCGACCATGACGACGATGTCTCTCGCGTGCCCCTCGATGATCTCGAAGGAGAGCACGTCGCCCGTGAACCGGTAGTAGTCGTCCTGCGTGGAGACCTGCCCCTCGACGGCGCTGTCGTAGACCTGGTCGCTGCTCTCGAGAGTGTCGGTCGCCTCGACGGTGCCGCTGGTGGCGAACTGGAACCGGACCGCCGGGCCGGTCCCGAGGATGTGCATCTCGTGGGTCGGCGTCTCGTCGAGCTCCTCGACGCTCGTGGCCTCGCCGTCGACGCTGAGGTCGATGTCATCGGCGTCGCCGTCGGTCACCGCGAACCGCTCGACGTCCCGCCGGTAGTGGTACGTGTCCGTGTCGCTGACCACGGTCCCGTACGCCCGGTCCCCGAACACCCAGTCCACGTCGCCGAGGTTCTCGGTGCCGGTGGACGGCTCCCGGACGGTGAGCTGGTAGTCGGTTTCGGTCCCGGATCCCGAGATGTCGAGCCGGCTCTCCGTGTCCGGCCTCAGCTCGTCGACGGTCTTCTCGACCCCGTCGACGTAGACGGTGATGTCGTCGACGGACCCGTAGGTGACGTCGAACGACTCCACGCGGCCCGTGTACTGGTAGGCGTCGCCGAGCGTCGAGACCTGTCCCTCGACGCGCGACTCGAAGACGCTGTCGGAGTCCTCCAGCGTGTCCGTCGGGTAGACGGTCCCGCTGACGTCGAACGCGAACCGGGTCGTCGGTCCGGACCCGACGACCTTCAGGGTCCGGCGGGGCTCCGGAGCCTCGAAGGTGGCCTGCCGGAGGTCGAGCAGCCGCCGGGCGAGTGCCGTCTGGTACCGGACCCGCGCGTTGAGGTTGAGGTCCTCCCAGGTCTCGACGATGTAGGAGGGGATGTCACGCTCGAAGGCGGTGCGCTGGACCAGCACTCCCCGGGGGTACTCGTTCGGGCTCGGGAGAGCTCGCGGCTCGAACTGGGTCGTCCCGTCGATGGTGGCGTTGCTGTCGTCGAGCGCCACGGCGGCCGCGTTGCGGAGGTCACCCCCCGGGGAGAACCCGAGCGACTGCCCGAGGCCGCCGTCGGGGTACAGCCCCCGCGATTCGTGCAGGTCGATAACGAGGTCCGGTTCGAACTCCTCGACGACGTCCCAGATCTCCCGTGCGAGCGCGGTCTCGGGCTCCTGGCGCAGCGGGAACTGGCGGTTGAGGTCGCCGTCCGGGCCCGTCCGCGTGCCCGCCTCGATGGCCGGGCGGTTCGCCCGCGGGAGCACGAGGAGCGTCCCGGCGTCGGGCTGCCAGCGGGTCACGTTCGCGGCGGCGAGGTAGCCCGCCTCCTCGTCGCCGTGGACGCCGCCGAGGACGAACGCCGTCAGCCCGGGCAGGCCGGAGTCGTTGACGAACAGCGTCGTCTCGTGGGCCGTGCCCGTAGCGAGCGTCCGTATCGACTGAGTGCCGGTGGCGGTTCCCGACACGTATCCAGTGAGCGCCGTGCCGACGGTGAGGGCGCCGAGTCCGCCGAGCAGTCCCCGGCGTGTCGGCCGCCTCTCGCCCGTCAGGGACCAATCCATAGCTCCGGGGGGAACCAGCCGCATTAGTTACTGTCCGCGTAACCTTGATAGAAACGCTCCGTCGATCCGACCTTTCCGTCGCTCTCGCGGACCCCGCGCAGCGCTCGGCGGCCTCGTCGCCAGCGACCTGTCCGTCGCCCTCGCCCACAGTGCCCTCCCGGGGTTCGTCCCGGCGACGGTGTTCTCGCTGCCGAGCTTCCTCGCAGCCTACCGCCCGTCGCTGACACCCAGCGTGGCGGGTGGGCGCACCCCCCAGCGGTCGCCTCAGCATGATTCGAGGGGGAGCCTCCGGCCTCAAGTCGAGGGGGACCGGAGGGCCCCCTGACCATTCGAACGGGCCGAAGGCCCGTGAGAAAAGAGTGACCGAAGGGAGCGTAGGCCGGAGAGGAACCCGACATGGGCCTCCACAAG
>PXRM01000037.1 GCA_003020985.1 Halobacteriales archaeon QS_4_70_19 | reverse complement strand
TGGTTGCTCGATGTCGGCGTTTTCCCGCCGTTCGCGACGAACGCCTACCTCCTCGACGGGAGCGCGGCCCGCGACGCCGAAGCAGATTCGGCCCGGGAGAGCGACGTGACGCTCGTCGACACCGGCCTCTGGCGGAACCGTCCCTCGCTGCCGGGAGAACTCGCCGACGCCGGGTACGAGGCGGCCGGCATCGACCGGGTCTGTCTCACCCACTACGACCTCGACCACGTCTCCGGCCTCGGACGGCTCGTCGAACAGGGGTTCGACGGGCCCGTCCACATGGGCCGCCGGGACGTGGAACTGGCCCGCGGTGAGTGGGACCCGCCACTCGCCCACCACAAGGGCGCCTTCCACCGGCTCGCCCGCCGACTGTTCTCCCTGCCGGATGTCGACCTCCGTCGGGTCGACGACGGCGACCGCATCGGGGGCCTCACGGCCGTCCACACCCCCGGCCACAACCACGGCCACACCGTCTACGTCCACGAGGGGCTCTCCGTCGCCTGTCTCGGTGACCTCGTCTGGGAGCAGGACGGCCGGCTGACGCCGCCGTTCTGGCTGGACTCCTACGAGATGCGCTCCATCCGGGAGTCCATCCAGCGGTTCGACCGCGAGGCCCCCGACTTCGACGTGGCCGCGATGTCACACGGCACCCCGTTCGTCGAGGACGGCCGGGAGGCGCTCCGCGAGCTGGCAACGGAGCTGTAGAACAGGGTGCGTTTCCTGTATCTCTCACGTATTATAGGACAACTCCACGAATTATCTGGATGGTTCGGTTTTACCGGTACTGCAGGTATAATAATGATGATATCCGGCGCGCGAACGGTGGCTGGAACGGTCGACGGTCGCCGTCTCAGGCGGCCGCGGCGACGCGGTCGGCGACGGACTTGATGACCGCTTTCAGTACCTCGTCGCGCTCGCCGGAGAGGAACTCGATCTTCCCCTCGCGGGCGCCGCGGGCGGCGACGCCGGCGTGTTCGGCCTCCTCGGCGACCTCCTCGGCGATGGCCCGGAGGTCCAGCTCCTCGGTCGCGCGGAGGAACAGTTCGTCCTTCGCGATGCCGACGGTGACGAACCGCTCGCCCTCGGCCTCACGGCGGTGGAGTTCGTCGAGCAGGAGCCGCTTGGGCGGGAAGTCGAAGCGGTGGGTGTACGAGTCCGTGTCGAGCACCGCGAAGGAGACCCCGGCGGCCTCGCGCCGTTCCAGATTCGCCAGGGCGGTGTCCATCTCGGCCTCGAGTTTGGTCTCGAACTGTTCGGCGACCTGTTCGGCGAGGCCGACGCCGTCGCCGCCCTCGCCGCGCTCGAACAGCAGGTCGATGATGAGTTCGCGCTTGTCCTCGTAGGACTGGTAGTACGCCTCCAGCGCGACGGCCTCGCGGAGCTGGCGGGCGGTCTCCCCGTCGACGCCGCCCTCGGCGGCCAGCTCGACGTACTGCTCCGGCGTCTCCCCCCAGTAGGAGACCGCGGGGAGGTGCGAGAGGTCGTCGCGGATGCCGTCGTTGATCGCGGCCGCCAGGGTCGCGCCCACGGTGGTCGCGGTCCGCTCCTCGGTGTCGGCGCCCGGCGCGACCGTCGTCTCGACGGCCTCGCGGACCTCGTCGTCCACGGCCTGCCCGTCGACGACGACGCGCCCGGCGTCGTAGACCTCCAGCAGGTCGAAGCCGTCCAGCGACTCGCGGGTGCCACCGGCGGCGGCGAACACGAACAGCGGGAACTTCTCGTCGTGGCGCTCCTGGTCGCCCAGCATCCCCGTCACGTCCTTGGTGGCGTCGTCCATGTCGTAGACGGCGCCCTCCAGCGGCCGCCGGTCGAAGTAGTGGTAGCTGGCGTCGCTGGCGGCGTGCTCCTCGGCCACGAGCGGAAGGACGGCGCGCTCGATGGCCGCGCCGGCGACGTAGCCGTCCGTCGTCGCGGCGTGCCGGACGACGACGGGCCGGGACTCGGCGACCGCACGCCGGATGGCCGTCGCGGCCTCGCGCAGGTCGTCGTTCAGGTCGGAGACGACCTCGTCGACGGCCAGCGGCTCGACGCGCTCGGGCTGGGCCTCCTCGTCGAGGGCCTCGGCCATCCGCTGCTCGACCGTCTCGCGCTCCTCGTCGGCCAGCACGGCGAGCTCCTCGGTCTCGACCTGGAGCTCGTCGCGCCGGACCCGGACCTCGCCGGTCAGGCGGACGACGTCGCTCGTCTCGACCTCGGGGTAGGCGCGGACGCCGGCCTCCTCGAACGCGGCGCAGTCGACCACGGCGGTCTCGTCACGCAGCTCGAAGACCGTCGGGCCGGAGGTCTGCCGGACGCTCACGACCTCGCCCTCGACGGCGACGACGTCGCCGACGCGCTCGCGGAGGTCCTCGACGGCGACGCGCTCGACGCCCGCTGCCTCGTCGGCGTCGTCCTTCTCGGCCTCGGGATCGTCCTCGACGGCGACGCGCTTGACGCCGTTCTCGGCACCGGCGTCGGCCTCGATGTCGGCCCCGGCACCGGTGTCGGACGCCGTCTCGGACCCGGTGTCGGTCTCCCTCCCGGTGTCGGTCTGCGGCTCCGGCTCCGTGTCGTCCGTCTCGGAGGTGCTCGCGGCCCGGCCCTGCCCGGCCGTCGGGGCCGGCTGCTCGTCCGCCGTGGACCCGGACCGACTCTCGGTGTCGTCCGACGGTTCGGTATCGGACTCGGGCGCCGGTTCGGACTCCGACTCGCTCTCGGACGTGGAGTCGGTGGGTGGCTCCTGCTCCGTCCGTGAGGCCGTCTCGGTCCCGGCCTCAGGCTCCGGTTCCCCCTCTTCGTCCTCCTCTTCGGCGAGGTAGTCACCGTCGGGGCTGTCGATGAGTCGGCCGCGGAAGTCGCGGTCGGACTGGCGGATGGACCAGCCGAGGTCCACGTCGCCGTTGTCGCGGACGTTCGTGACCTGGACGAAGACGCTGTCGCCGGGGCCCCAGTCGAGCGACTCCAGGCGGCGGTCGAGCTTCGAGCGGTGGAGCAGTCCCGTCACGCCGTCCGAGAGGTCGACGAAGACGCCGAAGTCGGCGTACCCGTCCACGATCCCCTCGTAGAAGCGGCCCTCCGTCAGCTGGCTCGGACTGTTCCCGCGGAACTCGAAGACGACGTCCTCCTGGTGGGTGTCGCAGATCGGCCCGTCGGTCGCCGTACCACAGATGATGCAGTTACCCATTACCGCGAGAGAACGGTCCCCGCGTAAAACCCCTGTCGGAATCCTCGCGCCCGACCCAACCGCCGTCGCCCGCCGAGATGGCACGCTGGCGGGCCGACGGACCGTACCAGGGGAAGCCGAGAGGCCGTACCGTGCGAGGCCGGGAGCCCAAAGCGGAGGTGGCCGAGCCCCCGGACCGACGGTCAGGCGCTCCGCAGACTCCCCCCGTCGACCGGCATCGCCGTCCCGTTCACGTACGAGGACGCCGGGCTCGACAGCCAGGCGACCGCCTCGCCCAGTTCCGACGGGTCCCCCATCCGCTCTATGGGGATACCGTCGCTCCACTCCTCGCGCCCCTCCTCGTAATCGGCGTACTCCCCTCGCTCGACGGACTGCTCGATGAGATCGCCGATGCGGTCGGTCTCGTGTGCGCCCGGCAGTACGGCGTTCACGCGCACCTCCGGGGCGAACTCGCGGGCCTGCGTCTTCATCAGCCCGATGACGGCCCGCCGGACGCTGTTCGAGAGGACGAGCCCGTCGATCACCTCCTGCACCGACCGGGAGGTGATGTTGACGATGGTGCTCGCATCTCCACCGGCGTCGTTCGCCCCGTCGTGGGACGTGGCCGCCTCGACCAGATGCGGGTACGCCGCCCGGGTGGTCCACACGGCGGACATCACGAGTAGGTCGTACGCGCGGTACCAGTCGCCGTCGCCGGTATCGAGGAATGGTCCCGAGGGTGGGCCACCGGCGGAGGTGACGACGTGGTCGAGCCGCCCGAACTCGTCCACCGTCCGCTCGACGAACGACTCGACCGCCCCCTCGTCGGTGATGTCGGCCTCGACGGCGAGTACGTCGCCCGGCCCGGCCGCGAGGAGTTCCTCGCGCGCCTCGACGAGGCGCTCGGTGGTCCGCCCACAGACCGCGACGTCGGCACCCGCTTCCGCCAGTGCGAGCGCGCTCGCTCGGCCGAGTCCCGCGCTGCCGGCCGTCACCAGTGCCGCGTTCCCGTCCAGTGCCAGGTCCATGGCAGCGGATCGGCCGGTGGCGCGGTAAAGCTTCCCCGTCGGCGAGGGTCGGCCCCGCCGCTGGGGCTGTTCCCGATTCCTGGTCGCGTTATGGTAGTTGGACGCCTCCACCTCCGGCTCCCTGGGCACTCTTGTGGACGGATAGTCCCCGAGGGCGTCGGAGCGGAGGTGGACATTGCCCCGGGGCTGCGTCGTTCGAACGTGGACCTGGCGACCGTCTCCCGTCGGTCCGGACTGGTCACACCACGAACGTGTCCCGCATCCGGAGACGGGGAGGGGCTGCCTATCAAAAACTCCGTCGACCGTTGCACGGGTCGGCACCGGCCCTCGACCGCCCGGTACCCCGGGGGCGGCGGTCCCAGCCCCCTGGGGCCGGCTCAGGTCCGACGGACCGTGACCTGCCCGTCCCCGTTGACCGCGACGGTGATGTCGGTCCGGACCTGGCGGCCCTGGACGGCGTCGCCGGCGGCGTCGCCGACCAGCTTCATCAGTTCGGGTGCGGTGCGGGTGACCTTGACTCCGGCCTCGTCGCAGGCCGAGTAGACCCGGTTGGGAACGTCATAGAGGTCCGTCCCCGCGTCGATGGTGATGCGGACGGGCGCATCGAGCGCCTCCGCGAAGGCCACCGTCTCGCGGGCCTTCGCAACGTTCTCGCGGGCGCTGGCCTCCACGGAGGAGACGTTCGCCCGCGAGGTGCCCAGTTCCTCGGCGATGTCGGCCTGCGCGATGCCCCGCTCGCGGTAGACGAGCACCTCCGCCTGCCGGCGCGTGAGCACGCTCGTTTCGGCGTCGAACCCCATCTCCGCCAGGAGGGTGTCGACGTCCGGGAGGCCGTCGTCGGACACGTCAGTCGTCCTTGCCCCAGAAGTTGTCCCTGCTGCCCAGCCGTTCGCGCTCGGTCCGGCGGCCGCTCGTCTCCCCCTCGTCCGCGTCCTCGGCGCTCGCGTCGGCCGCGTCCGGGGCGGCCTCCTCCGCGCCCTCGGCCTCGATGTCGTCGGCTTCCTCCTCCTCGTCTTCCTCCGGTTCCATCGGGAGTCGCTCGACCTCCTCGGCCCAGGCCAGGCTCGAGCGGACGGTGTCGATCCGGACCCTCGCTCGGGCGTCCGGGAGGACGCCGTCGACGAGGACGATGAAGCCGTCCTCGGTCCGGCCGACGCCGGCGCCGCTCTCGTGGATGTCCTCCACGGTCACGACGATCTCCTCGCCGGGCTTGACGGGCTGGGATTTCAGGTCGCGGATCGGCTGATTGTAGTGCTGACACCACTCGGCGCCACCCCGGTCGCCGTAGTGCTGACAGCCCATCCCCTCGATGCGCTCGGAGAAGCTGGGGCAGTCGTCCGCGA
Source organism: Halobacteriales archaeon QS_4_70_19 (assembly GCA_003020985.1). Lineage (GTDB taxonomy): Archaea > Halobacteriota > Halobacteria > Halobacteriales > Haloarculaceae > Haloglomus. The sequence continues at coordinate 18,542 of PXRM01000037.1, read as the reverse complement.
GTGGGCAGTCCGGCATACTGGTCGTTTTGCTGGGGCGGGTAATAACGCTCCCGGGTGGCGGAGGCCGATCGTGACCCGAGCGCACACACCCCGAGGAGGCCGACGAGTGGCCCGAGCGGATACGGAAGGCGACCCGCCGCGCGACAACTCCGGACACCCGTGCCACACGTTCACCAATCTTTATGATGCCGTCAACCGAGTCCCGAATCGTGGTTTACGAGACAGGCAACCGGACGATAGACGACGCCGTCGAGCGCGTGCTGGCGGGCGAGACGCTCGGCCGCCGGGATGGACTGGCGCTCATCGCCCAGCCCGTCGACGAACTCGCGGCCGCCGCGGACATGGTCCGCCGGGAGTTCTCCGACGGGACGGTCGATGCCTGTTCCATCGTGAACGCGAAGGCCGGCAACTGCGCGGAGGACTGCGGCTTCTGCGCACAGTCCGCGCATTTCGACACCGGCATCGACACCTACGGCTTCCTCGAACCGGAGGAGATCCTCGAGGCGGCGAAACGTGCCGAGGCCGACGGGGCACAGCGGTTCGGCATCGTGGTCGCCGAGAAGGGCGTCTCCAAGGAGCAGCGACCCGAGGAGTGGGAGAAGGTCATCCGGGCGGTCCGGCTGGTCCGCGACGAGACGGACGTGGAGGTGGACGCCTCGCTCGGCATCCTCACGGAGGAGGAGGCCGAGATCCTCGTCGAGGAGGGGCTCAACCACTACAACCACAACATCGAGACCTCCCGGCGCTTCTTCCCGGAGATCGTGGAGTCGCACACCTTCGAGGACCGGCTCCACACCCTGCGGGTCGCGAAGGAGGCCGGCATGGACCTCTGTGCCGGCGTCATCCTCGGCATGGGCGAGTCGCCGACCGACCGTGTGGACGCCGCCATCGAACTGCAGGACATCGGCGTCTCCTCGCTCCCGGTCAACATCCTCAACCCAGTGGCGGGGACGCCGCTGGGCGAGGAGCACGACTCCGCGCTCATCTCGACGGAGGAGGTCATCAAGACGATCGCCGTCTACCGGCTGCTCCACCCGCACGCCCGCGTCCGTTTGACCGGCGGCCGCGAGGTCAACCTCCGGGGCGACGAGCAGCACCTCCCCTTCGAGGCCGGCGCGGACGGGATGCTCACCGGCGACTACCTCACCACCGAGGGGCAGGACCCCGCCGACGACATCGAGATCATGCGGAAGGCCGGCCTCGAACCGAACACGTCAGTCAACGACTTCGACGAGGCGGCGGTCCGGGCGCGACACAGCGACGACGGGCCGGCAACGGCCGCCGGCTCCGCGACCAGTAACGCCGAGCTCGACGACTAGCGTCGGGATTATCGTTCGGAACCGAACACGATCGAATAATCCGACGGATACGGAACGAAACACACAGATTACACAGCTATGGACGACACGACGTTCGCGGTACTCGGCACGGGCGGCATCGGGCGGCGAGCACTCGAGGTCTCGGCGGACAAGCCGGACCTCACACCGGTCGCGGCGTGTGACCGCCACGGCGTCGCCGTCGACCACGACGGCCTCGACGTGGACGAACTGCTCGCGGCGACGGAGGGCAACATCGCCAGCGACGGCGGGGCCACGGTCGAGGGCGGCAGCACTGGCATCAAGCAGGCCGGTGCCGACAAGGGCGTCGCCGCCTCCGTCCAGGCCGACCCCACGGAGTCACCGATCGACGACGTCATCGCGGAGTCGGATGCCATCGACGCCGTCCTCGTCGCGCTGCCGAACCTCGAACACGACTTCATCCCGCGCGTGGCCGAGCGCTTCGCCGAGGCCGACTTCGAGGGCGTCCTCGTGGACGTGCTCAAGCGGAGCCGCGTCATCGGGATGCTGGACGACCGCGAGGAGACCCTCGAAGACGCGGGCATCACGTTCGTCTGCGGCGCGGGCGCGACGCCGGGCTTCCTGACGGGCGCCGCGGCGCTCGCCGCGCAGTCGTTCGTCGAGGTCCACGAGGTCGACATCTGGTGGGGCGTCGGGCTGAAATCGGGCTACGAGGACAACCGCGGCACCGTCCGCGAGGACATCGCCCACCTCGACGGCTACGACATCGAGACGGCCCGCGCCATGACCGACGAGGAGATCGAGGAACTGGTCGACGAGCACGACGGCGTGCTGGAGTTCCACGACATGGAGCACGCCGACGACGTGCTGCTGGAGCGCGCGGGCATCTGCGACGCCGAGGACGTCACCGTCGGCGGCGTGCTGGACCTCCGCAACGACGAGAAGCCCACCACGACCACGGTGACGGTCACGGGCGAGACGTTCGACGGCGAGGTCGCCACGAACACGTTCGAACTCGGCGACGATACGAGCATGGAGGCCAACGTCAACGGGCCCGCGCTGGGCTACCTGAAGGCGGCCGTCCGGCACAACCGCGCCGGCGACTACGGCGTCTTCGGCCCGGCCGAACTGATGCCCGGCTTCTGAGCGCCGACCCGTTCCAGTGAGTTCCGAACCACGACACGGCCCGGACGACGGGGAGGCCAGCGACCGGGGGTTCGACCTCGGGTCGCGCCTGCGGAGCCGCGAGGCCGCCGACCTCCGGCGTGACCTCGCACCCGTGGACCGCGTGGGCCCCCGCGCCCGCACGGCACCGGATCCCCAGGGGGAGGCCCTGGAGTGGGATGCGGAGCGGCTCGTCCTCGCGTCGAACGACTATCTCGGGCTGGCGGGCCACCCTCGACTCGCCGAGGCCGCCGCCGAGGCCGCCCGGGAGGTCGGTGCCGGCGCTGGCGCCTCCCGGCTCGTGGTCGGGGACACGCCAGCGCACCGCGGCCTCGAACGCGACCTCGCCACGACAAAGGGAATCGAGCGTGCGCTCGTCTTCTCGTCGGGGTACGCCGCCAACGTCGGCACCATCACCGCGCTCGACCCGGACGCCGTCTTCTCGGACGCACTGAACCACGCCTCCATCATCGACGGCTGCCGGCTCTCGGGCGCGGACGTGGAGATCTACGACCACTGCAATCCGACGGCATTGCGGGCGGCGATGCGCGAACGAGCCCGCGAGGTGGACGCGACGGACGAGTCCTGGCTGGTCGTCACGGACACCGTCTTCTCGATGGACGGCGACGTCGCCCCGCTGGCAGCTGTCTGCGACGCGGCCGACGCGTTCGGCGCGTGGACGATGGTCGACGAGGCCCACGCCACCGGCCTCTACGCGGACGGCGGCGGCATCGTCCAGCGCGAGGGACTGAGCGACCGCGTCGACGTCCAGCTCGGGACCCTCTCGAAGGCGCTCGGCGCGCAGGGCGGCTACGTCGCCGGGAGCGAGCCACTGGTGGAACATCTGCTCAACGCCGCGCGGGCGTTCGTCTTCTCGACCGGGCTGGCGCCGCCGGCTGCTGGCGCGGCCCGGGCGGCGCTCCGTATCGCCCGCGAGGACGAGCGCCGCGACCGGCTCTGGGACGTCGTCGAGCGGACCCGCGAGGGGCTCGAGTCGATGGGGTACGAGGTGCTCGGGGAAACGCAGATCCTCCCCGTCGTGGTCGGCGACCGAGCCGACGCGGTGGCGCTGGCCGATCGACTCCACGAGGCCGGCCTCGTCGCGCCGGCCATCCGGCCACCGACGGTCCCCGAGGGGACGAGTCGCATCCGACTGGCCCCGACCGCCGCCCACACGCCGGCCGACATCGACCGCTGTCTGGCGGCGTTCGAGGCCGCTGGCGCGGAGCTCGGATTGCTGTGAGTGGGAGCGCCCCGGACCGCCGGAGGTCAGGGCGCGCTCCCGTCCGGTTCCTCCCCGCCCAGCGCGTCCACTGAGACGGGGCAGCCGGCGACGGTCCCGCCCCGCATCCCGTCGGCGACCCAGAACGTGGAGAGGAGGAGCCCGACGATCGCCACCAGCGCGAACTCCAGGCCGTCCAGCGGCAGGAGCGTCAGGGCACCGCTCGCACCGAACAGGGAGAGGAGGCCGGCCAGCACGGCCGACCCGCAGGAGGCACAGCCGGCGCCGAGCGTCCCGAGTAACACCCCGCCGGCGCTCCCGGACCCCTCGCTCAGCGAGACGCGGTGCTCGCGGAAGTGGTAGGTGACGAGCGCCAGGTTCGCACCCACCAGCGCCGCCGTGACCAGCAGGAGCACCGACTGTGAGAGCGTGTACGCGGGGCCGAGCAGGGGGTACATCGCCAGGAGGAGCTCCACACTGGCGTCCGGTGGGAGCCCGCCGAACAGCACCAGGCGGAGCACGTCCGGGTTCCGGGCCAACACGAACACGGACAGGGCCACCAGGCCCGCGACGAGTCCGACCGCGGCGTAGGCCGGGATGGAGAGGACGAGACGGGTGGTCCGGGCCATGAGCCGCCAGTCGCATCGACGTATCGGCAGTCGGAGACCGTCGGTCCGACCCATCTCAGACACCCAGCGCGTTGGCGAACACGCTGTAGTCCTGCGGCCCGACGAGTTCCGTCTTGAACGTCCCCTCCTTGAACAGGAAGAAGGTCGGTGTCCCGCCCACGTCGGCCTTCTCGGCGGCGTCGAGGTTGGTCTCTACCTCGTCGCGGTGGGCCCGGTTGGCCACGTCGTTCATCACCGCTCCGGCGTCGAGGGCCGTCTCGGCGTCGACGTACTCCCGGGTCACGTCCCGGACGTTGTCGGTGGAGATGCCGCGCTGGTTCCGGTAGTAGAACTCCTTCAGCCCCCAGAACGTCTCGGTCTGCCGGGACTGTGCCGACTCCATCGCGAGCACCGCCGCCCCGGCCCACTCGTAGACGATGGGGATGGGGCGGTAGACGAACGAGACGCGCCCGGGGTCGACCAGCTCGCGCTCGATCCGGGGGAACACGTCCGTCTCGAACCGGGCGCAGGCGTGACAGGACGGGTCCTCGAACCCGACGATGGTCCCCTCGGCGGTCCCCGGCTCGGGGCCGAGCGTCGACTGCGCACTCAGCGCGGTCCCCGCCGGATGATCCCCGAGCGCCTTGCCGCCGCCGGTACAGCCCGCCAGTGCGGCCATCGCCGCAGTGCCCGCAGCCAGGAAGCGTCTCCGTCTCATCGGTCGACTGTCGTCCTCGACAGGGATGAACGCTCGCTAACCGCGCGCGGAGGTAGTTACCGGCAGTAACGGCCGTACTGCTGTCGATTTATCACCCGTGCCGTCCTGGGCCCGGGCATGTCGAACTTCGCAGTCGTCGGCACCGACACGGGCGTCGGGAAGACTGTGGTCACCGCCGGGCTGGTCGGACGACTTCGCAGGGAGGGCGTGTCCGCGGTCGGCGTGAAACCCTGCCAGACGGGGCATCCGCCGGACGACGACGCCGGCTTCGTCCGTGCGGCCTGCGACACGGAGACGGCCGCGGTCTGCGGTCGCTACCTGGAGCCGGCCCTCGCGCCCGCCGTCGCCGCCGACGTGGCCGACGAGTCGCTCTCGTACGATGCCATCCGGGAGTTCTGCGCGGACGCGCTGGCCGACGCCGAGGTGGGCGTCCTGGAGGGCATCGGCGGCCTGCGCGTCCCGCTCGCCGACGGCCAGGAGGTCGTCGACCTCGTCGCGGACCTCGACCTCCCCGCGGTCGTCGTCAGCCGTTCCGGGCTGGGGACGCTGAACCACACCGCACTCACGGTGGAGGCGCTAGAGCGCCGTGGCGTCGAGGTGGGCGGCATCGTGCTCAACGAGTACGCGGGCGAGACGGTGGCGGAACGGACCAACCCGAACGTGCTCGAACGGATGACCGGCCACGAGGTAGCGACCCTGCCACCGGTGGACCTCGACGACCCGGCCGCGGCGGTCGACCTGGTGGCCGACCTGCCCCGGTACGTCGACCTGGACTGAGCCGGCGCTGGAGGAGGAGTGGAGACGGAAGAGGTCGAGCGTGGTGCGACGCGGGGGTGTGTGCCCCGCGTGTGACACTACGGAGCCGATTCGGCTCCACGTACACGTTGGTCGGATTCCGGCATAAATTCGGGGGACCGTCCACGCCCGCGCCGGGCCAAGGTTCTTGCCCGCCACCGTACTCCTCGGGGACGTGTACGACCCGATCCTCGTTCCGGTCGACGGTAGCGAGGCGGCCGAGCGAGCGGCGGCGGAGGCGTTCATGCTCGCCCGCGAGACCGACGCCACGGTCCACCTGATTTACGTGCTTGACGAGTCCGCGTCGACGCTCCTCTTCTCCTCGGAGTCGATGGCGACCCGGTTCGACCGGCTCCGGGAGGAGGCCGGGGGGTTCCTCGACGACCTCGCCGCCAACGCTGGGGGGCTCCCGGTCGAGACCGCCGTGGTCCGGGGGATGGGGGTCTACCGGGGCATCGTCAACTACGCGGAGGACCAGGGCGTGGGACTCGTCGTGATGGGGACGCGCGGCCGCCACGGCCCGGCCGGCATCCTCGGGAACACCAGCGAGCGCGTCGCCTCCCACACGGACGTCCCGGTGCTGCTCGTCTCCCCGCCGGAGGAGGACGACAGGGGCGACGGGGACGAGGAGTCGTAGTCGCCGCCGGCAGTGAGCGGAGCCGTCGGCCACGCTCACCTCGCCGTCGGCCGCCCCGACGCTGTCCACCGCCGGGAGTCCGAGCGCCGCGTCCGACGACGGGTTGACCGGACGATCTCGCCCTCGAACGACGCCTGCAGGCTCGTCGTGACCGCGCGGCAGACGCTGCCCTCGCGCACGGTGGCGCCGACCACGGCCACCCGCTCGGGCGCGAACAGCCCGGACAGCACGCTCCCGGCGGTCCGGCCGTCCCGGCCCCGTCCCTCGGCGCCGTTCACCGTGCTGCCCGCCCCGCCGTCCTCGCCGTCGCTCCCGTCCATCCTGTACCGCTCCCGACTCGGTGCTGACTGATAAAACTCACAGCCGGCACGGGCAGGGACACTACCGCCGGTGCTCTCTTCGTGGTACGATGAAAACAGCCGATTCTGATCGAAAATATCGCATATTACTCTTCAGATTCCATCTCAATCGAGAAATTGCGGATGTTCGCGGGAGCAGCCTCAGTTCCCGGACGCGACCGCGACGACGGAGCCCTTCATCCCGACGCCCTGGTGGGGGGTGCAGTAGTAGTTGGCCACGCCGGCCTCGTCGAAGGTGAACTCGTAGCTGCCGTCCTGCTCCGCGCTCCCGCTGTCGAGGTCGAAGTCGGAGTCCTCGGCCGCCTTCACGTTGTGGCTGCCGGCCATCCACTCCCAGTTGACCGTGGTGCCGGTCTCGACTGCGAGCGCCGCCGGTGCGAAGGCGAAGTTGCCGCCGTTGCCCTCGGCGCCGACGTCGACCGTGGCACTGGACATCCCGCCCATCGTCGTGATGCTGTCGTAGTTGTCGGCCGCGGGGTCCGCGGTCAGGTAGCTCTCGACCCGGGACTGGGCCTCCGAGGAGACCTCTAGCTGGCTCCCACCGTCGCCCCCGTCGCCCCCGTCGCCGTCACCGCCGTCACCGGTACAGCCGGCGAGGCCGGCTGCGAGTGCTGCGCCTGTCGTCGCCAGAACACGCCGTCTGCTGGGTCGGTCCATGCCCACTACTAGGGGACGGGCTTGTAAAAACGGGGCGGCGGCCGGCGGGTTTGCCGGAAGGTGAGTCGCGCGATACCGTGACCCGCTCGACGGTCTCAGAAGCTCAGTCCGCCCGACAGGACGACGACCGACTGCTCCGTGTCGGGGACCGCCTTCCAGACCTGCTGGTCGCGGGCGGCGCCGACATCGGTCGTCACGGAGAGGGGACCGAGCGTCTGGCTCCGGACGCTGTCGCCCGACGGCGCAGTCGCGAACAGCCGCAGGTCCGCGTCACCGTCGACCTCCCCGAACTCGACCAGGGTGCCGTCCCCGACGTCCCACGTCCCGGTGTGGTCGCCGCCGGCGACCGACCAGCCCGGCGGGAGCTGGAACCGGACCTCGACCGGCGCCTGGGTCGAGATGGAGATGTCGATCTGGTCGGTCGCACCGCCACGGAAGACGCTGCCGTCGGTCTCGATGGACGTCCGGACGTCCGGCGCCGTCCGGGTCCCGACCGGGATCGGCGAGCGGGGGTCGTCGAGGGTCATCGCGTAGACGCCCGTCGAGATGCAGGAGGCGAACACGACGCCGTTCTCCTCGATGGCACACCAGTGGTACGGCGTGGCGGCCGACAACGAGCCGAACTTGGCCTCGTCGACGACATTGTTGTGCGTCCGCGACCAGCCGGTCTCGGCCATGTACCAGCCGTCGTCCATCCCGGTGCCGTTTCCGGAGCCGAGGCCGCCCTCGGAGATAGCGCCGTTCTCGCCGGAGCCACCGTCCTCGTCGCGGACCGGCGGGCCGCTCCGTCCGGGGAAGTCGATCTCCAGCAGGCGCGTGCCGGCGTGGTAGTGCCCGACCGTGACGAACAGCCGCCGCTGGCCGTTCACCTCGGTGTCGACCGTATCGATGTTGTGGGCGCTGTAGGTGTAGTTGTCGTACTGGATGTCGTCCTTCCAGCGCCACTTGGCGAGTTCGCCGCCATCGGTGGAGTCACCGCCCTCCGCGGACTCCTCGCCGAGGTCCGTGCTTCCCTGGCCGTTCTCGACGCCGGTCGCGTCGACGAGGTAGAAGTGTCCCGTGTGCCCCGGCTCGGGGAGGTCGTCGCGCTGGCCACTGCTCCCCGTATCCGAGTCGGGGTCGGGGTTCTCCTGCCCGACGACGAACAGCCGCTTCCCGTCGACCGTCCGCCTGACGGCCCCGATGGTGTGGGCCCGCTCCATCTTGAACCGGCCCAGCTCCTCGATATCCGTCGGGTCCGAGACGTCCAGGACGCGGGCGCCGCTGTTCCAGTTGGCCAGGTAGGCGAAGGGCGTGCCCGTGGCCGGGTCGTCGATGACCGTGATGTCGTGGGCGTAGTACCTCCGGCTGAACTCGGTCGTCGGGTCGCCGGCCTCGCCCTGCCTGGCGTCGGTGTCGTGCGACCAGAAGTTCACCTTCTCCAGGTCGCCGCTGGTCCGGTCGAACCGGAGCACGAAGATGCCCGCCGGGTCGCCGGTGTCGCCCGAGACGCAGAAGAGGTAGTCCTCGCCGGCGATGCGGTGGTGGTAGCAGTTGTGCATCCCGAAGCCGAACTGCGTGCGCCCGACGATCTCCGGGTCGCCCGGCTCGGAGAGGTCGACCGCCAGCACGCCGGCGTAAGAGGGGTTCGATGCGCTCTCGCCCTCCGTTCGGGCCTCGGGAGCGTTGCCCGCCGTCGCGGCGAAGAGCCCGGCGACCGGCTGCTGGGTGAGGAACAGGTAGTCACCGTCGCCGGAGAACTTCACGTCCATCACGGAGGTCGTGTTGTTCTCGTTCGGGACGAACGAGAGGACGGTCATCTCCGCCCGCTCCAGCTCCGCGCGACTCTCGGCGCGGGTGTACGCGCTCACGTCGAGGATGGCGACCCCGCGGTCGACCGTCGGCTCCTTGCTCGACAGGATGCCGACCGCCGCGATGTCGCCGTGGATACGGAGTTCGCTGATGCCACCGTAGTGGGGCTCGTCGGAACTGCCGCTGACGCTCTCGCTCCCGATACCGCCCAGCGAGTGGTAGCCCACGGTGGACATCTGGAACTCGTCGACCGCCGCGTGGTCGTGGTCCTCGTTGCCGTGGTCGCCGCTCCCCGGGTGGCCGCTGGCGACACCACCGACGGCGCTCACACCGAGCGTCGCGCCGACACCCTTGAGGATGGCTCGCCGCGTCGCGTCGGACAGCCGGGAATCGTGTTCCTCTGACATGGCTTGTCGGACGGACGCCGTGTGCACGAAATAGGATTCTGACAGATGTTTCCAAACGTCCGGCAGAGAATCGAGTCAGCAGAACTCGGGATGAGAAGGGTTGGCAAGCAACCAGTCAGTCGTCGCCGAGCAGGCCGGCCAGGCGCTCGCGGACGCGCTCGCGCTGGTGGGCGAGTGCCCCGGTCGCGCCCGCCGCAGTCCCGAGACTCAGGCCGCCGGAACCGAGGACGAACACGCTCTCGCTGCTGCCTCCGATGGTGTGCCAGGTATCGCCGCCGTCGGCGCTCACCTGGACGGGCCCGAACGTCGCCCCGCCGGAGCCGCCGGCGTCGGCGAAGTACCGCATCCCGTCACCGCCGGACTGCGCGCCGGAGAACTCGACGAAGGTGTCCTCACCGACGGTGACCTCGGTCCCGTCACCGCCGGCCAGCGACCAGCTCTCGGGGAGCCGGTCGCGGACGAGCACGTCCTCGTCGGCGAACTCGAGCGCCAGGTCGACCTGGTTGGTGTCGCCGCTCCGGAACACCGAGCCGTCCATCTCGCGGGAGAGGGAGACGACCGGTGCCGAGCCGCCGACGGGGACGCCGTCGGCCTTGACCGCGTGGACGCCCTGGTTGATGTCGGAGGCGAAGGTGATGCCGTTGGACTGGTTGGCGCCCCAGACGAACGGGGTGATGTAGTTGAGCCCCTCCAGCCGCGACTCCTTCGGCGTCCCGTACTGCGGGCGGGAGTAGCCCTGCTTCACCAGCCGCCAGTCGGTCGTCTCGTGGGCGTCCGCGGCGCCCGAGAGGTCGTTCCCGTCGGAGTCCTCGCCGGGGTCCTGGAACCGGGCGTCGCCGACGATTCCGTCGTCGCTGCCGGGCTTCACCTCCAGGAACTGGACGCCGCCGCCGTAGTGGGCCTGGTGGATCCAGAACGACTCCTTCCCGCTGTTCGGGTCGACGTGGCGGGCGAAGTCGGAGTTGTGCGGCGACAGCGAGAAGTCGTACGGGCCGAAGTCGATGTCGCTGTCGTCGCGCGTCGTCGCAGTCCCTCGGTTCGACTTTTGCGAGTTCGTGTACTCGTTCTGCCACTCCCACATGTCGAGTTCACCGAGCCGAGTGACCCCCTCGGTGTCGTACCCCGGTTCGCCCTCGAACAGCCCGTCGGCGTCGACCAGGTAGACCCGACCGGTGTGAGTGCTGCTCTCCGAGACCTCCTGGCTGGTGACGACGACCCGCTTGCCGTCGATGAGGGTCGGCGCGGGGGAGGCGAAGTGGGAGGCGCCCATGTCGAAGTGGCCCAGCGCCTCCAGGTTCTCCGGGTCGGAGGCGTCCAGGGCGTACATCCCGCGGTCCCAGTACGCCAGGTAGACGACCGGCGTGCCCGTCCGCGGGTCGTCCTGGACCTCCATGTCGTGGATGTACGCGCCGCCGGAGACGTTCTCCGAACCGGCCTCGCCCTGCGCGAAGTTGCGCTCGTACTCCCACTGGTTGACCAGCTCCATCGTCCCGGTCGCACGGTCGAACCGGATGACGAACATCCCCTCGCCCGCGCCGGCGAGGTTGCCCGAGTCGTTGATGGCGAAGACGTAGTCGTCCCCGCCGATGCGGTGGTGGAAGCCGTTGTGCGAGCCCGAACCCTCGAGCGAGACGTTGCTGAGGACCTCGGGGTTGGCCTTGTCCCGCACGTCGACCGCGACAATGCCCGCGACCTGGGTGGTCGCGCCCTCGTCCTCGAAGTTCGGCGTCGGGTCGAACCCCTCGATGACGGTCGGGTCGTCCGTGTTCCCCGCGATGGAGCCGAACAGCTGCTGGTACGGCTGCGTCGACAGGAACACGTAGTTCCCATCGTCGCTCACCTTCACGTCCATCACGGATGCGCTCGCGGTGTTGTTCCGGAGGAAGGAGACGACCGACAGCTCGGCGTTCTCCAGCATCGCCTCCTGCTCCTGCTTCGAGGCGTCCGCAGGGATGCGGTTGTAGTCCGAGATGTCGAGGATGGCCATCCCGCGGCCGGGCGTCTCCGACCCGGACGAGAAGAACCCGACGTACGCGTAATCCCCGTGGGTCCGGATCTCCGTGATGCCTCCGTAGTGGGGGTTCTGGGCCTCGGCCTCGGGGTCCGCGTTCGCGGACCCGATCTCGCCGAGCGCGTGATAGCCGACGATCTCGGCACCCTCGGTCCTGCCGCGGGACCCTTCCCGCTGGCTGGTCCAGGTGTTCTCGCCGGCGGGGCCGCTCTCCTCGCCCCACTCGTGTGCACTTGCACTGCCCATTACACCGGCACCCAGTGCCCCGGCGGCCCCCCGCAGGACCGCTCGCCGCGTTGCGTCCGTCAGCGCCGAATCTTCTTCTCCTGACATGGGATGACGAACGCTGCCGGACATACCTCAAAAGGGGTTCTGACAGGTCCGTCCAAAGCTTCGGGCCCGCGGCCGGTCGACGCGAGTCCCGGCAAGTCACCCCACGGCGAGGAGCTTCATGTACCGCGCACGCCTATCGTCTCGCATGACCGTCTGGATGCTGGGGGACCAGCTGACCCGCGACCACGGCCCGCTCGCGGGAACCGAGCCCGGGGAGGAACGGGTGCTACTGATCGAGGCCCGGGCGTTCGCCCGGCGGCGCGCGTACCACCCGCACAAGCTCGCGCTCGTCTTCGCCGCGATGCGCCACGTCCGCGACGAGTTGCGCGAGGCCGGCTACGAGGTCGACTACCGGCAGGCCGAGACCTTCGGCGAGGCACTCGACGAGCACTTCGAGGCCCACCCGGGTGACGACCTCGTGGTCATGGAACCCGCCTCGCACGGCGCGGGCGACCGTCTCGACTCGCTGGTCGCCGAGCGGGGCGGGACACTGGACGTGGTCGACAACGACCTCTTCCTGACGAGTCCCGAGCAGTGGGCCGACTGGATGGACGATCCGCCGTACCGCCAGGAGACGTTCTACCGGCAGGTCCGGCGCGAGACGGGGTACCTGATGGACGGTGACGAGCCGCTGGGCGGGGAGTGGAACTACGACGACCGGAACCGGGAGTTCCCGGGTGGTGATTACGAGCCGCCCGACCCGCCACGCTACGAGCCCGACGGGACGACCCGCGAGGTGCTCGACTGGGTGACGCGGGAGTTCGATGGTTCCTACGACACCGACCCGAAGGGTGGGTCGTGGGCCGCCCCCGGCGCGTTCGGCTGGCCGGTCACGCGCGGGCAGGCGCTCGACGCGCTGGAGCGGTTCTGCGAGGAACGGCTCGCCGACTTCGGCCCGTACCAGGACGCCATGCTCGACGAGGAGTGGGCGATGAACCACGCGCTGCTGTCGGCGGCGCTGAACCTCGGCCTGCTCCATCCCGCCGAGGTGGTCGAGCGGGCCATCGAGACCTACCGCCACGACGACGCCGTCGCGGTGCCGCTCAGCTCGGTCGAGGGGTTCGTCCGGCAGGTCGCGGGCTGGCGGGAGTTCATGCGCCACACCTACCGGGAGGCGATGCCCGACCTCGCGGCCGCGTCCCAGCTCGACGCGACGGCGGACCTGCCGGCCCTCTACTGGACCGGCGACACCGACATGGCCTGTCTCGCGGACGTCGTCGATGGGGTCCGCGAACGGGGGTACAGCCACCACATCGAGCGGCTGATGGTGCTCGCCAACTTCGCGCTGTGTTACGGCGTCGAGCCGCAACAGCTGAACGAGTGGTTCCACGCCGCCTACGTCGACGCCTACCACTGGGTGACGACGCCCAACGTCGTGGAGATGGGGATGTACGGCCACGGCGTGTTCGCCACCAAGCCGTACGCCGCGTCTGCGAACTACATCGACGGGATGAGCGACTACTGTGCGGACTGCCCGTACGACGAGTCCGCGGCGACCGGCGACGACGCCTGTCCCTTCAACACGCTCTACTGGGAGTTCCTCGGGCGTAACGAGGACCAGCTCCGGTCGAACCACCGGATGGGACTGGTCTACTCGCACTGGGACGACAAGGATCCCGACGAGCGCGCCGCCATCCGCGAGCGCGCCGCCGAACTCCGCGAGCTGGCCGAGTCCGGCGACCTGTAGGGGTCCGTCGAGGGGCGAACGGAGTGGGAGCGGAGCGCCCGGGGCTACGCGAGGCCCTCGAGCCGGTCCGTAGCGGTCGCCAGCGCCGTCTCCTCGTCCTCAGCAAGGTAGCGCCGGAGGTCCCGGACGGCCGTCACGAGCGTCTCCGAGTCGGACGGCGGGACGGCCCCGTCCAGTGCCCTCGTCCGCCTGAGGTGGGTGTCAAGCGGCCCCAGCACGTCGTCAACGGCGGGGTCGGGGTGCTCGTCGAGGTACCGCCGGACGTCGGACCGGTACTCGTCGACCGCGGTCGCGTACGCCAGTCCACGTGCCTCCTGTAGGGAGTCGGGGACCTCGTCGGGGGCCGGTCGCTCGCCCACGTCGCCCTGCAGGAGCGAGAGGAGGTAGTACTCCTCGGCCTCGTCGATTGCCCGTCGACGGGCCAGGTCGCTTCCCGCGTGGCGCAGCTCCATCGCGGCCAGGTACCGGTCGGAGAGGGGCTGCAGTTCGCCGGCGTCGATGAAACCGTAGCCACGGGTGAACTCCTGGGTGATCTCCGCGGCGGCCTCGGCGACCCGTCGGAGCGGCTCGTCGTCCGCGAGCGCGTCGCGGGCCGGCGTGAGGTCCAGCGTCCGTGGGCTCGCCGTGTGGAGGGTCCGCTCCTCCTCGACCCCGATGGACCGCACGCTCCCGCAGGAGGGACACTCCACGTTTCCCGTCTCGTAGTAGGCCCACCGCGTCCCGCAGTCCTTGCACTCGCGCTGGCCGCGAATCTTCATGCCCGGCTCTACGGACGAGGCCCCGAAAAACTCTCAGTTCGGCGGCTGTCGCTCACCCGGGCACCGAGCGAGCCACGATCGCGAGATAGGTCCGCGATTACCCGGCTACAGCCGCGATCATCTCCAGAGTGTAGAATACATCCACCTATGTGGGATATTTCTCAGAAATGCACTACGCGTCCTCCATCCGGACGCTCCCATCGCGCTCGGCCTCGTCCGCGGCCGCGAGGATCTCCTCGGCGATGTCGCGGGCCTCCTCGGGCGTGTACTTCGTGTGATCGCCGAACTCCTGCTCGATGTCCACGTACCCGCCGGTCCGTTCGATGAAGACGGCGGCTCGGTGTTCGATCGGCGTCACCGGGTCGGATTTGGACATGTCGGCGTGTACGTTGCCAACGCATGTCAAACTTTCTCACAGTGGGTGCCGGTGCCGGGCCAGTTGGCCACGAAGTCTTTATCGGTACGGTCGAGAGGAACGACTATGGCCCCGCCTCCGAACTCCCTGACCGACGCCGAGCGCTCGCGCGCCGCAGCCGCGGCCGTCGAGGCGGTCCGGGCTGCACTCGAGGGGCCCACGGGCACACGCTTCACCGACCCGGAGCACGAGGAGTGACCCACGGGCGTGGGCGGAGTGATACGGATTACGCTAACTGTTTCCCACGACGACCGCCTGAGTGCGGACGGTCGATGTGGAAATGACGTAGCGTAATCCGTATGCGTCACCGACGAGACCAGTCGGTGGTCGAGAAGGTTCGGGAGAGGGGGAATGCTCCGGCAGGGATTTGAACCCTGGTCGTCGGCTGTCCTCACCGCCGCCGATACGTCAGCGAGTCGGTACGAAAGGCCAACATGATTGGCCGGACTACACCACCGGAGCGCAGTCGTCCGTTCCGGACGCGACAATAAAACGGGTTCGGTTCCGTGACGGTCGGAGGGTGCAGCGGTGTCCTACTTCCCCTCGAACTCCGGCTCCTCGTCGCCCATGAAGGCGGTGATGCCCGTCATGAGGTCGTCCGTGTTGATGAGGTGGCCGAACGCCTGGCGGCCTTCTCCTCGAACTCCTCGTTCTCGACGACCTCGTTCACGAAGCCGTAGTCGTACATCGTCTCGGCGTCGTAGCGGTCGGCCGTGAAGACGATCTCCTTGGCGCGGCCGAAGCCGACGATGTCCGTCAGGCGCTGGGTGCCGCCCCAGCCCGGCAGGAGGCCGAGGTCGTGCTCGGGGGTGCCCAGCTCGGACCGCTCGGAGGCGACCCGGACGTCACAGCACATCGCCATCTCGAAGCCGCCGCCCAGGGCGAACCCGTCGATGCCGGCGACGACCGGCATCGAGCACTCTTCGAGCTTGCCGAAGGTCTCCTGTCCCTTCTGCGAGAGGTCGATGGCGGAGATGGGGTCGGCGTTCGACGCCATCCCGGTCACGTCGGCGCCCGCGGAGAACGCCCGGTTGCCCTTGCCCGTGATGAGGATGGCACGCACGTCGTCGTCCTCCTCGAAGACGTCGACGGCGTCCGAGAGGTCGTCGAGCATCTGCGGGTTGACCGTGTTCATGCGGGCCTCGCGGTCGAGGACGATCTGCCCGACCATGTCCCCGGGGTAGCGGAGTTCGACCGTCTCGAACTCCTCGGCCGTGTCCTCCTCGTCGGCGTTGTGGAAGCCGCCCGCCTCGGCCGCCTCGCGGAGGCCGTCACTGACCTCGTAGCGCGGGTGCTCCGTCTCCTCGTGCTTCTCGTCGAGATGCTCGACGAGCGCCTCGAGGTCGGCCCCGTCGGCCATCTTCGCGGGGCCCTCGGGGTAGCCGGCGCCCAGCATGACGGCCTGGTCGATGTCGCGCGGGTTCGAGACGTCGTTGCCGACGAGGTTCCCGACCTCGTTGGCCATCACGGCGAGCAGGCGGTGCTCGATCTCCTCGCGACCGGCGTCGACGGGGACGTCGACGCCTTCCCCGTCCTCGTAGTCGTAGAAGCCCTTCCCGGTCTTCTTGCCGTAGTGCTCCGCCTCGACGGTCTCCTTGAGGAAGGGGGCGGGCTCGTAGGCGTCACCGAGCACGTCGTTCATGTACTCGAGGACGTGGTAGGTGACGTCGTTCCCGACCTGGTCGCCCAGCTCGAAGGCGCCCATCGGCAGGCCGACGTCGAACTTCGTGGTGGAGTCGATCTCCTCGACGGTCGCCTCGTCCTCGGAGACCATCCAGCAGGCCTCGTTCATCAGCGGAACGAGGATGCGGTTCACGATGAAGCCGGGCGAGTCCTTGCGGACGCGCACGGGCGTCTTGCCGAACGCCTCGGCGAGCTCCTCGGTCGCCTCGAGGGTCTCCTCGGCCGTCTCCGCGCCGGAGATGACCTCGACCAGCTGCATCCGGACCGGCGGGTTGAAAAAGTGCATCCCGCAGAACTGCTCGGGACGCTCCGTCTCCTCCGCCAGGTTCGTGATGGAGAGCGAGGACGTGTTCGAGGCCATGATGGCCTCCTCCGGGAGGTGCTCCTCCACGTCGCTGTAAACGTCCTTCTTGATCTCCATCTTCTCCGGCACGGCCTCGATGACCAAGTCGGCGTCGCCGACGGCCGCCTCGACGTCAACGTACGGGTCGACGCGTTCGACGGCGGCGGTGGCCTCGTCCTCGGAAATCTGGTCCTTCTCGGCGAGCTTCTCGAGCGACCACTCGATCTGCTCGTAGCCGTCCTGGACGAACTCCTCTTTGATGTCCCGCAGGTTCACGTCGTATCCCGCGAGGGCCGCGACCTCCGCGATACCGTGGCCCATGCTCCCCGCGCCGAGCACGGCGACCGTCTCGATGTCGTCGAACTCCATACCAGGTGGATGGTCCCACGGGGGCGGTTTCAACGTTCCTTTTCGCAGGGGAGGGGTATGAGCCGCTAGTGTGAGGGTGAGGTAATGCCCGATGGGTGGCTGACGGCCGCTATCGGCCCGTCAGACGGGGTGCGTGTCAACCGCACTCGAAGGGTTTAACCGCGTGTACTCCACGGATGATGCATGGACTTCGGCCTGACCGAGGAGCAGGAGCAGCTTCGGAAGGAGGTCAAACGCTTCGCAGACAACGAGATCCGCCCCAACGCGCTCGAGTACGACGTCGAGGAGAAGTTCCCCCACGACATCGTGGACGAGGCCGCCGAGATGGGCCTCATCGGGATGTCCATCCCGCTGGACTACGGCGGCGCTGGCTACGACCCCATCGACAACATCCTCGTCGGCGAGGAGCTGTTCGCCGCGGACCCCGGGGTGGGCCTCTCCATCATGGCCTGCTCGTTCGGCACCGAGAACATCATCGAGTTCGGCACCGAGGACCAGAAGGAGCGCTTCCTCCCCGACGTGGCCTCCGGCGACGCCATCTCCGGGGCGGCCATCTCCGAGCCGGACAGCGGCTCCGACGTCTCCTCCATCTCCACGCGCGCGGAGAAGGACGGCGACGAGTGGGTCATCAACGGCAACAAGATGTGGATCACCAACGGCACCGTCGGCGACTTCTTCACGGTGCTGTGCAAGACGGACCCGGACGCCGAGGGCCGCTACAACGGCTTCAGCCAGATCGTCGTCGAGAGCGACCGCGACGGCTTCCAGGCCGACAAGATCACCGGCAAGATGGGCATCCGTGCGTCGGACACGGCCGAACTCATCTTCGACGACGTCCGCGTCCCCGAGGAGAACCTCGTCGGCACGGAGGGGATGGGCTTCCTCCAGCAGATGCAGTTCTTCGATGCCACCCGGGCGGGCGTCGCCGCACAGGGCGTCGGTATCGCGAAGGGGGCTGCCGAGCGCGCCCTGGAGTACAGCCAGCAGCGCGAGCAGTTCGGCCAGCCCATCGGCGAGTTCCAGGCCATCCAGCACAAACTCGCCGACATGTTCACGAAGACCGAGGCGGCCCGCCAGCTGACCTACAAATCCGCCTGGTCCGTCGAGAACTCCGACGAGCCCGTGACGAAGCTCGCGTCGATGGCGAAGGAGTACGCCTCCCGCGTCGCCGTCGACGTGGCCAACGAGGCCGTCCAGATCCACGGTGGCTCCGGCTACGTCAACGACTTCGACGCCGAGCGGTTCTACCGCGACGCCAAAATCACCCAGATCTACGAGGGCACCACC
>PXRM01000036.1 GCA_003020985.1 Halobacteriales archaeon QS_4_70_19 | reverse complement strand
GGCGGGCGACCGGTTCCGGGCGCTCGACTTCGATCGGGCGGATTCTTAACCGCGCGGACCGATCGGCCCACATGGACGCGATGGACGGCCTCGACGTGACGGCCTGCGAGGAGTGTCCGGAGCTGTGTGCCTCCCGGTCTCGGATCGTCAATGGCGTCGGCCCGGCGGACGCCGACCTGCTGTTCGTCGGCGAAGCGCCCGGCGAACGGGAAGACCGGGAGGGCGAACCGTTCGTCGGGCGGAGCGGCGACGTCCTCGACGGGGCCCTCCGGGAGAACGGCCTCGCGCGCGCCGACGTCCGCATCACCAACTGCGTCCGGTGTCGCCCGCCAGACAACCGCGACCCGACGGACGAGGAACTGGCGAACTGCCGTGGGTACCTCGAAACCGAGATCGAGGCGGTCGACCCGGAGTTCCTCGTCACGCTGGGAAAGGTGCCGGCGGAGCACCTGCTCGACCGGTCCGTGACGATCACGGACGAGGCCGGCGACGTCGTCCGTGCGGAACTCGGGGGCGCGAAGCGCGACGTCCTCCTGTCGGTGCACCCGGCGGCGACGCTGTACGATCCCGGCCAGCGGGAGGCCTTCGAGCGCGCCATTGAGCGCGCCGCCGCGGCGGTGGGGTCGGGTGACCAGGCAACGTTCGGGGACTTTTAGCTGCTCGCGAGGTTCCGGCGGCCGGGAGAACGGAAGCGATTTGGCCGGGGACTCCGTAGGAAGGGACATGAGCACGTCACGCCAGCGGGCCGCCGAGGTAGTCGTGGTGGACTACGGGCTGGGCAACCTCCGGAGCGCGGTCCGCGGGCTGGAGCGCGCGGGCGCGGACGTCGAGATCACCGCCGATTCGGAGGCCATCCACGCGGCCGACGGCGTCGTCCTCCCCGGCGTGGGGGCGTTCTCCGAAGGGATGGAGAACGCCGAGCCGCTCCGGGAGGACCTCCTCGAAGTCGCCGACTCCGACACCCCTCTCTTCGGGATCTGTCTGGGCATGCAGATGCTCCTATCCGAGTCCGAAGAGGCCGACCACGCCGGGCAGGGAGACGCCCGCGGGCTGGACCTGATTCCCGGGCGAAACGTTCGGTTCCGCGGCGAGACGGTGCCCCACATGGGCTGGAACGACCTGAACGTGGTCCGCGACCACCCCCTCATGGACGGCGTCGACGGCGAGTACGCCTACTTCGTCCACTCCTACTACGCCGAGCCGGAGGACCCGGACGCGGTCGTCGCGACCACCGACTACGGCGCCGAGTTCGCGAGCGTCGTCGCGGACGACTCCGGGACGGTGTTCGGCACGCAGTTCCACCCCGAGAAGAGCGGCGAGGCGGGGCTGGCGGTGCTACGGAACTTCGTCGGGCTCTGTGCGGAGTGAGAGCCGCCGGCCTCAGAACTTCTCGAGGTAGCGGTCGAGTTCCCAGTCGGAGACGTCGACGCGGAACTCGTCGTACTCCTGGGTCTTGGCCTCGACGAACTTGGGGTAGACGTGCTCGCCCAGCGCGTCCTGGACGACCTCGTCCTGCTCGAGGGCGTCGAGGGCCTGGCCGAGGTTCGCGGGGAGGGTGTCGATGCCGTACTCCTCGCGCTTCTCCTCGTCGAAGTCGTAGATGTTCTCGCGGACCGGGTCGTCGCACTCCAGGCCGCGCTCGATGCCGTCGAGGCCGGCGTGGATGAGCGCCGCGAACGCGAGGTACGGGTTGCACGACGGGTCGGGGAAGCGCGCCTCGATGCGGGAGGCGGCCGGGACGCGCGCGGCGGGCTTGCGGATGAGCGCCGAGCGGTTCCGGTCGGACCACGCCACGTAGACGGGAGCCTCGTAGCCGGGGACGAGGCGCTTGTAGCTGTTGACCGTCGGGTTCGTGACGGCGGCCAGCGCGGGCGCGTGCTCGAGGATGCCGGCGATGAACTGCTTGGCCGTCTCACTCAGGTCGAACTCGTCGTCGCCGTCGTGGAACGCGTTCTCGCCGTTCTCCGTGAACAGCGAGATGTGGGTGTGCATGCCGGAGCCGTTGATGCGCGGGATGGGCTTGGGCATGAACGTCGCGTGGAGGTCGTGCTGGGCGGCGATGGCCCGGACGACCGTCCGGAAGGTACTGACGTTGTCGGCCGTCGTCAGCGCGTCGTCGTACTCGAAGTTGATTTCGTGCTGGCCCTGGGCCACCTCGTGGTGCGAGGCCTCGATCTCGAAGTCCATCGACTCCAGCCCGTAGATGATGTCACGGCGGACGTCGGAGGCGAGGTCCTTCGGCGCGAGGTCGAAGTAGCCGCCGAAGTCGCTGGTCTCGGTCGTCGCGCGGCCGTCCTCGTCCTCCTCGAACAAGAAGAACTCCGGCTCGGGGGCGGCGTTGACCGTGTAGCCCAGCGCCTCGGCCCGCTCGAGGGCCTGCTTCAGGACGTAGCGCGGGTCGCCCTCGAACGGCTCGCCGGTGGACGTGTTGATGACGTCGCAGATGAGCCGCGCGGAGGCGTGTTCCTCGGTGTTGCGCCACGGGAGCACCGCGAACGTCTCGGGGTCGGGCTTGAGCCGCATGTCCGACTCCTGGATGCGGACGAAGCCCTCGATGGAGGAGCCGTCGAAGTAGATGCCCTCCGTGAACGCCTTCTCCGCCTGGTCGGCCGGCACGGAGACGTTCTTCACCGTTCCGAGGATGTCGGTGAACTGGAGCCGCAGGAAGTCCACGTTCTTGTCCTCGATCTCCTCGATTGCACGCTCGGCCTCCGCAGAGAGGTTTTCGTTCGTCATTTTCGTCGTCAGCCGGTCTCTACACTCCCTGGGATAAAATACTGGCGCTTCTGGCGAGTTTGACTCGCCTGAACAAGAGGCAATTCCTGCTAAACGTGGACGAATATGGTATTATTGTACGGATACGACGGGAGAACTGCCCGGAGTTCAACGGCCGGCCCGACGGGAACGCGAGAGAAGGTCGTTCGGCGTTTCCGCGAAAAACTGTTTGTTCATAAAGTTCTAAACCCCCGCTCGTGATAGGGGTGGTATGACCTACGAGAACCTCGACCGTCGCCTCATCAACGCCCTGCTCGAAGACGGCCGCGCCTCGCTCCGCAGTCTCGCCGAGGACCTCGACGTCTCCGTGACGACCGTCTCCAACCACCTCTCCGACCTGGAGGAGCAGGGCATCATCCAGGGGTACACGCCCGTCGTCGACTACGGCGAGCTGGGCTACGACGTCACCGCCATCATCCAGCTCAAGGTCGAGGGGGACGCCCTGCCCGATATCACCGACCGCCTCCAGGACCACCGACAGATGGTCTCCGTCTACGAGGTGACCGGCGACCACGACATCGTCGCCATCGGGAAGTTCACCGACACGGACCACATGAACGAGGGCATCAAGGAACTGCTCATCGACCCCGACATCAAGGAGTCCAACACCAGCGTCGTGCTCAACACCGTCATCGAGAACGAGCAGTTCGAACTCGACTTCTGAGTCGCTGTCCCGCGCGGCATCGGCCGGGCGACCGGGACGCTCGCCCCCGTTCCGTCGACGTCCGCACCACGCCCCCTCCCCCTCCGCGACGGCCGGCTCAGCCCCCGTCGGTCCGCCGCTGGCACGTGACGGCCCCACCGGCCAGGACGAGGCCGGGCCCCCGCAGCACGTCGCCGCCGGGGAGGATGGTGAGGAGGAGCGTCACGATCACCGAGGAGAGAAGTGACCAGCCGACCGTCGTCTGGTACGATACGGTCGTGTTACCCCTTGCCGCCCGGGACGGCCCGGGCTCCGGGCCGTTCCTCCGCGATACCTCAGTAGGTCCCGTCCGCACGGTCCGGGAAGCGAGCGGTCCCCGGGGCCGTCCGGTGGATGACGGGAGGTTAGAAGGAGGCCTCCTCCTCGCCGTCGTCGATGCCGATGGAGCCACCGCCCCGGCCGCTCTGCCCCTCCTCCCCGACGGCGTCCGCGTCGACCATGTTCAGCACCGCTTGCTTGACGCCCCGGGCGTCCTCGTACTCCCGCTCGTTCTCGTCGTCCAGGACCTCGCGCAGGGTCTGCTCCCCGTCGGCGAACTCCAGTTCGCGGCCGCCGTATCGCTGGAGGAGATTCCCGTGCGAGATGGGGTAGTCCGCGTCCTCGAGGTCGCCGGCGAGCGGCCCGAACTCGACGCCCATGTCCCGCGTGTCCGAACTGTCGTCGCTCATACGTGCGGTTCGCGTGGTGGCGGGGAGTCGCTGCGGCCGGCACGCGCAAGGTACCTGGCCCCCCCTGCTGGTCGTCACCGGGCACCGGCGGTCGGCCCCGGACGCGCGGCGACGCGCTGACTACTCCGTCGTGACCGTCACGGTGGTCACGACGGACGTCGCGCGGTGGCTCGCGGTGCCGACCTGGAAGTGGATGGTGTGCTCGCCGGCCTCGTAGTCGTCCAGCCGCTCGGCCAGGTCGAGCGTGCCCTCCGTGGAGCCGTCACCGTAGTGGACGTGCTGGCCGTCCTCGGGGACGACCGCTCCGACGGGGACGGGCTCGGTGTCGATGACGGCGTGGAGGTGGCCGGCGTCGCTCGCGAACCCGCTGCTCGCGGGCACGACGTCGTAGCCCTCCGGGGTGACCGTCCACTCCACCGTGCTGCCGTCGACCGTGGTGTCGGCCCGGAGGCTGGCCGACTCGGCCACCGTCACCTCGACGGCGTCGGTGAGGTCCATCGCCGTGTGCTCGCCGTCGCCGACCTGGAGGTGGAGGGTGTGTTCGCCCGGCTCGAGTTCGAGCACGCCGTCCGTCTGGCCGGTCCCGTAGTGGACGTGCGCGTCGTCGCTCGGGATGGTCTCCCCGGGCTCGACGGGTTCGGTGTCGACCAGGACGTGGTAGTGGCCGGCGCCCTCGGTGACCTCGCCCGACTCCTCGATGGTGACGCCCTCGGCCGTCGCCGCCCACGTCACCGACCGGCTCCGCAGTTCCGTCCCGCTCCCGGGCACGTCGAACGAGACGCTGGCGTCGGCACCCACGCCGTTCCGGTACGGGCCCTCGTCGGTCGGTGTCCCGGTCGCCGTGTCAGTGCCGCCCTGGTCGCCGTCACCGCCGTCGCCCGTGAAGTCGGTGCAGCCGGCGAGACCGGCGGCTGCGGTGGCCGAGACCGCTGCGAGGACGCGTCGTCGCGAGGTTGGCTCCGTCATGTGTCGTCCGGAGATATCCAGCCTCCGGGCTTAGTAACCTCGAAAACTCCGCGATATCCGGGATGATCTGATGACAGGAGTATCACGTAGTGTATTGAACGGCTGGTCGGCGCACAGGTCGGGACGGCTGCCCTAGCCGTCGGCCCAGCCGGTGTGGTTCTCGCGGACCACCTCGACCGGGTCCGCCGTCGCGCCCGCCCGGGCGTCGGCCGGGTGGTCGAGCACCGTGACGCCGCAGTTGGCCATCGAGTGTTCGAGGAAGGCCTCCCGGACGTCGAGGTCCTTGACGTGGCCGAGCAGGAAGTGGATGGGGCCGCCGTGCGTGACGACGAGCACCGTCTCCTCGCTCTCGGCTGCCGTCGCGGCGCCTCGTTCCCCGGCCGCCCCGTCGCTCGACCGCTCCAGGAGGTCGGCCCAGCCGTCGAGGACGCGGTCGCGCAGGTCCAGCAGTGACTCGCCGCCCGCCGGCGTCTCGGCGGCCGCCCGCACCGCGGCCTCGCCCAGTCCGAACTCCGGGAACCGGTCGTACATGTCCGCGTAGGTGAGGCCCTGGTAGACGCCGAGGTCACGCTCGCGCCAGGCCCGCGAGTAGCGAACGCGGTCGCCATCGGGGTCGAGGTCCAGCGACTCGCAGAGCCGTGCGGCGGTCTCCCGCGTCCGGAGGAGGTCCGAGCAGACCGCCCGGTCGAACGTGTAGCGGTCGGTCAGCCACTCGCCGGCGGCGAGGGCCTGCTCCCGGCCGAGTTCGTTCAGCGGGACCGGCGCCCACCCCTGCATCCGCCCCTCGTTGTTCCAGTCGGTCTCCCCGTGCCGGACGACGACGGCCCTGGCCATACCCGGCGTTCGTCGGGGTCGCCTATTCGCTTTCCGTCTCGTCCGGGTCGTCGCCGCCACCGGACCGGGGGCCGTCGCGGCGGGCGGCCACCCGCTCGGTGACCGCCGTGGTCGTATCGCGTCCCTCGACTCCGTCGTGCGCTGCACCGTCGTCGGCCGGGCCTCCGCTTCCCGTCTCGTCGCTCGCCCCGTCGTCCGCCCCCTCGTCGTCCGCTGCCCCTTCCCGGCCGGCGGGGTGGGTCTCGTCGTGTCCGGGGACGGGCTCGTGGAGCGGCTCCGGCTCCCGGACCACCGCCACGGTGCCGTCGTCGTGGGCGACCTGGAGTTCGGCGAGGCCGGTGTTCTCCGGCCACGCCCCGTTCATCGCGGTCTGGAAGTCCTGCCCGCGGACGTACGCGAGCAGGAGGAACAGCGGCCCGCCGTGCGTGACGACGAGCACCGTCTCCTCGGGGGTCGCGTCGGCGACGAGCGCCTCCCAGCCGTCGATGACGCGCTCGCGGGCCTCCACCAGCGACTCGCCGTCCGGCGGCGTCGCCCGGGCTCCCGCGACGCCGGAGTGCAGCAGCGAGTACTCCGGGTGCCCCTCGAACACCGCCTCAGCCCCGCCGAGAGCGCCTCCGCGGTCGTCTCGCGGGTCCGGCGCAGGTCCGACGCCACGACCCGGTCCACGTCGTAGGTGTCTGCGATGGCGGTGCCGGCCCGGCGGGCCTGTTCGTGGCCTCGCTCGGTCAGCGGCGTCGGCGCCCACCCCTGTATCCGGCCCTGGCGGTTCCACGTCGTCTCCCCGTGCCGGAGCAGCAGAACGGTCGTCACTACCGGCCGCAGGACGGCTCGCGGAATGAGGGTGGCGCACGGCGAGTGCAGGCCGACGCGGACCACTTGACGACACTAGTGTGTTCGCGTCAACCGACTCCGATGTCCGCACTGTAGTGTGTTCGCGTCAACTGACTCCGACACCCGCGCTGATACGTCGCGTATGCAGCGAGAATCGGGGGGCGACCTCGGCATCTACATCCGCAGCGACGGCACCGAGACGCCCGCCCGGTTCAGGATTCGCGGCCCCTCGTTCTCGAACCTCCAGGCGCTCCCCGAGATGAGCGATGGGGAGTACGTCCCCGACCTGGTGGCGACGCTGGGCAGCCTCGACACCATCACGGGCGAGGTCGACCGATAGCTGTCGACGAGCGCTCGAGCGAACCGTGGCCTCAGCGAACGGCGGCGGTCGCCTCGCGCATGACCTCGGTGGCCTCGCGCAGCGTCCCCAGGTCCGTCGCGTAGGAGATGCGGGCGTGGCCGGCGCCGTTCGCGCCGAACGCCTCGCCCGGCACCACGACGACGCCGCGGTCGATGACCTCGTCGACCCAGCCGTCGGGGACGCGTGGCATCGCGTAGAACGCCCCCCGCGGCGTGGGTACCTCGAGCCCCATGTCGGCCAGTTCGTCGAGCAGCACGTCCCGGCGCTCCTCGAACGCTGCCACCATCTCGTCGACGGGGTCCTGCGGGCCCGTCAGGGCGGCCTCGGCGGCGTACTGTGCGGGTGCGGAGGCGCAGGCCTGGCAGTACTGGTGGACCCGGAGCATCCGCTCGATCCGCTCGTGGCTGCCCGTGACCCAGCCCAGCCGCCAGCCCGTCATCGAGTAGGTCTTCGAGCAGGCGTCGACGACGACCACGTTGTCCGAGTCGGCGAAGGCCAGCGGGGAGCGGTGCTCCCCGTCGAAGACGATGCGGCCGTACACCTCGTCGGAGATGCAGAGGACGCCGTGCTCGTCGGCGATGCGGGCGAACTCGCGCATGTCCGCGACCGACTGCACCGCGCCCGTCGGGTTGGCGGGGGAGTTGACGACGAACGCCGCGGTGTCGTCGGAGATGGCCGCCGCCACGTCCGCCGGGTCCATCGTCAGGTCCTCGCGCAGTTCGACGGGGACGGGCTCGCCGCCGGCCAGGTGCGTGAGCGCCTCGTAGGAGACGAACCCGGGGTCCGGGATGAGGACCTCCTCGCCGGCGTCGACGTGGGCCTCGATGGCGATGTGGAGCGCCTCGCTCCCGCCCGCGGTAGCGATGACGTTCTCCGGGTCGACGTCGAGCGCGTCGTCGTCGCGGGCGTGCTTCGTGGCGATGGCTTCCCGCAGCTCGCGGGTCCCCTTGTTGGAGGTGTAGGCGTCGCCCTCGCCGGCCCGGATGGCCTCGATGGCCGCCTGTCTGGCGTGGTCGGGCGTCGGGAAGTCGGGCTGGCCCAGCCCCAGGTTGATGGCGTCCTCGCCGGCCGCCTCGAACACCTCGCGGATGCCGCTGATGGAGACCTGCTCCACGCGCGACGAGAATCCGGTCATGTCCGTCGTGTGGGCTCGGGGGGTGGTAACTGTTCGTGGTCCGCCCGTCAATCGCATGTAGGTGGCCCGCGAACCCCACCACGTGAGAGTCCTGCGCGGACGGGCAGCGGACGTGGATGCCGACCGGGCCGTCACCGAGCACCTGGTGGCCGACGCCGCCGAGACCGGCGAGCCGGCGGTCCGAGTCTGGACCCCACACCCCCAGGTCGCGTTCGGTCGGCGGGACGCCCGCGAGCCGGGGTACGACCGGGCCCGCCGTGTCGCCCGCGACCGCGGCTTCCCCCCGTACGAGCGCGAGACGGGCGGCCGGGCGGTCGCGTACACGGGGACCACGGTCGCCTTCTGCCGGGCGGCGCCGGTCGCCGACCTCCGGTCGGGCATCGAGGAGCGCTACGACGAGGCCGTCGCGCTCGTGCGGGCGGCGCTCGCGGACTGCGGCGTCGAGGCCCAGCGGGGCGAACCCGACCACGCGTTCTGCCCGGGTGCGCACTCGCTGTCCGCCGAGGGCAAGCTCGTGGGCATCGCCCAGCGGGTCGGCCAGGGGGTCGCCCGCGTCGGCGGCGTCCTCGTCGTCCGCGACCACGAGGCCATCGAGGACGTGCTCGCGCCGGTGTACGACGCGCTGGACGTCCCGTTCGATCCTGGCACCGTCGGCAGCGTCGCCCGGGCCCGTGGCGTCCCACCGGCCACGGTCGCGCCCGGGGAGGTGGCACGGACGCTGGAGCGGCACCTCGTCGGGGATGCGACGCCGACCATCGAGCGAGTCGCCTGACTGCCCGCGCGACCCAGGGCCGCCGGGTTTATTCCGGGTGGAGATAGATATCGCGTACATGAACTCCCCTGGTCCCGGGAACGGGACGACCGCGAACGGGTCGGAGGTCGACGCGACCTGGCTCGTGAAGGTCGCCCTCCTCTTCGCGCTCGCCGTCACGGTCGCCCTCGGCCTCGGCGTCGGGCTCGGCGTGATTCCGGTCTGACCGCTCGCCCCCTCCATCGCCGGATACCTCGTTCCCGAGGGCGCACTTTCTTGACGGGGCCGCGAGAGCCGGCTGTATGCTCGGATCCATCCGCCGTCACCCGCTCGCGACGGGCGCGCTCGCACTCGGTGCCCTCGCCGCCGCCGGCACGCTCACGGAGTCGCGTCTCGACCCGGTCGAGTGGCATCCGCCGGACCCCCCGCGATGACCGGGGCGCTGGAGCCGGACCACGCCCTCGCGGACGCCGCCCGCGTCCTCACGGTCGACGGGCCGGAGGACACGGCGTTCGACGCGGAGGGGCGCCTCTACACGGGTGCCGACGACGGCGTCGTCTACCGCACGGTCGAACCGGTCGAGGGCCGCACGGACTGCCGGGTCGAACCGTTCGCCCGGGTCGGCGGCCGGCCGCTCGGCCTGGTCTTCGCGGACGGCATCGACGAGGGCGCCCCCGGGTCGGACCTGCTCGTCGCCGCGGAGGACGCCGGCCTCGTCCGCGTCTCGCCCGAGGGCAACGTGGAGACGCTCACCGACAGCGCCGCCGGCCAGCACACCGAGTTCGCGGACGACCTCTACGTCCACGACGGCGTCGTCTACTTCACGGACGCGACGATTCACGAGATCTTCCAGGACGAGCTCTTCGAACTGCAGGACACCGGGCGCCTGCTCGGGTACGACCTGGAGACGGGCGAGACGACGGTCGAACTGACCGGCCTGGGCTTCGCCAACGGCGTCGCCCCCGGCCCGGACGGCGAGTCGCTGCTCGTCAACGAGACCTCGCGCTACCGCATCCGCCGGTACTGGGTCGCGGGCGACCGGGCCGGCGAGGACGAGGTGTTCATCGACAACCTGCCCGGCTACCCGGACAATGTCGACGTGGCCAGCGGGGGCGGGTACTGGGTCGCCGTCCCGAGTCTGCGCGACGAGTCGCTGGAGACCCTGCAGGGTCGTCCGTGGGTGAAACGACAGCTGGGCAAGCTCCCCGAGTCCGCGCTCCAGCAGGTCAGCGGCGACCCCTACGGGCTCGTCCTCCGGGTCGACGAGACCGGCGAGGTCGTCGACTCGCTGCACGACCCCGCCGGCGGCGTCTTCGGCGTCACCTCCGCCACGGAGTACGAGGGTGCCCTCTACCTCGGCTCGCTGTTCAACGACTACGTCCATCGGCACGAACTGTAGCGCCGACGTCGAACCGCCGGGGCCAGGGTCGGCACCTCTCCTGGCCGGCGGCGGCACATCAGTTCGCCACGTCGCTTTCCTTCCGGACCGTCGTGACGCCTCGGTCGTCGGTCACGATGACGTAGACGTCGTAACGGACCCCGTCAGAGGCCGGACCCAGCGTGGTGGTTCCGCTCGCGCTGTCATTGCTGACGGAGACGTTCTCGGAGTCGATCCGTGTGGACGTCGCGTTCTCGTACAGCAGCGCCTCGACGCTCGAGAGGTCGCCCTCCGGGTCGGAGACGTTCCAGTCCACCTGGTAGGCGTCGGTCAGCGTCCCGGCCTCGCAGGTCAGGCTGAACGAGACCGTCGGCGCGCCACCGTCCGGGACCAATGGCGCCGGGTACGGCCCCACCGGGACCGCGGCCCCGGCCGTGAGGGGACGCCGATTCACCGAGTATATCGGGCGAATCTAAACTGTATCGGAAACGAGCGGGAAAAATGCTAAATAGTTTCGATGAATCCGTTATTATTCAAATATCCGCCGGCAATCCACGAATCCGGCACGGTCGACAGTCCTCCGATGGTCGGCTGCGGGCCGTGAGTGGTGAGCGGACACCCTCGGGAGGTGAGCGGCGTGTGACCGGGAGGACGTCGCCGACCGGCCTCAGTTCACGACCGGCGGGTGGTCGAACAGGGACAGCAGGTAGTCGATGGTGAAGAGGTGCCAGCTGACCTGGTGTTTCAGCGGGGCGGTCTCGACGGTCTCGCAGATGAAGCCCGGCCGGTTGAGGACGGCACCGAACCGGTGTGCGAGCATCGGCCGGTCGCCGTCGAGCAGGTTGCCCCGGTCGTACGCCAGCTCGCTCGGCAGGCCGAGCGAGCTGTTGATGGCGCGCGCCGTCTTCGCCGCGTAGCGGGGCGCGGGACGGACGTCCGTCGGGAAGATGGCCTGTCCGACCCCGCCGTTCCGCTCGCCCCCGTTGTAGATGGCTCGCGAGCTGTGGAGGTCGAGGAGGTGGTCCGGGTCGCGGTCGAGGACGACCGCCCAGAGCGCCCGGGCGAGTCGGGTACTGGGCTCGATCCGCCCCGTCGGGGGGAACGCCCGGTTGAGGTCGCCGTGGCGGCCGTACCGGCCCTCGCGCTGGACCGCCGGGACGTTGGCGTGCGGGAGGACGACCAGCGTGCCCCGCCTGACGCCCCAGTTGGCGACGTGCTCGGCCGCGAGGTAGCCAGCCTTCTCGTCCCCGTGCATCCCCGCGACGACCATGGTCGTCGGGCCGCGGTGCGGTGCCTCGATCTCGTACACGGGGGTCTCGTACGGCGACCCCTCCATGATGGTGTAGGCGTTCCGGGTGATGCCGGAGGCGGTCGTCTCGGTCGTCGTCGGTTCCTGGGTCGATATCTCGGTCGACCTGGGTGGTGCCGTCGGGCTCGAGGTGGCCGATTCGGTCTCGGTCGACGGTGCGTGTATCGCCGCCCGCGAGGAGAGCGAGTCGAGCTTGCTGGACGGCCGCCGATGGTCGATCTCGGCGCGGTCACCGCTCTCGACGAGGTCGAGCCACTCGTTCGACTGGCTGGCGTTCCGGCTTGTCCCGTCCGCCCGGGCCGTCCCCCGGGGGTCGTCGGACTCCCCGGACCCTTCTGCGGTGTGGCGACTGGCGGCCGCACCCGCGGAGAGGAGCCCGAGCACTCCGCCTGCGCCCTGGAGAAGCCGCCGACGTGATTGCTTCCGTGTCATGCCACGAATCTTCGCTCCGCGTCTACCGGACGGGTTACCGTGAGACAATTATAGCTTGTGACTTCGACCCACTACAGGAGTGAAAATGGTGCTCTCAGGCGCTGACAACCCGTAATATATACATATTCATTTCAGAAACATACGATGCCGGCCCGCCGGTCGGCTCGTCGGAACGCGGCGGGACCCCCTGGGGGATGTAACTGGGTGGCGGGGGTTGCCCGGGAGAGCGACCGGTCGATAGCGGACTGCCGGGCCCCTACAGTACTGGGAGGAACAGCGGGTACGACCCCGCCCCCGCGAGCGTAGGCGTGAGGACCCACAGCGTCGCGATACGCTTGACCGCGGTCGGGTCGAAGCGGCTCCGTCGGTCCAGTTCCGGTGGCTCCTTCCCGCCGATATCCGGCACCTCGGGTTGCTCGTCGGGGGCTCCTCCGACGGAGCTTCGCCGCGCGCCAGGTCATCGACCGTCGGGTTCGTGGGGGCGTCCTCGGCTCTCGAGGCGGTGAGCGCCGCGGTCGAGGCCTCGACCTCGCGCCGGAGCGCGGTCGTCGCTGCCGGCGATTCCCGGCCGGGCTACTCGCGCACCTCGTTCACGGTCGCGGTGAAGCCGACGGCACGGAGGCGGTCCACGAGGGGCTCGCCGATGCCCGACGCGGGCGTCAGCACGCCCCCGTCCAGCGGGGTGTCGGTCTCGTCCCGCAGGAGACACATCGCTGATTCGCCGAGCATGCGTGCGGTCCCGCCGTAGCCCGGGTCCAGGTCGGCACCGAACTCGGCCTCCACGGTGAACGAGCCGTCCGCGCCCGTCCCGTGGCCCAGGACGCGGATGCTGAAGTGACCGTTCTCGATCTGCCGCTCCGACGGGCCCTCGCCGGGGTCGGGGAACACGAACCGGCTGATTCCCGAGCGGAGCGGGGGGACGGACATCGCGGCCGTGAACAGCCCGAGTCCCCCGGCGACGAGGCCCGACCCGGCCGCTCCGACCAGCGAGCCACCGGTCGGTACGACCTCCGAACAGCGGACGTCGCGGCCGTACGGGTAGTCGAGCAGTGCGTTGCTGCGGCGGACGATGCGCTCGTTCACCGGTGCCATCGGCGACGGGGCCGTCCACGACGACCGCAACCGGTCCTTCCGGGGGAGGCGTCGTGCGCCCCGGTCGACGCCGTCTCGCTCCCCAGGCGGCGCCAGCGAGTACGGGTTCCGGAGCGTCTCCCGGGCGATCGGGTCGTTCGACGCCGCCTCGAACAGCTCGGTGAAGCTCGCCAGCGTCCCGCCGCTGACGCCGCCGCTGGCGTCCTCGACGTAGATGCGGACCTCGTCGCAGGGGGCCCCGAACTCCTCGGTCGCGAACGACTGGACCAGCAGGGTGCCCATGTCCGCGGGGACGGAGTCGAAGCCGCAGCTGTTGACGATCCGCGTCTCGGCGTCGACGGCCTCGTCGTGGTAGTCGTCGACCAGCTCCCGGATCCAGTTCACCTCGCCGGTCAGGTCGCAGTAGTCGGTCCCGGTTTCGATACAGGCCTCGACCAGCGGCGTCCCGTACCTCGTGTACGGCCCGACGGTCGTGCTGACGACGTCCGTGCTGCTGGTGATGTCGCGCAGGCTCTCGGGCTCCGTCGCGTCGCCGACGACGACCGGGATGTCCTCCCAGGCCTCGCTCCGGTCGCAGAGGTCGGCCTCGAGCGAGCCGAGCCGCTCCCTGTTCCGGCCGCCGAGGGCCAGCGAGAGGTCCTCCGGCGCGTACTGTTCGGTGAGGTACGCCGCCAGCAGGCGCCCCGCGACGCCGGTCGCACCCCACACGACGATGTCTTGCTGCCGATCGCTGTCTGACACGGGAATCGGTGGTCCGTTCGGCTTCCGGCGTCTAAAGCGCCGGGATGGACGAGGACGGGGACTCCGTCGGGGACGCGGGTTCCGGGAGTCCCACGGGCGACCGGTTCGGCGGTCGCTCACGGTCGGTCACGACACGCCAGGAGTGGGACCGCCCGGATTTGAACCGGGGTCACGGGCACCCAAGGCCCGAAGTATACCATGCTAACCCACGGTCCCGCAGGGGAACCTACTGGAAGCCGGGGCGAAAGCGTTTCGCTACCGCCCGCGCTCACACGCCGACCGGCGACCGTCACCAGGCGGACGGCGGCGACGCTCCCCTTCACGGCACCCGCCCAGGGGTACCACTGAGTCCCGTCAGTGGAGTTCGTCCGCCAGCTCGTGGAAGTCGGCCACCGTCAGGTCCGGCTCGCCGGCGAAGCCGTCCCACGGCGTCCCTCCACGGTCGACCCGGACGGCCTGCATCCCGGCGTTCATCGCGCCGTACACGTCGAAGAAGGGACCGCAGACGTGGGCGATGCGGTCGATGGGTGTGCCGGCGCGGGCGGCGGCGTGCCGGTAGAGCTCGGCGGCCGGCTTGAACGTCTCCACCTCGTCGGCGCTGATGGCGTCCTCCAGCAGGTCGCCGATCTCGGCCCCCTCGACCATCGAGTCCAGCATCGCGGGGTTCCCGTTCGAGAGGACGTACAGGTCGTAGTCGTCGCCCAGCCGGGCCATCCCGTCGCGTACGTCGTCGAAGACGTCGAGGTCGTGGTACGCCTCGAGCACGACCTCGCGCTCGGCCTCGTCCGTGTCGATGCCGAACGTCTCCAGCGCGTGTTCGAGCGCGGCCCGGTTCAGGTCGTAGAACGGCTGGTAGGCGTCGATGGCGTTCGCGATCATCGTGTACATGAGCGAGCGTGCCCGCCAGTGGTTCGAGACGGGCTCGGGGTCGGCCATGCCCGGTACCTCCGCCAGCGACGTCTCCACGGTCGCCACGTCCACAAGGGTCCCGTACGAGTCGAAGGTCAGCGTCTCCACGCGGTCGGGGTCGAACGTCATGGCGGAGCGGGGCACTCCAGCACCCATAAACGGGGTGTCTAGTGGTGGTCCGGCGGGTCGTCTCAGACACCCAGCGCGTCCGCGAGGGCGTGGAGGTCGACCACCTCCAGGTCCGGCTCCCCGTCGAACCGGACCCACGGGTCGTCGTCGCGGTTGACCCAGACGCCCTGCATCCCGGCGTGGGCGGCCCCCTGCACGTCGAACCAGCCGGCCGAGGTGTGGGCCACGTTCTCGATGTCGGTGCCCGCACGCTCGGCGGCGTGCTCGTACAGCGTCGCCGCCGGTTTGTAGGTCTCTACCTCGTCGGCGCTGATGGTGTCCTCGACGGAGGCCTCGATGTCGGCGACCTGCACCATCGCGTCCAGCATCGCCGGGTCGCCGTTCGAGACGATGTAGATGTCGTACGCGTCGGCCAGCCGGGCCATCCCCGACTCGACGTCGGTGAACACGTCCAGGTCCATGTAGACCGCGAGGATCTCGTCTCTGGTCTGTTCGGCCGCGTCCACCCCGAACGTCTCCAGTGCGTGGGTCAGTGCCTGCCGGTTGTACTCGTAGAACGTCCCGTACGTGTCGAGGTGGTTGGCGACGAGCGTGTACATGATGGAGTGGGCCCGCCAGAGGTTCGAGAGCCGCTCCGAGGGGACGTCCTCGG
Organism: Halobacteriales archaeon QS_4_70_19; assembly: GCA_003020985.1. Taxonomy (GTDB): domain Archaea; phylum Halobacteriota; class Halobacteria; order Halobacteriales; family Haloarculaceae; genus Haloglomus. Next base: position 68,519 of record PXRM01000036.1, on the reverse strand, counting down.
GCAGGTGCTCGTCGAGCGCGGTCGCCGCGGAGTCGACATCGACGACGGTGCTGTAGGAGTCGAACGTCAGCGTGTCCACGCGGTCGGGGTCGAACGACATGGTGGGCGGGGTCGCGCAGGGAGCATAAACGGCGGGGTCGGGCCCCGTCCGAGGTGCCGCCCACGGGCTCCGGTCCCGTTCGAGGCGTCGCCCACGGGCGGTCAGTCCCCCGGGCGGTCGCCCGCCCCGCCCGACGGGCGGACCCGGGCTAGTTCCTCGCGCAGGGCGTGCCGCTTCAGGAGGACGAACCCGACGAGGATGAGCAGGAACCCGACGACCGTGTAGGGCGTCGGGGTCTCGCCGAGGACGACGAGGCCCGTGACGGCGGCGGCGACGGGCGCGGCGTACGAGACCAGATTGATCTCGATGGGCCCGAGGCGCTCCAGCAGGTCGAAGTAGATGAGGAAGCCGAGCGCGCTGGCGACGACGACGAGGTACAGCAGTGCGAGGACGGCCTCGGTCGTCCACCGGACGTCGGCGACGGACTCGGAGATGCCCGCGCTCGCCACGTGCATCAGCACCGCGCCCAGCAGCATCGACCACGCCTCCATCGTCTCGATGGGGAGGTCGGCCTCGATGCGCCGCGTCAGGACGCTCCCGAGCGCGAACGAGGCGGCGGCCAGGAAGACCAGGAACAGCGAGACGGTCCGCGTGTCGAGGAGGTCGTTCGGGTCCGGGTTGCTCAGGATGCCGACGCCGACGAAGCCGACGAGCAGGCCGAGGATGCCGACCGTCGTCAGGCGCTCGTCCGGGAGGAACGCCCGGGCGAACCCCGTCGTGAGGATGGGCGAGAGCGACACGACGATGGCGGCGGCGGCGCTGGTCGTCCCCTGCTCGCCGACGAACAGGAAGGCGTGGTAGGCCGCGATGAGTAGCGACCCGCCGATGCCGACGAGGAGCCACTCGTCGCGGCTCCGGGGCCGCCACCGGTCGGTCGCGTAGACGGCGTAGCCGAGCATCAGGACGCCCGCGAGGTCGTACCGGAGGGCGGCGAACAGGACCGGCGGGAAGAAGTCCAGCCCCGCCTTGATGGCGGTGAAGGCGCTCCCCCAGACGGCGGCCAGCGTGAGGAACAGGAGGGGGTCTCTGAAGCGCATGCCTCAGGCGACCCCCCCGCCGCCACGACCGGCTCCCCCTGTCCCGGCCCCTGGCCGGTCCCCCGCGTGGGCCATCCGTGCCGGACCGCGCCGGTGCCCGCGGGCGCACACCACCGTGTCGGGCGTGAACGACATGTCCCACACGTCGGCCGGCGGCGAGTTAGTCCCCTTCGATGTGCCCGTTGGCTTGCTGCAATCTCCGAGATCGAGAGGAACTGGAATACTCACGAGATTACTCTGTTGGGCGAGAGATATTCTACAGACAGTCGGGATATCCACATAACTGCCCGGTGCTGGGACGGGAGCGTCGTATCGCCGCGATCTGCTCACCGCCCCTGTCCGTGCTCGACCACCGCGACCGCGCCGCGGACGACCAGCCACGGCAGGAGGACCGGCGCGGCGAACAGCGCCACCGCGACCGCGCCGGCGCCGACCGGACTGGCCACCGCGACCGCGCCCGCCACGACCATCGCGGCGACCGCGACCGGGAACGCCAGCAGTGCCGCCAGCCCTATGGCCGCCCGTTCGTTCAGTCCGCGCGATGCCACCGCCCGTCGAGAGCGTCGGTAACTGAGTCGCATCGTCTCTATCAGGAGGGAGGCCCCCGAGACGGATAATAGTAATCTGAATTACATTTCTGTACGCGCGCTTACTGGACCCGTCTTCTGTAAGCAGACTGGAAGAAATCCGGGAAGTAAGCAGACTGGAAGGAACCCGGCGAGAGCGCGGAGGTGGAGTGGGACCGGACGGAACCGGTCGGCGTCGGGTCGATGCGACGGTTCAGCGCTCGGTGACGAGGAACTCCTGGCCCTCCTTCATGCGGAGGGTCATCTGCGGGGAGAGCGGCGGGCCGTCGTGCTCGCCCTCCTCGCCGAGGTAGTAGAGTTCGTAGTTGCGACCGATGGTCGCCAGGGAGAGCTTGGCCTCCAGCAGGGCGAACTGGCGGCCGATGCAGATGCGGGGGCCGCCGCCGAACGGGGCGTAGGCGAAGTCGTGGAGGCTCTGCCGGAACTCGTCGGTCCAGCGGTCCGGGTCGAACGCCGTCGGGTCGTCGAAGAAGCGCGGGTCCCGCTGGATGCGCCGGATGATGATGCCGACGCGCTCGCCCTCGGGGACGCGGTAGCCGTTGAACTGGACGTCCTGGTCCGCGATGCGGGGGAGCGCGTAGACGGGCGGGAACAGGCGCAGCGTCTCCGTCACCACCTTGTCGGTGAACTCCAGCCGGCCCTCCTCGACGTCCTCGGCGGTCGGCGGCCCGTCGAGCGCGTCCACCTCCGCGTGGAACCGCTCGCGGATGTCGGGGTGTTCGGCGAGCGCCCACAGCGCGAAGGTGAGCGAGGTGGTCGTCGTGTCGTGGCCGGCGAAGATGATGGAGACCATCTGGTCGCGCAGGCGCTCGTCGGTCAGCATCCCGGAGTCCGTCACGCCGGCGGCCCGCAGCCCCACGAGGAGGTTGATGAGGTCGTCGGCCTCGGTGGGGTCGCTGGGCGGGTTCCGCGAGGCCTCCTCCAGCAGGCGGTCGGCCTCCTGCTGGAGGGTGCGTTTGCCCTCGCGGAACCGGCGGCGTGCGGGCGTGGGCATCCAGCGCGGCAGCGGGTAGGAGGTGGGGAGGAACCAGTCGTGAAGCGCCTCGGCGCTCCGGCGGATCTTCTCGTCGCCGTCGACCGCGAGCTCCCGGCCGAGGATGGCCGCGAACAGCACGTCCAGCGTGAGGTCCGTCATCTCGGACTGGAGGTCGAGATGCTGGCTCTCCGTCCAGCGGTCGACGCGGCGCTGGACCTGCTCGACCATCGTGTCCGCGTACCCCATCACGCTCTCGCGGACGAACAGCGGCTGGAGGGTCTTGCGCTGCTGGGCCCACTCCTCCCCCTCGACCGTGAGGAGGCCGTCGCCGAACGCGATGCCGAAATCGTCGGACTTGCGGAACTTCTCGCGCTCCGTGAGCAGGATCCGCTTCATGTGGTCCGGGTGGGTCACCTGCGTCAGGTCGCCGAGCCCGGGCAGCCAGATGCGGTAAACGTCGCGGACGGCCGAGGCGCGGTTGCTGAACGCGATGGGGTCCTGCACCTGCCGGAGCGCGTGGAGCTTCGGGTGTCCGAGGTTGGGTGGATACGGCGCGAGCGGCAGGTCCGAGACGCCCTCGTCGGGGTCGCCGGTCGCCTCGTCCGCCCCCTCGTCGTACGTCTCTCCCGACCCGACGGTGTCGATGCTCCCGCCTGTCGGCCCGGTGTCTGAACTCATAGGTGGCGATTGCGTGATGTATGTTGATAAGTCTCGTGCCCCGGATACGCGCGGGGGTCTTATACGCTCCCCCTCGTTCACCGGTGGCTGACACGTCCCCGCTCAGGCGAACCGGGTGTAGACGGCGCTCCCGACGCGGAGCGCCACGAGCGGCACGAGCATGAGCTGCAGGAACAGGAACGCCCACGCGGCGACGACGACGGGCACGCTCGCCCCGTGGACGACGGTGACGCCGACGGCGAGGCCGGCGACCACGACGATTCCGACGGCGACGAACAGGACGCAGCCGGCGACGAACAGGTCGAGCAGCAGCGCCAGGAACCGCGAGCGTGCCGCGCGCTGTCGCTCCCGGCCGAACAGGTCGACCGCCAGCGAGCGCGTCGCCGTCACCAGCCACCGACCGACGTCACGCATCCTGCGTCTCGAGCGGGTCGTCGGCGTCGGCGGGCTCCGGGTTCGTGTCCGTGGTCCCCGCGGCATCCCCCGTCCGGGCCCGTCGTTCCGAGTGCCGGACGGCGAAGTCGTCGTCGACGGTGACACGCAGTTCCTCGTCGCCCAGTGGCACCGTCACCCGGAGGCGCCACGGGTCCCGCGAGAGGACCTCCGTGTAGTGGTCGCCGATGCACCACTCCAGCGTCCAGAACGGAGCCGTGTTCAGGTCGATGCCGTGGTCGCGGTAGAAGGAGACGATCTCCGCGTCGTCCAGCAGCGTCAACCCGACCGACGAGACGAGGTGGTTGTTGCAGCGCTCGCACTCGTGGACGACGAGGACCTCCTGATCGGAGATCGGGTGCCCCTCCCGGTGGCCGAGGGATTCGGCCGGGACGAGGTCGGTCCGTACACGACCGTTGCACTCCGGACAGACGCCGTCGGCGGTGAGGCAGGCGAGGTGCCGGGCGCGCTGGTTGAACGCCGACAGCACCTCCTCGCGGGTCCGGTCCTCCAGTCCCCCTGGTGGGAACGCGAAACTGCCGTGCGGGCGGTCGCACTCGGCACATCTGATCTCGAGCCGCTCGTCCTCGTAGGCGGCCTCCAGCCCGCTCCCGCACGCGACACACTCGCCCTCGACCGGGAACGGCTCCAGCTCCGGGTCCTGGTTGTAGGTCCCGGCGAGCACCGCCCGGACGACGGCCTTGCCGGCCTGGCGGAACTCGTAGCCGTCGTCGGTCTTGCGGACGAACTGGCCCCGGAGCTTCGAGAGGTGGTAGTTGAACTGTGCGGAGTCGCGCATCCCGACCGAGCGCCGCAGGTCCGAGAACGCCGCCGGTCGGTCGGCCGCCCACAGCGCCTCCAGGATGTGGAGACGCGTCTCGTTGCCGACGATGGCGAACGCGTCCGCCGGCGGGAGACACTCCTCGCACTGGAGGATGGAGTCCTCGGCCGCGCTGGCGTCGTTGCTCATGACTGTCACGTCGTCCCGTGCCGGTTAAAGCGTTGCCTGAACTCACTTACTGTAAGCGACGGAACATTTCCTCGCTGGCGCGCTGGCCCCGCCGTGGCGGCGCGTCCGTCCGCTGACTCCTGAATGGCCGGAGCGCCCCCACGCCCCACTTCGGTAGCCTTATACGCCGCAGGGGTCGATAACCGGTATATTACTGATGTCGAACACCAACCGACAACCGGAGGTGAACATCGGACTGGTCGGCCACGTCGACCACGGGAAGACGACCCTGGTGCAGGCGCTCTCGGGCGAGTGGACCGACCAGCACTCCGAGGAGATGAAACGCGGCATCTCCATCCGTCTCGGATACGCTGACGCCACCTTCCGCCGGACGCCGGGCGCCGACCCGCCCGAGTGCTACACGGTCGAGGAGACGGTCGACGGCAAGGAGACCGAGGTCGTCCGGACGGTCTCGTTCGTCGACGCGCCCGGCCACGAGACGCTGATGGCGACGATGCTGTCCGGCGCGTCCATCATGGACGGCGCCGTGCTCGTCATCGGTGCCAACGAGCCCGTCCCGCAGGCACAGACCGAAGAGCACCTGATGGCGCTCGACATCATCGGCATCGACAACATCGTCATCGCGCAGAACAAGATCGACCTCGTCCGCGACCGCGAGGCCGCGCTCGAGAACAAGCGCCAGATCGAGGAGTTCATCGAGGGGACCGTCGCCGAGGGCGCCCCCATCGTCCCCGTCTCCGCCCAGCAGGGCGTCAACGTCGACGTGCTCATCGACGCCATCGAGGAGGACATCCCGACGCCCGAGCGCGACGCGGACGCGGACACCCGCCTGCAGGTCGCGCGCTCGTTCGACATCAACCGCCCCGGGACGACGGCCGACGGGCTGATGGGCGGGGTCGTCGGCGGTTCGCTCTCTCGGGGGCGGCTCAACGTCGACGACGAGATCGAGATCCGCCCCGGCCGCGAGGTCGAGGAGGGCGGCCAGTCCGAGTACCGGTCCGTCCGGACCACGGTGCGGTCGCTCCAGGCCGGCGGACACTCCACGGACGAGGCCGCGCCGGGCGGTCTCATCGGCGTCGGCACGGGGCTCGACCCCTCGTACACGAAGGGTGACGCGCTGGCCGGGCAGGTCGCCGGGCCGCCGGGGTCGCTCCCGCCGACGCACGACTCGTTCGTGATGGGGGTCGACCTGCTCGACCGCGTAGTCGGCGAGGACGCCCAGGACATCGAGCCCATCTCGACGGGCGAGCCGCTGATGCTGACCGTCGGCACCGCGACGACCGTCGGCTCGGTCACCAGCGCCCGCGACGACGAGTGCGAGGTCGCGCTCAAGCGGCCCGTCTGCGCCGAGGCGGGCGCGAAGATCGCGATCAACCGCCGCGTCGGCTCCCGCTGGCGCCTCATCGGCGTGGGGACGCTCCGGTAGCATGACCCCCGTCCTGCTCGACACCAACGCGCTCATGATGCCCGTCGAGTGCGACGTCCGCGTCTTCGAGGAACTCGACCGGGTGCTGGACGACCCGGTGCCGGTCGTTCCCGCCGCCTGCGTCGCCGAGCTGGAGAGGCTCGCCGACGGGCAGGGCGAGGAAGCCGTCGCCGCCAGCGTCGGATGCGACCTCGCGGACCGCTGCGAGCAGGTCCCCCACGTCGAGCAGTACGCCGACGACGCCGTCGTCGAGATCGCGACACGCGACGCCGACGCGGACGGCACCGTCGACTGCGTCGCCACGAACGACGCGGACCTCCGCGACCGGCTGCTGGCGCAGGACGTACCCGTAATCGGTTTACGCGGGCGAAACGAACTCGCGCTCACTCAGCCGTAACGTCTCGACGCCCGAACCCACACACTCGAACACGTATCCACACACGGACCATCCACACAACATGTACAAACGCGTTCGTCTCAGGGACACCGTCGAGGTACCGCCAGAGCACCTCGCCGACGTCTCGCCCGACCTGGTGAAGCGACTCCTGCAGGACAAACTCGAGGGCCGGATGGACGAGGGCGTCGGCTCCGTCGTCAGCGTCACCGACGTCCACGACATCGGTACCGGCGCCGTCCTGCCCAACCGCCCCGGCGTCTACTACGAGGCCGAGTTCGACGCCCTCACGTTCGACCCCGAGATGCAGGAGGTCGTCGACGGGGAGGTCGTCGAGGTGGTCAACTTCGGCGCCTTCGTCGGCATCGGCCCGGTCGACGGGCTGCTCCACGTCTCGCAGATTGACGACGAGTACCTCGCCTACGACGAGGAGAACCAGCAGCTCGCCTCGCGCGACTCCAGCCGCGTCCTCTCCGTCGGCGACTCCGTCCGGGCCCGCATCGTCACCAAGAGCATCGACGAGCGCAATCCCCGCGACTCGAAGATCGGCCTGACGGCCAAGCAGCCCGGGCTGGGCAAGCACGAGTGGCTCGAGCAGGACCGTCGGCGCCGGGCCCAGCAGGGCCAGGCGGGTGATTAGATGGCGGACCGACTCGTCTGTCGGGAGTGCCACCGCGTGCTCGAGGCCGCGGACGGGGAGCAGTGCCCCGCCTGCGGATCGACCTCGCTGACGGAGGACTGGGCCGGCTACGTCATCATTGCCCACCCGGGGACCTCGCAGATCGCCGAGGAGATGGAGGTCACCGAGCCGGGCAAGTACGCACTCAAGGTCCGGTGAGCCGCGGATGAGCGACCCCGACGTATCGACCGACGACCCCGACGTCGTGCTCTCCCTGCCCGACTCGCTCCGCCACGAGTTGAAGGACCCTCTCGGCCCCATCTACACGGAGGCCGACGACCTGCTGGGCGCGGCCGGGCAGCCCCTCGTCGCCGTGGGCGACATCGTCACCTGCCACCTGCTACTGAGCCAGCACCGGCCGGCCGTCGCGCTGGTCGACGGGAAGACGAAGCGGGAGGCCGTCGACGCGGAGGTCCGGGAGGCCATCGACACGGGCGCGTTCGACCACCACGTCACGGTCCGCAACCCCGCCGCCACCCTGACCGCATCCCTCCTCACGGAACTCCGCGCCGCCCTCGACCGCGCCACGGCCGGCGAGGGCCAGTCGACGGTCGTCGAGATCGTCGAGGGGGAGGAGGACCTCGCCGCCCTCCCCGCACTCGCCGTCGCGCCCGAGGGTGCGGGCGTCGTCTACGGCCAGCCCGACGAGGGGATGGTGCTCGCGACGGTCGACGACGAGGCCCGCGCGGGCGTCAGGGACCTCCTCGAACGGATGGAAGGCGACGTGGCGCGGGTCTGGGACCTGCTCGGGGCGTGACCTGCCCTGCCCTCCGCCCCGACCACCCCACCTACCGGCTACGCCGCCCGACGCCGAGGGACTGATACATCCCGCGCCCGTACACGCGGACGATGGTTTCCATTGTGGACGTGGTCGGCCTGCTCGTCATCCTCGGCGTGAACACGGGGGCGGCGGCCCTGCTGACCCGTTTCTTCCGGGTGCGGCTGCACACGCGCTGGGGAGCCGCGCTGTACGCGGTGCTGCTCGGAGCGCTGGCCCTGACCGTCCTCACCATCGTCCTCGGAGGGGTGGGACTGGGGCCGAACCTCGGCAACCCCGCAACCGTCATCGGCCTGACGGTCGTGCTCCCGCTGGCGACCGGCATCGCCTTCGACTACTTCTGGATGCCCGCCCCCGACGACGTGGACCTGCCGGCCGAGTACCGCGAGCGCGAGGGGCGCCGCGACCGCCGGAAACTCTAGAACAGCCCGGGCATACCCTTACGGGCCCGCTCGTGACGGCTCGGGGCACGACTCCCGACTCCTCGGCCGACGACGGCTGGCCGACGAGTCGCGGCTCGTTCCTCGTCGGCAGCGGGACGCTCGCCGGGAGCGCCCTGCTGCTGGCCGGCGGCACGTACGTGGCCGGCGACGGCGACGCCCGGCTGGACCACCCCCTCCGTGACGACCGCGACCGGACGAAGCCGCCCCCGGGTCCGACTTCGACCACCGCAGAGCCGCGCTGGTCCAGCGGGGCTCCGGAGCGACGGCTACGGCATCGTCCACGTCGACCACGAGGACGAGGCGGTCCGAATCGAGTGCTAGTCCCGGGACGCCGACCCGACGACCCGGCGGGCCAGTACGACGGCTGGCCGTCCCGGCTCCCGTTCGAGGCCACGGCCGGGCGGCGGTGACCGGGGGCTCCCGGCCGTAGCCGTCGACGTGACACGCGGCAGCGGTTGCGCGGATATCCACTCATGGATACATAGATTCGGACGTTGTACGGCAATGTCGCGGATATGGTGGAAAATACTGGTAGAAACGGAAAAAGATTGGTTCTGAGCGAATACGCCCCCGGCCTATCCGGCGCCCCCCTCGCCGTCGGGGTCGTCCGTGTCGGCGACCTGCCGGAGGCGGGCGACGCCGTCGCACTCCGCGATGACGTCGACGACGGGGTCGGGGACCAGGGCCTGCCAGTCGTCGCCGTCGATGATGCGCTTGCGGACCTCGGTCCCCTGGAACTCGTCGCGGCGGTACATCTCGGACTGGCGGACCTCGATGCCGGCCTCCTCGAACAGGCGGATGACGAGGGGATTGTTCGAGTAGGCCACGTCGAAGTTGGGGCTCATGGACTGGACGTGACTCACCCAGACGGCGTTCCGGTTGAGGTCCTCGATGGGGACCGCGTACGTGAGCAGGTCCATCTCCTGGGTGGCCTTCGTGATCATCATGACGCGCTCGCCGGCGGTGAACGGGTCGTGCGGGGTGTGGGACTGGTCGGCGCTGCCGATGCCCAGCACGAGCTCGTCCACGTCACGAGCGATGCGCTCCACCATCGCGTGGTGGCCCTCGTGGTACGGCTGGAACCGGCCGATGTAGAACCCCCGGGTGACGCTCATCTGGTCTCTCGCCCGGGGTTGTGTGGGCCCAGTTGATAAGCCTCGCGGGTCCGCACAGCGCCCCCGGCCGGTCGCCGCGAGGCGGCCGCTCTCGGCCGTTTTCCGCGTGTACGGCGGGCACCCGCGGGGAGAAAGTATATCAGTTGAAGGCCCTTCGTATCCGGTGATAGCAACGGTTCTATGAGCGACGACAACAACACAGACGAGCACCCCGGCCGCGGGACCGAGGACGGGCTGTCCGAGGAGCAACAGCCCGAGCCCGGCATCCCGCTCGACCGGGAGGAGAGCGAGACCCCGGACGGGCCCCCGGCGCCCGCCGACGAGTCCGGCGAGCCGACCGACGGGTCGGACCTCGGGAGCGACGTGACCGTCGAGGCGGGTGCGGAGGTCGAACCTGACGAGGAGGACGGTCTCCTGGGCGGACTCCAGATCACCTCGACCGCGGACATCGAGGTGCCCGACCGCCTGGTCGACCAGGTCATCGGGCAGGACGAGGCCCGCGACATCGTCCTGAAGGCGGCCAAGCAGCGCCGCCACGTGATGATGATCGGCTCGCCCGGGACGGGCAAGTCGATGCTGGCGAAGGCGATGAGCCAGCTCCTCCCGAAGGAGGATCTCCAGGACATCCTCGTCTACCACAACCCGGACGACGGCAACGAGCCGAAGGTCCGCACCGTTCCGGCGGGAAAGGGCGAACAGATCGTGGAGGCCCACAAGGAGGAGGCCCGCAAGCGAAACCAGATGCGGTCGTTCCTGATGTGGATCATCATCGCCGTCGTCTTCGGCTACTCGCTGCTCATCGCCGGGCAGCTCCTGCTCGGCATCCTGGCGGCGGGTGTCATCTACCTCGCGTTCCGCTACTCCTCGCGGGGCAGCGACGCGATGATCCCGAACCTGCTGGTCAACAACGCCGACCAGCAGACCGCCCCGTTCGAGGACGCAACCGGCGCGCACGCCGGTGCGTTGCTGGGCGACGTCCGGCACGACCCGTTCCAGTCCGGCGGCATGGAGACCCCCAGCCACGACCGCGTGGAGGCGGGGGCCATCCACAAGTCGAACAAGGGCGTCCTGTTCGTCGACGAGATCAACACCCTCGACATCCGGTCCCAGCAGAAGCTGATGACCGCGATCCAGGAGGGGGAGTTCTCCATCACGGGCCAGTCCGAGCGCTCCTCGGGCGCCATGGTCCAGACCGAGCCCGTCCCGTGTGACTTCGTAATGGTCGCGGCCGGGAACCTGGACGCGATGGAGAACATGCACCCGGCGCTGCGCTCGCGCATCAAGGGGTACGGCTACGAGGTGTACATGGACGACACCATCGAGGACACCCCGGAGATGCGCCGGAAGTACGCCCGCTTCATCGCTCAGGAGGTCGAGAAGGACGGGCGCCTGCCCGACTTCGCCGAGGGCGCGATGGAGGAGGTCATCCTGGAGGCCCAGCGCCGCGCCGGCCGAAAGGAACACCTCACCCTCGAACTCCGCAGCCTCGGCGGCCTGGTCCGCGTGGCCGGCGACATCGCCCGTGCGGAGAACGCGGAGTTCACCACCCGCGAGCACGTGCTGCAGGCCAAGCGCCGCAGCCGCTCCATCGAGCAGCAGCTCGCCGACGACTACATCGAGCGCCGGAAGGACTACGAGCTCTCCGTCTCGGAGGGGCAGGTCGTCGGGCGCGTCAACGGCCTCGCCGTCATGGGCGAGGACTCGGGCATCGTCATGCCCGTCATGGCGGAGGTCACGCCGGCACAGGGTGCCGGCGAGGTCATCGCCACCGGGAACCTGCAGGACATCGCCCAGGAGGCGGTGCAGAACGTCTCGGCCATCATCAAGAAGTTCTCCGACGAGGACATCGGCGAGAAGGACATCCACATCCAGTACGTCATGTCCTACGAGGGCGTGCAGGGCGACTCCGCCAGCGTGACGATGGCCACGGCTGTCATCAGCGCCCTGGAGGACATCCCCGTCGAGCAGGACCTCGCGATGACCGGCTCGCTGTCGGTGCGGGGCGACGTGCTCCCGGTCGGGGGCGTAACCCACAAGATCGAGGCCGCCGCGAAGACCGGCCTCGACCGGGTCATCATCCCCGCGGCCAACGAGCAGGACGTGATGATCGAGGACGAGTTCAAGGACCAGATCGAGATCATCCCGGTCAGCCACATCAGCGAGGTGCTGGAGGTGGCGCTGGCCGGCGAACCGGAGAAGGACTCGCTGGTCGACCGCCTGAAGAACATCACCGGCTCCGCGCTGGACCGGCAGGTCGGTCGCTCGGGCTCCCCGTCGCCGCAGTAAGGTGACCGGGTGGGCCGCGTTCGCGGGCGTCGCGGTCGCGGTCACGCTGTTGCTGCTCCTTCTCGCGCGCGCCACCTCGACGCGGGTGACGCGCCCGCCCCGGAGCCCGCGAGCCCGTTCGGCGCGTCGATGGCCGGCTCCGACTCGCTGTCGCCGACCACCCTCCTGGTGAACGTCGCGTTCTCGCAGGGTCTGTTCGCGGTCGTCCTCGTCGCCGGGGCCTGGTACACGGGCATCCCGGCGGGTGCCTTCGGTGCCGGCCCCGGAACGCTGGGGCTGGACGCGCTGGCCGCCGGCGTCGGCTTCGGCCTCGCCCTGTCGCTGGCCAACGGAGCAGTCGGTGCCGTCGCCAGTTCGTTCGGCCGCGACCCCAGCGAGGACCTCCGCGAGCTGCTGGCGCCGGAGTCGTTCGCCGGCTGGCTGCTCCTGCTCGGCGTCGTCCTCCCGGTCATCGCGGGGTTCGAGGAGCTGCTCTTCCGTGGCGCGCTCGTCGGCGTGTTCCACGCCGGCTTCGGCTGGTCGCCGTGGGCGCTGGCCACGGCCTCGTCGGTGGCGTTCGCCCTGGGGCACGGCGCACAGGGCCCCGTCGGCGTCGTCGTGACGGGGCTGCTGGGGTTCGTCCTCGCGGCGGGGTTCGTCCTGACGGGGAGCCTGCTGGTCGTCGTCGTCGCGCACTACCTCGTCAACGCCGCCGAGTTCGTCGCCTACGAGGGACTCGGCCTGGAGCCGCCCTTCGGCCCGTGACGGTGCCGACGGCCGACCGTCGCTACAGCCCCTCCAGCGAGCGGAGCCGCTGCTCCACCCGTGGCGGTGCCGAACTCGGGCCGTCCCGGATGCGGTGGTCCGGCACGACGACGGGGACCGGGTTGGCGCCGAGTGCCGTCCGGACCGTGGTGACGTCCGCCTCGTTCTCGTCGTCGAGGCCGGCCATCCGGGCCAGCCGCTCGACGGAGACGTCCTCGCCGTACGGCACGTTCCGGACGGCCTCCAGCACCGTCCGCTGCTCCGTCGGGACGGTCAGGGCGATGTCGACGTCGGTGAACTCGTCGCGCTCGCCCTCCAGGTAGGCGAACAGCCGGTCGAGCAGCGGGTGGTCGGGCTCGGCGTCGTCGCCGGGCGACCCGGGGAAGGAGACGTTGATGAGCCTCTCGCTCGCGACGCCGAGCTGGACGCACCGTTCCAGATAGGGGGACTCGCGGGCGTAGATACCGGTGTCGTGGTCGGGGGTGACGGCGACGTCGGGGGTCGGCTCCCCGCCCCCGCCGGGGTTGTCGCCGTCGGGCCCGTCGGGGGCGTCCGGGATGTCGATGCGGTCTTCCGGCTCCGTGCCCTGTTCGTCCTCCGGTGCGGGCATGGCCGATGCTTCGCTCGTCCCGGCAATCAACCTTCGGCCGCCACGTGCTCGCGGAGCCGATCGGCGACGGCGTGACCGCCGGCCGCGAGCAGGAAGGCGACACCGACGGTCGCGACGAGTGCGACGACCCCTGTGCCGACGACGAGGACCCCCTCGACGGGCGTGCTGACCGACGCGAGCGCCACCCGGCCCAGGTGGACCGCGACGAGGACGAGCAACACGCCGAGCACGGCCATCGGGAAGCCGCTCCAGAGTCCGGCGACGAGCGCGGCGCCCGCGTACAGCCCCGCGAGGACGAGGTTCGCGCCGGCCGTCCGGGCGCCGAACGCGTGCTTGCCGGCGAGACCGCCGGAGCCGTGGCACATCGGGACGCCGCCCAGCGGGACTGCAAGCAGGTTGGTGACGCCCATGCTCCGGGCGAGGCCGTCGGGCGAGACCTCCCGGTCGTAGAGGTCGTCGACGAGCAACGCGGTGGCGACGGCGGCGTTGCCGACCGTCATCGCGAGCTGGCCGGCGAGTCCGGTCAGCGCGTCCCGCGAGAGCGTCGGCTCGGGGAGGGGCGCGAGCGCGGGCACCGCCACGGCCGGCATGCCGACGGTCCAGAGCGCCGCGAGGGTGCCCGCGAGCAGGACCGCGGGCGCGGGAGCCCGGCGGTTGACCAGTGCCGCGAGGCCGGCGACGGCAACGCCCGCCCCGGCCACGAGCGGTGCCCCCGCGGCCAGGTCCAGTCCCGCCACGAGCAGCAGCAGCGCGACCGCGAACTGCACCCCTCTGACGACGGGGCGGCCGACGGCCCGGGCGACCCGGCCGACGAGGCCGGTCGCCCCCGCGACGAGGAGGACCCCGCCGGCGAGGAGGCCGGCCGCCACGAGTTCGCCGTAGCCCAGCGTGCCGGCGATGGCGAGTCCGGCGAGGGCCTTCATCGGCTCGACGGACATCGGCAGGCCGTAGTGGACGCCCCAGACGACCTGGAAGACGGCGAACCCGAGCAGGACGAGGCCGAGCGAGGCGTCGGTCAGGGCCCCGAGCGCCACGACGAGCGGGAGGACCGTAACCGAATCTCCCAACGCGCCGGCGACTTCGCTGCGGTCAAGACGTAGCCCGAACTGTCGACCGAACGCCTCCGCTGTAGCCATCGGAAGCCGGTAGCGGCGAAGGACGCATGAGGGTTTCCCGAAACCGGAATCGGATACCCGTGGTCGTCACGGAACTATCGGAGGTTACGTCCGTCGGGTCTCCGGCATCCGCCCGATTCGGATACTGCCTCCACTTCGGTCGTATATCGCTGATACGTCTACAATTACGGAGGTAGGGGAGATATCTGGCTAGTATACCAGCTCTCCGCGGACGAACGCCCGAGCCCGCTCGTCGTTCGGGTCGTCGAAGACGCGCTCCGTGGGCCCCCGTTCGATGACGGTCCCGTCGAGCATGACGGCGCTGCGGTCGGCCACCCGGCGGGCCTGGGCCATGTCGTGGGTGGCGATGGCGATGCCGATGCCGCGGTCCCGGGCGTCGGTGACGGCGTCCTCGATGGCGGCGGTGTTGCGCGGGTCCAGGTTGGCGGTGGGCTCGTCCAGCAACAGCACGTCGGGGTCGGTGGCGAGCGAGCGGGCGACGGCGACTCGCTGGGCCTCGCCGGCGGAGAGCGACCGGGTGTCCCGGTCGGCCATCCCGGCCATCCCGACGGTCTCCAGTGCCCGGTGGACCCGGTCGGGCGGGTCGTCCGACCCGACCAGGGTGCGGGCCCAGCGTCCGGCCCGCTCGCGCCACGACCGCCGGACCGTCAGCCCGTAGGCGACGTTGTGGGCGACGCTGCCGGTGAACAGCGAGCGGTCCTGGAAGACGAACCCGATGCGTCGACGCCGACGGAGGCGCTCGTCGGCGGTCAGCGACCAGGCATCACGGTCGTCGATGGTCACCCGGCCCTCGTCGGGCGGGTCGAACAGGGCGAACAGGCGGAGCAGCGTGGTCTTCCCGGTCCCCGAGGGGCCGACCAGCGCCACCACCTCGCCCGGTTCGGCGGCGAGACTCGCCTCGCGGAGCACGGGCTCCCGGTCGTCGCTCCCCGCGTAGCCGTAGCTGACTGCCTCCGCGGCGACCCGGATGCTGCTGTCGCCCGCATACGGTCGGGCGTCGGTCGGCCCGGTGTCGGCCGTCACGACCGCTCACCCCGGGCCCGGACGACGTTGCCGACGGCGTTGACACCCAGCGCCAGCACCAGCAGGACGACCCCCAGCGCGATGCCGACCTCGTACTGGCCGCGGCGAGCCTCGATGGTGATAGCCGTCGTCAGGGTGCGCGTGAGCGAGACGAGCTCGCCCGAACTGTCCCGGACGGCGATGTTCCCCCCGACGATGAGGACGGAGCCGACCTCGGAGATGGCGCGGCCGAACCCCGCGAGGACGGCCGTGACGATGCCGTAGCGGGCCTCCCGGACGACGGTCAGCTGGACGTCGCGACGGGTTCCCCCGGCGGCGAACGCGGCGTCCCGCACGGACTGGTCGACGTCCTCGATGGCCGACAGCGAGACGCTCGTGATGACCGGGACCGCGAGGACGCACTGGGAGACGACCATCGCCTCCCGCGTGAACAGCAGTTCGACGCCGCCGAAGCGGAACGGGCCGACCGCGAACCCGCCGCCGACGGGCCCCTGGTTCGACAGCAGCAGCAGGACACCCAGCCCCGCCACGACGCTGGGGAACCCCATCCCCGTGTTGATGACCGTCTCGACCGCCCGTTCGCCGCGGAAGTCGACGAAGCTCATCGTCAGCGAGATGGCGAGGCTGACGACCGTGCTGATGCCGACCGCCGTGAGGCTCACCTGGAGCGTCACGAGCACCACGCTCACCAGGTAGCGGCTGCCGAACTCCGAGAGGGGGTCCATCATGGCGACGCGTCGTCAGTAGTCCTGCGGGACGTACTGGTCGAAGCTCGGTCCCTCGGCCAGCGCGTTCGGGACGAACAGCTGCGAACCGTCCGCGGTGAAGTTCCCGATGGCCTCCTGCCCCGCCGGGCTCGTGAGGAAGCCGACGTACGCCATCGCGGCCTGGTAGTTCACGTCGTCGTGGACGGCCGGGTCGACCGGGATGACGCCGTACGGGTTCCGCAGGATGGCGGGGCCGCCCTGGAGCGGCCCCCGGACGTGGACGACGAGGTCGAGGTCGCTCCGCCGGGAGAGGTAGGTCCCGCGGTCGGCGAGCGTGTAGGCGCCGACCTGGTCGGCCTGGTTCAGGGTGTCGCCCATCCCCTTGCCGGTCTCCCGGTACCACGACCCCGACGGCGAGGCATCTGCCTGCTCCCAGACCGCGACTTCCTTCTTGTTCGTCCCGGAGTCGTCGCCGCGGGAGAGGAACGTCGACCCGGTCCCCGCGATCCGCTCGAACGCGCCCGTCGCGCTCGTGTTCCCCTTGATACCGGCGGGGTCGTCCGCCGGGCCGACGACGACGAAGTCGTTGAACATCACGTCCCGGCGGTTGACACCGAAGCCGTCCCGGAGGAACTGGTCCTCCGCGCCGCGTGCGTGGACCAGGTGTCCCGAACGTCGACTGGAACAGCGGGTTGAGTTCACCGAGCAGCCCCGTGTCGTAGGTCGAGGTGGTCGTCGCGAGGGTCAGCGTCCCGTCCCCGACGGTGGCCGAGCCGTCGGCACCTCCCTCTCCGTCTCCGCCGCTGCCTCCGTCGCCGTCCCCGCTGCCCCCGGTGGCCATCGTGCAGCCAGCCAGTGCCAGCGTGCCGCCGATGCCGGCAGCCTGCAGGGCACGGCGCCGCGTCGTGGCCCCCCAGCCGCTCCCGTCCCCGTCGCTCCCCCTGCCGTCCGCGTCGCCCGCACCGCCGTCGGCCTCCCTCCGGGGGGGCCGACCCGTCTCCGTCGTCCGTTGTTCCGTCATTGATACAACGGTGGTACGCCCCGGACGACATAACGGTTTTGCCACCGACCCCCACAGTCCGGGTATGGACGCGGACGTGACGCCGGAGCTGCGGGCCGACGATGTGTCGTTCGGGGTCCCGGACGCCCGACTGCTTCGGGCCATCGACGACCACGGGTCGGTGAGCGCCGCGGCCGCCGGGCTGGGGCGCTCCCGGGCCCGTGCGACCGGCCGACTGGACGAGCTGGAGGCGGCCTTCGGGTCGCTGGTCGAGCGCGTCCGCGGCGGCGCCAGCGGTGGCGGTACGGAGCTGACCGCCGGTGCGCACGACCTGCTCGCCCGCTTCGCCCGGCTCCAGGCGGCACTCTCCGGAGTAGCGGCCGCCGAGGAGTGCGTGCTGGAGGGGCGGGTGACGGCCGTCGACGGGGAGCTCGCGACCGTCGCGACCCCGGTCGGTGCCCTCCGGGCGCTCGCGCCCGAAGGGGCCGACCGCGTCCAGCTCTCCATCCGCGCGGACGCCGTGACGCTCCACGCCCCCGACGAGGCCCCGCCGGCCGGCGGCACCAGCGCCCGGAACCGGCTGACCGGCTCGGTGCGGGCCGTCGAGCGCGGCGAGTCCGTCGCACACGTCCGGCTGGTCGTCGACGGCGAGGACGGCCAGGCGGAGTTCGTGGCGCTGGTGACGCTGGAGAGCGTCGACCGGCTGGGGCTGACGACGGACAGCGAGGTGGTGGCGACGTTCAAGGCGACCGCGACGCGCGCGACGGGGCTGGTCGGGTGAGAGGCACCCGGACGTTTCACTACTGGAGGAGTATCGTGGCAGGTCCTCGAGCTTTCTCTCTAATCGTAAGATTGTGGAAGGAAAGCGGCCACTCGGTACAAATCGGGGCGTATCCGGCGTCGGTCGCCAGGTCAGGCCGGCTCCTCCACGTCGATGTCGACGCGGTCCTGGATGAGGTCGCGCAGGTCGTCGGCGTCCTCGACGCGCTCCATCTCCTCGCGCTCGACGAGGGCGGTCCCCTCGACGGCGTCGCGGGTGGCACGGTCGACGACGTAGACCGACCGGGTCCGGGTGACGCGGCCGACGGAGGACATGATGCGGGCGCGCTTCTCGGCGGTCCGGTCGAAGTCGGAGTGGCCGGTCAGCATCGACGCGATGGAGGGGTGTTCGGCCTCACCGACGGCCTTGAACGGGGCGCGGTCGGTCGGGTGGACCTCGTAGCCGACGCGGGTGAGGACCGCGATGACCGGCTCGTCGTCGGGGTCGGCGGTGGGGTCGTCGGGTGTCGGGTCGCCCTCGCGGACCTCCTCGGCGCCGTCCAGCACCCCGACGGGGGAGGTGAGCGGCCGGTCGAACATCTCCTCCAACTCGGCGGCGACCTCGACGCTCGCGTTCATCCCGTCCTCGTACTTCGAGACGGTGCGCCGGGAGACGCCGAGTTCCTGGGCGAGCCGGCCGAGTGACCAGTCCTTCTCCTGGCGGGCGTCGGCCAGCACCTCGCTGTCGATGTTGACGTACAGCCCACCGGGGGCCGCGTAGATGAGCGGTGGGACCTCCTCGACGAACAGGTCCAGAGCCGTGTCCGGCGACAGGACGGGGACGCCCTGCCGGAAGTAGACGACGCCGGGGTCGAGCTCCTCGTCGCGGGTCCGCAGCCCGATCACCATCGGCGTCGCGCCGAGGTAGTGGCCGAGCCGGCGCATCTCCGCGCCCGTCGGCGCGTCGAACGCGTCGATGTTGACGAGGACCTTCAGCAGGAGCGTGTCATCGCCGCGCCGTGCGGCCACGTCGAAGCTCTTGGGGCGGATCGCACACCGGTCGCTGACGAGGAACCCCGCGTCCTCCAGCATCGCGGTCACGTTCTCGACCAGTGCGGACCGTGTCATAGACGTGTATAGCCGACTCTACGACTATATGTGTTGTGTCGAGCCACGGGCTGCATCGGGCGATTCGTCGCTCGCGGGGGACAGAGTTTTATACTGGGTGAGATGGCGGGGCGACCAGGTGGCTCACGGCCGCTGTGACCCGGTTCCTGTGTCGCGGTCGAGCCGCCCGTGGAGCGAAACCCGTTCGTACGCCGGCCCCGAACCGCATCCGTGACCGTCGTCGGCATCGACGACACGGACTCGCGCGAGGCGGGGATGTGCACGACCTACGCGGCCGCGCTCCTCGCGGAGCGACTGCGCGACCGCGGCGACGCGGTCCACCGCGTCTGTCTGGTCCGGCTCAACCCGGCCGTCGAGTACAAGACCCGCGGAAACGCCGCGCTCGCGGTCCACACGGACGCGCCGGTCGACGCGGCGTTCGCCGCCGCCCGTGCCCTCGTTGACGACCGGGCCGTCGTCGGGGACCCGCGGACGAACCCGGGCGTGGTCGCCCTCGACGCCGCTCCCGACGCCGTCCCGGAGCAGGTCGCGACGTTCGCCGGGCGGGCCGTCCGGGAGGTACTCGCCCGCGAGCGGGCCCGCGGCCTCCTCGCCGACCTCGACGCGACCGGGACGGTCGAGGCCCGTCGCGGGACCTGGGGCGACGGCCGTGGACTCGTGGGGGCGCTCGCGGCCGTCGGGGCGTGGCGCGCCTGGCACGCGACCGGACTGACACCCACGTACGAGCGGCTCGTCTACCGGCCGCGCGAGCGCTGCGGGACCGGGCGCGACGTCGACGTCGAGAGCGTCTTCGCCGCCGACCGGGCCTCCCCGACGGTGTGGGACACCGTCGACCGTGGCGAGGGCGAGGCGGTCTGCGTCCCCCACACGCCGGGGCCGGTGCTGTACGGCATCCGGGGTGACGACCCCGCGGCCTGTCGGCGCGTGGCCGCGGCCATCGACGCCGAACCGGCCGAGCGCGCGCGGACGTTCGTCACTAACCAGGGGACCGACGCCCACCTTCACGACGGGACGCTCCCGACGGCCCGCGACGGCCGGGCCTACCGGCTGGACGGCGTCGTCACCTCGACCCCGGAGACGCGCCGCGGCGGGCACGTGTTCTTCGACCTGCGTGGACACGACGGAGACACCGACGACCCGGCGACGCTCGCCTGCGCGGCGTTCGAGCCGACCAAACGCTTCCGTGACCGCGTGCGCGACCTCCGGGTCGGCGACCGCGTCACGGTCTGTGGCGAGGTGGGCGAGGGGACGCTGAAACTGGAGAAGTTCGCCGTCCGCGACCTAGCCCGGACCGAGCGCGTCACACCGGACTGCCCGGCGTGTGGCCGCTCGATGTCCTCTGCCGGCCGCGGGCAGGGCTATCGCTGTCGGGACTGTGGCACGACCGCGCCGGGGAAGGTCGAGCGCGAGGTTCCCCGGACCCTGGAACCGGGCTGGTACGAGGTCCCGCCCTGTGCCCGGCGCCACATCGCGAAGCCGCTGGTCCGCGGCGGGTTCGACGCGCCGACCCATCCGGAGCGGTAACCGGAGGGATAACGTTTCAATCCGGTGTATTACATCGTAATTCTCGAGACAGAATTCGTACTGGAATCTCGACTGGCTTGCTTCGCTGATTGCTGGTCAAGTATCCACGCCCGACACCCTCACCTCACCTCAATTCGGGCGCCCGCCCCCGCGCGCCCGGGCCTCAACGGAGACCTGTCCGTCGCGCTCGTTCCGGTCGACGAGCCGCTGGATACGGTCCTCCATCGGCGGGCGGGTGGCGAGCAGTCGCGTCAGGGGGTCCTCCGCGCCCGGCGGTTGCTACTCCGCTCCGGGATGGACGTCGGTCACGGTCCCGACGCCCTTCGACTGGCCCTCGCGGAAGACGAATCGCTGACCTTCCTCGACGAGGTAGGGACGGAACTTGAACCGGAGGCGGGCGCGACCCGTGTCGCCGGGCAGGAGCTGGCCGTCCTCGGGATAGATGGCGGCCGCCTCGCTGACCGTCTCCAGGTGGACGACGGGTTCGTACCCCTCGTCGATGCGGGTCGGGTGGTTGAGGACCATCACCTCGGCCTCGAACTCCCGGACGGGTTCGGGGTCCGCGCTCCGGGGGAGCAGCACCATGCCGCGCTCGATGTCGGCCTCGCGGACGTTCTTGAGCGCGATGCCGACGATGCGCCCGGCCGTGGCCTCGTCGACGCGGTGGTAGTGCATCTCGATGGAGCGGACCTCGACCCCCCGGAAGGAGCCGTCCTGCATGGGGCCCAGCAGGAGCTCGTCGCCCGCAGCCACCGTCCCCGAGCGGATGGTGCCCGAGGCGACCGCGCCGACGCCTTTCACGTTGTAGCTCCGGTCGACGTACATCGTGAACCGCTCGGCGACGGCACCGCTCTCGGTCTTCGGGAGCCGGTGGAACAGCTCGTCCAGCACCTGCAGCCCCTCCATCGTCACCGCGCTGGTGGTCACGATGGGGACGACCTGCTCGGAGATCTCGTCGATGGCCGCCTCGACGCCGTGGCGGGCCACCGAGAGGGGCGCCCGGTCGGCCCCCCGGAGCAGTCGCTCGACCTCGCGTTCGACCTCGGCGAGGCGCTCGTCGTCGACCATGTCGGCCTTCGTGATGGCGACGATGGTCGGGAGCTCCGTGGCGAGCAGGATGCCCAGGTGCTCGCGGGTAGTCTTCGTGGGGCCGTCGTCCGCGGCGACGACGAGCAGCCCGTAGTCGAGCTTCTGGCCGACGAGCCCGCGGATGGTGGTGCGGAGCCACGGCTCGTGTCCCACCGTGTCGACGAAGCTGACGAGCCGATCGGCCCGCTCGACGACCCCGGCGCGGTCGGCCTTGCGGTGGGGGTTGTCCATCCGGACGGGGCCCGCGTCGTCGTCGAAGCCGTAGACGCCGTACGAGAGGTCCGCCGAGAGACCCCGCTCCATCTCGTGTGGTTGAACGTCGAGGAACGACCGCGTCCCGCCCTCGCCGTCGTCCGGGTCGCCCGTCACTAGGGAGCCGACGAGCGTGGACTTCCCGTGGTCGACGTGCCCGGCCGTCCCGACGACGATGTGCTCGTCGTCGGTGTCGAGGACGGCGCCCTCGCGGACGGTGGCGACGCCGACGATGCCGTGCTCGCCCTCGCCGTCCCGGTCGGCGCCGTCCGGGCCGACGCCCCACGTGGTCACGTCGTCGATGTGGGCGCCGGCCTCCTCGGCGAGCAGGCTGAGCACGTCCATCGACTCGGAGAAGGCGTCGGGACTGATGCCCGCGATGCCGCCGTCGTCCGTGACGCCGACGACGTACGTCGCCTCGCCGTCGCCCGAGAGGACACGGTGGCGCAGTTGCGCCGCGAGGGATTCGAGCCGGCCGTCCGACAGGTGGACGGTCCGGGTGAGCCGTTCTTTGAACTCGACGCTGCCGCCCTCCTCCTCACCGCGCTCGATGGCGCGATCGAGGACGGCCCGGTCGGCTGGCATATGGGAACGCGTAACAGCCGCCCAAGCAAAAGGCTTCCCGAACGTGTGTGGCCCGTTACCGGGGGACTCTCCCCGGCGGAGTCACGTCTTCGACCGAGACAGGCCGACGGAATCTTGATACCGGACGGTGACAGGCCCCGTGCCGACCCGCGTCAGGGACGCCGCGGACGCCCTGCTCGTTCCCGCGGTCCGGACGACCATCACCTTCCGCCGACTGCTACTGCTCGTGCTCCGTGGCGCGCTGTTCGCCCTCGGGGCCGGGTCCGTGGCTTCGGAGCAGGACGTGCTTCTCGGCGAAGGGGCGGGGGCATCGCCGCCCAGCGATCACGGCGGAATCCGGAGTCGCCGCCCATTCAGTGTTGCAGGCCTCTGTTTCCTCAGACTGGTCGACGTCGCGGCCGGGAGCCCGTCGCTCGCAGTGCTGTGTGCCTTCCCGCCGTTCGGGCGGCTGGCACGTCGCCATCGGGACGTGACTGCCGCACGTGTACCGTGATGGCGCGTGCTCACCGGCCCCCTCGCCTGGATGCTCGGACTACTCGTATTCACGGCCTGGCAGGCGATCGTCGGGACGATGATCGCCGCTACCGCCCCCAGGGGGCGGCGGTCCCCGCCGCCAGCTACCTGCCGTCCGCGGCCCCGGTGCTTCCTCCCGGCTTCGAGGGGACAGCCGGTGGTCCGTTCGCCAGGGCTGGCCGTACAGCAGGAGCGCGTCGACCCGGTTTCGAGCGGGAGGAGTAGCCGCCCGGGCCGCGCCTCAGGGCCAGACCAGCCCGCGCAGGCTCGTCAGTGTCTCCGGGGAGGCGAAGGGGGTGTCGTCGTGGGGCATGGGCCGGAGGCCGGCGAGCCCCGTCAGCTGGTCCTCCAGCCCGGAGCGGTCGGTCGTGTCGTAGCCCGTCACGGTCCACGGGGGCCAGACGGTGAGCAGTTCGAAGCGGCTCCCCGACCACCGTGCGTAGATGTCCGCAGCGCCGTCCCGGGCGACAAGCGCGATGTCGCCGTCGGTCGCGCGCATCGCCTCGACGTGGTCCGCGAGGTCGGCTTCGGCGTCGTCGGTGATCGCCTGGAAGACGTTGCGGACGGGCTGCTGGTCGGAGTGCTCCAGCAGGACGTCCCGCACTTCTGTCTCGTCGCTCATCGACCGTGTGTACGTGTACCACGCACATAATCCTCCGGGTGGCGGTCGTCCCGTCCGGCGGTCGCGTCCGGCGGCCCCCCGGTCGTGTGCGCACCCATCACGGCTTTGCCCCGGGCGCGCCAGCCGCCGGTATGGACCGGTCCCGGCTCCTGCTGGTGCTGCTCGTGACGCTCCTGGTGACCGCCGGTTGCAGTGCCGCGCCCGCGGGCCCCGGTGACGGGGCGGGCGACGGCACGGACGGTGCGGCCGACGGTGGCGCCGGGGACGCCGACCTCCAGGGAGCCGAGACGGCCGGTCGTGTCGCGGTGACCGTGACCCGCGTCGTCGACGGTGACACGCTGACGGTCGAGTACGAGAACGGCACCGCCGACACCGTCCGGCTGCTCGGGGTCGACACGCCGGAGGTCCACAGCGAGAACACGCCGGACGAGTTCGAGGGCGTCCCGGAGACGGAGGCCGGACGGTCGTGTCTCCGGCGCTGGGGCGAGCGCGCCAGCACCCACGCGAAGGACCGGCTGACGGGCGAGCAGGTCACGCTCCACTTCGACGCGAACGAGGGGCGCCGGGGCTACTACGACCGGCTGCTCGCCTACGTGGTCCACGACGGCTCGCAGTTCAACTACGGCCTCGTCACGGGCGGCTACGCCCGGGTGTACGAGTCGGGGTTCACCGCGCGCGAGCCGTTCGAGGACGCCGAGTCGACGGCCCGCGAGTCGGGCGAGGGGCTCTGGGAGTGTGCCACCGGGAATCCGCCGACGGGGACCGCCACGGTGACTGCCGACGGCGGATCCACGGACGGCCGGCTCCGGGTCGCGACGATCAACGCCGACGCCGAGGGGAACGACAACGAGAACCTCGACGACGAGTACGTCGTCCTGGAGAACACGGGCGACGGCGACCTCGACCTGTCGGGCTGGACCGTCACCGACGAGGCCGGCAAGACGTACACGTTCGGCGAGTTCACGCTGGCGGCCGGCGAGCGCGTGACGCTCCACACCGGCAGCGGGAGCGACACCGTGACCGACGTCCACTGGGGCCGCGAGGGCGCCGTCTGGAACAACGGCGGCGACACGGTCACCGTCCGAGACGACTCGGGGACGGTGGTCGCCGAGCGGTCGTACTGAGTCGGGTCCTGCGCCGACCGTAACCTTTCAACCCGCGCCCGGCGAACCGCCGCTATGTACGAGCGTCTGAAGGGCTTCCGCGACTTCTTCCCCGCGGAGATGGCCGCCCGGCGGGCCACCATCGACACCGTCGAGGACGTGGCGCGCCGGTACGGCTTCCGAGAGATCGACACCCCCCGACTCGAGTCCGCCGAGATGTGGACGGAGAAGTCCGGCGACGACATCGTCGACGAGCTGTACGCCTTCGAGGACCGGGGCGGGCGCCACGTCACGCTCGCGCCGGAGCTGACGCCGACGGTCGCGCGGATGGTCGTCGACCGAGGGCAGGAGCTCTCGAAGCCCATCAAGTGGTTCTCCACGCGGCCGTTCTGGCGCTACGAGGCGGTCCAGCAGGGGCGCTACCGCGAGTTCCACCAGACCAACGTCGACGTCTTCGGAACGGACGAGCCGGTCGCCGACGCCGAGGTGCTCGCCTTCGCCGCCGACGCGCTCACGGAACTCGGCCTGACCGGCGAGGACTTCGAGTTCCGCGTCTCCCACCGCGACATCCTCGGCAACCTCATCGAGTCGTTCGAGCCCGAGGTGGACGCGCGCGAAGCCATCCGCGCGGTCGACAAGCGCGCGAAGGTCGACTACGGAGAGTACCTGGGACTCCTCGCGGAGGCGGGCCTCTCGCGGGCCGACGCCGAGTCGTTCGACGACCTCGTCGCGGGCGACGACCTGGAGGCCGTCGCCGAGGCCGGGAACGAGAGCGTGAACGCGGCCGTCGACAACCTGCGCGCGGTGCTGGACGCCGCCGATGACTTCGGCGTCCGCGAGTTCTGCGACGTGTCGCTGTCGACCGCACGCGGGCTGGACTACTACACCGGCGTCGTCTTCGAGTGCTTCGACTCCACCGGCGAGGTCTCCCGGTCGGTGTTCGGCGGGGGGCGCTACGACGACCTCATCGAGTCGTTCGGCGGGCAGCCCACCCCCGCCGTCGGCGTCGCGCCCGGCCACGCCACGCTCCACCTGCTGTGCCAGCGGGCGGGCGTCTACCCGGACGAGGCCGTCTCGACGGACTACTACGTCCTCTCGGTGGGTGACACCCGGCCGGAGGCACTTTGCGTGGCGCGGGACCTCCGCGAGCGCGGACACGTCGTCGAGACGGACCTCAACGATCGGGGCTTCGGGTCGCAGCTCTCGTACGCCGACTCCGTCAACGCCGAGACGGTGGTCGTCGTCGGCGAGCGCGACCTGGAGGAGGGGAACGTGACGGTCAAGGACATGGCGAGCGGCGACGAGACGACCGCGCCGTTCGACGAGTTCCCCGGCGAGCGCGAGCGGCCGACGTACGACGACTTCGTCTGAGACGTCGAATCCGGGCGTGTCGGCGCCTGTCGGCGGGGATACACGTCGGCCCTCCGCGGTTCGTTAGAGGATGCCAATCCCTTATATTCGTTAGTCGCACCTAGCGCGGCGGTACTCCTTAGACGATATTACCATTATAATTCATAAGGGTTTTATCCGCCCTCGGTCCACGATGGGGCAGAGCACGGGCAGTTCGCCCGCTCAGACAACCAATGGCACACGACAACGACGGCAAGGACGAGGTCGCGAGCCGCGTCCAGAACACGGAATCCATCGTTCGAGAGGTCGACAACAGCGCCGCCCGCGAGCTTCGCCAGAAGTTCGAGGAGCAGGACTTCACGTTCGCTCCCGGTCTCTACCACGCGCTCGACGCGCGCCTGGCGGAGATGGCCGGGCTCGACGCCGCGTACATGTCGGGCTACTCGACGGTCCTGGGCCAGTTCGGCTTCCCGGACCTCGAGATGGTCACGATGACCGAGATGGTCGAGAACGCAAAGCGCATCGTCGAGGCGACCAACCTGCCGGTCGTCGCCGACTGTGACACCGGCTACGGTGGCATCCACAACGTCCGCCGCGCCGTGCGCGAGTACGAGAAGGCCGGCGTCGCCGCAGTCCACATCGAGGACCAGACGACGCCCAAGCGCTGTGGCCACATCGCCGGCAAGAAGATCGTCCCGCGCGACGAGGCGAAGGCCCGGTTCGAGGCCGCCGTCGACGCGAAGCAGGACGAGGACACCATCGTCATCGCTCGGACGGACGCCTACGGCTCCGCCAACGGTGACTGGGAGGAGCACCTCGAGCGCGGCCGGATGTACGCCGACGCCGGCGTCGACCTGGTCTGGCCCGAGATGCCGGACCCGTCCCGCGAGGACGCCGTCGAGTACGCCGAGACCATCCACGAGACCCACCCGGACCTCAAGATGGCCTTCAACTACTCCAGCTCCTTCGCGTGGTCCGAGGAGGAGGACGCCCTCACGTTCCAGGAGCTGGGTGACCTCGGCTACCAGTACATCTTCATCACCCTCTACGCCCTGCACAGCGGTGCGCACGCGGTCTACGAGGACATGAAGTCGATCGCCGAGAACGACGAGGAGGCGCAGTTCGACCTCGAGGGTCGCTACCTCGGCCACGAGACCGAGAGCCACCACGAACTCTCGTTCGTCTCCCGGTTCCAGGACATCGAGGCGCAGTTCGACCCCGAGGCCAAGGAGCGGATGGAGGAGTCCGCCGGCTTCACCGAGGAGGAGTCGGACCCGCTGACCTCGAACGACGACGACTGATACGGTCGTAAACTGCGGTATATTTCTCCGAATCTGCTTTCTACGCCGATAGTCGCATATACGTGCAAATATACGGCGTAGAAGCGAGAAACGAGGAACTACTGTCCAACTCTCTCCGTCGGAGCCAGGCGTCCCCCGTTCGACCCGAGACGGTCACCCGACGGACCCGGGACCTTTGCCCGGCGCCGCCCACAGCCGGCGCATGTTCGACACCGATACCGCCGACCCGGACCCACGGACCCGCGACCTCGCGGGCCGGGCGTTCGCCGACCCGTTCCCGTGGCACTTCCTCACCCACATCGCGGAGATCCCCGACCGACTCGGCGGCTCCCCGGGCGAGCGACGGGCTGCCGACCTCGTGCGGGAGGCGCTCCCCGGCGATGCCAGCGTCCACGAGTTCCCTATCGAGCGGTGGGAGCGCGGACACACCGACCTCGCGGTCGCGGTCGAACGCCCGGACGGGACCGTCGAGCGCACCTTCGAGTCCGTCGCGCTGCCGTACTCGCCCGGAGGGACGGTCGAGGCCCCGCTGGTCGACGTGGGCTACGGCACCGGGGCGGAGATCGACGGGGCCGACCTCGACGGCGCGGTCGCCGTCGCTCGCACCGACAGCCCCGAGTCCGAACGGTTCGTCCACCGGATGGAGAAGTACGGTCACGTCGTCGAGGCGGGCGCCGCCGCCTTCGTGTTCACTAACCACGTCCCCGGACAGCTCCCGCCGACGGGGTCGCTCCGGTTCGGCGGGAAACCCAGCGACGTGGAGCGCGGGGCGGGCGGCGCGGCGTCGGTTCCGGGCGTCGGCGTCTCGCGGGAGACGGGCGCCTGGCTGGCCGACTACGCCGGCGGGAGCGCCGACGCCACCGCGCGGCTCGACGTCGAGGCGACCACGGCCCCGGGCGAGAGCCGGAACGTCGTCACCCACCTCGGGCCCGACACCGACGAACGGGTCGTTCTCGTCGCCCACCTCGACGCCCACGACGTCGCGGAGGGCGCGCTCGACAACGGCGCCGGGCTGACGGTCGCGGTCACGGCGGCACGACTGCTCGCTGGCCTCGCCGCCGACCCCGACGCGGCCGACCCCGGACTCGGCCGCGGCGTGACCGTCGCGGCCGTCGGCTGCGAGGAGACCGGGCTGCTCGGGGCCGAGGCGCTGGCCGACCGGCTCGACGCCGCGGTTGGTCTCGACAGCGTCCACGCGGTCTGCAACGTCGACGGCGCCGGCCGGGCGCGGGACCTCCGGGCGTTCACCCACGGCTCGGAGCCCGTCGGGAATCTCGCCAGGAGCGTGACCGACGACGTCGGCGCCCCGCTGCACGTCGGGCGGACGCCACATCCCTACAGCGACCACTGGCCGTTCCTCCGGGCGGGCGTGCCCGCGCTCCAGCTCCACAGCCGCCCACCCTCGGGGGGCGAGGGGCCCGGCGGCGGGTCGCGCGGCCGCGGTTACACCCACACGCGCGCCGACACGCGGGACAAGGTCGACCGGCGCGACCTCCGGAGCCACGCGGTCCTGACGGCGCTGCTCGTCGGCGCGCTGACCCGGTGCGGACTGCCCCGGCGGGACCCGGCAGAGATCGCGGTCACACTCCGGGACGCCGGCGCGGAGCCGGGGATGCGCGCGGCGGGCGTCTGGCCCGAGAACTGGGACTAGCTCCGGTACATCTCCCGTTCGAAGCGATTCGAGGTGGTCCATTGATCGTTGATTCTATCCCTGACCCTCTGGTCCATAATCCGACACTAGTTTCGCTCCTCCCGTCTTGGCTATGTGCTTCAATGGCTTCCCCGGGACAGTCACGGCTTCCTCTTCCTTCGGGCTGAAAAGTGAATCACAGTAAGGTCCACTTACGATTCGTATTTTATTCACTTTTCCACTTCGTATGTGTTTATCCCCACGGAGGCCCTCCTCAAGCCCCTGAAACGTCCGAAATTAGGGGCGAAATAGTAATTATAAATGCGGTCGCTGAGCGGCTAATACGGAAATCACCAGACAGCGTCGGCACCGATGACACTACGCCGTTGTGCGATGAATCCGGCCGTCCCCAGAACTTTGCCGTACTGCAGTTTATGAGGTAAACACATACTATCTTCCACTTCAAATGCCCTTAATCTACGGCATCATGTACATGTAATAGGGTGAAAATATTCTGCACGCCGTGAGAGACAGAAGAGATAAAATCGACCGTCGATCAGTGTTGAAAAGTGTCGGTGCTGGTTCACTGGGGTTGGCAGCTATCTCGGGCTCTGCAGCTGCTGGGTCCGATGAGAAGAGTGCGCGGGAAACCGCACGCGAAATGAAGAGCGCGGCCGCTGCGTTCAACAGACCCGAGGCAATCAGTCGAGCACTTAAGGAGTACGGCGGGCCGATTCGGGAGAAGCTAGCGGCGAAAGGGATCGACGTCCCCGCGAACGTCGACGGATTCGATGACATCAAATCATTCCCGGACCTCCACGACGGCGTCCCAACAGCGCACATCGTCGCCGAGAGGGAGACAGCCGCGGTGACGCTTCGTCTTCACGTGCTCCCACAGGCTGATGACGTTTTTATCTATCAGGATACCGAATCGGAGAGCTACCGGTACGAGGTCGAATCCGGCTCTCTCGACAGGACTCTGTTCCGACCCTGCTATCGCGAGACCACCTGCGAGGACTACTGTATCTGTAAGGCTCCAACACCTGAGTGTGAACCGAACTGTGACGGGCGGTACGAGACGGAAAAACGGTGCTGCCAGAACCCTGACGGAAGCACGGACTGCGAGACGCTTGATCGAACCTGCACCACTGACTGCGGTCCCTACTGTGGATAGACACCAGTGATCGATCGTCCTCGATGGCGGGTTGGCGTCCCGTTGTTGCTCGTCGGAATTCTGTTAGTTACTGGCTGTAGTGGCCTTCAGAACGGCCCCCAACCGGGGCCGACCTCCGATACCGTAACACCCGTTCCAGTTCCCGAGGACGCCCCCGATGCATGGCGGACGGCCGAACCGAACGTTGCGGCATTGCTCGACGACCACCGAGAGCGTCTCGACGGTGTGTCGTACACACGGCGGGTGAACGAAACCGCCGTTTATCAGAACGGGACGATCGCAGCACGCTTCCGGATGACCGCCAAGGTCGGGCCCGAGCGGCGCCGGATGGTCGTAATCATCGACTCGCCGGGAGACGGAACGGGGCAGTCGTCCCGGTACCGGTATACACTATGGGTGACCGACGACAGGGCAGTTTCCCGCCTCCTGACGGACGACGACACCCAGTATCGGAACCGAACCCGTGCGGATGCCGAGGGAATCCTGCAGGAGTGGACGACCCCTGAATTCGGGCTCGATGGGGAGTACCCGGGAACCCCGACACGGGTCGTTACTCCGAATAGTAGCAACGAACGGTGGACGTACCGCATGACGACAGCCGGAACGCCAGGTCCCTCCAGACTGGAGGTCGGGCCACCTCTGGCCGATGCGACTGCGACCGCGACCGTCACGTCTAACGGCCTGGTCAGACAGTACGCAGTTCGTTATCCGGCGAAATGGCGAGGGAGTGAGACGACCCGGGACGGAGGCACGACGGTGACTGTCACCGACCGTGTCAGATTCGTCGGTGTCGGAAATACGACCGTTCAGCAGCCGCAGTGGGTCGAAAACGCCTCCGGCCCGAACTCGGGAAGTACGGACGGTTCCACGGGGTAGCGCAGGAGCCCGTCAGGCGTCCCGCGAGGCGCCCCGTCGTAGCTGCTCGGCCACCCGCGCACCCGTCGTCCGCTCGACCCGCCGCCGCTCGAAGACCGTCCAGGCGGTGGCGGCGGCCTCGTGGTCCACGGTGAACGCCAGGTCCGGGTAGTCGACGCCGGCGAGCACCAGCGGCTCGGGCGGGGCCGCGGGGACGCCGTCCGGGCCGTCCAGCGGCTCGGCGGCCAGCACCCGGTCGACGAACGCGAGGTCGCGCTCCCCGGCTCCGACCGCGGCGACCAGCGATGCTGCCCGGCGGACGCACTCCCGCGGGAAGCCGCCGGCGCTCGCGCGGAGCAGGAGGTAGGCGCCGTCGCGCGTGGCCGACAGCGAGAGGTCCCGCCGGGTCCGGTCGCCGCGGGGGTCCGCACTCAGGTCGTGCAGGTCGACCTCCCCGGAGAGTCGGTCGCACGCCCGGCGGACGGCGTCGTCGTCGGCCTCGGGCGCGTGGAGGTGGTACTCGTAGCTGCGCTCGCGGGCGTCGTGGGTGGCGTGGAAGTCCGCGGGCGCGTCGGCGCTGGCGTGGACGCGCACGTCGCCCGGGAGTTCGCCGCAGAACGCGCGCGGCGTCAGCCACCCGGGGGCGTCGAACGCGACGGTCTGGGCGACCGCCGAGACGCCCCGATCGGTCCGTCCGGCGGCGGCCCAGCCGGGTGGCGTCCCGCGGCTGTCACCCGCCGGGTCGGGGCCGCCGTCGAGGACGTCGAGCCGGCAGAGCCCGTCGAGCAGGGCGTCCTCGACGGTGTCGCCGTGGGGCTGGCGCTGGAACCCCCGGTACGCGGTGCCGTCGTAGGCGACCCGGAACGCCCGCCGGGTGCGGCCCGTCTCGTCACTCACGCGCTCCCGTTCGCTCCCGGGGGCCAAAACACGCCGGTACTGCTTTGCGGGCGCGTCGTCTCGCGGCCACCGTGCAGGCCGTGTTTCCAGCCGCCGGCCGCGGAACCCGGATGGGCCCGCTGACGGGCGGGCGAGGCCGACTCCTCGCCTCGCGCCCGAAGCCGCTGGTGCCCGTCGCGGGGCGGCCGCTGCTCGCGCACGCGCTCGACGCCGTCCGTCCCGTCGTGGACGGGGCCGTCGTGGTGGTCGGCCACCGCGGGGACCGCATCCGCGACCGCCTCGGCGACGCGTACGGGGGGCTCCCGCTGACGTACGTCGAGCAGCCCGAGCAGCGCGGGCTGGCGGACGCGCTGGCCTGTGCGGAGCCGGCCGTGGAGGGGCCCTTCGTCCACCTGAACGCCGACAACGTCTTCGGCCGCGAGCCGGGCGGCGCGGCGAACGTCCGGCGGCTGCTCGCGCGCCGGCGCGAGACGGACGCGGACGCCGTCCTCCTCGTCGAACGGATCTCCCGCGAGGCCGCCCGCCGCGTCGGGGTGGTGACGACCGACGACGACGGGCGGGTGGCGGACGTGGTGGAGAAACCGGACTCGCCACCCTCCCGGCTGGTGCAGACGGGCTGTTTCGCGTTCGCGCCCGCCATCTTCGACGCCTGCCGCGCCGTCGAGCCCGGGGCCACCGGCGAGGTCGAACTCTCCGACGCCATCGCGCGGCTCGCCCGCGAGGGGCGCGTCGAGACCGTCCGGCTGCGCGGCTGGCGTCGGAACGTCAACACGCCCCACGAGCGCCGTGCCGTCGAGGCCCGGCTGGCGGGCGAGCGACTCCGTCACGCCACGAGCGGTCCGCTCGACCCCTGAAACCACCCGACTGCGGTCGGAGGGGGTGGCCGCGGGATTCAAGCCCCGTGACCACATTCCGGGCGTATGGACCCCGCGGTGCTCCGGGACGACATGGTCGACAGCCTCGAACACGAGGCCAAGCGCTGCGTGCGGTCGGCGTCCGTGAGCGTCGCGATGCGGGCGGTCCCGCGGGAGGCGTTCCTGGACGACGAGCGCAGCGCGTACGCCGACCGCTCGTTCGAGCGCCACGGGACGCGGGTACTGGCCCCCTCGATGGCCGCGCGGCTCGTCGAGGCGCTCGCT
The DNA here is from genome assembly GCA_003020985.1 of Halobacteriales archaeon QS_4_70_19. GTDB lineage: Archaea > Halobacteriota > Halobacteria > Halobacteriales > Haloarculaceae > Haloglomus. Next base: position 35,477 of record PXRM01000036.1, on the reverse strand, counting down.
CCCGAGCCCGGCAACGAGGTGCTCGTCGTCGGCGCGGGCATCGGCTACACGGCCGCGGTGTGCGCGGAACTCGCGGGCGCCCGCCACGTCCACGCCGTCGACATCGACCGGCGGCTGGTGTACGAGGCACGCGCCAACCTGGCGGAGGCGGGCTACGACGAGGTGCTGGTCGACTGCCGCGACGGCGCCGAGGGCCTCCCCGAGTACGCCCCGTACGACCGCGTGCTGGTCGAGGCCGCCGCCATCGAGCCGCCCCGGCAGTTGCTCCGCCAGCTCGTGCCCGACGGCCGGCTGGTGGTCCCGCTGGGCGGCGGCGAGCAGACGCTGACGGTCGTCTCGCCCGACGGCGGGGGGTTCGAGACGGTCGAACGCCTCGGTACGACCGCCTTCGCGCCGATGCTGGTCGAGGGCGAGCAGGCGACGACCGTCGAGCGCAACCGCACCGTCCGCGAGGACCGCGAGCACGCGCGCCGCGCGGCGGAGCGGCGGAAGGGCTGGGAGCAGGAGTGGATCGACTGGGACCGGAAGTTGTAGGTAGTGTATCTGAATCCCACTTTCGACATATACTGCGAGCATTATTGGGTTGTGTGTGGTGTAGTGATGCTGTTCTCTTGATATGGTGGTTGTATGGCTCTCACCAGCTCTCCTCGAAATGGCAGTGACGCCGGCAAACTTCTGCTGGAAGTCCCCACTCTGTTGCCGGTTCGGCCGAGCGTTCGGGCGTGGTGGCTCCGGCGGGGCGCTAGCGTCCCCACACCTCCCCGCGCGGGCGCCGGGGTGTTCCGGCCCGCTCCCTGCGTCGTCGGGCTGCGCCCGACTGCAAGCGGGCCGGAGCCCCGCCCTGGTCGCGGCCTCCACGGGAGCGCCCGCGCGCTTCCTGGCTCCGGAACCGGCCGGCCGAGCAACCGCTCCCCGGCCGGGAGCGCGTGGCGAACCCCTTGCGGGTGAGCCCGCGCGACCCGGGGAAAAGCCGCTCGACGACGGCGACCGACACAAGCACCGCAGCGACCGCGGGGAGCGAGGAGCGCAGCGAGGCCACCGAGTCGAGAGCGCGAGGGCTTCGTAGCAGTCCCCGTCGTGGTGGCGGGTTCCGTCGAAGTAGTCGCCTCGGACGAGCACCCGGCCGCCGTCTCGCTCCGACTCGCGGTTTCGCAACTACCAAATACGCTAGTTCCGAAGCCCCCACCGATAGACATGGCCAGGCCGGAAGTTCTCGACCGAGTCAAGGAGGCCGAACGCGAGGCCGACGACATCGTCGAAGAGGCGGAGGCCGACCGCGACGGGCGGATCGACGAGGCCCGGACGCGGGCCGAAGCGATCCGCGAGGAAGCGCGCGAGGCGGCCGAGGAGATGCAGCAGGAACGACTCGCGCAGGCCCGCGAGGAGATCGAGGAGGAGCGCGAGGCCATCATCGCGGAGGGCGAGGCCGACCGCGAGAAGCTGCAGGCCCGCGCCGAGGAGCGGACGGAGGAGGCGGTCGAACACGTGGTGGACCTGTTCGAGGAGGCGGTCGATGCTCAGACCTGAGAAGATGGGCCGGGTCTCGGTGACGGGATCCGAGGCGGTCGTCGACGACGTCATCGAGACGGCCCACGACCTCAACCTCCTCCACCTGACCGACTACGACGGCGGCTGGGAGGGGTTCGAGCCCGGCACCCCGCAGCAGGGCGCCGACCGCGCCTCCGAGGCGCTGGTGACGGTCCGCTCGCTCGAGTCGGTACTGGGCGTCGACGAGTCCGACGCCGAGGCCCAGCCGGTCCTCCCGGACGACCTCTACGCCGAGATCGAGGAGGTCCGCGAGCAGGTGAACGACCTCGACGACCGGCGCGACGAGCTGACCGACGAACTCCGGAGCGTCGAGGAGCAGCTGGAGGCGATCCGCCCGTTCGTCGACCTGGGCATCGACCTGGACCTGCTGGGCGGCTACGACACCCTCTCCGTGGCGGTCGGCGAGGGTGACGAGGCCGCAGTCGGGGCGGCGCTGGCGGAGGAGCCCGACGTCGAGCGCTACGAAATCTTCGCCACCGACGAGAGCGACGCGCTGGCGGTGTTCGCCTACCCGGCCGTCGACATCACGGACGCGCTGGTCGGCGCGCAGTTCACGGCCGCCGAGGTCCCCGACCCCGGGTCGGGGGGCGAGCAGGTCAGCCCCGAATCGTACGTCGAGCGGCTGGAGCAACGCGAGCGCGAGCTGGAGTCGAAGCTCGCGACCACCGAGGACCGGCTCGACGAGCTCCGCGCGGAGGTCGGTGGCTTCCTGCTGGCCGCCGAGGAGAGGCTCGCCGTCCAGGTCCAGAAGGCCGAGGCGCCGCTCTCCTTCGCGACGACGGAGAACGCCTTCGTCGCCGAGGGCTGGCTCCCGTACGAGGAGTACGTGGACCTTGCCGACGGGCTGCAGGAGGCCGTCGGCGACCACGTCGACGTGGACCTGCTCGAGGTGGCCGAGTACGACGAGCACGGCCACGCCCACGACTCCGAGGAGATCACCGAAGGGGCCGGCGGCGGCGTCGGCGAGCCGGCCGCCGCGGACGGCGGGGAGGAGATCGCCGCGGACGGTGGCTCGGCCACCGTCACGGAGGCCGACGGCGGCGCGGACGTGGCGATGTCCCACTCCAGCCCGCCGGTCGTCCAGGACAACCCCGGCCCGGTGAAGTCGTTCGAGTCGCTGGTCGAGGTCATCAACCGGCCGAAGTACAGCGAGCTCGACCCGTCGGTGATCCTGTTCCTGACGTTCCCGGTGTTCTTCGGGTTCATGATCGGCGACCTGGGCTACGGGCTGCTGTACATCGCGCTCGGCGCGCTGCTGCTGACGCAGTTCGACTCCGACATCATCCGGTCGCTGGGTGGCGTCGGCATCGCCTCCGGTATCTTCACGGCCATCGTTCGGCGGCAGCCCGCCGCTGCACAAGGGTCTCTCGCCCGAACACGCCGACTACGCGCTCGGCTGGCTCGTCGTGAGCCTGCTGGCCGGCATCCTCCACCTGATGGTGGGCTGGATTTTCGACTTCTACCAGAACCTCTCGCACGGGTTCAAGGACGCGATGCTTGAGTCCGGCTCCTGGCTCATGATGATGTTCGGGCTGTGGACGTGGATTTTCGCCGGGGCCTCCGGCAACGCGCCGGACCTGCTCGTGAACCCGGAGAAGGCCGTCTTCAACGGGCATCCGTTCGATCTCGGCTTCGCCGGCTTCGCGCCGGAGGTCGGGCTCGTCGGGCTCGCGGTGTTCGCCATCGGACTCGTGCTGCTCGTCGCGGGCGAACCCATCGAGGGCGTCGAGTTCCTCAACGTGCTCGTCAACGTCCTGTCGTACACCCGGCTGGCCGCGGTGCTGCTGGCGAAGGCGGGGATGGCGTTCGTCGTCAACCTGCTGTTCTTCGGCGTATTCGTCACCGAGACCGGACACGGCCTCGCCTGGCACTTCGGCACGAGCCACTCCCCGGCGTACTACGCCGACAAGGGTGTCTACCACGGTGAACCCGTCGTCGAGGTGATGTTCGGCGGGCTGCTCCACGGCGGCATCGCCGCGGCGCTGGGCGGCATCGTCATCCTCGTCGTCGGGCACCTGCTCGTCCTCGCGCTCGGCATCACGAGCGCCGGCCTGCAGGCCGTGCGTCTCGAGTACGTCGAGTTCTTCGGGAAGTTCTACGAGGGCGGCGGCGAGGAGTACGAGCCGTTCGGCTACGAGACCCGGTTCGCCGGGAGCGACTGACGCTCCGAGCCTCGTTTCCCCGTTCTCCCCCGGTACGAGGTGATAATCAGCTGCTACGACCGGAAAACGCGTTTCTATACGAATAGTAATCTCCTTACTCTGAAATACGGTTGATTCGTGAGAAAAGCCGGTGCCACGGCCGGCTAGGCCGGTGCCCGGTGGTGGTTCCGTCCGATTCCGGTCCGTGAGGCACGCTACCGTGGAGAGTCCAGCGACCGGGTTTGAGAAGTTTTATTGGCTGGCTGTCCGGATGGCCGCCTGTTCGGAAGCGACAATCACGGAGGAACCTCAAAAATGCTGGAACTCATCACGGCGTTCGCGACGTTCGTACTGCAGAGCTCAGAGCCGGCCATCCCGAAGACGGCCGCCGCCGCCCTCGCGGTCGGGCTGGCTGCCTTCGGTGCGGGGTACGCGGAGCGCGGTATCGGTGCCGCCGCCGTCGGTGCCATCGCCGAGGACGACGACATGTTCGGTCGCGGGCTCATCCTCACGGTGCTACCGGAGACGCTCGTGATCCTCGCGCTGGTCACCATCTTCGTCGTCTAAACGCTCCCCCATTTTTCGATTCATGAGCCTTGATACGGTCGTAGAGGACATTCGAGATGAAGCGCGCACGCGCGCAGAGGAGATCCGCGCGGAGGGCGAGGAGCGAGCCGAGCAGATCGTCGCGGAGGCCGAGGCCGAGGCCGACGAGATCGAGGCCGAGGCCGAGCATGACGTCGAGCGGGCCATCGAGCAGGAGCGCGAGCAGGCCCTCTCCAGCGCCAAGCTGGAGGCGAAGCAGCAGCGGCTGGAGGCCCGGCGCGAACTCCTCCAGGACGTCCGCGACGACGTCGAGACGGAGATCGCCGGGCTGGAGGGTGACCGCCGCGAGGAGCTCACCCGCTCCCTGCTGGAGGCCGCCGCGCCGGAGTTCGAGGGTGCCGACACCGTCCGCGTCCGCGGCCGGGAGTCGGACGCAGACCTGCTGGGGACGATCTGCGAGGACCACGACGGCTTCGAGGTCGGCGAGCCGGTCGACGTGCTGGGTGGCGTCGTGGTCGAGAGCGAGGGCTCGCGCGTCCGTGTGAACAACACCTTCGATTCGGTGCTCGACGAGGTCTGGGAGGACAACCTCCGGGATATCTCCGAGCGCCTGTTCGAGGAGCGATGAGCACGAAACAGGGCGGCTCGAACTACGAGTACGTCACCGCGCGGGTGCGGTCCCGACGGTCCCGGCTGTTCGACGAGGACGACTACCGCAAGCTGACGCGGATGGGGACGGGCGAGATCGCCCGTTTCATGGAGGAGTCCGAGTACGAGGCCGAGATGAACGCGCTGGGGTCGCGCCACGGCGGCGTCGACCTCATCGAGTACGCCCTCAACCGGAACCTGGCGGCGAACTTCGACGACCTGCTCCGGTGGGCCGACGGGCGGCTGTACGACTACGTCGCCCGCTACCTCCGGAAGTTCGACGCCTGGAACGTGAAGACCACCCTGCGGGGTGTCTACTCGGAGGCCGACCGGACGGACGTGGAGGACGACTTCATCCGTGCCGGCGAGTTCACCGAGAAGCAGCACTCGGCCCTCCTCGACGCGGCGTCGATGGAGGAGGCCATCGCGGCGACCCGGGGGACGATGTTCCACGGGCCGCTGGAGGCCGCGCTCGAGGTGTACGAGGAGAGCGACGAACTGGTGCCCCTGGAGAACGCCATCGACCGCGCGTTCTACGGTCACCTGCTCGACGGCCTCCCGGAGGAACCCGACCGGCCGACGGAGCTGTACATCGAGTTCCTCCGCGCGGAGATCGACTTCCGGAACCTGCGGAACGCGTTCCGGCTGGCGTACTCCGGCGCGGACATGGACCCCGCGGACTACTTCATCGACGGCGGTCGACTGTTCGGTGAGGGCGACCTCCGGCAGCTGGCGCAGACCCCCGACGAGCTCGCGGCCCGCGTCCGGGAGTCGCCGTACGGCGACGACCTGGACGAAGCGCTCGACGCGCTAGAGCGGGCCCGGAGCCTCATCGGCTTCGAGAACGCGCTCGACGCGGCGCTGCTGGAGTACTCGGAGCAGCTGTCGAGCCGCTACCCGCTCTCGGTCTGCCCGGTGCTCGGCTACGTGCTCGCGAAGGAGCGCGAGATCGACAACATCCGCGCCATCGCACGCGGTCGGGAGGCCGGCCTGAGCGAGGAGGAGATACAGAACGAACTGGTGATACTATGAGCCAGGAGATCGGCGTAGTCGGGAGCCCCGACTTCACGACGGGGTTCCGGCTCGCAGGCGTCCGGCGCTTCGCGAACGTGCCGGAGGAGGAGAAGCCGGACCGCCTCGACGAGGCGGTCACGGAACTGTTCGAGGACGACGACGACGTCGGCATCGTGGTGATGCACGACGACGACCTCGATTACCTCTCGCGTACAGTCCGACGTAACGTCGAAACGAGTGTCGAGCCCGTGCTCGTGACGCTCGGCGGGGACTCCAGCGGCGGAGCCCTCCGCGAGCAGATCAAGCGCGCGATCGGCATCGACCTGATGGACGAATGATATGAGCCAAGCGACAGACACGACCCCGGACACGGATGGGGTCATCGACAGCGTAAGTGGCCCGGTCGTCGTGGCGACGGACCTGGACGCGCGGATGAACGACGTCGTCTACGTCGGCGACGAGGGCCTGATGGGCGAGGTCATCGAGATCGAGGGGAACCGTACCACCGTCCAAGTGTACGAGGAGACCTCCGCCGTGGCGCCGGGCGAACCGGTCGAGAACACCGGCGAGCCGCTCACGGTGGACCTCGGACCGGGCATGCTGGACTCCATCTACGACGGCGTCCAGCGCCCGCTCGATGTCCTGGAGGAGAAGATGGGTGCGTTCCTCGACCGCGGCGTGGACGCCCCCGGGATCGACCTGGAGAAGGAGTGGACCTTCGAGGCGGCCGTCGAGGTCGGCGACGAGGTCTCCCCGGGTGATGTGCTCGGGAGCGTCCAGGAGACGGTCCAGATCGAGCACAGGGTCCTGGTCCCGCCGGAGCGGACGGAGGACGAGGACCACCACGGCGAGGTGACCGCCGTCGACGAGGGCGAGCACACCGTCGAGGAGACGGTCGTCGAACTCGACACCGGCGCCGAGATCACGATGCGCCAGGAGTGGCCCGTCCGGGAGCCCCGGCCGGCCCGGGAGAAGGAGACGCCGACGACGCCGCTCGTCTCCGGCCAGCGCATCCTCGACGGCCTGTTCCCCATCGCGAAGGGCGGGACGGCCGCCATCCCCGGGCCGTTCGGCTCCGGCAAATGCGTCACGCCGGAGACGCCGGTACTGCTCGCGGACGGCGAGACGGTCCCCATCGAGACGCTGTTCGAGCGCTACGCGGGCAACGACACCACGGAATCGGGCGAGACACTCGTCGAGGCGGATGCGGAGATACTGACCTTCGACGAGTCGGCCCGCGAGCTACGCCCCGCGAATACCTCGCACGTCTACCGGGGGTCGACCGACCGACTGGTTCGCGTCCGCACGGCCAGCGGCCGCGAGCTGGAGGTGACACCGGCACACAAACTGTTCCGGATACGCGGCGACCTCGAAATCGAGGAGACGCCGGCCGAGCGGCTCGACGTCGGCGATTCGCTCGTGATGCCGCGGCGGCTCGACATCGACGGCGACCGGACGGTGCTCGATCCGTACGAACTCGTCCCGGACGCGCGCGCGACCGACGAGTCGGCCCTCGGCAGGGTGCGTGCGGCAATCGAGTCAGCCGGCGAGTCGAAGACTGAGCTCGCGGCCGACCTCGGCGTGTCCTGCGACGTGTTCATGAACTACGCGCTCGGGCGGACGAATCCGCCGCTGTGGTTCGTCTCGGACGCCTGCGAGCGGCTCGGCGTCGACCGGCCGCCCGTCGAGACGGTGAAGCCCGGAAGCAACGGGAAGCCCGTCGAGGTTCCCGAGTCGGTGGACGCGGCGTTCGCCGAGTTCCTCGGGCTGGTCTGCTCGGACGGGATGCTCACCGAGAGGACGGTCCGGTTCCACAACAACCACAGCCGGCTCCGCGACCGGTTCTGCGAACTCGCGGCGACCCTGTTCGGCGTCGACACGGCCTCGACCGTCTACAACACTGTCGAGACGGTCGAGATACGGAGCACGGTCGTCTCCTCGCTACTCTCGGCACTCGGCGTGCCCGAGACGGAGAAATCGACGACGTGTAGCGTCCCCGACGCGGTCCGTGCCGGGCCCGATGAGGTCGCGGCCGCGTTCCTGCGCGGCTACTATCTCGGCGACGGCTCGTTCAGTGGTGGCACCGTCGAGATCGCGACCTCCAGCGAGGCGATGGCGTCCGGTCTGACGTATCTGCTGGGTCGCCTCGGCGTGCTGTTCCGGATTCGTCACCGCGACAACGGTTCCAGCCGCGTCACCGTCACCGGCGCGGACGAGCTGGCGACGCTCGCCGACGCGCTCGGCGATGCATTCGACCACGAGAAGCTGACGAGCATCGAGACGTACGCCAGCGAGACGGTCGGCAACACGAACGTCGACACGGTGCCGGTCGGCCCGGAGACGATGTTCGAAATCGCCGACGCCGCACGCTACGCGGAGTTTGCGGATGCCGGTATCGAAACCCACAACTACACCGGACTCGGTCAGCAGCCGAGCCGCGAGGCGCTCGACGACATCGAGACGGTCCTGGCGGACGGCGGGAGCGCGGTCGCCGACCGCGTCGCCGCCGTGACCGACATGCTCGATGACGTGTTCTTCGACCCCATCGTGGACATCGAGACGGTCGAGGAGGAACGGCCGGTGTACGACGTGACCGTGCCCGGCACGCAGAACTTCGTCGGCGGCCACGTTCCGTCGGTGCTCCACAACACCGTCACCCAGCACCAGCTCGCGAAGTGGGCCGACGCGGACATCGTCGTCTACGTCGGCTGTGGCGAGCGCGGCAACGAGATGACGGAGGTCATCGAGGACTTCCCCGAGCTGGAGGACCCCGTCACGGGCAACCCGCTCATGTCCCGGACCTGCCTCATCGCGAACACGTCCAACATGCCCGTCGCGGCGCGCGAGTCCTGCGTGTACACGGGCATCACCATCGCGGAGTTCTACCGCGACATGGGGTACGACGTGGCGTTGATGGCCGACTCCACCTCGCGGTGGGCCGAGGCCATGCGCGAGATCTCCTCCCGGCTGGAGGAGATGCCCGGCGAGGAGGGCTACCCCGCGTACCTGGCCGCCCGGCTCTCGCAGTTCTACGAGCGGGCCGGCTACTTCGACAACCTGAACGGCTCCGAGGGGTCGATCTCGGTCATCGGGGCGGTCTCGCCGCCGGGCGGTGACTTCTCCGAGCCGGTCACGCAGAACACCCTGCGTATCGTGAAGACGTTCTGGGCGCTGGACGCCGACCTCGCGGAGCGTCGGCACTTCCCCTCCATCAACTGGAACGAGTCCTACTCGCTGTACCAGGACCAGCTCGACCCCTGGTTCAAGGAGAACGTCGACGAGGACTGGCCCGACCGGCGGCAGTGGGCCGTCGACACGCTGGACGAGGAGGACGAGCTGCAGGAGATCGTCCAGCTCGTCGGGAAGGACGCGCTGCCGGAGGACCAGCAGCTGACCCTCGAGGTCGCGCGCTACCTGCGCGAGGCCTACCTCCAGCAGAACGCCTTCCACGACGTCGACACCTACTGCGAACCGGAGAAGACGTTCCGGATGCTCGGCGCCATCAAGACGTTCAACGACGAGGCGTTCAAGGCGCTCGACGCCGGCGTCCCGGTCGAGGAGATAATCGACATCGACGCGGCGCCCCGCCTCAACCGGATGGGCGTCGCCGAGGACTACCACGAGTTCATCGACGAGGTCGAGGAACAGATCGAGAGCGAACTGCAGGAGAAGTACTGACGATGCAGAAAGAGTACGAGACCATCACGGAGATCAGCGGCCCCCTGGTGTTCGCCGAGGTCGACGAGCCCGTCGGGTACGACGAGATCGTCGAGATCGAGACACCGAACGGGGAGGTCCGACGCGGACAGGTGCTGGAGTCGACGAGCGAGTTCGTCGCCATCCAGGTGTTCGAGGGGACCTCCGGTATCGACAAGAACTCCTCGGTGCGGTTCCTGGGCGAGACCCTGAAGATGCCGCTCACGGAGGACCTGCTCGGGCGCGTCCTGAGCGGCTCCGGCGAGCCTATCGACGACGGGCCGGCCATCGAGCCCGAGGAGCGCCGGGAGATCGTCGGCGCGGCGATCAACCCGACGGCCCGCGAGTACCCCGAGGAGTTCATCCAGACCGGCGTCTCCGCCATCGACGGCATGAACACCCTCGTCCGCGGCCAGAAGCTCCCCATCTTCTCCGCGTCGGGCCTGCCGCACAACGAGCTGGCCCTGCAGGTCGCCCGGCAGGCGACCGTCCCGGAGGACGTCGAGGCGGAGGGCGAGTCCGAGTTCGCCGTCATCTTCGGCGCCATGGGCATCACGCAGGAGGAGGCCAACGAGTTCATGGACGACTTCGAGCGCACCGGTGCGCTGGAGCGGTCCGTCGTCTTCATGAACCTCGCGGACGACCCCGCCGTCGAGCGGACGGTCACCCCGCGTCTGGCCCTGACCACCGCCGAGTACCTCGCCTTCGACAAGGGGTACCACGTGCTGGTCATCCTGACGGACATGACGAACTACTGCGAGGCGCTCCGCGAGATCGGGGCCGCCCGCGAGGAGGTGCCCGGTCGCCGTGGCTACCCCGGCTACATGTACACCGACCTCGCGACGCTGTACGAGCGCGCCGGCCGCCTGGAGGGGGTCGAGGGCTCCGTCACCCAGATCCCCATCCTGACGATGCCCGGCGACGACGACACCCACCCCATTCCGGACCTGACCGGGTACATCACAGAGGGGCAGATCTACGTCGACCGCGACCTCAACAGCCAGGGCATCGAGCCGCCCATCGACGTGCTGCCCAGCCTCTCGCGGCTGATGGACGACGGGATCGGCGAGGGCCTCACCCGCGAGGACCACTCCGACGTCTCCGACCAGATGTACGCCGCGTACGCCGAGGGTGAGGACCTGCGCGACCTCGTCAACATCGTCGGCCGCGAGGCCCTCTCCGAGCGGGACAACCTCTACCTCGACTTCGCGGACCGCTTCGAGGAGGAGTTCGTCCAGCAGGGCTTCCGCACCAACCGCGACATCGACGAGACGCTCGACCTGGGCTGGGACCTGCTGTCGATGTTCCCCAGGCCCGAGCTCAACCGGATCGACGAGGAGCTCATCGAGAAGCACTACCGCGAGGACGAGTCGCAGGCCGAGGGCGAGGAGGAAGTCGCCGCGGACTGACGACGCAGGACGTTCCCCGGATATCTTCATTCTGTTCTCGAAACACGGAGAGTTACGGCGATATTCCGGGATGGATGGGCGTATCCGCGACAGAAGTGCAGGATAGCCGATGATTCCGGGGCCCCGCCCCCGGGGGTCGGTCCTGACCGAACGGTCGGTCGTCCCCGCCGTCGTCAGTCCCACCGGCGGGTTTCTTAACGTCCGCTTCCCTGTGTCGGGACCAATGAGCGCGAAGGGTCGGGCCACGCGAGCACCGACGGGAACCGGGCCGGAGGAACGACGATGACCGGAGGAGAGCCGGCGGACCGGGAGCCGCTCTCGGGGCCGGACAACAGCTGGCTCCGGATGGGCGACCGGACGAACCTGATGACCATCACCGGGCTGCTGGACTTCGACGACCCGGTGTCGTACGAGGCGGTCCGCGAGCAGCTTCGGGAGCGGCTGCTCCCGTTCAAGCGGTTCCGCCAGCGGGTCGTCTACGAGAACACCCCGTTCCGGCGGCCGCGGTGGGAGGTCGACGAGCAGTTCGACATCGACTGTCACCTGCACCACGTCGCGCTGCCGGAGCCACGGGACAAGGCGGAGTTCCAGCAGTTCGTGGGCGACCTGCTGAGCCAGCCGGTCGACCACGACAAGCCGCTGTGGCAGGCCTACCTCGTCGAGGGGGCCGGCGACACCGGCAACGCGCTGGTGATGCGCATCCACCACGCGCTGGGCGACGGGTTCGCCATGCTGTACGTGCTGCTGGGGCTGGCCGACGACCCGGGCGAGATCAACCTGCCGTTCGGGGGCGTCCCGTCGCCGCCCGACCACGCGACGGACGACGGATCGACGACGCCGGGGTCGCCGTCGGCCCGCGAGGACGAAAACCGGGGCCGGGACGACGACGGCCCGGGTGCCCTCGCTGCGCTCTCGAAGGCGCCGAGCATGCTCGTCCGGGGGGCCAGCGCGGCGAAGATCGGCATCGAGTCGATGACGCTCCCGGAGGAGCCCGCGTCGGCGGTCAACGGCGACCTGGGGCTGGAGAAGCAGGCCGCGTGGACCGCGCCCATCGACGTCGACCGTGCGAAGGCCGTGGGCCGGGCGTTCGACGGCACCATCAACGACGTGCTGCTGGCGACGACGACGGGGGCGCTCCGGCGGTACCTGGAGACTCACGACGGGGCCGTCGACCCGGACGCCGAGCACCGGACGGCCATCCCGGTCAACCTGAAGCCGCTCGACCAGCGCGACGAGCAACTGGGGAACGCCTTCGGCCTGGGCTTCCTCCAGCTCCCGGTCGGCATCGACAGCGTGCAGGGGCGCATCGACGAGATCAGCGACCGGACCGGGGCGCTCCGCCAGGGGACGCAGGCGTGGCTGATGCTGACGCTGCTGCGGACCGTCGGTAACCTGCCGATGCCGTTCCAGGACCTGGCGCTGTGGCGGTTCCGCAACCGCGCCTCGTCGGTCATCACGAACGTGCCGGGGCCGACCGACACCTTCCACTTCGCCGGGACGGAGGTCAGCGACATGATGTTCTGGGTCCCGACCTCCCAAGGTGTCGGGCTGGGCATCAGCATCTTCAGCTACGACGGCGACGTCCGGGTCGGCATCGCCTCGGACGCCGGGCTGGTGGACGACCCGAACGAGCTGACCGCGGCGTTCGAGGAGGAGTTCGAGACCATCGCCGAACAGGTCGGCGTCGAGGCGGTGGCGGCCGACGACTGATACGGATTACGCTAACTGTTTCCCACGACAACCGCCTGAGTGCGGACGGTCGATGTGGAAATGACGTAGCGTAATCCGTATGAGCCCGGGACGCGGGTGGTCGAATCGGCGTCGTGGCTGCTCGTGGCCCGCCGAACCTTCGTAAAGCGTTAAGCGGCTCCGACCGGAACGTCCCGGTAATGGCCAAGGACGTCAAGCCGACACGGAAGAACCTCATGGCGATCGAGGACCGCATCGAGCTCTCCGAGCGCGGTCACGACACCCTCGAGAAGAAGCGTGACGGCCTCATCATGGAGTTCATGGACATCCTCGACCAGGCCCAGGACGTCCGCGAGCAGATGGACGACCGGTACGAGCGGGCCCAGCGTGCCATCAACATGGCGCGCGCCATGGAGGGGGACGTCTCCGTGCGCGGCGCGGCCGCGGCGCTGAAAGAGCACCCGGAGATCACGACCCAGTCGAAGAACATCATGGGCGTGGTCGTCCCGCAGATCGAGTCCTCGAAGGTGAAGAAGTCGCTCGACGAGCGTGGCTACGGCGTCGTCGGGACCTCCGCGCGTATCGACGAGGCCGCGGAGGCCTACGAGGAACTCCTGGAGACCATCATCCTCGCCGCCGAGGTGGAGACGGCGATGAAGAAGATGCTCGACGAGATCGAGACCACCAAGCGCCGCGTCAACGCGCTGGAGTTCACGCTCCTCCCGCAGCTCTACGAGAACCAGGAGTACATCGAGCAGAAGCTCGAGGAGCAGGAGCGCGAGGAGATATTCCGCATGAAGAAGATCAAAGCGAAAAAAGAGGAGGAGGAGGCCGCCGCCCGAGCCGAGGAGGAGGCCGAGGAGCCGGCCGAGGAGCCGCTCACGGCCGACGACTGACTGCGTACGCGCGCACGCGGTGTATCAATTTTTTTCCTTGTTCACACACACTTTTCCTTGTTCACACACACCTTTTCTCCTCGTTCTCCGCACCCGCCGCGCTCTCCCACATCCGTGATCGGCCATCCGTTCGTCCCACCTCGACAGCCCCGTCTCCCCCGCGACGACGCGGGACCGACTCCTTTACCCGGCCAGATATCCAAGCGAGCCCGATGACGGAGCCTCGCGTACCGGGCGGGCGGGGGGCAGCGATCGACCTCCCCTGTGGCGAGACGGCCACCCCCCACGAGCTGGACCTGGGCCTGCGCCAGTACGCGTGTGCCTGCGGCGACGCGCACGCGGTCGTGATGGACGTCCACCCGCTCTCGCGGTGGGTACCGGAGGAGCTGGTGCGGACGCTGGAGGCCGCGATCGACACGGCCGACGAGTTCGGCCAGTTCGGCACGCCCCACGTGATGGGGATGGTGCTGGAGGAGTTCCCGGAGGCCGCCGCCAGTGCCGACACCAGCGACGACGGCTCGGTGGGATACGCGATGGTCTGGGTGACGGACTTCGACGCCCGCCGGCTCCACGAGGTGGTCGTGGAGCTGCTGGTGGAGCTGATGGAGCACGCCCTGAGCCACGCCGAGGACGACACGGCAGCCAGGCAGTTCGAGCAGGAGATGCTCCAGTTCGACGTGGGCGAGTTCGTCGACGCCTACCGGGACGAGCGCGACTTCGAGGACGAGTTCGACACGCCGGCGTAGCCGGGGTGGTCGGCTCGACTGGGTCGGTGGGTCAGCAGTATCCACCCGGACCGCAACCATTACTACGGTTGCCCCTGCAGGGCCGGTAGCACCGGCAGCCGGACACGACCGACCGACGAAACGTCGGACGGGCCCCCCGGCCGTCGTCACCGAGCCCTCCTGCGGTTCCCGTCAGCCGTGCGTCTGACAGTTGTCTGACGGGGTTCTATGATAGTGGGCGTGTTGTGTATGCACATGCGCTTACGCCGGGGTGAGTTCGAGCGAATCCGGTCGGTCGTCGCGGAGGCCGACGCGGAGCAGCCGCTGACCGCGCGTGAGATCCTCGACCTTCTGGAGGAGCACGGGGAGGAGTTCGACAGCGTCCACCGCATCGCTACGGTCCTCGGTCGGCGGGCCGAGGCCGGCGAGGTCGAGGTCATCAGGGACCACCCCTACCGGTACCGACTCGACGAGCCACGGTGAGCAGCCCCCGGCCGTCGTCTGCGACCCCGGGGAGCCGCCGCTCCGTCGGCCACGCCGCGCTCGCGCCGGCGTATCTCGTGACTGCTTGATGCTTCTGTAAAGACACTTACCGACCGGGTCGTTCCGTTCGACCGATGCCCGCCCCCAGCCCCCGGACGACCGCGGTCTCCCGGTGGTGTCGGTCCCCCCTCGTCCCGCTGCTCACCGCCCTGCTCCTCGTGCTGGCTCCGGTCGCCCCGTTCGCCGTCGGGCACGCGACCGCCGCGACTGCCGCGGCCACTGCGTCCGGCGAGCAGTCGCCGCCCAGCGTCGCCGCTGTGGCTCCCCACGGGAACCAGTCCGGCGGGGAGTTACGGCTGTTCACCGGCGACTCCAGGCTGCTCGCTGCGCTCGATAGCGTCGAGGAGGCGGATCTCGCCCACGGTAGCGGCGAGCTGCGCGCCACGGACGAGATCACCGTCGGGGAAACGCTCGTGCTCTCGTTCCGGTCGGAGCGGCTCGGCCGGGCGTACGCGAACACGTCGTCCCCCAGCCGGACCGGCCGGCTGCTCGACGCGCTGAACGCCACGAACGGGACCCTCACCGTCACGGGGCCGACCCGGGCCTCCTGCGAGCGGCTCGAGATACGACCGGTCGCGAGCCGGAGTCGGACGCTGGTCGACACCTCGAGCGGCCAGTTCCGGCTCCTGCTCGATACGGAACACCTAGTCGCGCGCGGCGGCTGTAACGACGAACTCGTCCTCCCCGGCGACTACCGGGTGACGGCCGAACTACCGGCGGCGAACGGGACGCGGGACGCGACGGTCCCGTTCGACCTGATTCCGTCGTCGGCCCGGCAGGAGTGGGAATCGCTCCCCGTCCGTCGCGGACCCGCATCGCTGGCCGACGACCTCCGGACGACCGACGCGTTGCAGGGGGCCATCGACCGGCAGCGGCTGCTGCCGACCCGGGAGATCGTCAGCGGGGAGGTGGCCGTGGTGACGGTCCAGTCGGCACGGCTCGGCCAGGCGTACGCGAACGCCTCGGGGCCGAACGCCACGGTGCGGCTGCTTCGGGCGGCCAACGCGACGGGGGGGTACGCCCGTCTCGCGAGGGAGGGTATGAGAGACGAGCGCGAGCCCGACTCGTCCGGTGGCGTCCGGCTACCGGGTCCCGGCGTCCGGGTGCTCCCGGACCCGGCCAACGACACGTTCCACCTCGTCGTCGACACGGGACGGGCGCAGCTGCGCGAGCAGAACGGGACGCTGGCCGATGTCGGACGCGTCGGCATCCTGGCCCGGGTCGTCGTGGGCGACGAGGCCCCGGAGCGGTACCAGGGGCGCCTGGCCATGGACGAGCCCGACGGCGCGATACTGGTCGCGCGGAACGCGTCGACGACGGGCTCGCGGCAGGTGGCCGTCGTCGGGACCGACGGCCGGTTCGTGACCCGTGTCGGGACGAACCTGGCGGGCGGGACCGCCCTGACGCTTCGCGTCCGCGCGGGGAACGAGACGCTGGCGACCCGGACGGTACGGGCGACCGGCGACCGCGATCTCGACCCGCTCGAGGGCGTGGAGACGAGCGTAGATGTCGGCGAGCAGCCGCCCGGCCGGGAGTTGCTCCTCGAACTCGACCGGGACGGGTCGACGGTCACGCAGACGCGCGCGCTGGTCGGCCCGCAGCCGACGCTGCGGAACGCGACCGTCACCCGGGTCGGCTCCGGCCCTGGCGGGTCGGTCGTCCGGTTCGCCGTCACCGCGCACTACCCGGCGCCGGGGTACGTGGTCGTGCGGAACCGGAGCGTCGAGGACGACCCATCCAACAGGTTCACCGGAATCCCCGTCCCGGGTAACGAACGTGTCCGGGTGAACGGGACGGTCGTCCTGCCCCCCGACGACGAACCGGACCGGCTCCGCCTCATCGCCGTCTACGACGCGAACCGGAACGGCGAGTTCGACGGTCCGGGCGCGGAGGGGACGCCCGACCAGCCGTACGGGACGGGTGATCGCGGCCTGCTCTCGGTCCGTCCCCGGATGCCGCCGCCGACCCCGTCGGCGACCGTCACCGCCCCGCCGCCCGGGACGACGATGGCGGTCACGGACGGCCAGGCGGGGTTCGGCTTCCCGGTGGCGCTGTGCGCACTCGTCGTCGCGATGGTGTGCGCTCGCCGGCGCTGAGGCCGCCTCCGGCGGCCCGGCGGGCGCTCGCCTGACCCCGGTAAGCTTTGCGAATTTCGAAACGAGATTTCGAGACTCGTAGCCTTTCGCCGCCCTTATTACGATGTGCGGACCAGGGCGGTGTAATGAGCGTAACCGGCGAGGACCGGACCATCCTGCTCATCGGGAGCGGACCGATTCAGATCGGACAGGCCGCCGAGTTCGACTACTCCGGCGCGCAGGCGTGTCGTGCCCTGCAGGAGGAGGGGGCCCGAGTCGTCCTCGTCAACTCGAACCCGGCGACGATCATGACCGACCCGGAGATGGCCGACGAGGTGTACGTCGAACCCATCACCACCGAGGCCATCGCCGAGGTCATCGAGGAGGAGCGCCCGGACGGCGTCATCGCCGGGCTCGGGGGACAGACCGGGCTGAACGTCACGGCCGAACTCGCCGAGGAGGGCGTCCTCGACGAGTTCGACGTGGACATCATGGGCACGCCGCTGGACACCATCTACGCGACGGAGGACCGCGACCTGTTCCGCCAGCGGATGGAGGAGATCGGCCAGCCCGTGCCGGCCTCGATCACCATCAACAGCATCGACGAGGTGGGCGACGCCGTCGACGAGGTCGGCGGCCTCCCGGTCATCATGCGGACGACCTACACGCTGGGCGGGGCCGGATCGGGCGTCATCGACGAGATGGACGAACTGAGAGAGCGGACCCGTCGCGGCCTCCGGCTGTCCCGCAACGACGAGGTGATGATCACGGAGTCCATCGACGGCTGGGTCGAACTGGAGTACGAGGTGATGCGCGACGCCGACGACTCCTGCATCATCATCTGCAACATGGAGAACCTGGACCCCATGGGCATCCACACCGGGGAGTCGACGGTCGTCACCCCGAGCCAGGTCATCCCGGACGAGGGCCACCAGGAGATGCGCGACGTGGCGCTGGAGGTCATTCGCGAACTCGGCATCCAGGGCGGCTGCAACATCCAGTTCGCGTGGCGCGACGACGGCACCCCTGGCGGCGAGTATCGGGTGGTGGAGGTGAACCCGCGCGTCTCGCGCTCCTCGGCGCTGGCCTCGAAGGCGACCGGCTACCCCATCGCCCGCGTCACCGCGAAGGTCGCGCTGGGCAAGCGCCTCCACGAGATCGACAACGAGATCACGGGTGAGACGACCGCCGCCTTCGAACCCGCCATCGACTACGTCGTGACGAAGGTACCGCGCTGGCCCAAGGACAAGTTCACCGACGTGGACTTCACGCTCGGCACCGCGATGAAGTCGACCGGCGAGGCGATGTCCATCGGCCGGACGTTCGAGGAGTCGCTGCTGAAGGCGCTCCGTTCCTCGGAGTACCAGCCCGCCGTCGACTGGGTCGACGTGAGTGACGAGGAGCTGGAGCGTGACTACCTCGAGACGCCGACGCCGGACCGCCCGTACGCCATCTTCGAGGCGTTCGACCGCGGCTACGGCGTCGACGAGATCGTCGACCTGACCCGCATCAAGGAGTGGTACGTCGAGCGGTTCGGGACCGTAGCGGAGGCGGCCCGCGACGCCCAGAACGGTGACTTCTCCGGGGCCACCGACCTCGGCTTCACCGACCACCAGACGGCCGCCATGGCCGACGGCGCCGGCACCGCCCCGGAGTTCGCCTCCGAGGCCAACCCCCAGCAGGGCCCCATCGACGAGGTCGAGGCCGAGGCGACCGACCGACGGTTCAAGCAGGTCGACACCTGCGCCGGCGAGTTCGCCGCCAGCACGCCGTACTACTACTCCGCGCGCGACCCGTACTCGGGCATCGCCCGCGACGAGGTGCAGGTCGATCGGGACGCCGAGTCCGTGGTCGTGGTCGGCGGTGGCCCCATCCGCATCGGGCAGGGCGTCGAGTTCGACTACTGTGCGGTCCACGCCGTGCGTGCGCTCCGCGAGCAGGGCGTCGACGCCCACGTCGTCAACAACAACCCGGAGACGGTGTCGACGGACTACGACACCTCCGATGGACTCTTCTTCGAGCCCATCACGGCCGAGGAGGTGGCCGACGTAATCGAGGAGACGGACGCCGACGGCGTGATGGTCCAGTTCGGGGGCCAGACCTCCGTCAACATCGGCGAGCCGCTGGAGGACGAGATCGAGCGCCGTGGTCTGGACGCCGAGATCATGGGCACGTCCGTCGAGGCGATGGACCTCGCGGAGGACCGCGACCGGTTCAACCGCCTGATGGACGACCTGGGCATCTCCCAGCCCTCGGGCGGCACCGCGACCAGCGAGAGCGAGGCGCTCGACCTGGCTAACGACATCGGCTACCCGGTCCTCGTCCGGCCGTCGTACGTGCTGGGCGGGCGCGCGATGGACGTGGTCCACTCCGACGAGGAGCTGAAGGGCTACATCGAGGAGGCGGTGCGCGTCTCCCCGGACAAGCCCATCCTCGTCGACGAGTTCCTCGCGGACGCCGTCGAGCTGGACGTGGACGCCGTCGCCGACACCGCCGGGCGAGGCCCGACGAGCGACCGGCCGGGGGCCGATGACGGCGAGGACGTCCTCATCGGCGGCATCATGGAGCACGTCGAAACCGCGGGCGTCCACTCGGGCGACTCCGCATGCATGATTCCGCCGCGCTCGCTCTCGGACGGGGTGCTGGAGCGCGTCCGCGAGGTGACGAAGGACATCGCGGCCGCGCTTGACACGGTCGGCCTGCTGAACGTACAGCTCGCGGTGCGCGACAGAGAGGCGACGGAGTCGCCTCATACAGACGGCGAAGCCGTCGACGGCGAGGTGTTCGTGCTGGAGGCGAATCCGCGCTCCTCGCGCACGGTCCCGTTCGTCTCGAAGGCGACCGGCGTCCCCATCGCGAAGCTGGCGGCGAAGGTGATGGCCGGCTCCTCGCTGGAGGAGCTGCGCGCCCACGAGACGGTGCCCGAGCACGTCTCCGTCAAGGAGGTGGTTCTGCCGTTCGACCGCCTGCCCGGCTCGGACCCGCGCCTCGGCCCGGAGATGAAATCGACGGGGGAGGTCATGGGCACCGCCCGCTCGTTCGGCAAGGCCTACCTGAAGGCCCAGTCCGCGATGGGCAAGCCCATCCCGACGGGGGGCGTCGCCCACGTCGACCTGGAGTCGGTCCGCGAGCTGTCCCAGCTCGACGAGGACGTGAGCGAGGTCCGCGAGGGCTTCGAGCGCCACTTCGACGTCCAGCAGTTCGACGACCTCTCGCAGGCCATCAAGGACGACGAGGTGGACCTCGTGGTCTCGCGCGAGCGCGAGCCCCTGGAGGTCACCGTCGAGGAGACGGTGACGTACTTCTCGACGCTGCCCAGCGCGAAGGCCGCACTGGAGGCCATCGAGACGAAGGACGAGCCGCTGGACGTGATGTCGCTGTCGGAACGCCCCCGCGAGCGCCGTCGCTGGGGCATCCGTGAGGAGTAGGGCGTAGGCGGCCCTGGTTGGGGAATTCTATCCGGAATACCGTACATATACTTCGAATCCGGCGCTTGTTTCCGTGGTTATCGAGTAACACTCTCTGCTGGACTCTCCTCCGAAGTCCTCGCCCTTCGCATCCACTAGGCCCACAGGCTGGGCGGTCGGACGGCGTCGGCCTCATGTCCCCTCCCGGCTACGATGCTCGCTCCCTGCGGTCGCTGCGCTTCTCGCCTCTCGCGCCAGCGACGGCTGGCCTTCGGCACAGCCGCCGGCGCGCGCCCGGTGGACTGACCAGGGACCGTGAGTCCCGGGATTCCGGGGCCGCGAGCGCGTCGCGTCTCTCTAGTCAAATATTGCCGTAACTGTGGGTTATAGACTCACAGAGATATATGCATCACACACATGAACGACGAGCAGTCGGACGCGAATCCCTCTCCGTCGGCGCTCGGCTTCGGCACGCGCTGTGTCCATGCGGGACACGAGCCCGACCCGGAGACGGGGGCGTCGGCGACGGCCATCCACCAGACCACCTCCTACGAGTTCCCGGACGCCGAGACGGCTGCCGACCTGTACGCGCTGGACGAGGTCGACCACGTCTACTCGCGCATCAGCAACCCCACGACCCGCCGGCTGGAGCGGCGCCTGACCGCACTCCACGGCGGTAGCGACGCGCTCGCGACGGCCAGCGGGATGGCGGCGCTCGACGCGGCCACGTTCGTCCTCGCAGAGGCCGGCGACAACGTCGTCTCCTCCTCTGCCATCTACGGCGGCACCCACTCCTACCTCTCGGGGACCGCCGGCCGGCGGGGCATCGAGGCGCGGTTCGTCGACACGCTCGACCCGGACGCGTACGCCGAGGCCATCGACGAGGACACCGCGTACGTCCACGTCGAGTCCGTCGGTAACCCGGCGCTGGTGGTGCCGCCGTTCGAGGCAATCGCCGAGGTCGCCCACGACCACGGCGTCCCGCTGTTCGTCGACAACACGTTCGCCACGCCCGCGCTCTGTCGGCCGTTCGAGCACGGTGCGGACCTCGTCTGGGAGTCGACGACGAAGTGGATCCACGGCTCGGGGACGACCGTCGGCGGCATTCTCGTGGAGTCCGGCGAGTTCCCCTGGGGGGAGTACCCGGAGACGTACCCCGAGGTGGGCGGCCCGAACCCGGCGTTCCACGGGCTGAACTTCGCCGAGGCGTTCGGCGACGGCGCGTTCACCATGGCCGCCCGCCAGCGGGCGGTGCGGTCGGTCGGGAGCCAGCAGTCCCCGTTCGACGCGTGGGCCACGCTTCAGGGGCTGGAGACGCTCTCGCTGCGGATGGAGCGCCACTGCGAGAACGCCGCGGTCGTCGCGGAGTTCCTCGCCGACCACGAGGACGTGGCGTGGGTGACGTACCCCGGGCTGGAGTCGCACGAGACCCACGACAACGCCCGCGAGTACCTCGACGGCGGCTTCGGCGGGATGATCGCGTTCGGCCTGGAGGGCGGCTACGAGGCCGGCAAGCGCGTCTGCGAGGAGACGGAGCTGGCGCGCTTCCTCGCCAACATCGGCGACGCCCGGACCCTGCTCATCCACCCCGCCAGCACCACGCACGCCCAGTTGAGCGAGGAGGAACAGCGCGCCTCCGGCGTCACGCCCGACCTCGTCCGGCTCTCGGTCGGCATCGAGGACGTCGCCGACGTGGTGGCCGACCTCGGCCGGGCCATCGGGCGCGCCTCCGCGGAGGTGGCGTGAGATGGAGGGGGTCCCCCACGAGGCCGACACGGTTTCGGTCGGCGAGTTCACCTTCGAGTGCGGCGAGGCCATCGAGGACCTCGAACTCGCCTACGAGGCATATGGCGAGTTCACGGGCGACAACGCCGTCCTCGTCTGCCACGCGCTCACCGGGAGCGCGCACGTCGCCGGTCGCCGCCGGCGGGGGAACGGCGTCGACACCGCCGGCCAGGCACGCGCCTGGTGGGACGACATCGTCGGCGCCGGGAAGGCCATCGACACCACCTCGTACTACGTCGTCTGCGTGAACGTCCCCGGTTCCTGCTACGGGTCCTCGGGCCCGTCGACGGAGGCGCCGGACGGCGAGCCCTGGAAGACGCGGTTCCCGCCCGTCACCGTGGCCGACTGGACCCGCGCGCAGCGCCGGCTGCTCGACCACATCGGCGTCCCGAACCTGCACGCCGTCGTCGGCGGCTCCGTCGGCGGGATGAACGCCCTGGACTGGGCCAAGCGCCACCCCGACCACGTCGACCGCGTCATCCCGGTGGCGACCGCGGCCCGCCTGGACCCCCAGATCGTCGCGCTCGACGGCATCGCGCGCCGGGCCATCACCTCGGACCCCTCGTGGCAGGGCGGCGACTACTACGGCGGCGGCCCGCGCCCGGAGAACGGACTGGCCATCGCCCGGCAGATCGGCCACGTCACGTACCTCTCCAAGTCGTCAATGAGCGACAAGTTCGGCCGCCGGTCGGCGTCGCGCGACGCCGCCCGCGACTCGTTCCCGGTCGACCCGGCGGCCGACTTCTTCCCCTACCGGGACGTGGAGTCGTACCTCGACTACCAGGGCGAGAAGTTCGCCGAGCGGTTCGACCCGAACTCCTACCTCTACCTCTCGCGCGCGATGGACAACTACGAGGCGAATCGCTGGCGGCGGCGTTCCGGGCGACCGACACCGCGGCAGCCCACCACGTCATTGACTCCGACCACGGCCACGACGCCTTCCTCGTCGAGCCGGACCGGGTCGGGCCCCCGCTGGCGGACTTCCTCGACGACGGGGTCCGCGGGAAGTCCGTCACGGACACCCGCGAGGAGGACCGCGAGAGCGAGTTCGCCCCGGTGCACACGAGCCTGTTCGGGGACTGATACGGATTACGCTACCTGTTTACCACGATGACCGCCCGAGGGCAAGCGGTCAACGTGGAACGGACGTAGCGTAATCCGTATGAGTTCCCGGTCGCGGTCGCCTACCCGTCCCCGTCCGGCTCCTCCGGCTGGTCCTCGCCGGTCCCCTCGGCGACGGTCTCGGCCAGCGTCTCCCGGTCGGGGAAGTAGGCGGGCGCGTCGTGGTCGAGTTCGAACTGGACGACACGCTCCAGCGCGTCGCCGCCGTCCCCGATGTCGGCGAGCTCCTCCGCGAGGTCGGCGTAGCCGCCGGCGAGGTCGTTGAACGCGCGCATCCGGGCCTGCTTCGCCTCGACGAGCGTCTGCTTGCGCTCGACCGTCGACACCGTCGACTCGGCGGCGTCGGTGGTCGCGTCGGTCCTGGCCGGCCCCGTTCCGTCGGGGTCGTCGGTCGACGGAGGTGAGGTGGTCCCGCTGGTCGCGTCGTCGAGCTCCCCCCGCAGCTCGGCCAGTTCGGCGTCGATCTCGTCCAGCAGGTCGTCGGCCTCCTCGCCCATCTGCTGGACCCGGCCCGACAGCAGCGCGGCCTGCGTCCGACAGTACTCCACGAACGCCTCCGGTCCGGGGTCGTCGGTCGGCGGCTCCGCCTCGTCCATACCGCCCGCTCGGGGCGCCCGCGGAAAATCAGTTCCGGGGACGCTCCGCAGTGATAACAGCGCCGCTCGTCGCAGCGGCGCCAGCACCGCTCACCGCATCAGCAACAGCGCGCCGGTCCCGACGACGACAGCGGCCGGGTACGCCGGATGGGCCCGCGTGAACTGCCGGAGCCGGTCGAGCGTGACCCCCGCGAGGTCGGGCGAGACGCCGAGCCCCGGCGAGAGCGAGGCCAGGATGATCCACCCGGCGGTCAGCGCCGCGAGCGCGCCCGACGCGCGGAGCGGGTTGGCCCCCACCCACAGCGCCAGCCGACGGGGGCCGGCGAGGAGGAGCCGCGTGACGAGACTGCCCTCGGATGCCATTGCCGGCGGGTGGAGCGCCGTCGTGGTCAAACCCCGTACGACGGGCGTCCGACGGGGCCGAACGGGCAGCCCGTCGAGATGGTAGCGTCGGGCTCCCGTCGGGCCGACTACTCGGTCCCTCAGCCGCGCGGCTGGAGCGGCCCCCGTCAGAGGACGCCCCGTTCGGCCAGCAGCTCCTGCAGCTCCGCCATCGACGACACCACCACCTCGCAGTGGGGCTCGATGGCGGGTTTGGGCTCGTAGCCGACCGCCAGCCCCGCCACCTCCAGCATCGGGAGGTCGTTGGCGCCGTCGCCGACGGCGACGGTGTCCGCCAGGTCGAGGTCGAGGTCGGCGGCGAGGTCCGCCAGCGCGTCGTCCTTCGTCCCCTCGATGAGCGGGCCCTCCACCTCGCCGGTGAGCCTGCCGTTCCGGAGCGGGAGCCGGTTCGAGACGACCGTGTCGACGTCCGTCCCGGCGTCGTCGAGTGCCCGCGCGACGCCGCGCTCGAAGCCCCCGGTGAGGACGGCGACCGTGTGGCCGGCGTCACGGAGCGCGTCGATGACGTCCGCTGCCCCCTCGCGCAGTTCCACCCGGGCGAACGCGCGCTCGACCTTCCGCCCGGGCAGCCCGCGCAGCAGCTCCGCCCGCGAGCGCAGGCTCTCCGCGTAGGAGATCTCGTCGTTCATCGCCCGCTCGGTGATGTCCGCCATCTCGTCGGCCACGTCCGTCTCGGCCCCCAGGAGCACCGTCATCTCCGAGTCGCTGAGCGTCCCGTCGAAGTCGAACGCGATGAGCATGTGCCCGCCGGTTCGCCGTGTTCGGGCTTGAATCCCCCGCGTTCGTCGCGTGCGGACGGCCGGTCGGCTCCCGCAGCGATACCGGAGCGCGGGGAGGATGATTTCGTACCTGTGGGGATGATTATCCGATATAGGTGGAGATATACGGGTAATAAGAAATATTGCGGCGAAAGAATCTCACTTCGATACGAACATCGCCAGAACGTGCGCACTCACGCCCGGTCGTCGGTGGGCCGTCAGTCCGGCGCGTCCGGTTCCGTAGCGCCCGTACGACCGGCGGTGTTCAGATAAGCCCCCGCGACGGCCGGGCGAATGAGTCACGGGGCGGGACTGAAAGGGGCCGTGCGCTCGACCCGTCCCGGACGACGCAAGCACTGGAGCAACGCCCGGAACGCGAAGCGCGCAGCGGGGCCCGGGCGGGCGAGCGCACGGGGGCGTTCGACACTCCAGCTTCCGGGGCGGTGGCGTCCACACTCACTCCCTTACCTGAACACTACCGTACGACCCGGGCGAACGTTCATATCCACGCACCACACAGACGGAGACGTGCCACCGACGGTCGTCCACGCCGCGCTGGGGGTCGTCCTCGCAGCGGCCGTGCTGGGGCCGGCGTTCGACCGGCGGGCCGGAGTCGTCGCGCTGCTCGCGGGGGCCGCGCCGGACCTCGACGCCGCCATCGGGCTGCTCGCGGTCCCCGGCGGGCTCCCCGTCCCGGAGAGCACCCACGGCGCGGTCCTGCACACCCTGCTCCTGCCCGGACTGGCCGCGCTGGCCCTGTACGTCGACGGCCGGCGCGACCGACGGCTCGCCGACCGGCTGGGACCGGAGGACCTGCGGCTCGCGTGGGTCGCCGTGCTCGTGTACGCGGTCGCGGGCATCGGGCTCGACCTGCTGAACGTGGCGACCGCGAACCCCCTCTGGCCGCTCCACGACGTATTCTTCGCCGTCGTCGGGCAGGTCATGTTCACCAACCAGGAGCTGTTCGTCCAGACGTACGTCGGCGTCGGCGAGCGCGGGTACGCCATCTACCTGGGCCAGCAAGGGGGGACGGCCGACTTCTTCGTCCCGTCGCCGCTGAACCCGGTCCGCGGTCCGGACGGGAACTCCGAGCGCGTCGTGGACGTGGTGGAGTCGGGGTGGCAGCTGCTCGTCCTCGCGTCGGCGCCGGTCGTCGGCTGGCTGGCCGCCAACTCGGACGCCCCCGCGGCTGCCCGCTCCGCGGACGGGGCGCCGGCGGCGGACGACCCTGATGGCCCCGACGAGCCCGACGCTCCCGACGCTCCCGCGGCCGACGGCGACTCGGACCCGACGCCGGCCGAGGGCGACCCCGACCCGACGCCGACGGACGACTGACCGCCGGCGTCCCGGGTACCGACCCGCACGGCCGGAAGCTACTTTCCCGCGCCGCGAGAGCCCCTTCCCGGTATGGCAGTGACAGTCGGTGACCGCGATCTCCCGCTCGCCGTCGGCGCCGCGGCCGGCGCCGTCGCCGAACTGGTCGGCTACCTCCTCGTCTTCATCATCACCTCCGGCAAGCTCCGCGACAGCGGCCTCCGCCAGGCCTTCGACGCGCTCGGCGGCGACCTCCCGACCTGGCGGGCCGTCGGCTGGGTGTTCTTCAACGCGCACTTCGTCGAGACGCAGTTCGATTTCGGCGCGCTCGGGTCCACCACCGGGAGCTTCGTCGGCGGGGAGGACGGGTTCACCGTTCTGCTCTACGTGATACCGCCGCTGGTCCTCGTCGCGGCCGGACTCGCCGTCGGCCAGTACCGGGACGTCGACGACCCAGCCGCGGCGCTCACGGGTGCCATCGGCATCGTCCTCGGCTACCTGGTCCTCGTCCTGATCGACCTGGTCCTCTTCGAGGCGGAGGGGACCGGCCCCGTCTTCGCCACCGGCATCCTCCTCGCGGGGGTGGTGTACCCGCTCGTGTTCGGCACGATCGGCGGCCTCGTCGCGACGGTCACCGACTGACCCGGGCCGCCTCGGAGGTCCCGGGCGACCAGTTCGCCCCAGCCAGTGAACCCGTGTCGCTCGTAGAACGCGCGTGCCCGTCCGTTCTCCGCGTCGACATCCAGCAGGAGCCGGTCCAGCGGGAGCGCCTGCCCGCGGGCGTGGGCGAGCACCGCCTCGAACAGGTCGTCGGCCAGTCCCGCGCCCCGTGCCGGCGGCGCCACCCAGAGCTCGTTCAGCACGGCCGCGTCCCAGACGAACGCCAGCCGCTCGGGGAGCAGGAACGCGTAGCCCGCGAGCCGTGGCGCGTCGGCGACCGTCTCCTTGCCTCCGCCCGGCTCCCCGTCGGCCACGACCACGCACCCCGGGTCGTCCGTGACGCAGCGCTCGACCCAGTCGAGCCAGCGGTCGCGGTACTCGTCGGTCAGTTTCCCCCGGTACGTCGTCTCCTTTCCGTCACCGCCCGCGGCACCGAGCCCCGTCTCGAACGCCCGTTTGGCCGCCCACAGCGCGTCCCCGTCGTCGTCCGGGTCGTACGGCCGGACGGTCGGGTCCGGGGCGGGCGCGGTCACGGCGAGTCCTCCTCGGCCTCGGTTTCGGCCGTCTCGACGCCGGGCGAGAGCCGGCTGCGCACCGCCAGCCCGACGACGCTGGCGAGGACGAGGTGGAGCTGCCAGCCCCGGAAGACGAGCGGGAAGATGCGGCGCGTCTCCCGCGTCTCGGGTCCCTTGTCCGGATTGACGCCGCTGCCGACGTGGTAGTCCCGGGTCGACCCCTTCGAGCCGGGGTCGATGCGCGTCCCGCCCCCACCGCCGCTCGCCTCCGGCGTCGCGGTACTGACGTCGACGAACGACTGCTGAACGCCCGCCCGGGTGGAGTAGTTGGCGGCGCCGTCGAAGGTGTAGAACTGGTCGTGGAGTGGGTAGAGGAGGTTGACGCCGGCCGGATTGGTCAGGTCCAGGCCGATGGCTGAGACGACGACCGCCGCGATGGTCGCCCACGCCACCCGGACCCCGCGGTCGCCGTAGCGCTCACGCAGCAGCGACCGCTCGCTCAGTTCCGTCTCGGCGTACAGGTAGACGACCGCGAACAGTGGAATCAGGAGCGTGTGGAACAGTGCGCGGTGGGTCGACTCCAGCAGCAGGCTCGTGACGGTGTCCAGGTCGACGACGACGACGGCCGCGGCGACGACCGCCAGCGACCGCCGGTCGAAGTACGGCCCCAGCACGGCTGCGGCGACGAGCAGGCCGAACGCGACGTGGACGACCGTCGATGGCATACCGGAAGCGAGAGCCGTGCGGGCATAGCGGTTTCGCCGATCGTCACGGGCGGTCACAGCCGGTCCCCGTCGTCGCGAACGTCGGGTACTGCGGCCGCCGGGACTGCGGGGAGGTGACCGAGCGACCTACCGGCCCGTCGTCCCGAGCCCCGGAATCGCGACGCGACTCTCGACGTAGCTCATGAACGCCGACGCCGAGACGACCAGCGCGAGGTAGAACAGCGCCGCGACGGAGTAGACCTCGACGAACAGGTAGGTCTCGTTCCCGATGGCCTCGGCCCGGAAGAACAGCTCCCGGACCGTGATGAAGGAGGCCAGCGAGGAGTACTTGATGAGGTAGATCAGCTCGTTCGACCAGCCGGGGATGGCGAAGCGGAGCCCCTGCGGGAGCACGACGTGGCGGATGGCCGCCACCTTCGAGAGCCCGATGGCCCGGCCCGCGGTGAGCTGTCCGCTCTCGACCGACAGCAGCGCCGAGCGGATGTACTCGGACTGGTAGGCCGCGGAGTTGACCGTGAAGCCGATGAGTCCCACCACGACGGCCGTATCCGGCAGCACGCCCACGCCGACGCCGGGGACCTCCCGGACGTACTTCGTGAGGCCGAGCCCGAAGTAGAGGACGAACAGCTGGGCGAGCAGCGGCGTTCCGCGGACGAGTTCGGTCACGGCGAGCGCGGGGTAGCGGACCGCCCGGGTCCCGTAGACGCGGGCCACGCTGAGCGGCACCGCCAGCACCAGGCCCGCCAGGATGGAGACGACGGTGAGGACGACAGTGACCCAGGCGCCGGCCGCGAGCTGCGGGAGCGCTTCGAGGCCGAACGCGACGAAGTCGAATCCGCCGGCGAGCCAGTCCAGCACGCCCCCGACCGGGGCCGGCGCCCCGGCGGCGACCCCGCGGAGGGTCTCCCCGGCCGCGACGAACGGTTCCGTCGGGAAGAACGGCTCCCGCGCGGTCACGTTCGTCCCCGGTTCGACCACCCAGTCGTAGGCCCAGCGGACGAGGAGCCACGCCCAGAACGGCGCGAGCACGGCGTAGAACAGCGGCCGGCGGCCGAGCTCGACGCCGATGGTGCCGCGGGTCGTGACCGCCTCGCCGGGCTCCTCGGCCGCCTCCGCGCTCATCCCTGCTGCCCCCCGTGGAGGCTCGTGAGCCGCTCTAGGAACTCGCCCGTGCGCTCGTGCTCGGGTGCCTCGAACAGCTGCTCCGGCGGCCCCCGCTCGACAACGCGTCCCTCGTCGAGGAAGGAGATGGTCGACGCGGCCGACCGGGCGAAGCCCATCTCGTGGGTGACACAGAGCATCGTCATCCCCTCCTCGGCGAGGTCCCGCATCACCCGCAGCACCTCGCCGATCAGCTCGGGGTCGAGCGCGCTCGTCGGCTCGTCGAACAGCATCAGCTCCGGGTCCATCGCCAGTGCACGGGCGATACCGACCCGCTGTTTCTGGCCACCGGACAGCTCCGCCGGGTAGGAGTCGGCCTGGTCGGCCAGGCCGACCCGCTCCAGCTGGCTCGTCGCCTCCGCCCGGGCCTCCTCCTTCGAGTAGTCAAGCACCTCCCGGAGCCCCAGCGTGACGTTGCCCAGCGCGGTCCGGTGGGCGAACAGGTTGAAGTCCTGGAACACCATCCCGACCCGGCGCCGGAGGTCGTTCACGTCCGTCTCCGGCGTGGTGACGGGCTCGCCGTCGAGGTAGATGGTGCCCGAGTCGATATCCGTGAGCCGGTTCACGCAGCGCAGCATGGTCGACTTCCCGCTCCCCGATGGCCCGATGACGACCTCCACGTCGCTCCGGTCCATCCCGAAGGAGATGCCACGCAGCACCTCCTCGTCGCCGTAGGACTGGTGGACGTCCTCGAACTCGAGGAGGCTCATCGCTCACCCCCCGTGCCCGGGATGGCGAACCGCCGACCGAGCAGTTCCAGCCCCTGGTTCGTGAGGACGGTCAGCACGAAGTAGACCGCCGAGACCGCGAGAATGACTTCCAGCACGCTCTCCGACTGTCCGGGCTGTGTGAACAGGTTGAACCCGCGCGTGATGAGTTCCGCGAGGCCGATGAAGAAGGCGACGCTCGTGTCCTTGAGGACGATGGTGAACTCGTTCTGGAATCCCGGGATGGACCGCCGGAGCGCCTGCGGGACGACGACGTGACGGATAGCCTCGTACTGGCTCATCCCGACCGAGCGGGCAGCCTCCATCTGGCCCCCGCCGACGCTCTGGATGGCGCCGCGGAAGATCTGCGACTGGTAGGCCGCGCTCCGCAACCCCAGTCCGAGCGTGGCGGCCTCGAACGCCCCCAGGTTGACCGGATTCACGAAGAACGTGAACGCCAGAATGACCAGGATCGGCGTCCCCCTGAGGAGGACGCCCGTCCGGCGCACCGCGCCCGCGACGGGACCGGTCCCGTACACCTCGACGATGCCGGCCGGGAGCCCGGCGAGCAGCCCGAGGACGACGCTGGTCAGCGTCAGCGCGACCGTGACGCCGGCGCCGAGCAGCAGGAACCGGCGGTTCCGGTAGACGAACTCCCAGTCGCTCGCCTGGAGCACCACACCGGTGTCGACACCACCGACGACCGCCGAGAGGACCACGTCCGGCGCGAGCGCGGCGCTCATCTGCTCAGTTCGTGCCGAACCACTCGTTGCGGAGCTCCTCGTAGGTGCCGTTGGCCTGGACGGCGTCGAGCCCCTCGTTGAGCGCCTGCTGGCGGTCGCTGTCGCCCTTGCGGACGCCGAAGCCGTACTCCTCGCCCGTCTCGTAGATGAACGAGACCTCGACGCTGCGCTGGTCCGCGAACGTCGCACCGACCGGCTCGTCGAGTACGATGGCGTCGATGTTGCCGTTCTCCAGGTCCTGCACCGCGAGCGTGTAGTTGTCGTAGGCCTTGTAGTTGGACTCGTCCAGCTTGTTCTTCTCGATGAGCTCCGTCTGGATGACGTTCTCCCCGGTGGTCCCCTTCTGCGCGCCGATGGGGTGTCCCGAGAGGTCGTCCAGGTCGGACGGGTCGAAGTCGCCGTCGTCGCGGACGATGATGGACTGGTCCGCGCTGTAGTACGGGTTCGAGAAGTCGATGGCGTTGTCGCGCTCGTCGGTGATGGTCATCGCCGCCGCGATGGCGTCGATCTTCTCGTCCCGGAGCGACGGGATGAGCGCGTCGAACTCGAACTCCTTCCAGCCGCCGAACTCGTAGTCGGTCTCGGCGACGATGGCCTCCAGCAGCTCCACGTCGAAGCCCGTCAGTTCGCCGTCCTCCTTGATCTCGAACGGCGGGAATCCGGGTGCGGTCCCGGCGACGATTTGAGGTGCCTCGTCGGTCGGCGTGTCACCGCCGTCACCCCCATCGCCGCCGTCGCCGCCACCGCCATCGCCGCCGTCACCGCCGCTGTCGGTACAGCCCGCGAGCGCGACGACGCTCCCGGCGGCGACTGCTTTCAGATACGAACGACGGTCGGTAACGGAGTCGGTCGGCATACGTACGTCTACCGATATCACGACTTAGTAGCTTTCCCTTCGGAATCGGGTGGCTTCACCGCGATGCCGGCCACGACTGCCGACGGCCCTGGTCAGCCCCGCCGTCGGCGGAGCACCGCGAGGGACTCCACATGGACGTGTACCGCGACGGTGAGAAACTCCGGCAGAAGTCCATCGCACAGCCGATGCCTGCGGGCGTCACACTGGGTTTCGCCGGAGACCACTTACGAGAGAACACGCAACGCTTCGTCAGGATTCGAAGAATGGCACGGAATCAGGAACCGAGCGTCGGAATGGTCTCCAGTGCCACCAGGATGGGTATATTGGCCCTCGTTGTCGGTTTCGCGACGCTCTGGTATGTCGGAAACGCCGGGGACGAGCAGTTCGCCACCGAGGCAGCGACGGTGTTCAGAGAC
Source organism: Halobacteriales archaeon QS_4_70_19 (assembly GCA_003020985.1). Lineage (GTDB taxonomy): Archaea > Halobacteriota > Halobacteria > Halobacteriales > Haloarculaceae > Haloglomus. The sequence continues at coordinate 3,380 of PXRM01000036.1, read as the reverse complement.
GCCCCCGCGATGGCCGGACGAATTACTCACAGGGTGGGACCGAACGGGGCCGCGCGCTCGCCCCGTCCCGGACGAGGCAAGCACTGGAGCGACGCCCGGACCGGCGCCCGGCGGGCGCCCCACGCCCCGCGAAGCGCGCAGCGAACCCCGGGCGGTCGAGCGCTGTGGGGCGTTCGACACGCCGGGTTCCGGGGCGGTGGCGTCCACACTCGCTCCCTTACCTGAACACTGCCCTCCCTGGAGACCCACATGTTACTGGTGCCGACCGCTCGCTCTTCGGTATCGCAGAACGGGAATTCTGAGTGCTATTGCCACGATGCTCACTGGGGCACCGAGGGTATGTGGTTTTTGACGAATGTAAATGGCCCATCTCCGGCGTTTGCTGAACTCCCTCTCTGAATCCATCACGACCGATCTGACAGCGATCAGCTACGTCTCGCGTCGACTGCTGAATACAAAACGCGAGTCGGTCACGAAGGGAATCGGTGGACGGTTCGAACGAACCTCGTCACCCCGAGGTTCCACCAGTGTGATCCCGTGAGTTAGTATACAACGAGGATAGTAGAAGTGGTCGAGATGCTCGGGGCTCTCGCTGTGGGCTATTGTGGGATTCGGATAGGAGTGCATCGGCGTCTCCTCGCTCTAGTTGCGTTGCGAAGCGACTAGACCGTAGCTCAGAGCCATTTCTCGCCGACGTATTCGAGCCCCTGCAACTCCGTCTGTGGGTAGTGTTGGGAAACGGCGTGGACGACGTCCGCGACCTGCTCGACGGAGAGCGTCGCGTCGTCGAAATACAACACCGTTCGATACGTTCCGTCGTCCACTTCGAGGACGAAGTCGTCATCGTACGTTACAATCACGCGCTCGGTGTCGAGTGAGTATTGCGCGATGGGATGGTCCCCAGCCCCCTTCCCGAGTTCGGCCACGAAATCGACGTGCTTGACATCGTGCCCGTAGTTGTCGAGGCGATGGAACACCTCGTGCTCGACGTTCTCGTCGAGAATGAGTCGATACACCATCGATCAGTTCTCGGGTGGGGCGAGAGAAGATCGCTCTCTGGCTTCGGCGGCGGCCCGCTCGTGGCGCTCCTCGATACGCCGCATCTCCTCGGGATTCGTGTGGTAATACGCGAGTGCCTCGTAGATGTCCGCGATGTCCAGGTTGTACCGCTCGGCTACGCGTTCTGGGGCGAGACCGCGCCCTTCGACGCGTGCGTACACATCTCGGACGGTGATGCGACTCCCCTTGATGTGGGGCTCCCCGTGAATCTCCGAGTCTTCGGCGGAGATGATTCGATACTGCTGCGTCGACATCGAAGGGACGTAGGCGCTCGCATGACTTGAACCCTCGCCGAAGCGAACGGGCGTCCCCCTCCGGACAGATAGCGTTCGGTGGCTCCATCGAAATCTGCCGGCGAGGATAGTTATGAAAAAGCACGTCGAATACATCGCACGCTCTCGCGTAGAGGATCGCTGGTGGAGAGCCCTCGAGCGCTTTCGCAGTCGCCGCGACCCACTCGTGGACGGGATAAAAGAGTAGAGGCACCATTTCCTCCCGAGGGCTCGGCCGACCCAGACGGAGACGAGAGTTCGCTACCAACGATCTCCGCCACAAGAGCGTACATTGCGTGGATCCAGCAGCGAGACGATGATGGCCACCTCGGTCCGTGGCAAAACCGAACCCAAAACGGGGGGACCGCTTGGCTACCTCCTTCTGAGCATCGGCGTGAGTGTGGGTGACCACGACGGGACGAGTCTCGCCGTCCACCCGCCGGAGCGGGATTGACTCGAGGCCGACGCCTAAACACGGAGGATTCCCTTTCCTTCGACCCGATTACTTGAGAGTGGTCGAGTAGGTGACTCTCTGATTGTTCAGAGAATAGATTACTGCTCTAGCTTAAATTCGAACCCTACTATGCCAAAATCCCCCAACTCATGCTCCATCCGATACTCGCCGGGAGATGGACAGTTACCGCTGAGTTCCCCACCGACACCAGCGATCGCGTATGATCTCTTGACTTGGGTATTTGCTTCGAGAGTAGTATTCTTAATGCCATCCGCTTGAGTGAACTGATCAACCCGCGCACAGCCACCAGATACATCCATTAACTGCGCTCGTACTTCCTCTTCTAATCCAAGCACAGTCCCACCGGATTCTGAATCGTGAACACCTTGTGGGAAGGGTAGATTACTGACCCCTCCGGCATAGGACCAACTCACGGTCTCATCGCCGGTGTTTTTGACGGCGATCTCTGCTATCGGCACGTCTGTCGTGCTCAGTTGATCGTTCGATACGGTGACCTCGAAGGACAACGGTTCGGGAGCGTCATCCACACTGGTTAGTGAAAGACGCATCGATGACTCCTCTGAGCCATTCGCATTAGGGCCACTTGCGCCGGTGAGGGCGTTAATGCAACCACTCAGGCCGAGGATGCCAGTACTACCGACACCGACCAGGACCTTACGACGATTCATATCCTCCTGTTGGAACCCCTGTTAAATGACCACTGGCCAGACTCAAGCGGCCATTTTAGCGAGGGGAAGGGCCAAAACTACGGATTACGACTAGTGGAGAAAGGACTGAACAATGTCTGAGAACACCCAGCAAGAGGAGACGAAGAGCGCATTCCCGCTTCGCTGGCCAATCTCCGTTCGAACGGATCGGGAGACCCGTCTCATTGAAATTAGTGATGACGGGGCGACACCAGTGTTCGACACGCTGACTTCGGAAACCGCTCGGGAACTGCTGAGTCGTCTCCACACCGAACCACAAACCGCGTCCGATCTCGCGGACTCAGTCGATACGTCCGTCCAGAACGTCCAATATCACCTGCAGAAATTCGAGGACGCGGGACTCGTTGAAGTTGTTGACCAGTGGTATTCCTCGCGGGGGACAGCAATGAACGTCTATGGCCCTTCAGACGACGGACTCGTACTCTACACCGGGAAGAACCTCGACAGCACATCCATACGTGATGGTCTATCACAAGTGATTGGTGCTGTCGCGCTGCTCGGGGTCACCAGTCTTGCCGTTGATTATCTCGTTCGATTCGTTGTTGGGTCTGGGTCACCACCAACCGCCGATAGCCCGGGTGGGAGTTCTCCCCCGACGAATCCTGTTGGGTTTGAGTTCATGAACATGGTTATCTCCCCGGGGATGGTGTTTTTTGTCGGCGGCGCGTTCGCGCTCGCAGCTGGCATGCTCCGGTGGTATTGGCGACAGTAATCTCTGATCCCTCAGCTGTCGCCACCTGCAACTCCCTCCGCTGAGATAACTAAGCTAATATCTTACTCACAGGGTGGGACCGAACGGGGCCGGGCGCTCGCCCCGTCCCGGACGAGGCAAGCACTGGAGCGACGCCCGGACCGGCGCCCGGCGGG
>PXRM01000035.1 GCA_003020985.1 Halobacteriales archaeon QS_4_70_19 | reverse complement strand
CATGCAGCAGGTGACGCTCCGGCGTTCGGCTACGCCGCCTCCTCGCTGTTCGCGTTGATGAGCTGCTGGAGCTGCTCCATCCGCCTGTTCAGGTCGACCGCCGGATCCGTCGAGCCCTGGGTCTGGAGCCGGTCGACGGTGAGGATGGGGTCGACGCCGGCGTCGATGACCACGTCGAGCAGCGCCTCGATGTCCCGGCGATTGAGCGCGAGCGAGTCCAGCAGCCCGATGGCGATGGCCATCGGGACCGCCACGTCCGGGTCCTCGGGGAACTCCTCGCCGAGCTGCTCGAAGTCGCCGCCACCCTCGTCGGCCGGGTGAAGGCGGAGGCAGCGCGAACAGAGGCCGGCGTGGTCGGTCTCGGCCGGGAGGTGGCCGCGGTACGCCTCGGGCACGTCGAAGGTCACGACGGCCGCGTTACAGACGGGACAGCGCATACCCGCCCTTCTCGGGGAGGGGTAAAAACCCGTACGGGTGAGTCGGCGCCAGTCGGGGTCGCGGTCAGTCGTCCGCGATGACCGGCGCCTCGTCGTACGCGAGCAGCCGGTCGAGGGCGTCGACCATCGCGCGCACCGAGGCGGTGGTGATGTCCGCGTCGCTCGCGGCGACGTTGACCGTGCGGTCGCCCCGGGACATCGTCACCTCGACGGTGACGACGGCGTCCGTGCCGCCGGTGATGGCGTCGACGTGGTACTCGTCGAGCTGGGCGTCCGCCGCCGCCCCGAGCGCGTTCCGGACGGCGGTGAGCGCGGCGTCCACCGGCCCGGAGCCGGTGCCGGCGGCCGTACGCTCCTCGCCCTGCACCCGGAGCCGGACGCTCGCGGTCGGCGTGCCCGAGCCCGAGGCCGCTGTGAGGTCGAGCAGTTCGACCCGGCGCTCGCGCTCCTGCCCGCTGACCTCCTCGGCGATGGCCAGCAGGTCGGCGTCGGTGACGCGCTTGCCCCGGTCGCCGAGCTCCTTCACGCGGGAGACGACCGTCGAGAGTTCGTCGTCGGTCACGTCGACGTCGTGCTCGTTGAGCGCCGCCTCGACGCCCGCACGGCCGGCGTGCTTGCCGAGCACGAGTCGCCGCTCGCGACCCACCTTCTCCGGCGGGTACGGCTCGTACATCGCGTCGTCCTTCAGTGTCCCGTCCGTGTGGATGCCGGACTCGTGGGTGAAGGCGTTCTCCCCGACGACGGCCTTGTTGGGGGCGATGGGGACGCCGGTGCTGCTAGCGACGAGCTCGGCCAGCCCGTACAGCTCGTCGGTCTTGAGCGTCCGGACGCCGTAGCCGTGGTCCAGCGCGATGGCGACCTCCTCGATGGCGACGTTGCCGGCGCGCTCGCCGATACCGTTGACCGTCCCGTGGACGAGGTCGGCGCCCGCTGCCACGCCCACGAGCGCGTTCGTCACGGCCAGCCCGAGGTCGTCGTGCGTGTGGGTGCTGGTCGGCCCCACGTCGTTCAGGGCGGCGTAGATCTCCAGCATCCGGTCGGGCGTGGCGTGGCCGACGGTGTCGGGCACGCAGATGCGGTCCGCGCCGGCGTCCATCGCGGCGCTCATCAGGTCGACCAGGAAGTCCAGGTCAGCCCGGGAGCCGTCCTCCCCGAGCACCTCGACCCAGAGCCCGTGGTCGGCGGCGTACTCGACCAGTTCGACCGTGTCCTGGACGACCTGCTCGTGGGTCGTGCCCACCTTCGTCTCGACGTGGCGGTCGCTCGCCGGGACGACGATGTCGACGCCGTCAACGCCACAGTCGAGCGCCAGGTCGATGTCGTTCTGCACGCCGCGGCAGAACGAGGTGACCGTCGCGTCCAGGTCCAGCGAGGTGACCCGCTGGATGGTCTCGCGCTCGCCCGGGCCCGTACACGCGGAGCCGGCCTCGATGAACGAGACGTCCGCGTCGTCGAGCCGGACGGCGACGTCGGCCTTCTGTTCCGGCGTCAGCGAGACGCCCGGTGCCTGCTCCCCGTCGCGCAGCGTCGTGTCGAGGAACTCGACCTCGGTCGCCTCGCCGAGCGGTCGCGTCGCTGGATGGTTGCCGAACAGGAACGAGTTCGATGCGTCGGTGTCGTTGTCGTGGGAGGGGTCAGTTTGACCCACGAATTTCACACCCAGCCGCCTCGCGGCGACTTCCTCTATCCTCCGGGTTGTCGGAATCCGACATGGTTTCGCGTGACACGATGCGGGCGATACCTAAGAGGGTGCCGGTCCGGGCAGAGATGGCACCCACCGGCACGAGACTGCCGTTCGACCCCCTCACCTGCCCGTTTTTCTGTTCCCGGCCGGGAGCCGTCACTCCAGCGCCCGCTCGTAGACGACCTCGTGCTCGCCGGCGTCCACCAGCCCGGACGCTTCGACCGGCTCGAAGCCCCGTGCCTCGTAGAACCCGATGCCGGCCTCGTTGCCCGACAGCAGGACGACCCGCAGCCGGTCGGTCTCCCCGCGGGCGCGGGCCGTGACGTGGTTCAGCAGTTCGGTCCCGATCCCCTCGCCCCAGCGGTCGGGGTGGACGTACAGCCGCGGGACCACGTACGCCCCCGACGGGCTCGGCCCGGCGTGGACGACGCCGACGGGTGCCGCGCCCGCGCCCGTCTCCGTGACGTCCTCGCGCGCACTACCGTCCACCGCGTCGGTGTCGACGGCCACGAGGAAGACGTGGTCCGGGTTCGTGATGACGTCGCGCAGCTCCTCGGCCCGCCACCAAGTGTCGAGCCGCTGGTCGACCTCCTCGGGCCCCATGATGTCGTCGTACGCCTCGTGCCACGCCGCCCGCGCCAGTTCGCGGATGGCCTCCGCCTCCCCCGGGGTCGCCGCGCGGATGGCTACGTCGGTCATACCCGGACGGTCCGCGGGAGGACACTAACGCCTGTCGGACCCGTCCCGCACGACGATAAAGTGATGAATCTGCTTCTATCTCAAGAATACAGGCATTACTGTATATACACCGCCGGTAATTCTACAATATCGCTTTTTTCTGACGTAGTCTCGGAGGCGCACGCTGCTCCGGTCCGTCGGCTCGTCCCCCTACCGGGGCGAGTGGACCGCGTCCAGCTGCTCGGTCGTCGGCGCGTTGACGACGGTCACGGTCGCCCCGGAGCGCGAGACGCGGAAGGCGTCGTCGTACGGGTCCGCGTCCGGGATGACGTAGACGCCGTCGCCGCGGGACTCGGCGTCGTGCGACCGGAGCAGGTCACGGTAGGCGTCGAGGAACTCGCGGGCCTCCGCCGGCGAGTCCCACGTCGACTTCCAGACGTAGCCGTACTCGCCGTCGTTCCGGTAGGGGACGACCCGGTCGCCGTCCCAGCCGGTCGAGTACGGGTGGGCGTAGTCGTACCGGTCGTGGTCCCCGAGCTGGTCGTTGGCCCGGAACATCGCGTAGATGGAGGCCTCGCCGACGGTGTCGTACTCGGGGTCGACGTCGAACCGCTCCCAGGCCGCGCCCGAGCGGTCGGGGACGGACACGCGCGTCGGCCGGTCGTCCGGGTAGCGCTCGGGGTGGATGACCTGCTCCATCGAGGTCGGGTACTGCTCGTAGGCGTCGTTCACGGCCGCCCAGTCGCCGCGCTCCTTCAGGTCGCCGACGAAGTCGGGACCGGACGCGTACGGCGCGAAGACGGTAGTGAACAGGCCCTGGTTGAAGCTCCCGCCGCCACCGCCGCCCCGCTCGGGCCGTTCGAGGCAGGACCAGGAACCGGCACAGCGGTCCTCGTACGAGCGCTCCACGTAGTTGGCGTCACCCTCGACGAGTCCGTCCTCCGCCAGCTGTGCGTCCTGGGTTTCGGGGCTGCGCCCGAGGCCGAAGTGCTGGTCCTGGAGCGCGTGGACCAGCTCGTGGGAGAGAGTCGTCCGGTCGATGGTGGGGGTCTCGGACTCGCTCACGACGACGATCTCCTCCTTCGAGGGGGAGTAGTAGCCCTGCACGGAGGAGCCGAAGACGGTGTCCAGCGTCTGCGAGACGCTGGCGTCCTCGTCGACGACGAAGATGGCCTCCCAGACCTGGTCGTTCCAGCGGTTGAACGTGCTGTTCGGGTCGCTCGCGCCCTCGCCGCGCTGTTTCCGGTACTCCGCCCGGGAGATGACCTCGACGGGGACGCGGCTCTCGAACTCCAGTCCCCGGAGCTTCTCGACCCGGGCCATCGTTCGTGCGACGACGCGCCGGCGTTCGCTCTCGTTCAGGCCGTCGTCGACCGTCACGTCGACGGGGTCGTCGTGCCAGTAGCCGTCCTCCCAGCCGAGCCGGTCGCTGCCCGGGTCCTCGCGCTCGCCACCCTGCAGCGGCCCGGCCGAACAACCCGCGAGTACGAGCAGTGCGGTCAGCGCGACCGCCGCTAGTCGCCGGCGGGCTCCGGACACGCTACGCGCCCCCCATCGCCGCGGCCGTCTCGCCCGAGCTATCGGTGTCGTCGTCGGCGGTGCCGTCGTCGGCGGTGGCGTTCCCCGAGGGGAGGCTGCCACCGCCGGAACGGACCTCGTCCAGCCCCGCGACGGTCGGCGCGTTCACGATGGTGACGGTGTCGCCGTTGACGCTGACGCGGAACGCGTCCGCGAACGGCTGGCGGTCGATGCGGTAGACGTACTCGACCCGGTCGCCGCTAACCCGGTCGCCACCCCAGTGTTCGAGCAGCAGGCGGTAGCCGCGGGCGAACTCCCGGGCGTCCGCGGGTGAATCCCACGTCGACCGCCAGACGTAGGCCGTCTCGTTGGTGCTCCCATCGGTGGCGGCCGCGGCGGTGGCGTTCCGGTAGACGTGCATCCGGTCGCCGTCCCAGCCGCTGGTCCAGCGGAGGTCGTAGTCGAACGGGTCACGGCGGTCGACCTGCCCGCCCTCGCGGTTGACGAACTCGCGGGCCCCCTCGACTGCCGACCGGTTGTACGGGTCGGCGATGGTGTACGCGAACATCGCGCTCATCCCGGATTGGCCGAAGCTGGCGTACGCCGGGCGCACCTGCCCTTCGCGGGGTGACTCGGGGCGAACCCGCTCCCAGTCGCCCGTCTGCTGGTCGGTCAGCGTGACGTTCGTCGGCCGGTCCTCGCCGTACTTCTCCGGGTAGATGACCTGCTCGGTGGACGCCGGCGGGTCGTCGTACATGGCGTCGATGGCCGCCCAGCCGCCCCGGTCGCGGTGGTGTTCGACGAACGGCGGCCCGTCGCTGTACGGGAAGAAGTTCAGGAGGTAGACCCCGAAGTGGATGTCCGACGAGTCGCCGGGGCTGCCCTGGCCCGGGAGCGAGAGGCAGTTCCACTCGCCGTCACAGCGCTGGCGGTACTGCTGTTCGATGTAGTGGGAGTCGCCCTCGAACAGCCCGTTGTAGGCGCTGTACGTCTCGCGGGTGGGCCGGGTGTAGTTCGAGAGGTTGTACACCTGGTCCTGGAGGGCGTGGGTGAGCTCGTGGCCCAGCGTGAGTTCGTTCCGCAGTTCGGGGGGCGTCGACTCCGAGACGACCACGATCGAGCCGTTCCGCGGCGAGTAGAAGCCGAGCACGTTCGCTCCCCGGTTCTGGTTCTGGACGTTCAGCGAGTCCTGGTCCTCGCCGATGAGGAACAGCGACTCGAACTTCGCGTTGTCGAAGGTCCGGAACGTCGTCGTGTAGTTGGCGTCCCCGCTCGCGTACTGCTCGCGGTAGGTCGAGCGGTTGACGACGCGGATGGGGACGCGCTGGCGGAACTCCAGCTCCCGGAGGTGTTCGACCCGGGCCATCGACCGGGCGACGAGCGCCCGGCGTTCGCTCTCGTTCAGCCCGTCGCTGGCGTTGTACGCCACGGACTCGTTGTACCAGTAGCCGTCCTCCCAGCCGAGCCGGTCCTCGTCGGGGTCGGCGAAGTCGAAGTCGGTGCCTCCGGACGTGGACGTCGGGGTCGGCGTCGCCTCGTCGGCGGCGCTCGGTCCCTGCGACCCGCCACCGAGCGGGCCGCCGGTGAACCCGGTCGAGCAGCCGGCGAGGACGACGAGCAGCGTGACCAGTAGGGCGGGCAGCGTTCGCATCGTTCGTCCCCACGGTCGGGGTACGCAAAAGCCCCGCGGGGTCGACGGCCGCCGGGCCATATCGCCCGCCGGCGGTCCGCCCCCGCCGTGGCCGTCGGTTCCAGCCCGGTCGTCCGGCCCTCTCACCGGGACCACCGTCCCCGGCCCTCGAGTGCCGCCCCCGCGGCCGTGCCCGACGACTTATGGTCCGTGGCACGTACACGGAGATATGGACCGACAGCAGATCTTCGCGCTCCTCATGGTCATCGCCATGATCGGGTCGTCCGTCGTCTACGGCCTGTCGTTCTTCCTCTGAGCGCTCAGCACTCCCCGAGCGCCGCCAGCGCCCCGTCGGGCCGCGGGAGGAACAGCGCTCCTCCGACCAGCGCCGGCGACGCGACCAGCCCCGTCTCGTGGCGCCACAGTCGCTCCCCGCTCGCCGGGTCCAGCGCCGTGACCCCGGTCGCACCGGGGACGTAGAGTCGCTCCCCGGCCGCCAGCGGCTGCCGGAGCGGCCGGTTCTCGACCGGCGTCCGCCAGACCAGCGAGCCGTCGGGCCGTCGCCCGTACGACGTCGTCCGGTCGGTGTGGACCAGGATGCCGTCCGTGACGGCCGGCGGCCCGGTCCAGTCGCCGGGGACACCTGCGGTCCAGCGCTCGCGCCCGTCGGTCGCGAACGCCCGCAGGCGGTGCCCGTCGCGGGTGTAGATGGTTCCGCCGTGGACCACCGGCGGCCCCGCCGCGGGGCGCTCGTCGCGCCACCGCGTCTCCCCGGACCGCGCGTCGAGCGCGTGCAACCCGCCCTCGCGGGCCGCGACGTACACCGTCCCGTCCGCGACCGCAGGTGGCGACCGCGGGCGGCCGTCGAGACCACGCCCGAACAGGAGCGCCCCCGAGAGCGCGAAACCGACGACGCCGCCCGGGCCCGCGACGTACACCCGGTCGCCGTCCGGCGCGAGGACGGGCGCGGCGACCGCCCGGCCGCGGGCATCACGCCCGAGGACACCCGTCTCGTCGCCGTGGGGTTCCGTTCGAACGTCGGTCCCGTCGTCGTCGCGGCCGAGGGACAGCGTCTGCGAGCGGTCGCGAGCCACGACCGGGCCCGCGACGGCGGCCGAATCCATCCCGACTCTGTCCGTCCCCCGAGCGCCGTCGGCGGCGTCGAACGTCCGATAGAACCCGTCGAGGCCGGTCTCGCGCTCGTCGTCGCCGCCCGGCTGCTCCAGCCCCACCGCGTACAGCACCCCATCGGCCACCGCGACACCCACGGTACGGGGCGACCGCGCGTCCGCCACGCGCGTCCGCCAGGCCACGTTCGGCTCGGGAGGCCCCGACGCGTCGGACGCGTACGCCGTGTGCCCGGCGTCGCGCCCGGGCTGGGGCCACGCGCCCGTGACATCCGCGAGCCGGCAGTCACCCCCGAGGACGGGGAGTCCCGAACAGCCGCCGAGCGCCGCCAGTGTCGTCGCTCCGGCTCCGAGCAGTCCACGACGGGTCACCCCGCCGTTCGAGCACCCCTCCATACGCCCGCGTCGGTGTCGCCACATTACAGTTGTTCGGACTACCCGGGGGGAGGGGTGACGAGTGGCGAGATTCCACGGGAGCCCACAGAAGTGGATAATATGACGTATTAGTATGGAAAATAAGAGTTTGAGTTCGTAATTACCCATTCTGAGAAATATGCGTCACGTTCGACGACCCGGCGGGCGCCTCACTCGCCCCACACGTCGGAGAGCGGGTGGTCGTCCGGGTCCCGGGAGTTCGACCCCCCGGAGCGCGCCGAACGGCCGGAGCGGCCGCCCCGCCCGCTGCCTCCCGACTGGCCCCGCGACCCCCCACGTGTTCCGCTCCCGCGCGTCCCGCCCGCGCCGTCGACGGCCGCCCCGGGGTCGAACGCCGGCAGGTCCGGCGTCGACATCCGGTCGGCCTGGTCGGCGAACCAGCCCGGCATGTCGTGGCGAGCACGCTCGAACAGGTCGAGCAGGGAGCCGTCGGCGAGGTAGGTCGCGCCGTAGTCGTCCGGTGCCCGCACGACGCGCCCGCACGCCTGAATGACGGTGCGGAGCGCCGTCCGGTAGTACCAGCCCCACTGGCCGTCCTCCAGCCGGCGGGCGACCCGGCTGTCTCGCGTGTTCGGGTACGGCGCCTTACAGAGCACCTGCCACCGGCAGCGGTCGCCCTGGAGGTCCAGCGCCTCCTCCATCCTGACCGAGACGAACACGTCCGCGCCGTCCGAGCGCTTCCAGCCCGAGAGCGCCGCGTCCCGGCGCTCCGAGTCGTGCCCGCGGACGCGCGCGCCGACGCCGAACGACGCCAGATGATCGCGCAGGCGCTCGGCGATGGCGTAGGAGTGGGCGTGGACGAGCCCCTTCTCGTCGGGGTGGTGCTGCATCAGCCGGACGACGAGGCGCGCGACCTCCGGAACGGTCTCGTCGCGGTGCTCGTAGGTCATCCTCCCCTGCGTGGTGTCGTAGAGGGGGCGGTTCTCCACCGGGAACGTGTGCGGCACGTCGACGAGCGCGACGTTCGAGGGGTCGAGCCCCGACCCCCGGCAGAAGGCGTCCTTGTCCAGGATGGTGGCCGAGAGGAGCGCGAACTTCGCCCCGCGGTCCCAGACGGTGTGGTGGAGGTAGCGCGCGGGGTCCATCGGCTTGATCGTGACCGTCGTGCCCGCGCCGTCGGGCTGGTCGACGACCCAGGTCGTCGCCGAGTCCTCGTCGCGGAGGTCCTCGACGAACCAGCCCAGCTCCCGGATGAGGTCAGCTCCAGCCGCTCGGCGTAGCCGGCCGCGTCGCGCAGGCCGTCGATGGCGGGCGGCGGGGTCGCCTCCCACACCGCCGTCGGCACCCGGCCCGGCGAGAGCTCGATGGTGGCGTACATCTCCGCCCACTCCGCGAGGCCGTGGGCCTCGTCGATGACGACCACGTCACGCATCCCGAACACGTCGCTCCCGGCGGTCTGCATGAAGTACGCGAGCGTCATGGCGGCGATGGAGCGGTTGGAGGCGATGGCGCGGTCCGAGAAGTACGGACAGCGGTGCTCGACGGGACAGTCGAACCCGCGCTCGCGGGCGCAGGGGGCCTCGTTGACCGGCGTGTCCGACTCCCCGGGGAGGATGCACCTGTAGTTTGACTTCCCGCGGATGATGTTCAGGTCCTCGAGCAGCGCGTCGCCCGCCACGTCGTCCAGCTGCGAGACCTGCGGCGTCGTATAGTACGCGCCGACCGGCTCGTGGGGGTCGGCCTCACCGGGCCGCCGGGCACAGCCGGCGATGGCCCGGGCGAGCAGGGACTTGCCGCTCCCCGTCGGGGCGCGCACCAGCACCACGTCGTTCCCGTCCTCGAACGCCACCCGGATCCGCCCGAGGGCGGTCTTCTGGGCGCCCCGGTAGGAGGGGGCCGGGAACTCCGACTCGATTCGGGAGGGGTTCACGTGCCCACGTGCGTGTCGGCGGGCATAACCGCACCGGAGTCGGCACCCGCCTGCCCGAGTCCCGCCGGGCCGTGGTCGCCAGTGCCCGGCCCCGTCGCTCGGCGTCCGGCGGGCCGGGCGCCGGAGACCGACCGGCGCGAGAGATTTTAAATTAACCAGCTATAGACGGTTATTTTGCCGTTATTATATTACAGTCTGTTCGGCCGCAACATATAACCCTACGTATATCGTGCCATCGAGCATGGTGGGAGCTGACACGTCCACACGGACCGGTGGAGGGGAGTCGCGATGACCGAACCGATGACGAAGAAGGTGCTACCGGCCCTGGGACTGGTGGCATTCCTGACGGTCGGAATCATGCTGAACCCGTTTTTCGGGGTCGGCGCGGGGGCTGTCGTCGGGCGACGCCCGCCGACAGCGCAGCCGCGACTGACGGGAGCGACAGCGGCGAGCCCTCACAGGGCGCACAGTCGAGCGTCGGGACGCCGGAACCCGAAGGACTCTTCGCGCCGGGCGACGACGCCGACGCGGACGCCTCGGCGGGCGCGTCCGGCGGGACGACGACCGGCGACGGGGCCGCGGCGGACGACGACTGGCTCCGGCTCTTCACCGACGGGACCAGCCCGCTTGCTCAGACGCTGCGCGGGCCGCTGGGCGAACTCCGGCCCGACAGCCGGCTGGCCGAGACGATGCGCGGGCCGATGTACGAGCTGAGCGACCGGAACAGCAACGTCGCCCGGACGCTCTCGCGACCCGACAGCGGCGACGTGGTCGGTGGCGAAGTCGGGGACGTGACCGCCGACCTCGACTACGCGGAGGGCACCGCCGGTGACGCCGTCGAGGACACCACCGGCGCCGTCGAGGACACCACGAACACGGTCGACGATACCACCAATACGGTCGACGATACCACCGGTACAGTGGAGGACACCGTGGACGACACCACCGATACGGTGGAGGACACCACCGATACCGTCGACGACACCACGGACACGGTCGACGACACCACCGGCGGGACGACGAACGATACTACCGATACGGTCGACGAGACCGTGGACGATACGACCGATACCGTCGACGACACCACGGACATGGTGACCGGGAACGAGACGAGCGACGACGACCTGCTGTAGGTCGTCCGGCGACACCCCTTCCCCGGCGACATCCCTTCTCCGGCGTCGCAGTTTACTGAGCCGTGCGACCGGGTCGACGGCGGCTCACTCAGCCCGGTCCTCGCTGTCCTCGTGGGCGGAGAGTGCAGCCACGTCCTCCGCGGTCGGCTCGTGGTCGTCCGGGAGGCGCTCGATGCAGTCGTAGCAGAGGAAATGCTCCGAGCCGTCGGCCAGCTCCAGCGCCAGCCCCTCCGTCCGGTCGCCGCCGAACGACCAGAGGTTGGCGATGCCGCCGGCGATCTTGCAGGACCGGCCGCAGCCGTCGCACGGCTCACTTGCCATGCGTCCCCTTGTCCCGGCGCCGGCAAACCGCTGTCGGAGCGGTGCGGGCGGCGGGCACCCGATCGGCCACGCGGCCGGGGTGGCTCAAACGTCGGTTTGACATTACGTAACGGTGGGGAGGGATGGGACTGTAGGCCCGGCCATGCTCCCACGAACCGTCGCCATGGTCGTGCTGGTGCTGGCCGCGACCGTGACCGGCGCCATCACCCTGGCCGACACCTCCGGGCCGGACGCACCGGAGACGCCCGACACTGACGACCCGGCAGACGACCCGACCAACGACTCGACGGACGAACTGACCCGCGAACCGTTGCGGCTGACGACCGCCGACTCCGCCGACGCGTTCCAGGCGTACGTCGCCCGCGCGCAGCGCGAGACGGACGGCGACCGCGACCGGCTTGACCGGCGGCGGCCACCCGAGTCCGCTGCGACGCCGCCCGCGTCGGCCGACGGGGGCGTCTCTGCGGCGTTGGCCGGTGAGGGGGACGCCAGCGCCGATGCCGGCGGCGCGGCGGGCGCCGGTGGCGGCGGGGATGGCGGCGCCCCCACCCGCCGCGTCGGTGGGACCAACGTGCAGGTCGTCGGCGTCGACGAACCGGACGTGGTGAAGACGGTCGGCGACCGGTTCTACGTCCAGCGGGCGCTCCCCGGTCGCCACGACAGGGCGGTCGAGGGGGCCGCGGGCCGTCCGCCAGCCGGTCGAGCCCGGACCGGAGCCCCGCGGCGGGCCGGTCGCGGTAGCGGACTCTGCCGTCGACTCGATCACGGCCGACGAGGAGCCCGACGTCGAACGGGTCCTGACCGGCTACGACGTGAGCGACCCCGACGCGCCGACCGAGGCGTGGGAGCGCGGCGTCCGGGGCCGCGTGGTCTCGGCCCGGCTGACTGACGGTCAGGTGCTGCTGGTCGTCGCGAACGAGCTACCGCGACCCGGGGAGGACTGTCGCGTCCAGCCGCTGGCCGACGTCAGCGTCCCCTGTACCGACGTGCGCCACCCGACCCAGCCGGTCCCGGCGGACGTGACCTACTCCGTCCTCTCCATCGACGCCGCGAGCGGCGACCTCACCGAGCGGACGACCTTCGTCGGGAGCCGCGACGCGACGGTGTACGCCTCGGCCGACGCGGTCTACGCCACCTACACGACGAGCGAGCGCCGCTCGGCCCTTCGGATGGAGTTCCTGCTCCAGAGCGACCGCGTCCCGGAGCGCGTCGAGGACCGTCTCCGGACCGTCCAGGGGTACGACCTCTCGCCGGAGGCCGAGCAGGAGGAGGTCCGGGCGACCGTCCGGGGGTGGCTGCGAACCCTCCCGCCCGAGGAGCGCCGCGAGGTCCGTGAGTCGCTCCGCGACGACTGGCGCGACTACCTCCGCGAGCACCGCCGCGACGCGACCACCACCCACGTCGCCCGGTTCCCCGTCGACGACCTGAACGCCACGACGACCGGGAGCGTCCCCGGCGAGGTGCTCAACCAGTTCTCCTTCGACGTCCACGACGGGACGCTCCGCGTCGCCACCACCGTCGGGGAGCGCCTCCCCGGCGTCGAGAGCGCCAACGACGTCTACACGCTCGACGCGACCAGCCTCGAACGGCAGGGCAGCGTCACCGGGATGAGCGAGGGACAGCGCGTCTACGGCGTCCGGTTCGACGGCGACCGCGGCTACGTCGTCACCTTCCGGCGAGTCGACCCACTCCACGTCCTGGACCTCTCGGACCCCGCGGACCCGACCGAGGAGGGCTCCGTGAAGCTCCCGGGCTACTCCTCGTACCTGCACCCGCTCGGCGACGACCGCGTCATGGGCATCGGCGAGGAGGACGGCCGCGTGAAGGCCGTCGTCTTCGACGTGAGCGACCCGAGCGACCCGCGCGTGGCCGAGTCACGCGTCCTCGACGCGCGCTGGTCGGCCATCTCGCGGACCCACCACGCGTTCACCCACGACTCGCGCCACGGCGTCGCCTTCCTCCCGACGCCCGACGGCGGGTACGTCCTCGACACGGCGGACCTCTCGACGGAGCGCCGCGTCGAGGTGGAGGCCCCCCGCCGCGCACGCTACGTCGGTGACCACCTGTTCGTCTTCGGCGCGGCCGAGGCGGTCGTGCTGGACGAGACGGACTGGTCACGCGTGACGACCGTCGACCTGACCGCCGTCCCGTCCGGGGAGTCGACGCCAGGGCCGACGACCCCGGTGACCACGTCCACCTCGGAACCGGGGACGACGACGGCCGCCGGGACGCCGCCGACGGCCTCCGCGACCCCGTCGCCACCCACGTCCGGGACCCCGACGCAGGTCCGGACCACCGCGACGGCCGACCGGACCGCCACCCCGGAGCCGACGACCAGTCCGACCGCGACGCCACGTCCCGTGGAGACGGCCACGCAGACACCGGTGGCGTAGCGGTCGGTCGGCACCGCGACGGCAGCAGGGAACGGGACAACCTGATTGTACCCGGCGTTCTCCGATAATCCGACCCGTCCGTAGATCAGGATCGAAATTACGAACCTGTACCCGGTGTTGCGAGCGATAGTGAAGGATTACGAGCGTTCACGTCCGGAGCGGCGGGTTCCGGAACAGCGCGTCGGCGAGGACGGACGCGCTGACGAGGCCGGCGGCGGCCGTCGCGACGTGGGACGGGATTCCCAGTCCCAGTCCGGCAACCGCCGCCAGCAGGAAGGCGATCGGGATACAGAGCAACACGAGATCGTAGCGGGTCAGGTCGAATCGACGCCCACTGTTGGCACTGGGGGACATATCTGACGCTCACCTCCACTGGACGGATACGGGTGGATCCGACAAAAATTTTGCTCCGAGCACTTCGTCCGAACCGCGATCGAACCTCGGACGAACTGCTACCGAACCGCGACCGAACCTCGGACGAACCGCCAACGAATAGTCCACATAGCTGCATCGATGATCTTCATAAGTTACGTTGATACCGACCCCGCCCCGTACCCGGGTTCCGCTCTGCGGTCAGCGGGCGGGCCATCGTCCCTCCGCACCGACGTACGCGGCCCGGACCCCCATCGTCGGTCGGCCGTCGGGGCGACACTTATCCGCCGGCCGCGCCTCTGTCACCGTATGCGCGTACTGGTGACGGGGGCGACCGGGTTCGTGGGGGGGCGGCTCGTCCCGGCGCTGGTCCGGGCCGGTCACGAGGTGACGGCGCTGGTCCGGGACCCCGAGCGGTACGACGCGCCGGCGGAGGTCGAGGTCGTGCAGGGCGACCTGCTCGAGGGAGGCTGGGAGGGGGCACTCGAGGGAACCGACGCCGCTTACTACCTCGTCCACTCGATGGGCTCCGGCGAGGAGTTCGCCGAGCGCGACCGGCGGGCGGCCCGGCACTTCGCCGACGCGGCGAGCGCGGCGGGCGTCGACCGCGTCGTCTACCTCGGCGGCCTGGGTGACGATGGGGACGACCTCTCCGAACACCTCCGCTCGCGTCGCGAGGTCGAGCGCGTCCTCGGGGCAGGCGACTACGACCTGACGACGCTCCGGGCCGCCGTCATCATCGGCGACGGCTCCCTCTCGTTCGACATCATCCGACAGCTCGTCGCCCGGCTCCCCGTGATGGTGACCCCGCGGTGGGTCCGGACGCCGTGCCAGCCCATCGCCATCGACGACGTCGTCGCCTACCTGGTCGGCGTGCTCGACGTGCCCGAGACGCGGGCCGACACGTTCGAGATCGGCGGCCCGGAGGTGCTGACCTACGAGGCGATGCTCCGGCGGACGGCACGGCTATCGGGGCGGCGCGAGCCGCTCATCCTGCCCGCGCCGGTGCTCTCGCCGGGGCTCTCCTCCCGGTGGCTCGGGCTCGTGACCGACGTCCCGCCGGCCGTGGCGGTGCCGCTGGTGAAGGGGCTCCGGAACCCGGTGGTCGTCTCGGACCGGCGCATCGAGTCGCTGGTGTCCGTCGACCGGACGCCGTTCGAGACGGCCGTACTGCGGGCGCTGTCGCCGGTCGAGACGGAGCCGCCGGCCGAGCCCACGACCGCACGCGCCGAGACGGACGGGGGCCGTCCCCCGGACCCGGGCGAGCAGTCGGACGGGGGGGAGCGCTGATGGCATCGCCGACCCGCCGGAAGCCGGAGTTCGGCGAGACCTGGGTGTACGAGAGCATCATCTCCGCGCTCCCGGGCGTCGAACTCTCACAGCCCGTCGCCATCGCCATCCAGCTCGCCATCTTCGAGGTCGGCGTCCTCGCGCTGGCCGCCTACTACGGACTCTGGAGCGCGGCGGTCGCCGGGACGGCCGCCGTCTTCGTCGCCGCCGTCGGGAGCGCCGAGATGCTCCGCATCAGCACCCTCACCCGCTCGGTGGCCGTCCCGGACTCGTACCGGCAGCTCCTCTTCGGCTCCAGCGTGGAGGTGGTGCTGGCGGTGCTGGCGTACATCGCGCTCGTCACGCACCTGTTCGTCTTCGACCCGACCACCGGCGGAACGCCGCTCGTCGAGCGGCTGTTCGGGCCGGAGCCGCCGGTGCTGGTCGTCTACCTGACGCTGCTGGTGCTGTGGGACGTCTGCTACCGCATCGGGACGAACTGGTGGGCCTCCGTGACGGCGCTGTGGCGGTCGGCCCGGTTCCGGTTCGACCCCGAGACGGCCCGGTCGTTCCAGCGGGCCGACCTCGAGACGGTCGCGTTCGGGCTCCTCCAGCTGCTGCTGGTCCCGTTCATCACCGACTTCCCGGTGCTGCTGGCGACGCTCGTCACCCACGTCGCCGCGGTCACGGCGGTCTGTGGGCTCTCGGTCCTGTTGCTGCAGGCACGGATGAACGCGTGACCGCCGCTACACCGAACCGAAGAAGCGGGTCAGCGGTCCTCCTTGATCTCCTGGAACTGATCGAGGAGTGCCTCCGTCGACTCACCGGCCTCGAACTCCACGGAACCGCGGTACTCCGTCCGCTCGTCGTCGAAGTCGGTGTCGACGGTTGTCGACTTCTGCTCCCGACGCTCGTGCTCGTGCTCGTCATAGGCACCCATTGACATGGTAACTACACACGAGCGTTACTGGTTATCGATAATGAATCTATCGCGTCCGATATCCGGGCGTTCATATAGCGACCACCGGCGTCAGTGACGGCCCGCGGCCCCGGGGGAAGCGAACCATTACCCGTCGGGGTGTCGTAGCGCCGGTGTGGCAGGGCCACTCCGCCTCCGCCGGTCGCGGGAGCACTGGGACGCCGACCGGGTGCGCCGTGAGCTGTTCGGGCCGCTCGACGAGCGGTTCGGCGCGACCCTCGCGGACCCGTGGTTCACGCCGGAGGAGTACGAGTCCCGCCGGCTGGAGATGGACAACGGTGATTTCGCCCTGTTCTGCTGGACCCACGAGGTCACCGCCGCGCCGGACGGCGAGCCGGTCGACGGCGGCCCAGACGCCTACTGGCTCGGCAACACGGAGACGCCGGAGACGCTCTGGCGGACGGACAAGTACACGTTCGACGAGGCGCCGGCCGCGGTGGGCGAGTGGGCCGAGAACGAGCTGTTCGCCCGGCTCGAGGTCGAGGAGCCGTGGCTGGCGCGCCACGAGCACCTCTCGCGGTTCTTCCTCCCGGTGCTGTTCTCGAAGGACGGCCGCGAGACGACCCGCGAGTTCTTTGCCGAGCACGCCGCCGGCTTCCCCGACACGGACCGCGACGAGGCGCTGGCGTACTACGACGCGTTCCTCGCGACGGGCGCCCTCGACCCGCACCGCTACACGATGGCGGCCAAGCTCGGTACCTCGCAGGGCGGCGACTGGTTCCGCATGGCCGCCACCATGTCGGAGTTCACGGTCGCGAAGCTGCTGACCGACGCCGGCCTCGCGTTCGACGCCGAGGTCGAGCTAGACAGCGGCCACGTGCTCGACTTCCGCGTCGGCGACCAGCTGGTCGAGGTGACCCGTCCCCGGCCGCCGACCCGTCGGCAGCGCGCGGACACCGCCGTCGCGGCCGTCCGCCAGACCGGCAAGTCGAAGAACGACGGCCAGCTCCGGGCCCACCCGGGCACGCTCCTGCTGGTCGACTGCTCCTCCTTCCGCGACGACGAGTGGCACCGGGTCGCCGGCGAGTGCCCCCGGGTCGCCCACCAGCCCACCGTCGTCTTCCGCGCCCGCCCCGACGGGCGCTTCGAGGGCTACCGCGTGGGCGACTGCCCCCTCGACTTCCGCAATGTGATCGACTGGCAGAAGTGAGTCACACGGCGCGGTCGCCGGTCACTCCTCATCGAGCCGGCTCCGCGTCTCCTCGGCGTCCCAGGCCGAGTCGCTGGAGTCCCCGCCCGTCTTGTACGTCCCGCGCGCCGTCGCGAGCCGCTCGCCCCCGCCGTCCGTGACGACCACGTCGACCGTCGCGACGCTCTCGCCGACGCGGGTGCAGTCGGCCTCGGCCAGTAGCACCTCGCCCGTCCCGGGCGCGAGGTAGTCGATGCGCATGTCGATGGTGGGCGTGATGTCCTCGACGGCGGAGACGACCGCCGCGCCGCCGACCGTGTCCGCGAGCGCGTACGTCACGCCCCCGTGGGCCACCTGCGTCAGGGGGCTGGAGGAGTGGCGGTCCTCCAGTTCGATGCGGCCCTCGGCGTGGCCGTCCACGGCGTGCGTAATCTCGATGCCGACCTCGCGGTTGAACGGCATGTGCTCGAACATCGACTCGACGTCCATACCCGCCGGTCGGGAGGCACCGGCTTAGGCGGACCGCCTCGGCCCGCCGGCCGGCGGGCGGCCCCGACGGGGCCGGGGGAGGGACCGGCCATCACTCCAGCGCCGCCAGCACGTCCCCGTAAAACGTCTCCTCCCGGTCGGCGACCGCGTGGACGCGCTCGGCGGCCTCGTCGAGGAGCGGCGCCATGTCGTCCGGGTCGCGCTCGCTGGCCTCGTACAGGACGGCCGCGAGCGAGGACCAGTCGCCGGCGATGCCGTGCATCTCCTCGGCGAACCGGTCAGGGAGCCCCGCCTCGGTGCCGAGTTCGTCGAGGAACGGGGCGTACAGCCCGCGGAACGCGCCGCCGCCGGTCCCCCGGCGCTCGACGTTCTGGTAGGCGAACCGGGCGGTCCAGGATGGGTCCTCGACGGCGGGCCAGTCGGCCATCGACTCGGCGAACGCGTGGATTCCCGGGAGCCCGTGCGTGCCCATGTTCATCCGGTCGCCCAGGGTGTCGCGGGTCGCGTCGGCCGGGTCGAGCATGTAGCGGGCGGTCTCGACGATGGCCTCACGGACGGCCGCTCCCACGTCGGCCCGCGGGTCGCCCTCGGCGACGATGTAGCGATTGTCGAGCGGGAGCATGTCCGTCGCGCTCCAGGCCGCGCGCAGAGAGGAGAGCGGGAGCGGCTGCACCTCCTCGAACTCGCTGTCGGCCATGTAGGCGACGCCCGTGCCGGCGTCGGGGTCGGCGTGGGGGGCCTCCGTCGCGTCGGCGTCCTCGTCGTACCCCACGACGAGCAGCGAGTGCGGCGCGAAGTGGGTGTCCGTGTCGTAGTAGTCGAGATAGTAGAGGTCGACGAACACCATGACCGGGTCGCCGGCCGCGAGGTGGTCCTTCACGTCGTCCCACGCGCGCTCCCAGTCGTCGCCCCGGCGCTCGGTGTGTGGGACGGCGAGCGTCTCGAAGAACGCCGTCTCCAGCCACAGCGGCCGGCCGATGAGCATGTGCCACGGCGACATCGGCAGGTCGAGGTAGACGAAGCCCAGCCCGGACCCGAGGCCGAAGCAGGCCGGCTCGGAGAGCCCCCAGCCGTAGCAGTCCGAGAGGTCGCGCAGCGAGGTCGACCCACAGTGGGCGCCAGTCGCGTGGTCGAACCCGTCGATTCGCATGCCGGCGGGTCGGCGCGGGCCGTCTTAACCGTTCGGTCGGTGGGAGCGGCCCGGCGACCTCAGCCGCTCCCGCCGGCGGTACAGCCGTGGCTCTCCTCGCCGAGGGGCGGCGTCACGTCGTCCGGGAGCGGGAGCGCCGGGTCTGCACCGAGCGCCTCGTCCACCGCGCGCAGCGGCGGCACCAGGTCGGCCAGCCGCGCGGTGGGACCGACCGTCCCCTGGTCCGGGTCGTACCGGACGACACCGGCCTCGTGCAGCCGCGGCAGGTGGGTCTGCCGGAGGGAGACGTAGACGGGCTTGCGTTCGTCGTCCGTCAGCGCCTCGACCGTGGTGCCGGCCTCCAGCGCCGCGATCCGGTCGGTGAGTTCGCCGAACGGAATTTCGCCCCCGGTCCGGAGGAGGTACCGGACCACGTGTCGGCGGCGCGTGCTGCTCAGGAGGTCGAACAGCGTCTCCCGGTCGAGTTCGGACCGCCGGCCCCCGTCAGAACGCGTGGCGGCTCCCTCCCTCGTGTCGGACTCGCGGGCGGTCGGGTCGTCGTACTCACGGGCGTCGGTCGGGTCGTCGCGTTTCCAGATGGCGGGTGAATCGTCGCTGGTCATGTCGTCTGATCGGTCCGGAGAGGGAGACGGGCCGGTCGCCGGTGATACCCGTCGAGCGGTGGACGAACAGGCCACACGGTCGGACTCGTCTCCGGGGTCGGTCTGCCGGTCCTCGGAACCGTCGGAGGATCGTCGTCGGTGACCGTCCCCCGTCGTCCTTGAGTGCGAAAAACGACGTTTCCACATAAATCTTTCAGTAAGTGTAGATTACCATTACTATCTGTCGTAAGTCGATACAGTATCCAGAAATGATCACAGAACGAGTAACGCGACGGCACACGCAGGGAGCCACCCGAGGCGGGATGGCTCGGACCGTGCCGGGGGACGGTCGGGGACGGGCGGCGCGGGCTCGCTGTGATCGGAGAGTCCCGTCCGGCCGTCGCACCCGGCCGGAACACGAAGGAGCTGTTGGGGGGTCGGGCGCGGACGTTCAGACGCGGAACTCGATGGCGGCGCCCTGCCCGAAGCCGACACACTCCGTGGCGAGCCCGAGTTCGGCGTCGTCGCGCTTCTGCATCTCGTGGACGAGCGTCACCGGCAGCCGCGCCCCGGACGCCCCGAGCGGGTGCCCAATGGCGATGGCGCCGCCGTTGACGTTGTAGATGTCGTCGTCGAAGCCCAGCTGCTCCTGGCTGTATAGGCACTGCGAGGCGAACGCCTCGTTCAACTCGACGAGGTCGTAGTCGTCGGCGGTGGTGCCCGAGCGCTCGAACAGCCCCTCGCAGGCCGGGACCGGGCCGATGCCCATTACTTCGGGCTCGACGCCGGCCACGTTGTTGTTGCCGACCTCCGCGAGGACGTCGAGGTCGTGGTCCTCGGCGAACGCCTTCGAGGTGATCATCGTGGCGGCGGCGCCGTCGGAGACCTGGGAGGCGTTCCCGGGCGTGACGGTGCCGTCGGCCTTGAACACGGTCGGGAGCTCGGCGAGCTTCTCGGCCGTGGTGCCGGGGCGGAGCCCCCCGTCCTTCTCGACGGTGATCTGGTTGCCCTCGTCGTCGTGGCCCTCGATCGGGATGATCTCGTCGTCGAAGCGGCCCTCCTCGGTGGCCGCGACCGCGCGCTGCTGGGAGCGGGCGGCGTACTCGTCCTGCGCCTCGCGGGAGACCTCGTAGCGGTCGGCGACCTCCTCGGCGGTCATCCCCATCTGGAGCGCCGCGATGTTGTGGTGGTCGTTGAGGCCGGGGTGGATGGCGTTGTTCTGGCCCATCGGCACCCGGGACATGTTCTCGACGCCGCCCGCGATGACGCAGTCACGCTGCCCCGCCCGGACCGCGTCCGAGGCGGAGATGATGGACTGCGCCGACGAGGCGCACCAGCGGTTGATGGTGGTCGCGGGGACCTTCTCGCCCAGGTCGCTCATCAGGGCGATGACCCGCGCCATGTTGTTGCCCTGCTCGTCGCGCTGCTGGGCACAGCCCCACATCAGGTCGTCCACCTGCCCGCCCGAGAGGCCCGTCTCGGCGAGCATCTCGTTGATGAGCGGGATGGAGAGGTCCTCCGAGCGCACCTCGCTGAAGACACCGTCCTCCTTCCCCTGCGGGGTCCGATACGCCTGCACGACTACCGGCGTGTTGTCTGCCATACGTTCCCGCGGAGCCGCTCCGCGTACTTAACCCCGGCCCCTTCGGTCGGCGGTCACTCGATAACGGACCCGTCTCGTCGGGCGCTCCGTACTGGGTGCCGCCGTCGCCGGACACCCGGCTCGGCTCCGGGGCCTCGGGCACTCGTATCAGCGGACCGCCGGGGCTGACGCCAGCGGAGGGAAACCGATTTCCACGCGGCCCGCACACCACGAACGAATGCGCGTCATCATCGTCGGCGCCGGCGAAGTCGGTTCGACCATCGCCGAGAGCCTCTCGAGTGCACATGACGTGGTCGTCATCGACGTGGACCCGGACCGGGTGGAGACGCTCACCTACGAACTCGACGTGCTGGCGATCCAGGGCGACGGCGGGGACCTCGAGACCCTGCGGGAGGCCGGCATCGGCGAGGCGGACATGCTGATCGCCTCCACCGACGACGACCAGACCAACATCGTCACCTGCGGCACCGGGGCCGTCGGCGGCGACCCCTTCAGCATCGCACGGGTGAAACGACCCCAGTACCTCCACACCTGGGAGCGGGACAACCGTGCCTTCGGCGTCGACTTCATGATCTGTACGGACCTGCTGGCCGCACAGACCATCGTCGGCGTCATCGGGCTCCCGACCGCCCAGGACATGGACACGTTCTGCGACGGCGCCGTCCAGATGACGGAGTTCGAGATCCCCGCGGACTCCCCGGTCGCCGGACAGACCGTCCAGGAGGCCGACCGATTCGACTCGCTCACGTTCGTCGGCATCATCCGGGAGAGCGAACTGGTCGTCCCGAAGGGCGCCACCACCATCGAGGCCGGCGACGACGTGGTCGTCATCGGGAGCCCGGAGAGCGCCCGGGCGTTCTCCTCCGCCATCGCCCCGCAGGAGGACCGTCCCCGCGACGTGGTCATCGTCGGCGGCGGCGAGATCGGCTACCAGACCGCCACGCTGCTCGAACAGCGCGGCTTCACGCCACGACTCGTCGAACACGACCCGGACCGGGCGCGCTGGCTGGCCGAGAAGCTCCCGAAAACGACGGTCCTCGAGAGCGACGCCACCGACCGCGGGTTCCTCGAGCGCGAGAACGTCGGGAGTGCGGATGTCGTCATCGCGGCGCTGGAGAACGACCAGCAGAACCTGCTGGCCACGCTACTCGGCAAGCGGCTCGGCGCCCAGCGGGCGGTCGCCGTGGTCGACACGGTCACGTTCGCGGAGCTGTTCGAGGCCGTCGGCGTCGACGTGGCGGTCTCCCCGCGGGAGGCGACCGCTGAGGAGATCACCCGCTTCACCCGCGGCCGCCACGCCGAGAACGTCTCCATCGTCGAGGGGGACCGCGCGGAGGTGCTCGAGGTGGAGATCGACGAGGATAGCGTCTTCGCCGGACGGACGATCGTGGACGCAGCCGCCGACCTCCCCGACCAGGTCGTCGTCGGTGCCATCACCAGGCAGGGGGAACTCGTCGTCCCCCGGGGTGACACCCTCGTCGAGGTCGGCGACCACGTCGTGGCGTTCGTCGGTGGCGACCACATCGAACAGGTGACGGCCCGGCTCTGATGCTCGTCGACGGCCGGGCGGTTGCCGGTCTCACCGGGACCATCCCGTCGCTGCTGTCGGTCCCGCTGGCAGCCGTCGCGGGGGGCCAGTTGATGGAGCGCGAGTCCCAGACCCGGGACCTGACGACGTTCTGGCGCCCCTGAGCGGCACACGCCCGGTGACGGAAGCGATGGATTGATTCGAGCCCGGTGAATTACCGGAGCCGTGTCACTGCTCGGTCCGGCCGGGAACCGTAGTGTCCGCGTCGACTGGCGCACGTCGCTGAGCCTCGTCGGGACCGTCCTGAAGTACCTCGCCGT
The DNA here is from genome assembly GCA_003020985.1 of Halobacteriales archaeon QS_4_70_19. Classification (GTDB taxonomy): domain Archaea; phylum Halobacteriota; class Halobacteria; order Halobacteriales; family Haloarculaceae; genus Haloglomus. Next base: position 55,424 of record PXRM01000035.1, on the reverse strand, counting down.
CCCGCTGGGGCTGCCGCTGCTCGTCGGTATCATCTACCGGGAGGCAATCTACGTCTTCCTCCTGACCGTCCTGTTCACGATGGTGGTCGGCACCGGGCTCGAACGGCTCGAACCGGAGCCGGACCTCGGGGCACGCGAGGGATTCCTGATGGTGGCCGGGACGTGGCTGGCCGTCGCCGCCGTCGGGGCCGTCCCGTACCTGCTGGCCGCCCACGGCGTCCCCGGCCTGTTCGCGCCGACCGCGCCCGCGTCCACGCTCGCGAACCCCGTCAACGCCCTGTTCGAGTCGATGTCCGGTGTCACCACCACCGGGGCGACGCTGCTGGGCGAGATCTCGCTCGACCGACACTCCCACGCCGTTCTCATCTGGCGCCAGCTCACCCAGTGGCTCGGCGGCATGGGCATCATCGTGCTCGCCATCGCCATCCTGCCCGAGCTGTCGGTCGGTGGCGCCCAGCTGATGGACGCCGAGGCGCCGGGCGTCGGCATCGAGAAACTGACCCCGCGCATCGCGGAGACCGCGCGGGTCCTCTGGATCGCCTACTTCGCGTTCACCGCCCTGGAGATCGTCCTCCTGTACGGCCTCCACCTCGCCGGGATGGCCCCGAACATGAACGCCTACAACGCCGTCGCGCACGGACTGACGACGCTCCCGACCGGCGGCTTCTCCCCCGAGGCCGACTCCATCGCGGCGTTCTCGGCGGCGGTCCAGTGGGTCATCGTCCCGTTCATGGTGGTCGCGGGCACCAACTTCGCGCTGTTCTACGCCGTCTTCCGGGGGAACCTCGGGAAGATGGGCGAGGACGCCGAGTTCCGCGGCTACGCCGGCATCATGGCCGTCCTGACGGCCATCCTCGGGGGCGTTCTGTTTCTCGGTGGCGCACCGCCGCTGGGCGACCTCGGCGGCGTCGTGGCCGGCGACGTCGAGAACAGTGCCCGCCAGGCCGTCTTCCAGGTGGTCAGTATCGTCACCACGACGGGATACGCGACCAGCGACTTCGCCGAGTGGTCCGAGGCCGGCAAGTACCTGCTGCTGTTCGCGATGTTCATCGGCGGCTCCGGCGGCTCCACCGGCGGGAGCATCAAGATCATCCGGTGGCTGGTCATCATCAAGGTCGTCCGCCGGGAGCTGTTCACCACCACCCACCCCGAGGCCATCCGCCCCATCCGGCTGGCCGGCGAGGTGGTCGACGAGGACGCCGTCCGGGGCGTGATGGGCTTTACCCTGCTGTACCTCGTCATCTTCGCGGTCGCGACGGTCCTCATCAGCCTCGACGCGGCCCGCATCGGCTACACGCTCGACACGCTGGAGTCGATGAGCGCCGTCGCGGCCACGCTCGGGAACGTCGGGCCGGGGTTCGGCTCGCTGGGGCCGTTCGGCTCCTACCTCGCCTTCCCGAACTCCTCGAAACTGCTGATGGTGTTCCTGATGTGGGCGGGCCGCCTAGAGATCCTCCCGGTGCTCGTCCTGCTGACGAGCGGCTACTGGCGGTCGTAGCCGTCGGTCGCGGCCGCCAGTCCCGACGCGGCTCCGAGCCGGCCAGGACCGTCCTCCGGTACGGGACTCGTTCGTCGTACGTATACTCCCTGCGCGTAGTATATCGAGACGTTCCCGTGAGAATCCGATATCATCCGCTGCGGAACAGACGGTAAAAACCCGCCGTTTACCGCGGGAAGGAGGTAACAACCTTTTTTATCACTCCTAAAGAATATAATACCAAGATCTATGAATCTATCGAGTAATCATTAGAAATACGATCTATCAAACAGATTACAGCAGGCGAAAAAACCTGATCGTCGATAGTGATCAATATGTGTGCACGGTAATTCGGTGGAGAGCGTATCTGAATGAAGTCAAGACGGATTAAATCGGTTCTGAGGTGAGCTCAACGGTTCTTCTGCCCGCCTGATTTGCTACGCTACAGCTATCGAAAAATCGATGAGAATTCGGCATTGAGGACGAACGTGTTCCGTAAAGTTATCTCCTGGGCGGCCCGCTGGGGAATTACTGTGATTCTCTGTATTGTGAGCGGTTACGTGGTGTGGTACGCTGGTCTCTGTCGGATGTTCGGAAGCAGCCTTGATGCCTGCAGCTTAATGAACAACGGCCTCGAAATATACGTAATCGCGGCTGTATTGATGGCCCTTGTCGTGGTCGTCCGCTTGTAATCGTAGAGACGGCCGATGCGGGTACGCCCTTTTTGTACACATGCACGTATTATCAGCAGCATATGGGGGCTTCGGCGCGCCTGAAGCGAAGTCACGGCGGTTCACCACCGGCGCATGGGTCAGGTCGCGCGTTGAGGGCTACCGGATCGAGATGGGGCCGAGCGCCGAGACGTTCTCGAGGAGGTCCAGCAGCCAGTTCCCGGAGCCGTCGTTCGTGTCGGCGTCCGGTGCCGGCGGGGGGGTAGCCGTCGAGGCAGGAGCCGGCGCACGGGTCATCGTTGCGGTCGGCGGGGCAGCCGCCATCGGCGCGGGTGTCGCCGTGGCCCCCGGGGCCGGGGTGGCTGTCACCGAGGCCGTCGGGGTGGGCGTCGTCGAGAGGGTCGACATCGGTGCCGGGGGCGACGGCTCCGTCGTTCCGCCGTCGTGGCTCGTCGTCTCGACGGTGACGTGCTGGTAGTCCGCGAGACAGGACGGGGCCCGCTCCATCGGTGGGTGATCGATGGCGTCCTCGCCCGGGAAGTCGGCCGTCGTCACGTAGCGGGCCAGGTAGCGCGCGTTCCCCTCGTTCAGTGCAGGGTCGCCGACCGTCCGGTTCACCCGCTCGAGGAACGCCGCGTGCGTCCGGACCGCGTCGTCCTCCATGGCCGCGAAGACGTCCCGCATCGTGACGCGGCCGCTCGTCCGCGCGTGGAGGCGGGTGTCGAAGGCCGCGACGACAGCCGAGCCCTTCTGGTACTGCGTGGGACCGTCCCACGTGCTCGGGTCGGAGAGCACGTCGCCGCTGGTCCGGCCGGTGGCCGACAGCCACCCCTGCAGGTCGCCGTGGCCACAGCCCGCGGCGTGCATGCTCCGCGCCGTGAGGTACTCCGCCTGCGCCTCGTGGAGCCAGCGGGTCTCCGTGCCGTCCCGGTACTCCTGCTCGAAGTGGACGTACTCGTGGGCCCAGGTATTGCCGTAGTCGTCGACGGGCCGGCCGGCGTCGACGATGCCGCTGTCCTCGGCCGTCCCCTCCGCGTAGCCGGCGTACCTGCTCCCGCGGTAGGTGTGGACGGCGTCGGCCGACGCCTCGGCGTCCGGGAAGACGACGAACTCGGCCGTCGCGGGCGGGTCCGACATCGGGACGTGGTCGGCGGTCGCCAGGACCGAGCGGACCGCCACCTCGTACCGCCCGTCGGCCGCGAGCGCCGGCCGGTAGATGGTGACCGTCTCGCCGCCGTGCTCGGCCGTGTACGTCGTGTAGGAGCCGACGTAGATGCGCTCCCAGGCCCGGAAGCCGGAGCGGTCGCCGAAGTCGACCGCGACGTTCTCGTACGCCCGTCCGAGCGGGTTCGTCTCGCGGACGTCCCCGCCCGTCTCCTGGACCACCGACAGTCGGGGTGGCGAGACGAGCACGCCGGAGTCGGCGCTGTACACCCAGTCGTTCTCGCTCGTGGCCGTCTCGACCGACTGGGTCACCGTGACCGAATGCTCCGTGGCCGTCCCGTCGTACACCCAGCGCCCGTCGCCGGCACGCTCGAAGCCCGTGATGGCGTCGACGTGCTCGTCGATGACGAGCGCGAACGCGGCCGTGGACGGGGCGTCGAACGTGTAGGTGTAGCGGACCCGGTCGGGGCGGTTCGCCGACCACTGGACCGTGACGTTGATGTCGACGCCCTGTCCGCCGGCGACGTGCGGTCCCGGGGCGGCCGTCGCCGTCGCTCCCGCCGCTGGCACCGCTCCGAGGGTGCTCACGAGTGCCAGCACCGCCAGGGAGACAGCCGCCGCCGTCAGCCACCGGGCGCGTACCCACATACGATTCGACTGAGTGTCCGTCCAACAAATACGTCAATGAACGTATGGGTAACCGGGCCGGCTTACGGTGCGTCCTGGGGAGGCGGAGCCGGCGAGCCGGGGGGCGGCGACGGTGGGTCTACGGGTCGAGTCCCTTCACCAGCGCCCGGCCGAAGACGAGGACGGGGATGATCTCCAGCCGGCCGATCCACATGTTGAGGACGAACATCGCCTCGGCGACCGGGTGCATCGAGGGGCCGACGATGCCGGTCGAGAGGCCGACGTTGCCCTGTGCGCTGGCGACCTCGAACAGCGCGTCGGCGTAGCCGAAGTCGGGCGCGGCGTTCACGAGGACGACGCTGGAGCTGATCAACAGCAGGACCCACAGCAGGCTGATGATGGCCGCCTCGGAGAACTCGCGTTCCATCGCCTGCTGGCCGAGCCGGCGGCCGTCGATCTCGGTGGAGACGACGGCGCTCGACGGCAGGAAGACGCGGCCGAACTGCCACCGGATGCCGCGCGCGATGGTGTACGCCCGGATGATCTTGATGCCACCGACGGTCGACCCGGCGGCCCCGCCGATGGTCATCGCCACCGACAGGACGAGCTTCCCGCCGTCGCCCCACGAGCCGATGGGCGAGGACTGGAAGCCGGTGCAGGTGAGCGCGCTGACGAACTGGAAGACGCTGTCGCGGGTGGCGTCGGCCGCGACCCGGTCGAGGCCGAACGGGGCGGCGACGCTGGCTCCGAAGTCACCGACCGAGACCGTCAACACGTTCTGGACGACCAGTACCACCGTCCCGACCGCGAGGAGGGTGAGCAGCCACCGGGTCTGGAGGTCCTCGACGAACTCCCGGTAGCGCCTGTCGTGGAGCACGACGTAGTGGACGGGGAAGGCGATGGCCCCGAGCGTCATGATGGGCAGCAGGACGGTCTCGATGACGGGGGCGTTGTAGGTGCCGATGGAGTTGTCCGTCACGGAGAACCCGCCGGTCGAGAGCCCGGTCATGGCGTGGTTGAGCGACTGCCAGAGCTGCTCGCCCAGTGTGAGCGTGGCCCCGTAGTCCGAGGCCCGGAGCGCGAGGAAGAAGGCGACGATGGCGACGGCGGTGTAGCCGACGAAGATCTTCCAGATGGTGCGGACCGTGGAGATGATGCTGGGGTGGATACGCTCCTCGCGGGTCTCCGAGCGGTAGAGCGCGTAGCTCCCGGAGCCGGGCCGCGCGAGGATGGAGACGGTGAGGACGATGACGCCGATGCCGCCGACCCACTGGATGACCGAGCGCCACCACTGGATGGCCCGGGGGAGCGAGGGTTCGTGGGCCGCCATCGTCAGGCCGCTGCCGGTCCACCCGCTCATCGACTCGAAGAGGGCGTGCAGCGGCGACCGGAAGTAACCCAGACTCGACCGTGTCGCCGGCCCCCAGGTCGTGACGGGGTCGTACGACGCTCCCGCCGGCACGTAGGTCGCCATCACGCTGACGGGCGTGAGGTGGGCGGTCAGGAAGAACGGGAGCACCCCGAACAGCGCGACGGTGAACCAGCCGGCGGCGGCGATGACCATCCCGTGTTTCATCCGCGGCGCGGGGGCGTCCGCGAGCCGCTTGCGGGCGAGACCCCCGACCGCGGCGGTGATGCCCCCGGACAGCGCGAACGCCAGCGCGGCGTAGTACTCGCCGGCCAGCAGCGCCACGCCGATGGAGACGGTCATGACGAGCGCCTCGATGAGCAGCAGCGACCCCACGTCGCGCAGCACCGTGGCGAGGTCCGATGGGAGCCCGGCGGTACGGTTCCGGCGCGACACGTCACTCACCCGCGTCCTCGTCCCTCGGACTGTTCCCTATATTGTGGTCCTCGTAGTGGCCGAATACGTCCGTCACCTCCGGAACCGCGCCGCGCGCGGAGTAGACCGTCAGCAGGTCGCCGGCCTGCAGGTTCGTCATCCCGCGGGGCGTGATGGGGTCGTCGACGTCCTCGCGCTCGACCGCGACGATGAGCATGTCCTCCGCGAGGTGGCCGGCCTCCGCGGCCGCCTGCACGGTCATCCCGGCGACGGGGGCGTCCGACGCCACCCGTATCTCGAACACCTCCGCCCGCTCGCCGACGCTCATGTAGTCGACGATGGCGGGGCGCTCGACCGCACGGTAGAGGTACTCGGCGATGAGCCGTTGCGGGTTGCCCATCGTGTTGACGCCGATGCGGTCGAACAGCGTCATGTGCTGGGGGCCGTGGACCACGCTGACGATGTCGGGCACGCCGAGCTCCGTGCCGAGCAGACAGACCATCACGTTCGTCGCGTCGTGGTCCGTCGTCGACACCAGGGCGTCAGCCCGGTCCGTACCAGCCTCCTCCAGCGTCTCCTTCACCGTCGCGTCGTCCTCCAGGACGAGGCAGTCGTACCGCTGGGCGGCACGCTCGGCCCGTTCGGGGTCCCGCTCGACGACGACCACCTCGTTGCCGGCCTCGGTCGCGATCTCGATGAGTGGGCTCCCGATGTCGCCCGCCCCGACGATGATGAGATACACGCTCGGCGTGTGTGAGGGGTCCGATAAACGTCTACCGCTCGCGGCCGAGGTCGGGTCGCTGGCGGGGACTGTCCTAGTAACCGACGGACGGATGCCGTCCCGGACGTCAGTCGGCCGACGCGTCGGCGCCGGCCTCATCGCCCGCGTCCCGGGTCCGGCGCTCGTAGTATGAGAGCGGGTGGGCGATCTCCGCACAGAGGTCGTCCTGGTTCACGCAGTCGCCGTAGGCCTGCATCGTCGCGCAGGACGGCGGCGCGAAGGCGACACCGCGGTCGTCGCGGAGCCGGTCGAGCTGGTAGCGCACCCGCTCGGGGTCGTCGAACCCGCAGACGGCGCTGATGTCGTGGGCGTCGAGCTCGTCGAACGTGGCGAGGAAGCCGACCAGCGCGAACCGGGAGTTGGCGGGGAGCTCCTCGCCGTCGCGGGCACGGTCGAGCAGCGCGTGGGCGCAGGGTGGGAGCGCCTCGACCTCGAACTCGTGGAACGAGCGCGGCGGGTCGGCGTCCGCGACGGCCGTCCGCAGGCGCCCCACCTCCTCGGCGAGGGCGTCGGCGATGGGGTCGGGGACGGTCAGCGGGAGCCCCTCGGCGACCCGCGCCCGGACGGCCTCGCGAAGCAGGGTCTCCAGTTCGTCGTTCGAGACGGGGACCCACCCGTCCCGGAGCGGCCGTCGGACCAGCCGCCAGTCCGCGCCCTCGAGCGTGCTGCTCAGCCGGAGGTAGGCGGTCACGGCGACGTCGAACCGGCCGTCGCCCGTCGGCCGCACGTCGCCCGAGAGGTCGAAGTCCGCGAGCAGCTGCTGGAGCGAGAGCGTCTCGCCGCCGCTCTGGAGCGAGCGCTCCTCCTCGAAGTCCGCGCCGAACCGCCGCTGGGCGAGCGCGGCCTCCGCGCGGGCGTACTTCTCGGTCGCGCCCGGCGCGTCGATCAGCGAGACGAGTACGCGCGCGACCGGGTACGAGAGCAGTTCCGCGCGGGCGCCGAGGCGTTCCTCGCTCTCGGCGGTCCCCTCCAGTAGCGCGCGCCGCACCCGCTCGACGCCGCGCTCGACCGCCGGACCGCCCTCCCGGACCAGCGAGACCAGGTCCACGTCGGCGGCTTCGACGGCCTCGCGGGCGCCGGACAGGAACGGGTAGCGCGCGTGGAGCCGTTGCACGCCCGTCACCTACGGAGCCGTCGTAATGAACGCGACGGTCCGGGCGGTCCGCTCCGGCCAGTGCTCGCGCTCGGCCGCCCGGTCCACCTCACTGCCACGGGTGCTGGCCGCGCTCGGGCCACAGCGGGTACCAGTACTCCCGTTCGGGTTCCACCGCGAGTTCGCCGTCCAGCACCGACTCTAGTTTCCGCTCGATGCGGCCGACGCGCTCCTTGCCCCCGTCCGGGTCCGGGACGAACGGGTAGTACGTCCCCCGGCGAAAGGAGTAGAGCCAGTAGGCCACGACCGCGTCGTCGAGCGCGTCCGGCGCTCCGGCGGCTCCGCGGCCTCCGCCGCGGCGAGTCGTGGCAGTCGCGAGCCGAACCCGCGCTCGGTCAGTTCGTCCGCGGCGAAGTGGACGCTCGTCACCAGGTCCTCCGGGTCGTCGTCGTGCAGCACCACCCACTCGTACCCCTTCCCGTCGGTGCGAACGTCGAACTCCGTGCCGGTCTCCTCGGCGCCGGCCGCGAGGATGTCCTCGATGGCCCGGACGGCCCCGGTGAAGTCCGTCGAGTCGACGCCGGAGAAACAGAGCGCCGCGTCGCCCGTCGAGCGGTAGCCCAGGTCCGCCTCCATCGTCACGTACGCCGTCGACATGCCGAACAGGTCGTCCGGGTCCGCCCGGCGGGTGGCGTCGGCCTCCGCGCGCATCCCCAGCGCCTCGCGGAGCGAGTCGAGGAGTCCCATGCTCGCCGGGGCGTACGCCGGGTAGCCGTTTCAGTCGTCCGGTGCGGTCGTCGTCGGTCCGGTAGCCTCGGCCCCGCCGACGCGGACGTACCGCTCCGGGCAGGTCCAGTGGGCCCGCTCGGCCGCATCGTTCGCCGCGTCCCCACCCGGCTGCGGCCACGTCCCGGCCGCCGCCCGCACGGCACCGTCCGTTCCCCCCAGTCCCACCAGTCCCCCGACAGCGGCCGTTCCGGGCGCGGCGAGCGCCCCCCGCCGTGTCCGTCGCATGCTCCCCCCGCTAGCAGAGTGAGTCAATTAGTTCCTTCTCCGCGGCTGAACTCGTAATCAACCGGGGGTAACTGGGATATCTGTCTGATATTCCGACTGGGACAGATATTACCCGGTAATCCCGGAGGTTACCGGGCGGGTCCCTGGGTTTCCAGCTCCCGCTCCAGTTCGCGCAGCGCCTCGACGCGCTTCTCGGTGGGTGGGTGCGTGGAGAACACCCGGCCGACGAAGCCCGAGCGGATGGGGATGATGAAGAAGGCGTTCATCTCCGACTGGTCGCGGAGGTCCTCCGTCGGGACCTGGTCCATCGAGTCGTCGATGGCGAGCAGGGCGGACGCGAGTGCGCCGAGCTTGCCGGTGATGGCGGCGGCGCCGCGGTCGGCCGAGTACTCCCGGTACCGCGACAGCGCCCGGATGAGGAGGAAAGAGAGGATCCACACCACGAGGGAGGCCAGGACCGCGACCACGACGCCGCCGTTGCGGTTCCGGCCGCCGCCGAACAGCCAGCCGAACCGGACGACCAGGAAGGCGATGGTCGAGAGGAAGGAGGCGATGGTCATCACCATCACGTCGCGGTTCTTGATGTGGGCGAGTTCGTGGGCGAGCACGCCCTCGAGTTCCTCGTCGTCGAGGCGGCGCATGAGGCCGGTCGTCACGCAGACGGCGCTGCTGTCCTTCGAGCGGCCGGTCGCGAAGGCGTTCGGGACGCGGCTGTCCGCGACGGCGACCGTCGGCTTCGGGAGGTCGGCCTGCCGGGAGAGCCGCGTCACCGTCGCGTGCAGTTCGGGGTACTCCTCCTCGCTGACCTCCGTCGCGCCCATCGAGTAGAGCGCGAGCTTGTCGCTGAGGAAGAACTGTCCCAGCGAGAACGCCCCCATGACCACGACGATGAGGAACAGCCCGACGTCCAGCGCCGAGAGGACGGCGATGAAGACGATGTAGAGGACGAACAGCAGGAACATGGTGACGAACATGCGCCCGCGCAGTCCCCAGTCGGTCTCCCACTCCATACACGGCGGTAGACGACGGACCCCTATAACCCTCGCCGTCCGGGACTCGGCCGGAGCCGGCTCGTCGGATATCTTTCCCATCCCCTCACCTAGCAAGTGTCATGCAGTCGACGAACAGTGCGCTGGTCGGGAAGCTCCGGTTCGTCGCCGAGTACTCCGAGGACGAGTTCTCCGGGCTCTACAGGCGGAACGACATCTCGGAGGAGCGGGTCGTCCGCGGGCGGGACTCCACGAGCGGGTACTGCTCGACCACGCGGAACGGCCCGACCTGGAGGACTCGCTCCAGGCCGGGCCCTTCCGGGCGACCACGGTCCAGCGGTTCGAGACCATCGGGTTCGATCATCCGCCCGCCCACGAGTCCTGTCCGTCCTGTCGGTCCGAGCGGACCATCTCCACCCCGGGGGCGGGGCCGGGGTCGCCGTACTACTGCCTCGCCAGTGACACCGGCTTCGCCCGAGGACGGCCCGCTCCGGGGTGTACCCGGGGGCGTCCTATCGACCATCATAAACCGGAGGCCGTCGAACGGCCGCATATGACTCCGGAGGACTTCTCACCGGCGGTCCGCGAGGCGAACAAGACCGAACTCTCCCGGCTCGGCTCCTCGAAGGCCCTGTACGCGCTCACCGCGGGCGATATGGAGCCCGAGGCCGTGCTGGCGGCGATGGCCGACGACCACGCCGCCGCGGCCGACCTCTACGACGGCTGGGCCCGCGACGCGGCCGACGACGAGACGGCCGACCGCCTCGCGGCCGCGGCCGACGCCGAGCGAGACGCCTACGAGACGGTCGCCGAGGAACTGGACGCCCACGACCCCGGCGCGGAGCCGGAACTGTACGCGGCGATGGAGCGCGCCGGGACGACCGTCGAGCGCCTGGGGGCGTTCGTCGGCCGGACGCTCGTGGCGAAGGCGCACCGCTCGCAGGCGACCGGCTTCTTCACCGGGCAGGCCGACCCGGGAACGGCGAGCACGTTCCGCGGCCTCGGCGACGACCTGGAGGACGGCCTCACCGACGCCGTCGACCGGCTGGGCGCGCTCGCGGCCGACGAGGACGACTGGGACGCGGCCGAGGCGGCCGCCGACGAGGTCGTCGGCGCCGCGTACGACGACTACTTCGAGACGCTGGAGGAGATGGGCGTCAACCCGAAGCCCGTCTGCTGACGCGGGCGGCCGCGCGGCGGCTCAGGCGCGCTCCCCCTCCCTCCGCGACCAACTGCTGCCGGCAATGAGAGAGCCGGTCGAGGAGTCTCGTGATGTAGTGGCCACTCAGAGGGCCGTACCCGTGGGTACGGTCACTCCCCCGTTCGACCCTGTTGCCGGTTATCGGGCGTATCATACGTGACCGAGCGGAACAGTTCTTCGACTCCGACACCCTGAAGCGCCCCGCAGGGCTGTTCGGGCGTATGGACTACCACGAGGCGGCGAACTTCCTGTTCGACCTCCGCCGGTACTCGCCCCGGACCGGCGTGGCGTCCACGGAGCGCCTCCTCGCACACCTCGACGACCCACGCGCCGACCTGGCCTGCGTGCAGGTGGCCGGCTCGAACGGGAAGGGGTCGACCGCGCGGATGGTGGAGCGGTCGCTGCGGGAGGCCGGCCTCGACGTGGGACTCTACACCTCCCCGCACCTCGACGACCTCCGCGAGCGGATCCTCGTGAACGGCCGTCCGATGACGAAGTCGGCCGTCGGCGAGTTCGTCGCCGTCGTCGAGGACTACGTCGTCGATCGCGCGGGCGCGGGCGAGTCGCCGACGTTCTTCGAGACCGTGACGGCGATGGCGCTCTGGGCGTTCGCCCGCGCCGACGTGGACGTGGCGGTGCTGGAGGTGGGAATCGGCGGCCGGCACGACGCGACCAGCGTCGTCGACCCGGTCGCGAGTGCGGTCACGAGCGTCACGCTGGAGCACGCCGACGTGCTGGGCGACACCGTCCCGGAGATCGCCCGCGACAAGGCTCACGTCGCCCCCGCGGACCGACCGCTGGTCACGGGCGCGACGGGCGAGGCGCTCGCGGCCGTCCGCGAGGTGGCCGACGCGCGCGGCGGCACGCTGACGGTCGGCACCGGCGACGCGGCCGACGAGGGGGACCGGGACGCCGCCCCGGACGTGACCGTCGACTACCACGGGCGCGAGGGGGTCGAGGGCGCGGCCACGCTGGCGGGCCCGGACTGGTCGCTGGAGACGCGGCTCGCGCTTCTCGGTGCTCACCAGGCACGGAACGCGGGCGTCGCCGCGGCCCTCGTCCGGCAGACCCTCCACGCGCTCGGGGACGACGGCTCCACCGTGGCGGTCGACCCCGACAGCGCACTCCGGACTGGCCTGCGGAACGCGCACTGGCCCGGCCGGTTCGAGGTGCTCTCGCGGGACCCGCTGGTCGTCCTCGACGGGGCACACAACCCCGGCGGCTGTGCGTCGCTGGCCGACACGCTCGCCGAGTTCGACGACGCGGTCGACGACTGCCACCTCGTCGTCGGCGCGATGGCCGACAAGGACCACGCCGGGATGGCCGCCGCGCTCCCGCCCGCGGAGGTCTGGACCTGCCGCCCGGACGTGGACCGCGCGGAGTCGTCGACGGCGCTCGCGGCCGCCTTCGAGGCCGCCGGAGGCGACGCGGACGGTGACAGCGACGACGGCGAGGGCGGTGGTGGCGACGGCGACGGTGGTGCTGGCGGCGGCCGCCACGGACCCGTCCACTCGAAGGGGAACGTCCCCGGGGCGCTGGAGGCGGCGCTGGACGCCGCCGGCCCCGGTGACGCGGTGGTCGTGACGGGCTCGCTGTACACCGTCGCGGAGGCGCGGACCCGGTGGACCCGGCTCCACGTGCCCAAACGGGTCGACGACCTCCCGACCGCCGAGGCGACGCTCCGGGACGCGAACGTGACGGAGCCGGGCGTCTGGCGGATGCGCGGCAAGACGGTCCACCGGACGGTGAAGACCCGCGTCCGGGTCCGGCAGGCCGAGTACCTCAAGCAGGAACTGCTCTCGCTGGGCGGCGAGTGCGCCACCTCCGGGCTCTCCCGCCAGGACGAGGAGCCCGTCGACGTGGTCATGTCGGCGACGCTCGCGCAGTTCAACCGGCTCGTCGAGAAGCTGGACGGGCAGCCGTACGGGCTCTCCCGGCTCGGTGACCAGCTCCGGCGTCGCCTCGGCATCCGGACGGACCCGGACGCCGCCGCTCGCGAGCGGGGCTATCCCTGGGCCGACGGGACCGCCGTCATGGGCATCCTCAACGTCACCCCGGACTCGTTCCACGACGGCGGCCGGTACGACACCGTCGGGGACGCCGTCGCCCGCGCGGAGGCGATGGTCGAGGCGGGCGCCGACATCGTCGACGTGGGCGGGGAATCGACCCGGCCGGGCGCGGAGCCCGTCCCGGCCGACGAGGAGCGCGACCGCGTCGTCCCGGTCATCGAGCGCATCGCCGACCTCGACGCGATGGTGAGCATCGACACGCGGAAGGCGTCCGTGGCGAGGGCCGCGCTCGACGCCGGCGCGGACCTGCTCAACGACGTCTCCGGGCTGGAGGACCCCGCGATGCGGCTGCTCGCAGCCGAGCGGGACGTCCCCGTCGCGGTGATGCACTCGGTGAACGCGCCGGTCGACCCGGACGTGGCGGTCGACTATGACGACGTGGTCGAGGACACGCTCGCCGGCCTGGTCGAGCGCGTCCTGCTGGCAGAGAAGGCCGGGCTCGACCGCTCGCAGATCCTCGTCGACCCGGGGCTGGGGTTCGGGAAGTCCCGCCACGAGAACTTCGAGCTGCTCGGCCGTATCGACGAGTTCCGGGCGCTGGGCTGTCCGGTGCTCGTCGGGCACTCCCACAAGTCGATGTTCGACCTGGTCGGCGCCGAGGCCGGCGAGCGGCTGGCGCCCACCGTGGCGGCGACGGCGCTCGCGGCCGAGCGCGGCGCCGACGTGGTCCGGGTCCACGACGTGGCCGAGAACGTCGCCGCCGTCCGCACCGTCGCGGCGGCCGACCAGCCCGACGACGTCTGACCCGTCGACCGCCCGCTGCGGCGACCCGGCCGTCGACGCGACCCCGGCCGCCGGTTCCGCCAGCGTCCCCCCGGTAGCGCCTCACGAACGGGATACGGAAGCAGAAGCGATACAAGCACCGGGCGGCGTAGCCCGAACAATGGCAGACGCCCGGTATTCGATCGGCTCGCTGGCGGTCGCGGCGCTGTTCACACTGCCGTGGGTCGTGGTCTGGGGGACCGGCTCCGTCCACGGGCTCTCGACGGGGCTCCGGGTCCTCGTCTCCGGGGCGGCCGTCCTCGGCGCCTCCTTCCTGCTCGCCTGGGGGGCCGAGACCGCCGAGAAGGACGTGCCCCGGGCGTTCGCGCTCGCCGTCCTGGCGGTACTCGCCGTCGCCCCCGAGTACGCCGTCGACGCGCTGTACGCCTACCAGGCCGGACAGGGTGACGCCGCCGCCGCCGACCTCGCGGTCGCGAACATGACCGGCGCCAACCGCATCCTCATCGGCCTGGGCTGGTCCGGAATCGCGCTCTTCTCCATCTACAAGGCCCGGTCGTCCGGTGACTCGGCCGTCGACACGAGCACCGGACTCCTCTCGAACTCCGTCAAACTCGACGAGAGCATCGCCACCGAGATCCTCTTTCTCACCGCCGCGACCCTCTGGGCGTTCCTCGTCCCGTTCGGGATTATCGGCGGCGGGCGCGGCATCGACGTCGTCGACATGCTCGTCCTCGTCGGGCTGTACGCCACCTACATCTTCGTCATCGTCCGCGGGGACGTCGAGGAGAACGAGGCCCACGTGGGGGTGCCCGCCTACCTCCAGGGGTTCCGGACGCAGCTCCGCATCCCGATCGTCCTCGGCCTGTTCGCCTACTCGGGCTTTCTCATCTTCACCGCTGTCGAGCCGTTCGCGCACGGGCTGGAGGCCATCGGCGTCGCCAACGGCATCCCCGAGTTCTTCATGGTCCAGTGGTTCGCGCCGCTGGCCAGCGAGTCCCCGGAGCTCATCGTCACCGCCTACCTCGTGAACAAGGCCCGCACGACCGCCTCGTTCAACGCGCTCATCTCCTCGAAGCTCAACCAGTGGACGCTGCTCATCGGGACGCTCGTGGTGGTCTACTCCATCGCGCTCGGCCGCTACGGGGCGCTCCCGTTCGGCCAGAAGCAGGCCGTCGAAATCTGGCTCACCGCCGCGCAGAGCTTCTTCGCCCTGGCCATCCTCATCAACTTCCGCATCTCGGTCAAGGAGGCCCTCGTCCTGCTCGTCCTGTTCCTCTCGCAGGTCGTCGGCGAGTTCGTCCTCATCAGGGCGCTGTCGGAGGCGGCCGCCGAGCAGTGGTCCATCACGCTCCTGTTCGCCTTCACCGGGGTCTACCTCCTGCTCGGGCTGGCGATGTTCGCGACCCGACTCGACGACCTCAAGCGGGTCGCCTCGCTCTCGCGTCGGCAGTTCGAGGGGACCGCCGACGCGACGGAGGTCCGGGCGGACGACTGAGCTGTCTGCCCCACAGCCGAGAAATACAGCCACCCTCCAGTTTATTCCGCATTTGATAGATATATTCCGACTTTTTCTGAATTTTAATGATATAAACCCACAATCCCGATCGTGCTCGCAGCGGACACCGACCGCGGCCGAGCCACCCGCTTCATGATGCCGGCGGCCGGAGGGGTGGTATGCTCAGACTCGGGGTCGCGACCGACGCCGAGACGCTCGCCCGGGTCCGCGAACCGCTCGCGGAGCGCGACATCGAGGCCGTCCACCTGCCGACCGCCGAGCGGACGGTCGACCTGACCGCCCCCGGGGACGCCTACCCGGACGTGGACGTGGGGTTCGTCTACCCGCCGCGGCTCGCCGAGGGAGGCGTCGCCGACGCGCTGCTGGACGTGCCGTGGGTGAACGAGCGCGAGGCGGTGCTGCGCTCGCGACACAAGGGGGAGGCGCTGGCACGACTCGGCCGGGGCGGAGTCCCGACGCCCGCCTCCGTGGTCGTCTCGAACCCGGCGGACGAGACGACCCTGCTGGACGCGCTCGACCGCGTGGGCACGCCCGCCGTCGTGAAGCCCAACTCCGCGACCCGGGGCATCGGCGTCGCGCGGGTCGGCGACGCGGACTCGCTGCTCGGCGTCACGGACTACCTCGACCTGCTCCACGAGTTCCCGGCCACGGGCGACCGCTCGTTCCTGGTCCAGTCGCTGGTCCCGGACGCGCGCGACTTCCGGGTGATGTGCGTCGAGGGCACCTACGTCGGCGCGGTGGAGCGGCGGCTCCCGGCCGACGCCCGCGCGGCGGGCCGCTGGAAGCACAACGTCCACCGCGCTCGCCGTCGGCCGGGCGGTGGTCAACGAGACGAACGCCCGGCCGACGGTGGACGCGGCGACGAAGTACGAGCCCGGGTTCTACGACCGGCTGGCGGGGCTGATCCGGCAGACGGCCGACGCCTGACCGTCCGCGCCGGGACACACCGGCGGCGGGTCACTCGGCCGGCTCCAGTCCCTCGACGACGAACCGCGCGCCACCCAGCTCGCCGTCCTCCGCGTCCAGCGACCAGCCGTGCGCCTCGGCGATGTCGCGCGCGATGGCGAGCCCGAAGCCGTGCCCCTCGTCGGTGTCGCTGTAGCCGGGCTGGAACACGGCCTCGCGCTCCTCCGGGGGGATGCCGGGGCCGTCGTCGGCGACGGCGAGCCGCCGTCCCCCGTCGTCCACCTCGACCCGGACCCGCTCGTCGGCGTGTTCGGTCGCGTTCGAGAGCAGGTTCTCGACCAACTGGGCCAGCCGGTCGCGGTCCGCCAGGACGGTGGCCTCGTCCCCCGAGACGGCTACCTCGACGTCGACGCCGTCGGTGTCGACGACCCCGATGGCCCGGTCGAGCACCGGGGACAGCGCCACGGCGACCGGCTCGTCGACCGGATTCGAGACGAGCGTCGAGTCGGGCGTTGTCGTCGATGAGCCACTCCATCCGGTCGAGCGCGTCGGCCGCTCGCTCGATCAGCTCCGGGTCCGGCTCCGCGGACTCGCGGTAGAGCTCCAGACACCCGGAGGCGACCGACAGCGGGTTCTTGAGGTCGTGGCTGACGACGCTCGTGAACGCCTCCAGCCGCTCGTTCTTCCGGGCCAGCTCCTGCTCGCGGCGGTTGCGCTCCGTGATGTCCCGGCCCTCCGGGATGAGCAGCACCACCTCGCCGTCCTCGTCGGTGACCGGCTTCACCGAGAAGTCGATGACGGCCGGCTCCCCGGCCCCCTCGATCTCCATCTCGAAGCGGACGAACTCTCCCTCGGCGGCGCGCTCGACGGCCTCCCCGACCCGCTCGCGGTTCTCCTCCGTGACCCAGACCGTCTCGGCGAGATGCGAGCCGACCACCGCCTCGCGGTCGACACCGCCGAACTCGAGGGCGGTGTCGTTGGCCCGGATGAGCGTCCCGTCGGGCTCCAGCAACCCCGTGAACTGGTAGGTGTTGTTGAAGACGGCCGCGAACTCGCGCTCGCGCTCGCGCCGGTCGGTGATGTCCCGCCCGATCCCGACCAGCCCCAGCTCGGTGCCGTCCTGGTCGACCAGCGGCGCGCCCGTGAACTCGTAGGGGACGCGCTCGCCCGCCTTCGTCTCGAGGTAGCTCTCGACCGTGACCTGCTCGCCGTTCTCGACGACCGCCGCGACGCTCGCCGCGGTCTTCGACTTCTCGTCGTCCGGGACGAACTCCAGCGGGTGCATCTCCGCGATCTCCGCGTCGGAGTAGCCGGTCGCCGCGGCGAACTCGTCGTTCCACCGGAGGAAGGTCCCGGTCTCGTCGAAGGTGTACAGCGCGTCCGGCAACCCGGCGAAGATGCTCTCGGTGAACGCCCGCTCCTCGCGGAGCGCCTCCTCGCGTCGCTTGCGCTCCGTGATGTCGCGGAAGTAGATGGAGAGCCCGTCGCGGGCGGGGAACACCCGGACCTCGAACCAGGTGTCGAGCGGTTCGAAGTGCTCGTCGACGGTGACGGGCTCCTGGTCCCGCATCGCCCGCTCGAACGCATCCTCGAAGGCCGTCCCCTCCAGCTCCGGAAACGCCTCCAGCACGTGCTGTCCGAGGAGGTCGTCGGGGTCGGTCTCCAGCAGCTCCGCGGCCCGGTCGTTGACGTAGGTGTACCGCAACTCCCGGTCGGTGGCGACGAACGCGTCCGTGATTCGCTCGAACACCTGCTGGATGCGCTGGGCCGACCGCTCGGCCTCGCGCTCGGCGCGTCGCTGCGCGACGGCGTTCTCCACGCGGTTCGCGAGGACGGTGAACTGGTCGCTGCCGGTCTCCTTCTGGAGGTAGTCGGTGACGCCGGCGGAGATGGCCTCGCTGGCGATCTCCTCGCTACCCTTCCCGGTGAACAGGACGAACGGCAGGTCCGGGTACCGCTCCCGGACCCGCTCGAGGAACTCCAGGCCGTCCAGTCCCGGCATGTCGTAGTCGCTCACCACGCAGTCGAACGGCGGCACGCCGTCGGCCTGCGGGTCGGCCGGTTCGGCACCCGGTCCGTCCGTCGGCCCGGTCCCCGCGTCCGGCGTCGCCGCGTCGCCGTCACCACCCACCGCCTCGTCGGTCGTTCTGCCGTTGGTCGCCCCGTCGTCGGTCGCCCCGTCGAGTCCGAGGAGCGAGAGTGCTTCGTCCGTATTGGTGGTCGACGTGACGGAGATGTCATCCCGCTCGGCCGACAGCCACCGCCGGGTCAGATCCAGGAACGCCCTGTCGTCGTCGACGTGGAGAACCGAGATACTGTCACCGTCGGTCGCCACCACCGGTTCGTCAAGCACCCGCTCCACCATGATGACGGTGTACAGGCTCGGCGCTAATGAGCGTTTATCGCCGGTGACACAGACATGGGCAGCCGCCCGACCGGAGACCGCCCGCCGGGCGCCGCAGTCGGAAGCGGGGATCGACGGCGTCGCTCGGAGCGTGTCGGTCGAGGCTCGCGGGTCGAGCCGGGGGAGGACGGGAGGGGACCGCTCAGTCGAGGTCGATGCCGGTGCCGCTGTCGGCCCGGTCGAGGACGATCTCGAGGACGCCGTTGTTGAACGTCGCCTCGGCGGAGTGCTCGTCGACCCGGACCGGGAGGTCGATCCGCTCGCGGTACTCGTGCCGGTCGGTGTCGGCCCCGACGATGAGGTCGTGGCCGTCGCACTGGACGTCGATCGCCTCCTTCTCGACGCCCGGCAGGTCACCCACCACCCGCACCATGTCGTCCTCGCGGTCGACCCGGAAGTGGACGTCGTCGCCGAAACCCGAGTCGGCACCACCCATCATCCGCTCGATCTCGCGGAAGAAATCGGAGACATCCGAGAACGGGTCGTCGTCGCGGTCATCGCGGCGCATTACGCGCACAGCTACGGTATCGCACGGCAAAAGACTTCGCACGATGACACTGTTCGAGGGGGACCGAACGGGTCGGTCGCGGGACGGAATCCGTCCGATGGGCGCCGGTTACGGACCGGCGTGCATCCAGGCCCCGGTTGCGGGCCGGCGTGCATCCGGGCCCCGGTTATAGCCCGACGCCCATCGTCTCGTTCGTCCGCTCGCGGGACCCGGCGGCGTCGGCCGTCCCCAGCACCGCACGGATGGCGTCGACGTTCTCGGGCACCACGTCGGACTCCTGGTGGATGGCCTGGAACAGGTAGAGGTCGTCGTCCTCGACGCTGACGGACTCGTCCCAGATGCAGTTCTCCCAGAGGTCGCCCCGCGGCCGGCCCCGGTCCAGCGCGAACTCCTTGAGCTTGCCCGCGCCGTCGATGTCGTGCCGGGGCCGGACCATGAACGTCCGCTCCTCGCCGGCGAGCAGGTCGCGCACCTCGTCGGCGCCGGGCACGTCCGCGGCGTCGGGCGCCAGCTGGACGTTCACGGAGTGGGTGTGCATCAGCGTCGCGGGGACCTTCAGCCCCAGCGTGTCGATGTTGAGGTCGGGGAAGATGGTGTTCACGTCCGGGCCGTGGTGCGAGGGGAGCGTGACCGGATTCGGGAGGATGTCGTCGATGGGGCCGCGCCCGGTCTGGCCGGGGTCGCCACCACGGCGCACGAGCGTCACGCGGGCCTTCTCGACGCCGTACTCCTCCTCGAGGGGTGCGAGCAGCCGCGACAGCCCGGTCGTGTTGCAGGAGACCACGCGGACGTGGTCTGCACCCTCCGCGTCGCTGTAGTTCGCGCGGGCGTTGAACGACGTGTCCACGAGGTCGGCGTCCTCGCCACCCTGGTAGAGCGCGGGCGTGTCGTGGGCCTCGTACAGCTCCTTGTTCTGCGCGCCGATGCCCGACGGGCAGGCGTCGACCACGATGTCCGCGGCCGCGACGAGTTCGTCGACGGTCCCGGCCAGCTCGATGCCGGCCTCGTCGAACAGCTCGATCCGGTCCTCGACCGCCGCGTACAGCGGGTAGCCGTTCTCGACGGCGAGTTCGGCCTCGTGGTTCGGGCTCGTCTTCGCGACCCCGACCAGTTCCATGTCCGGCTGGAGCGTGACCGCGTCCGCGACGCGCTTGCCGATGGTCCCGTAGCCGTTGACCGCGACCTGGATCATACCTCGTCGTCGCGGGCGGCCGAGGTTAATCGTTTCGAGAGTCCGGGCCCGGGCCGGTCCCGCTGAACGGGGTTACGAGGCCTCTAGTGAAGTGCCCGCGGCCTCACAGTGGCAGCCGAACCACCTGCGCCTCGCCGTTCTGGCCCGTGGCCGCCGGAGGCACGACGGACCAGGGCGAGGCGCGCGCTCGCCGGGAACCCCGATGCACCCGGGAGGCGGAACGACCCCCGTATCATTATATAATGTCACACATACTAGGCAGGAGATAGATACCGGACGATAGGGCTTGGTTTAGTAGGATGGATAGCAAGCAGGGTACCAGTGTCTTGGGGACGGTCACCCGATGGATTCGCCGCTTGAAACCCGGCGGCGAGGGGACGGCGGAACGAACCGAGCAGGGGTCGCCGCTGGAGTCCTTGGAGTACGACCCCGAGGGGATCGAGAGACGGGCCGACATCTACACCGAGCTGGGGTTGCGCCCCGCGCAGTTCGTGCGGCGCATCGTCGAGCAGAGGGGGGGCATGGTCCCCCAGCAGGATCTCTGCCAGTACTGGAGCTTCTCCCAGTCGACCGGCTGTCGGCTGCTCCAGGACCTGGAGGAGGAGGGCGTCATCAAGCGGTACCGGATCGGACAGGGCAAGATCGTCACCCTCGCCGAGGAGCCGGCTCTCACCACGGAGGCCGCCGACACGCCGACCGCGGCCGATCCGGCGGACGGCTCGACGGATGCCCGGCGGGGACGATGAGGCTCCCGGGCCCCTCCCGAGGCAGTACGTGCTGGTGCCGACTGCGCGTCGGGTGGCTACCGCGAAGCCCCCACTAGATACAGAATCCACTGGAGAAGCCGTTTACTCTCCGAATACTTCCCCAGAACCGGATATTTCGGGGGAACGGCGCCCGTATCCGACTACTCCTCGTCCAGCTCCTGCTCGTCGGCGGGGGCGTAGTAGTACTCGCCCTGCTTTTTCTGCCTCCGGTCGAGCTGCGAGCCGGGCTTGTTGATGCGGGGGCGGCCCGTGTTCCGGTCGCGCCGGAAGGTCACGTCCAAGTTCGAGAGGAACTGGTTCATCCCCTCGCGCATCCCGACGGGCTGGCCGGCGTGGCCGTGCGCGGCGGGCTCGCCGTCGAACACCTGCAGGCGGTCGGCCAGCAGGTCGATCATGTAGATGTCGTGGTCGATGACCATCGCGGTGGCGTCGTGGTTCTCCGTGTACCGCCGGATGGCCGTCGTCGCCTGGACCCGCTGCTCCACGTCGAGGAAGGCGGAGGGCTCGTCCAGCAGGTAGAGGTCGGCGTCCTTCGAGAGGCAGGCCGCGATGGCGACCCGCTGGCGCTCCCCGCCGGAGAGGTCGGTGAGCTGCTGCTCCATGATGCGCTCCAGCTGGAGCGGCCCCGCGATCTCCGTGTTCCAGTACGAGGAGCCGAAGTCGTCCGTGACGGAGGCGAGGAAGCCGTCCACCCGCATCGGCTGGTCGATCTCGATGTACTGGGGCTTGTAGGCGATGTCGAGGTCGGTCTCGACCTCGCCCTCGGTCGGCTCCAGGCGACCCGTCAGCAGCTCCGCAAACGTCGATTTCCCGATGCCGTTCGGGCCGACGATGCCCAGCACCTCGTTGTGCCGTATCTCGCCGGCGTCGACCTCCAGCGTGAACTCCCCCTCGCCGTACGATCTGGTGAGCGCGGGGTACTCGACCAGGGGCTCGCCGCGGGTGGTCTGCCGGGGGGCGTGCTCCTCGAAGCGGATGGGGGACTGCCGGATGCGCATGTTCTCCGCCTCCAGGTAGCCGTCGAGGTACTCGTTGATGCCGTTTCGCGTCGACTTGGGCGTCGTCACGACGCCGAACGCGCCCGGCTCACCGTAGGTGACGTGGACCGTGTCCGCCACGAGGTCGAGGATGGCGAGGTCGTGCTCGATGACCATCATCGAGCGGTCCTCCGCCTCGGCGAGTTCGCGGATGAGCCGCGCCGCGGTCACCCGCTGGCCGATGTCCAGGTACGGCGTGATCTCGTCGACGAAGTAGAAATCAGCGTCCCGGACGAGGGCGGCCGCGAGCGCGACGCGCTGGAGCTCGCCGCCGGACAGCGTGTCGATGTCCTGGTCGACGACGCCGGCGATGCCGAGCCGCTCGGTGACCTCGGCGACGGCGTCGCGCTCGTCGACGCCCTCCAGCAGGTCGATGGTCCGGCCGTCGAACTGGTCGGGGATGCGGTCGACGTACTGGGGCTTGCGCGCGACCGACAGCTCGCCGTCGCGGAGCGCCGCCAGGTAGTCCTGGAGCGCGGTACCCCGATACTCGTCGAGCACCGCCTCCCAGGACGGCACGTCCTGATGGTTCCCGAGGTTGGGCGTGGTCTCGCCCGCGAGGATGCGGACGGCCGTGGACTTCCCGATGCCGTTCGGGCCGAGGACGCCCGTCACGCGGCCCTCCTGGGGCGCGGGCAGGCCGTAGAGCCCGAAGGCGTTCTCGCCGTAGCGGTGGGCCGGCGACTCCTCGAGCTCCTGCGGGAGGTTGATGATCTCGATGGCGTCGAACGGGCACTTCTCGACGCAGATGCCGCAGGTCTCGCCCAGGCAGATCTCCTCGGAGATGGAGATCTGGTCGGGACCACCCTCGTACGGCTCGTCCCCGTGGCGCTCCTCGCGAGTGACGATGCACTCCTTCCCGGTACGGTTGGGTGGACAGTAGTTGGCACACTCGTAGTTGCAGCGGTCGGGCTGGCACCGGTCCAGATCCACGACCGCGATACTGTCGTCCGCCATTACAGCGAGGCCCCCGAAGTCAGCAGGACACCCCAGCTGACGTACCAGAAGGCGAACGTCATGAAGACGACGTAGAGGACGTCTTTCGCGCCGAACTCGTCGACGTCGAGCTGGAGGAGGCCGGCCGTGTCGATGACCTGGAGAACGGCGAACTGCGCGAACGTGAACCCGACGAGCACGAACAGTGCCGTCCGGTCCGTCGCGCCCGTCGCGACGGTCGACGACACCAGCGCGGCCGCGATGCCCGCCAGCGAGGCCAGCGTCGTCACCGTCACGCCGCGCAGGTGCGCGGTCCGACGGTCGACCGTGTCGGTTGCCATACCCGGGACTCGGCCGCCCGCGGCCAAAAGCGGTTCGCTCCGGCCGTCACGTCCGCGACCGGCCCCTCGTTGCGGCCGCGAGCGGGTCGCCGCGACGACCGCTCGACACCCCCGCTCGGTCCGACCGTTCTGCCCGTTTCCGGGCCTCAGCCGCCCCGATGCCTCAATCTTTATACGGATGGCACGCGTCAGTTGCAGGTACAGATGGCAGAATCCGATGCGGAGGAGCTCTCGGACCTTCCGCCGAGCGCGAAACTGGTTTTCAAAGTGCTCGAGTACAACGGGCCGATGACGCAGAAGGGCATCGTCGAGGAGTCGATGCTCTCGGCCCGGACGGTTCGCTACGCGCTCGAGCGGCTCGAGGAGATCGACACGGTGGAGGAGGACGTCTACTTCGCGGACGCCCGGCAGAACCTCTACGAGATCGTCGAACCGGAGTCCGAAGCCGAGGCCGAGACGCCCGCGGCGGCCGACGACTGACGCCTGCTCGGACCTTCTCTCTTCTCCCGACCGATCAGCGGCCGCGCTCCACCCGGCGACCACCGTCCGCATCGACGCCCTCGTAGTCGACCGTTCCGGACCGGGGCGGCGGCAGCAGGACGTCCGTCGCCGGGTGGTCGCGTCGCCAGTCGCCCCAGCCCGCCACCGTCGACGGCCGTATCTCCAGGCGGGTCCCCTCGGCAGGCCCGCAGATGGCCCGGCCGAGGAACTGGCTCCAGTAGCTCCCGGTGGCGTCGTCGAGCATCACGAGGTTGCCGTTGCGGGCGGGGTCGGTCGTACCGTCGGCGTCGGCCCCGAACACCCGGCCCTCGGTCCGGCTCGCGCCGCCGTACGCCCCGGACGGCTTCCAGAGGAGGCCGGTCACCTGGAAGCGGGTAGCCACGCCGTCGACACGCCGGGTCGCGACCAGCCCGCTCCGACAGAGCGGGCAGTACGTCACCAGCACCGGGCCGCCGAACCGGTCGTTGACGACCTCGTGGTGCCGGAGAACCGAGAGTGGGTACGCCCGCGCGCGGTCGCCCGCCGCCAGCCCGGCGACGACGGCGTCGTCGGGCAGGCCGTCGTGGTCGTCGGTCGGCCGGTAGCGCCGGGCCGGGTCGACGGCCTCCCAGTCGGCCGCGAACGACGGCTCGTCGACGGCGAGGATGTCCGTCCGTTGTGGCGGCTCCTCGCAGATGGTCGACGGGAGGCCGTGCTCGGCGACCCGACCGGCGTTCCCCGGCGGCCGCTCCCCGAGCACGGCCCCTCGCTCGGCCTCGCGGTCGACGGTGCCCTCGCCACGGTAGCCCGTGAGACAGCCGGCCAGCCCCGCCGTCGCGACGGCCGACAGCATCGCTCGGCGTCTCATGTCGGGACCACCGGGCGAGGGACCGATAACGGATTCGCGGCTGCGTGCGACGGCCGCACGGCTGGTCGGGGAGCGACGACGAGGAGAGTACCGGCCGATCAGGCGACCGCGTTCAGGACCTGGATGAGGACGCCGAACAGGACGCCGAAGGCGACCACCGTCTTCGGGTCCATGGTCGGCGCGTTGCGGTCCTCGGAGTCGAAGTACCGGACGAGCCCGGCACTGGACATCAGCCCGCCGGAGTTCTGGCCACTGCTCATACCCATCGGTGAGCGAGCGCTGTGCCTAAGCCTTTCGGCCCGCGGGTCCGGTCGTCACCCGCGGGCGCCAGGGACGAACGGCGACCCGGCGCGTCCGGGCGGGGCCGGCAGTGACTGGGAAATCCTTATGCGCGTGCCTCGGCAACCGGCGACAGTATGACGGTCAGCCTGAAGGACTTCCACGCGGACTGGTGTGGCCCCTGCAAGACACAGGACCCGATCCTCGACGAACTGAAGGAGGACTGGGGCGACCGGTTCGACCTGGAGAAGGTGAACGTCGACGAGGAACAGGACGTCGCCAACGAGTACCAGGTCCGCTCGCTCCCGACGCTCGTCGTCGAGAACGACGACGGTATCGTCGAGCGGTTCGTCGGCGTCACCCAGCGCGAGGACATCGAGGACGCGCTGGAGCGCGCCGGCGCCTGAACTGACGCGTCGACCGGTCACGCGGGTCCCGTTCTCCACTCGCCGACCTGCACCTCAGAACTCGCAGGTGACGGTGCCGTCCTCGGTGAGTGTGACGCCCCCGTCGAACAGCCCGCGGTACCCCTCGACCACGTCCCGGTCGTGGACCTCCTCGGCGAGGTGGAACAGCCCGACGGCGTCGTGCTCGTCCAGCAGCGCCAGCACGTCCTCGACGGCGCCGCGGGTCCGCTCCTCGTCGGCGTAGTACGCCAGCTCCGTGATGGAGTCGAAGCTGATGCGAAGCTTCCCGTCGTGGGTGTCGAGGAACTCGCGGACCACCGCCACGATGCCGTCCAGGTCGTCCGGCGCGCCCACGTAGTGGACGTTGCTGGCCGACCGCCGGGAGTAGCCCCGCTCGACCGAGAGCGTGTCGAGGATGACGGCGTTCTCCTCGTTCACGCCGTAGTACTCCAGCTTCTGCTGGACCTCGCGCGCGGTGGTCCGGGTGGAGACGACCAGCAGGTGGTCCGTGTCCGTCTTCAGGAAGTCCGTGTCGATGCGGTCCGTCTCGCCCGTGCTCGGGTGGACCAGCAACACGCCGGTCCCGCCGGGAATCGTCGCCGGCGCGCCTTCGATGGCCAGCTCGTAGTCCATACCCGAAGGCGGCGTGGCAACGTCTTAAATCCCGTTCCGTCGGGAGCGACCACTCGCGGGGACGCAGGCAACGCACGGAGGGACAGCCGCGGGCAGCGTCCGTTACTCCCGCTCGTCGGGCGCAAACCGCGGGCGCTCGACGCCGGCCTCGTTGAGCGCTGCCAGCGCGCGCCGGGTCACGTCGGACGTGAACGGGAATTCGTCGCGCAGGTCCGCGACGTACGCCTTCCCCTCGATGGTCGTGTAGTGGGGCCCGTCCTCGACGATGACGGTGACGGGGTGCTCCTCGGAGAGCCGGACGTACGGCGAGGTGAGCGCGGCCTCGCGGACGATCTCGACCGCGCGCTCCCGGTCGGCGGTGGGCGCGACGTGGACCTCGGTGACCGCCAGCAGCTCCGCGGCCCCGGCGTTCGCGTTCGCCACCGGGCCGTCGAAGATGGCGAGGTTCGGCACCACCACCTCCGTGTCGTCGGGCGTGACCAGCCGGGTCGCCCGCAGTCCCACGTCCGTCACCTCGCCGTAGTACTCGCCCAGCGTCACCTTGTCGCCGACCCGGTAGGGGCGCTCGAACACCACCACGAGCCCGCCGATGACGCTGGCGAACAGATCCTTGAGCCCGAAGCCGAGCGCGGCCCCGAGCAGTCCCCCGACTGCGACGAGCTGCGCCGACCCGAACTGGAAGATGCCCCCGACGACGGAGGCGACCGCGACCGCGTAGATGACGAACCGGACCAGCGGGACGAACACCTTCACCGTGATGCGTCGGGAGCCGGCGCGCTCGGCGACGGCCGACAGCCCGGCGCTCACCAGCCGCGCCACCACGTACGCGGCCACCAGCACCAGGACGGCCTGGGCGACCGTCCCCGCGTCGATCTGGAGTTCGGCGAGCGGGTTCGACTGGAGCACCGGCAGCGCGCCCGTCACGGGATCCGCCTCCGGTCGGTCAGGGTCACGGCGTCCGGGACGGCGGCGGGCCGCAGCTCGACCGTCCCCTCGGTCGTCGTCAGGTAGCCACGGCGTTCGAGGCGGGCGAGCAGTCGGTCGGCGTCCGCGACGCTCTCGCGGACGACATCGCGCGGGAGCCGTTCGCCCGCGAGGACGAGCCGACAGCAGAACGCCGCCCGCTGGTCGAGCGCGGTCGTGTCGGCGTCCGCCGGCGTCCCGGCGCCCTCGGTGCCGTGCTCGCGCCGGGTTCGCTCGCGCTCGCGGGCCCGCTCGTCGGCCCGCTCGACCGGCGTCAGGAGGTCCGTCGGGTCGACCGCGACGTGCTCGGCGGCGGTACAGTGGACCCAGAGGGCCCGCGCGACGCCGGGGTTGCCGTTCGCGATGTCGGTCAGCCGGCGGATGACGGCGGCCTCGGGGTCGGCCGCAGCCTCCCGTCGGCCGAACGCGGACAGGTCGACCGTCGGGACCGGGACCTCCTGCCGGCCGAGCAGCGGGAGCGAGACCGACTGCCGGTCGACCTGCAGGAGCCCGCTCGCCGTCTCCGGCGGCGCGCGGAAGGTGACGCTGGGCGACCACCCCTCGACGAGCGCCCCCATCGTCTCCCGGCCGACCGACGGGACCGCGACGGCCTCGAACGCCTCGTGGATCTCGCGGGCGTGGATGAGATACGACCAGGCGTGCCGGTTCCAGCCCGTGACCAGCGGTCCGTCGACGTGCCCGACCCGGTCGAGGAGGGCATCCAGCGGCTCGAACCCGCCGACCGACCGCCGGTGGAGGCGATGAGCGTCCGTGACGACCATACCCCCGTCGAGCGACGGCCGCTCGCCGAACGTCGATTCCTCCCGGGGGAGGTCCAGCCGGTCGGCGACGCGGTCGAGCACCCGTCTCCGGCCGCCGAACGGCGCCCCGACGACCGCCACCGGGACGCCCGCCCCGGCGAGTTCGACGGCCGCGTCGACCGCCGGGGCGAGCGGATCGCCGACCGCCTCGAGGGTGGTCCACAGCCCTTCGTCCGGGAGCCTCGGCGGGGAGTCGCCCTCCGGGCCCCCGGCCCCACTCGAAGTCGGGTCCGCGTCCATGCCGTGCCGGTCGGCGGACGCGCCCGTAAATGCCGGTGGTCGTCGGGAGCGACCACTCGCGCGGAACGCCGGTCGTCGGGGGCGTGGAGAGAGAACGGTGGCGGAGAACTGCGTCAGTCGTCGCCGGTCGGATACTCCGCATCGAACACGTCCGTCTCGCTGGGGAGGTCACCGTCGGCACCGGGCCCCTCGTCGGCCGTCTCGCCGGCCGGGGAGACGCTGCCGGTCTCGTAACCCGCGAGGTCCAGCGTGACGTGGTCGAAGCCGACGTCGGTGAGGTGGTCGCGGGCGGCGGCCGCGAAGTCGGTGTCGAGCGCGTACTCCAGTTCGTCGGCGCCGACCTCGATGCGTGCGAGGCCGTCGTGGTCGCGCACGCGGAACTGGTCGAAGCCCCACGTGCGGAGGAGGCGCTCGGCCGTCTCGACGCGGGAGAGCCGCTCCTCGGTGACCTCGAGCCCCGTCGGAATGCGCGAGGAGAGACACGCCATCGAGGGTTTGTCCGCGACCGAGAGGTCGTACTCGCGGGCGATGGCCCGCACCTCCGGTTTGGTGACGTCGTCGGCCAGCAGCGGCGAGTAGGCGTCCATCTCGTCGACGGCCCGCAGGCCCGGGCGGTGGCCCTCGCCGGGGTCCGAGGCGTTGGTGCCGTCACAGACCGTCTCGATACCGAGGTCGCGGGCGCGCTCGAACATGGCGCCCAGGCGCATCGTCCGGCAGTGGTAGCACCGGTCGCCGTCGTTCTCGACGAAGTTCGGGTCGTCGAGTTCCGAAAAGGTGACCTCCTCGTGGCGGATGCCGATCTCGTCGGCGACGCGGCGGGCATCGTCGAGTTCGGCGGCCGGGAGCGTCTCGCTCCGAGCAGTGCAGGCGATGGCGTCGTCGCCGAGGGCGTCGTGGGCCAGCGCGGCGACCACCGAGGAGTCGACCCCCCCGGAGAACGCGACGAGGACGCCGTCCAGTTCGGCCAGCGACTCGCGGACGGCGGCCGCCCGCTCGCGGACCCGTTCGGGGTCGGGGGACGTGCCGGCGTCCGTCCCGCCGTCGGGAGCAGCGTCGTCGGTCATCGTCGGGACGAGGGCGAGCGCGGGCAAAAGCGCACGGGTCGGTACCCGCCGGAGGAACCCCCGGCCGCTCTGGTGGCGACCGTCCACGACGGCGGAGGGTCTTTGTCGACCCCGTCCGAATCCGGCGTGTGAACGACGGTCCCCCCCCCCCCCGGGCGACCGGGGGCGATACACCAAGGCGTACCGGGCGACCGTCCCCAGCGTCGGCGTCGTCCGGGCGTACGGCCCGGAGGGCCGCGCCGGCCAGGGGTCGGGATTCGTCTACGACGGCCACCTCGTCACCAACGAGCACGTCGTCGCGGGGGCCGACACGTTCGAGGTCGGCTTCGCCGAGCAGGACTGGCGCGACGGGGAGGTCGTCGGGACGGACGTCTACTCGGACCTCGCGGTCGTCGCGGTCGACTCGCTGCCCGAGTACGCGACCGACCTCTCGTTCGTCGAGCGCGAACCGCCCGTCGGGACGGAGGTGCTGGCCGTGGGGGCGCCGTTCGGCCTGGGCCAGTCCGTCTCGGCGGGCATCATCAGCGGCGTCGACCGGTCGCTGTCGGCCGTGAACGACTACGTCATCCCGGACGCCGTCCAGACGGACGCGGCCGCCAACCCCGGTAACTCGGGCGGCCCGCTCATCGACCTCGACGGGGACGTGGTCGGCGTGGTCAATTCCGGCGGCGGCGAGAACATCGCCTTCGCCGTCAGCGCGGCCCTCTCGCGGCGCGTGCTCCCCTCGCTCATCGAGACCGGCGCGTACGACCACTCGTTCATGGGCGTCGGCCTCCGGCCGGTGACCCCGGTGCTCGCGGAGGCCAACGACCTCGACGCGGTCCGGGGCGCCTACATCGCCAGCGTCCGCAACGACGGCCCATCGGCCGGCGTCCTGCGCGGGTCGAGCGGCTCCACGACCGTCAACAACGTGCAGGTGCCGACCGGCGGCGACGTCATCGTCCGGCTGGACGGGACGCCCATCCCGACGCTGGACGACCTCTCCATCCACCTCGCCCTGGAGACCAGCCCCGGCGACGAGCTCGAGGCACGCCTCGTCCGCGACGGGAGTCGGCGGACGGTGACGCTCACGCTCGGGGAGCGACCCTCGCCCTGACGCTGCGAGCGTGGCCGCGGCCCGGCAGCCGGGGTCGGGCGCGCCGGGTGCAACGCTCTCTCGCTGCCGGTCCGTACTGTCGTGTCTGCCCGACCTGCCCGACTCGTTCCGCTGCGATACGTGCGACCGAGCGGTGACACGGGAGGCGGCCGTCCGGCGGGAGACGTTCGGTGACCTCGACCCGGAGAAGTGGTAGGGCCGCCGCTGTCCGGGCTGCGGAACGCGGCTGAGGACCGTCCTCGTCGCGCTGGAGGACCAGGTCAGGCTTCACCGACGTCGGCGTCGACGAGCGCGGCGTCGCGGGGGAGGAGCCGGGAGTGGGGGAACGAGTAGCGCCGGCGCTCCTCGAGCGTGGCCCCGCCGAACGGGTAGACCACCTCGACGACGGGGTCGTCGCGCGGGTAGCCCTCGTTCGTCTCGTAGTCGGCGACGGACTGGCCCGTGTCACCCACCTCGACCCCGTCGGCGCGCTCGTCGGTCACGCTGGCCACGAGGACGGCGTCGCCCGTCTCGCGGTCGGTCGCCAGGTCGCCCGGCTCCAGCCGGCAGCCGCGACAGTAGGCCGGGCCGTCCTCGGGGACGAACGCCTCGCCCTCGCAGCCGCGGCAGGTGCCACGGACCTTCCCCGGCGCCGGCACCCGGCCGCGGGTCACCTCGATGGCGACCCGGCGGATGTGCTTGCAGGACTGGCCACGGATGCGGTGGTCGGGGCAGGTGCAGTCGCTCTCCGGGAGGTCGACCACGTAGGTCCGACCCTCGCGGTTCGCCACCTCGTAGCGACCCTCGCCCCGTGCCGTCACCGCCATCGGCTCCGTCCAGGCGCGCGCCGAGCGGGCGTCGAGTCGGCTCGTGTCCGGCGCGAGCGGCTGGGGTCGCCGCGGGTCCCCGGCGCGCCCGTTCGCCGCCGTGGTGTCGGTTACGTGCTCGACAACCGGCCGCTCACGCGGGGGTGAAACCCCCCTTCGTTTCGACTGCGATTCGTCCGATGACGCGGCTGTGTGTTCTGTGTGCGTCATGACGGTGATCACGGTGCTTCCATCCGAAACGAGGGTATTCGAGCGCATAAGGGCCCGGTTAGCGCGGTGGAAGTGGAATCGCCCGCAGGCGCCCGCCTGTTCGGTTCTCGGCGGGACGGCGGCGGCGCGAGCGCGGCGGCCGCCTTCGAAGCCCTTTTTAATTGACCGCGGGAATCCCGCGACATGTCCCCCGACAGGGAGACGGTGACCGAGATCGTGGTCGCCGTCGCCGCCGTCGTGCTGTTCGCCGCCGGAATCGTCGCCGTCGGGGTCTCCTCCGGCAAGAACGTCGACGGCATCATGCTGGTCGGTGCCATGGCCGGCTTCGTCCTCGTCATGGCCGCCATCGGCACGGCCTTCGCGTACCGGTAAGGCTCCGGCGCGGCCGGGCTCCGGGAACGACCGCCACCCGTCCATCCCCGGCGCGGGAACGGTCAACGTTTTGCGTCCGCCGGGGCTACGGCCGACATGGACCTGCGTCTCGTGGCCGTGCTGCTCCTGGTCCCGGTGCTGGACTTCCTGCTCCTCGTGGGGCTGGTGGCCTTCGGCCCGCTGACCATCGTCCAGGGCGTACTGGTCGTGGTCGTCACGTCGCTGGTCGGGCTGCTGCTGGTCCGGGCCGAGGGCCGGCACACCCTCCGGAAGATCCAGCGCGACGTCGCGACCGGGGAGCTCCCGGGCGATGAACTGCTCGACGGGGCGCTCATCCTCGTGGCGGCCGGGCTCTTCCTCACGCCCGGCTTCCTGACCGACCTGTTCGGCCTGCTGCTGGTGCTACCGCCGACGCGCTACCCGTTCAGGTGGGCCACCCGCACGTTCGTCGTGACGCCGTACCTGGACGCGAAGACGGGCGGTTTCGTCAGCGGGACCGTCTACGGGGGCGGCGCCCCGCGGACGGAGGTCGAACTGGACGAGGACGACTACCGCTTCGGCGAGTCGGACGGTGTCGACGGGGACGACGACGACGAGGGCCGCCGCCCCGGCGACGCGCCGCAGGACTGACCGACCCGGACGGGCCGACCATCGACCGGTCCTCGTTCCTCCGTACCGGTATATAGCTCTCCGGACGGTAATATGCCACGTTTCACCGCAATTTCGTATACATTCGAGGAATATGGCTATATTTTTGGACAGCTTCGCTAGAAACCTTATTCCGTCCCGTGGCCCCGTTCCTACGATGACAGACCGGCGTGGCGACGGGACCGAGCACAGCGCGACACGACGAGGCGTCCTGCGGGCGGCCGGGGCCGCGACGGCGGGCGCGGCGGCCGCGACGCTGTTCAGCACGGGGGCGGCCGCGGAGCCGACCGAGCCGACCGAGACCGGCACCGTCCCTGCGGGCATCTCCACCGGGGACGGCGCGTTCCCGCAGTCCGTCGCCAGCGGGGGCCCGACGCCGAGCGGCGCGGTCGTCTGGACCCGGCTGGCACCCGAACTGGCGACGGTCACCGGCGGGCGGCTCTACCTGCAGGTCGTCCCGACCCCGGGCGACGGCGGGACGCCGAACGCGGACGCGGACTTCTCGCGCGACGGGACCCGGACGTTCACCGTCCCGACGGCCGGGCGGCGCGACGGCGCGACCGCCCTCGCCGCCGATCAGGACCACACCGTCCGGGTCGACCTGGACGGTCGACTGGAGGCGGACACGTTCTACTTCTACCGCTTCGTCTACGACGCCGCGGGCGGCTCCGCGACGGCGAGCCCGGTCGGCCGGCTCCGGACGCTGCCGGCGCCGGACGCGTCCCCCGACGACCTGCGCCTGGTGGTCACCTCCTGCAACAACTACCAGCACGGGTACTGGGGCGGGTTCGCCCACGCCGCCGCGGAGCGTGCCGACTACCACGTCTCGCTGGGCGACTTCCTCTACGAGTACGCCGGCGCCGGCCAGCAGCCGAACCGCGACATCGAGCTGCCCAGCGGGAACGACGTCGTCCACACGCTGGCCGACTTCCGCCACCAGCACCGCGTCTACCGGAGCGACGAGCACATGCAGGCGGTGCTGGAGCGGCACACGCTCGTCCACACCTGGGATGACCACGAGATCGTCAACAACCGCTGGTGGAACGCCGAGGGCGACTACCCGAACACGACCAGTCACCCGAGCTACAGCGGCGAGCCCGAGGCGATGCGCCGGCTGTACGCGCGGGGCATCACGGCGCTCCTGGAGTACCTCCCGCTCCGCGTCGACTACACGGACCCCTACGAGTCGCCCGAGCCGGTCGCGGAGAGCGACGCCCAGGCGTACTTCCGGCTCTACCGCTCGTTCCGGTTCGGGGACCTGGCGGAGCTGTTCATGACCGACGAGCGGCTCTACCGCTCGCCGCCGCCCGAAGACGAGGCCGGGCAGCGCGACGTGGCCGCCCCGCCGTCGCGGGAGCACGACGACCCCGACCGCACGATGCTGGGGCGGCGCCAGCGTGACTGGTTCCTCGACGGCGGCCCGAACCCCGACGGCCTCCCGGACACGGACGGCGTGACCGGGACGGACGCGACCTGGAAGCTCCACGGGAACGAGGTGCTGAGCGCGGCCCTGAAGACGACCAACGCCGGCCCGGGCAGTTTCTACCTCAACTACGATGCCTGGGACGGCTACGAGGCCGAGCGGAACCTGCTGATGAAGCGCCTGCTGCTGGACGACGTCGACAACTTCGTCACGCTCACCGGCGACATGCACAGCTACGTCGCCGCCTACCTCAAGCAGGACTACCGGGATCCCGAGCAGTCCGAGTACGCCGGCGGCCCGCGCGTCGGCGTCGAGTTCATGACGCCCGCCGTCTCCAGCGACAACCTCGCGGCCGCGGGCGGCCTGCCGGCCGACGCGACCGAGGACGCCATCGACGCGACGGTCCGGTCGCAGAACCCGCACGTCGAGTGGTTCAACTCCTCGCGCTGGGGGTACACGACGGTCCACATCACCGACTCGGCGCTCACGTACTCCGCGTACGGGGTCGACCGGTCGGTCGACTCGGCCGACGCGCCGCGGACCCTCCTCCGGAGCTACCGGGTCCCCGCGGGGCGTGCCGAACTGCAGGAACTCCGCGCGCCCTCGCTGGACGCGGTCGTCGGCGAGCGGGTCCGGGGCACCTCCACCGGGGTGACGGAAAGCGCCCCGGACGACGCCGGCACCACCACTACGAGCGGTGACAGCGACGGTGACGGTGTCCCGAACCACGTCGAGGGACCGTCCGACGAGGGGACCCGACCATGACACGCGAACCGAGCGACACGGCGCAGCGGGGCGACGAGGGGCAGCCAGCGGGGGCGACCGGCGACAGCGGCGACGGAGCAGCGGAACCGGCCGGCGGCGAGGGGCCGACGAGCGAGCCCGTCTCCCGACGGGGCGTCCTCCGGGGAGGTGCCGTACTGGGCGCGGCCCCGGTCGTCGCGAGCGCGGCGGGCGCGGCGGACGCCGCCATCGGCGACGGCCCGCAGGGCATCCACGTCGCGTACGGCCGGGACCCGAGCAGTTCGGTGACGGTCGCGTTCACCGGCGCGCCCGGCGAGGGCCTCGTCCGGTACGGCCGGCCGGGTGACCTCGACACGACGGCGAGCGCGAGCGGGCGACCCGTCCCCGGCCGGGACGCGGTGGCGTACACGGTGCCGCTGACGGGGCTCGCTCCCGACACGGCGTACGCGTACGAGGTCGAGCTGAACGGGGTCACCGCCGAGCGGCGGACCGTCCGCACGGCGCCCGCCGCCGGTGCCGACACGGACGGGTTCCGGATCACGGCCGTCGGCGATCACGGTGCGGCCGACCCGGAGAACCCCGGCCAGCGCCCCAGCGATGCCCACCCACAGATGGTGATGGCCATCGCGGAGGCGCTCGACCCCGACATGCAGCTTCTCGCCGGCGACATCTCCTACTCGAACGGGAAGCCCTCCACCTGGGAGCGGTACTTCGACGTCAACGAGTCGTTCTTCGCCGGGACGCCGTTCATGACCGTCCCCGGCAACCACGAGGCCGAGGTCGGGACGGGGATGGTCCAGTACGACCGGCGGCTCAACGCGGCGATGCCCGTCGTCGACCCGCAGCTGGACGCGGTCTCGAAGCGGCGCTGGTGGGACATCGTCCACGAGAACACGTTCGTCATGGGACTGAACACGACGGCCGACGCCTGCGGGGACCTCGCCCGCTCCGAGGAGTTCGTCCCCCTGTACGACCCCCGCTGCCAGACCGAGGCGGGGCTCACCTACGGCGAGGTCCAGGAGCGGTACATGCGGGACGCCCTCCAGCGGGCCGAGGAGAACGACGCCGTGACGTGGAAGATCGTCTTCTTCCACGGGCCGCTCTGGACGACCTCGCCGGACCACGAACCCCGGCGGGACCTCCAGGAGCGCTGGGGGCCCATCCTCGACGAGTACGACGTGGACCTCGTGCTCCACGGGGACAACCACGTCTACGAGCGCACGAAACCCATCACCCACACCGAGGACATGCTGACCTACTCGGAGCGGCGTGCGCCCCGCGGCCCGACCGAGCAGAGCGAGGCGCCCCCGCCGGAGGAGGCCGCGGAGGGGCTGACACTCCCGTTCGAGCGGGGCAACGACGGGACGACGTTCGTGGTCAACGGTACCGGCGGCGTGAGCCACTACTCGCTGGGCGCCGAGGAGGTGTACATGGCCCGGACGACGGACGGGTTCTTCGGCGTCACGCAGCTGGACATCGGCGAGCAGTCCATCGACGTCCGGTACGTCGCCCACCCGCCGCTCGCCGAGGCGGGGTACGACGAGTCGACGCCGCTGACCGACGAGTTCGACCCGGCGCTGGACGGCGAGTCGCCCGTGCAGGTCGTCGACGAGTTCTCCATCGTCAAGCGCGGCGACGGCCGGCCGATCCAGGTCGATACGTCGGGGCGCCAGCCGGCGCGTGGAGACCTCTCGGTCGAGGGGCACCGGCGCGACGACGGGGACGTCTTCACCGCCGGCGCGACCGACAGGATGGTCGTGGCGGTGACGGCGGCCAACGACGCCGTCGCGCTCCGGGACCGCATCCCGGCCGAGTGGGAGGTCGTCGGTGGCGACTACGACCGGGTCGAGTCCGACCCGACCGACGCCGACCGGAAGGTGGTCTACCTCGACCCGTCGGCAACCGACGACCCGGACGTCGAACTCCGGGCGGAGTACTTCGTCGAGGTGCCCGACGGCGCCGACGGGACCGGCGAGTACGCCTTCGGCCCCGTGCAGGCGACCGGGACGCGGCGGTACGCGGCGTCGGACTGGACGGACGTGCCGGGGACGACGAGCACGGCGTACGTCGTCGGCGCCGGCAAGGGGTCGCTGCTCTGAGTGGCCGTGAAGATCGCTGCTTCGAGCGCCCGGCATCGGGTCGCTTCCGTGGCGAGGTCGGTCCCGCTACCCGGGGAACCTCGCCGTACCCGCGAGTGACCCCTCGTGAACCCTAGTTATTTCGCGTGGCAGCGGAAAATCAACACGTCGGGGGATGTCCAGGCTGAGCGAACCCGTTCGGGTGCTCCACGTCGACGACGACGCGGCGTTCCTGGAGCTGACCGCGGAGTTCCTGGAGCGCGAGAGCGACGTCATCGTACCGACGCCGGCACCCGACGTCGACGAGGGCCTCGACGCGCTCGCCCGCGACCCGTTCGACTGCGTGGTGAGCGACTACGACATGCCGGGGCCGGACGGGATCGAGTTCCTGGAGCGGGTC
Source organism: Halobacteriales archaeon QS_4_70_19 (assembly GCA_003020985.1). GTDB lineage: Archaea > Halobacteriota > Halobacteria > Halobacteriales > Haloarculaceae > Haloglomus. The sequence continues at coordinate 18,693 of PXRM01000035.1, read as the reverse complement.
CGGGAGCGGTACCCGGACCTGCCGTTCGTCCTGTTCACCGGAAAGGGCAGCGAGGAGATCGCCAGCGAGGCCATCTCCGCCGGCGTCACCGACTACCTCCAGAAGGGCGGCGGGCGCGAGCGGTTCTCCCTCCTGGCCAACCGGGTCGAGAAGGCGGTCGAGCGGTACCGCTCGGAGCGGGCGCTGGAGGAGCACAACCGGCGGCTAGAGACCCTCATCAGCAACCTCCCCGGCATCGTGTACCGCTGTGCGAACGCGCCGGGGTGGCCGATGAGCTACGTGGCCGGCGAGTGCGAGGAACTGGTCGGCTACCCGGCCGACGCCATCGAGCGCGGCGAGGTCTCGTGGGGGGAGGACATCCTCCACCCGGGCGACCGGGAGGAGGTCTGGGAGACGGTACAGACCGCCATCGAGGACGACGAGCCGTTCGAGCTCACCTACCGGGTCGTCGACGCCGACGGCGACGTGCGGTGGATATGGGAGCGCGGCCGGGCCGTCACCGGCAGTGACGAGCACTGGCCGACGGCCGGCGACGGGTCCGGGGCCACCGCAGCGAGGGGCGACAACACGTCACTGGAGGGGTTCATCACCGACATCACCGACCGGCGGGAGCGCGAGCGGGAGCTCCACGAACAGCGCCAGTTCACCGAGACGGTGATGAACGCGTTCGACGACATCGTCTACGTCTTCGACGCCGAGGGGAACTACATCCGGTGGAACGACCGTGCGACCGAGGTCTCGGGCTACACGGAGGCCGAACTCGCGGAGCTGGGGCCGGCGGACTTCGTCGCGGACGCGCACGTCGACCGCATCGCCGACTCCATCGAGGAGACCTTCGAGACCGGCCGCTCGGCGGTCGAGGGCGACCTCGTGATGGCGGACGGGACCCGCGTCCCGTACGAGTTCCGCGGCCGGGCGCTCACCGACGACGAGGGCGAGCCCTGGGGGTTCTGCGGCATCGCCCGCGACATCTCGGAGCGGCGGCGGCGAGAGCGAGAGCTGGAGGCGCGCAACGAGCGACTCGACGAGTTCGCCAGCATCGTCAGCCACGACCTCCGCAACCCGCTGAACGTGGCCCGGGGCCACCTGGAGCAGGTGCGAGAGGAGTGTGACTCGGAGCACCTCGACCCGGTGGCCGACGCTCACGGGCGGATGGAGGCACTCATCGAGGAGCTGCTGACGCTCGGGCGCGAGGGCGAGGCCGTCACCGACCCCGACACGGTCGAACTGGCCGTGGTCGTCGAGCAAGGCTGGCGGCACGTGGACACCCCGAACGCCTCTCTCGTCGTCGAGACCGAGCGGACGATCCGCGCCGACCGCGCCCGCCTCCAGCGGCTCGTCGAGAACCTCGTCCGCAACGCGGTGGAGCACGGCCACGACCTCGACGGGCGCGATGACAACGTCCCGGAGGACCCGCCCCACCTGACCGTCACCGTCGGCGACCTGCCGGACGGAAGCGGGTTCTACGTGGCCGACGACGGCGTCGGCATCCCCCCGGAGAAGCGCGAGCGGGTGCTCGGCCCCGAGTCCACGACCGACGACGGCACGGGCTTCGGGCTCGCCATCGTCCAGCGGCTCGCCACGGCTCACGACTGGACGCTCGCCCTCACCGAGAGCGCGGCCGGCGGCACCCGCATCGAGATCCGGGGCGTCGAGGACGCCTGAGTGGCCGGGACGGTGGGGCGGCGGCCGGAAAGGTAATCCTTAAACGACCGACGACAGTACCTCCGAGTGCGCCTACCTGGGCCAATAGCTCAGTCAGGTACGAGCGCTCGGCTGATAACCGGGAGGTCACCGGTTCAAATCCGGTTTGGCCCATACCGGGCCTCCGCTCGGGGCGCTGACCTCCCCAGCCAACTCATCCCGTGCAGCCGACGTCCGTCAGCGGCGGCGCTACGGCGCGGAGTGGACGGGTAGTTCCTCGGGAAGCGACGCCCCGACCGCCGGCCCGGCCCTTACGCCGACTCCCGTTCGAGAAGCCCGTCGGCGGTGCAGTCGATGTGGACCTCGACGGTCTCCGGCCCGGGGACCGTCAGCCGGCAACTGCCGATCTCGGGCCAGTCGTCCGGTTCCGTCCTGGCCTCGATCACGTCGAGGTCCGCCCGGGACCGGACCCACTCCCCGATGGACTCGTACACCGCCGTGGGCAGGATGTCCTCCGGCGGAGTGCCGTCGCCGCGGTGCGAGACGCCGATCTCGAACGTCCCCTCCAGAGAGACCCCCCTGATGCTGTACTCCTGCCCGTCGTAGTCACCGGCGGCTAGTTTCTCACGCGCTACCGAACACTGGAAGGCGGCCACACCGCCAGCACCTCCGGATCGAGCCATGCCATTACCCCCCACCGGGAGGGGCCCTAACAAGTTTTGTGATTCGCGGTGGATTCCACCAGTTGCATCGAGAACAATATCGGAATGCGGCCCGTATAAGATATATACGATCGGAAACTGTAAAATTTCTACACGAGAACATAAATAACAGGACATCCACGGTAGAAAGCGGAAGAACTTGCGGATTGACGTCACGTTCAGATTCTCTGTCCAATCGTTCAGCGTTCGTCTCGTCCCTCCTCGCGCTCACCGTCGTTCTCTCCGGCGAAGCGGTTCCTACCGCGGCCACCTCCGGCGACGACGGCGCCGAGGTCGCCGGCGGCTCCCTCGCCATCGTCGAGGAGGACGGCTTCCGCGGCGTCGGCCTGGCCGGTGTCATGGCCACTCCCGAGCGGGCGGGCGCCGCCGAGGCCTCGAGGTGACGGACGGCCGGACCTCGAAGTATCTCTACGTCGAGAGCGTCGGGCTCGTACTGGTCGAGCGCCGCGTCGTGGACGGGAAGCTGCGGACCGCAGTCTTCGGGAACGGTTTCAGTGCCAGGGCACGGTGCGAACTGGAGAACGCGTCGGCTCCCGGCGCGGCCGACCCGCTCGGCCCCTGCGAGTACGACTACAGCGGCCTCCCGAAGGTCGTCACGCTCGAGGACCTCGTCGACATAGTGCAGGACCCCCCGAGCGAGTCGCCCGTCCAGTCGGTTGCCGACCGCAGGGATGCCACGGAGGGTGCCGGCGCGGGAATCCCGGCTCCGGGCAGTATCGTTCCGGCGTCGCGAGCGCGTATAAAAACCGCCGGTCGGAACCGGCAGCATGGTTTTCCAAAGGAGGTTGATACGTCCTCGCATGGGACCCCCTGACAGCCAGACGGTTCCGTGCCACTACTGTGGTATCGAGATCGAGGTTCCGCCGGAGCGGACCCGGTTCGAGGTGTTCACGGCCCACTTCGAGAGCGAGCACATCCGGGACCGGCTCGCCACGCCGCGCGAGCGCCAGCGCCACGAGGCGACCGACCAGGGGGCACTCGCGGACGGTGCCCAGGACGCCGACGACTGACTCCGTTTCGATCGGCGACGCGCTGAATCTTACACGTACGTCAGACACGCACAAATACACCCGGGCGGTACCGGCATCACCGCTTTCCTGAAACAGTCCAAGCGTGGCGTATGGCCGACATCGCGGGCGAGCAACTCGCGTGCCAGTACTGTGAGACCGACATCCGGGTGCCCGCCGAGTGGTCGCGATACGAGGCGTCCGTGGCGCACTTCGAGGCCGAGCACGTGGGGCGGCAGCGGTCGTGGGCGGGGACCGACGAGCACGGCGAGGCCGTCGCCCGGTCGACCAGCGGCGAGCGGGAGGGGGAGGAGGCCGGGGTCAGCGACTGACGCGGACACCTTTTTGTCGGCGCCAGCCGAGCGGGCAGCCACGCCACCATGATCGTACTCAACGCGAGCATCCCCATCGACCCCGACAGCCGCGAGGCCGCCGTCGACGCCGCGACCGAACTCGCCCGGCAGTCCCGCGAGGAGGACGGCGTCGTCGACTATCGGGTCGCACTCGACATCGAGGACGACGCGACGCTCCGGGTCTTCGAGCAGTACGAGGACGACGCGGCGGTCGAGTCCCACATGGAGAGCGACCACTTCCAGGCGTTCCAGGGACGCATCCCCGAGTTCGTCGCCGGCGACGTCGAGCTGTACCGATTCGACGTCGACGAGAAGTCCCGCATGATGTAGCGGCCGCTCGGCGGTCGTTCGAACGGACCGCGCCGGACACGGCGTGTCGGCGACGCGACGATCGTCGGCGGCGGCACCATCGGTCGGGGCATCGCCCCGGGAGTTACTCGCCGCCGTCGCGGCGCCGCCGGTCGCCCGCAGGAACCGTCGTCTCGAGAGTCCGTCGTCGGTTCCTGACATGCTATCGCTGTTGCCGTTGCTCACACCGCTGCTGACGGACGGGGCGTGGACGCGGTGTGGAACCCGACGTGGAGGGCCGAGCTGCCCCGGACCGTGACTGGGGACCGTACGCGAGGGGCGAGCCACCCCGCATCGATACAGCTGGCGCACGATAAAACGCCGATTTCATCAATCAGCGGGCCGCTGGAGCGACTCGCGGGCGACGCGTCAGTCCGCGAACTCGTCGCGGACCGCGGCGACGGCCTCCAGGAACCCGTCCGCGTACGCGCTCGCGCAGACCGTGTCGGCCGCGGTCCGTGCGGCGTCGTCCGCGTTCGCGACCGCGAACGACCGACCGGCGAGCGCCAGCAGTTCGGCGTCGTTCTCGGAGTCCCCGACCGCGGCGAACTCGGCAGGGCTCAGGTCGAGCGCCTCCGCGGCCGCGCGCAGCCCCCGACCCTTGTCGACCTCGGGCGACTTGACGTGGTAGGCGAACCCGGTGTCGACGACGTCCATCCCGTGGTCGGCGGCGATGCGCTCCAGCGGCTCCAGCGGGGAGTCGTGCGCCACCGCGAACTCCGTCTCCCGCCAGCGGTTGACGAAGTCCGTCGGCCCCCAGCCCACGTCGTAGCCCTCGGTCTCGTACTCGCGGGCCACGTCGGCAGCGGCCTGTCGGTCGCCGGTGAACCGCAGTTCACCCTCGCCCCCGTGCCCGTTCTCGGCATCGCCGCTCGACCCGTCGGCGCGTGGCGCCGGCCCCGGCTCGATGTAGACGGCACCGCCGTTCTCCGCGATGACCCGTGTCGGCGTGGCGAGGAACTCGCAGAGGGCGATGGGGTACGGCAGTGCCTTCCCCGTCGCGACGACCACGGGCGCCTCGGCGGCCCACTCCCGGAGCGCCGGCAGCACCCGCTCGTCGAGCGCGCGCCGGTCGTCCGTCAGCGTCCCGTCGATGTCCACGGCCAGCGGCGGAAGCACGACAGCCGCTCCGCCCGCCGGGTGCATCAAGGCCCCGCCTCTCGGCCGCCGGCGCCGGTTCGCCCGGCTTTATTGCGTCGGGACGTGGCAGATCGCCCGTGTCATTCGAGCGCCACCTCAGAGGTGACGAGGCGGTCCACGCCCGCTACGAGGGGGACTGGCTGTGGTGCTGTACGGACAAGCGGGTGCTGCGGGTGCCCGCGGCGGCCACGGACCCGGACCCGGAGTCGCTCGCCTTCGAGGAGATCGAGCGGGTCGGCCACGTCGCCGGGCGCGACACCCGTTACCTGGTCGGCGCGCTCTCGGCGGTACTGCTGGCGGCGCTGGTGCCGGCGCTCCTGATGGGCCTGGCGGACGTGGCCGTCGCCCCCGCGTCGGCCGTCGCGGGCGTCTTCGCCGTGGTCGCCGTCGGCGGCTTCTACCGCTGGAACCGCTCGAACGAGCCCTACTACCAGTTCCACGGCACGGCCGGCCTCGCGGCGACGGACGACTGGCGGCTCCCCGACGACGAGGCGGCGGCCGCGTTCGTCGAGACCGTCAGGATGCGGATGTGAGGCCGGCGGCAGCACGAAACCGTGAACCGTCGGGAACCCCCACCGGCGGGTATGACCGAGGACCCGACGACCGAGGCCGAGGCCGAGGACGAGGAGGGGGAGGTCCCCGCGAACGCCGTGCGCGGCCGGTTCGTTGTCACGCACGCCGACGCCGACAGCGCGGTGCTGAAGGCCGTCGACGGCGGACAGGTCCACACGCTCGCGACGAACCCCAACCTGTCCGAGGACGACCTGGTGGCGGCGACGCTCGCCCCGGAGCCGCCGATGGAGGTGACCTGGCGGGTCGTCGAACTGGAGTCGCAGCGGGCGCTCGCAATCGAGCACAGCCCCGAGCCCCCGACCGAACTGGCCGACGAACTCGCCGCCGGACAGCCAACCGGCGAGGTGACACGGCAGGAGCGCGCCGGCGAGGGGGAGCTCCACGTGTTGACACTCTCCCCCGGGAGCGTCGCGGACGCCGCCGCCGAGGTGGCCGACGACGAGGCCACCCGGACGGTCGCCGCCCGCGTGGGCGCGCGACGGGTCGAACTCCGGACCGACGAGGAGGAGGGAGTCCTGAGCGTCCGATACCTGCCCTGAGTCGGCACGGGCCCGTCGCCCGGCCAGTGGCGGCGGTGCCTGCTCCCGGACCACTCATCACCCGGGGGTCTCGTGGGACCAGTCGGCAGTAACCGGCGCCGCCTGCCTTTCGACGACCGCCGTGGTCCGTGACCGGGTGTCGCCGTGGTGCTGTCACGATACGACCCACCGAGCGGCAGCGCTGTCCCGCACGTCGCAGCGCGGCGACGCGGCGGGCCGACAGGGGTACGGCGCCTCAGCGCGGGCGCTCGTCCAGCACCTCGACGGGGTCTCCGACCGCCACCTCGGCGCCGACCGTGGCGCGCGGGACGCGCGTGTTCACCATCAGTCGGAACTCGTGGTCGAACCACGCGTCGCCGGCCCAGTCCGGCTTCTCGGCGGCCCGGTGCTCGACGAACCGCTCGGTGAAGTCCGGGGTCTCCGCGCCCGTGTCGGGGTCCCGCGACGGGACGACACACCGCTGGCAGGGGTTGACGCCCTCGAACGCCGCGTCCCCGACCCGGACCCCGACGACGTGCTCGCGGTCGTCGCTCGGATACAGGTGGTCCTCCCAGAAGGCGGGGACGCCGCCCACCTCGACGTTGGCGCGCAGCCGACGGCGGGCGCTCTCGACGGAGAGGTCGAACCAGTCGGCGAACCGCTCGACCGTGCCCGTGGAGACGACCGTGGGCCCGTGGGCGTGCGTGTCGTCGGGGAAGCCGCCGCGCTCGTTGCGCTGCACGCGGGCCGGGTAGCCGAAAAAGTCGGTCAGCCAGTCCTCCGCGTCGGCCCGGCCCCCGTCGTCGGCGAGGTCGAACGTCCGCGCGGCGTCGGGCTCCCCGTTCGGGTGGAGCCGGACGGTCGCGGGCGGCTCGAACGCCGACCGGAGCCGGTGGACCGCGCGCTCGTTCTTCCCGTTGACGTAGTCGCCGCCGTCGTCGACCAGTGCGAACTCCCGGTCGAGCGAGAGGCTCCCCTCGGGGAGGACCGTCGCCCGCTCGGACTCGTACGGGTCCAGTGACTTCACCGGGTAGACGCGCAGCCGGCGCACGTGCGGGTCGGCATTCCTCTCGGCAGTGTCGGCCATCGGTTGTCGGGTGGTCGGCTCGGGCCTGTTTGAAGGGTTCGGATGGCACACACGGGGCGACCGCCCCCGGCCCACGCCGGCGGCCCGCCACCGACACCGCTTAACCGCATCACCTCCTGTGGACGGACATGAGCGACGCGGACGAGCCGGTCGACCCCGCCGAGATCGGGGAGACGGATGCCCCGCCGGTCGAGGAGAAACCGTACAAGATCATCTTCGAGGCCAACAAGTGCATCGCCGCCGGGAAGTGCGCCGAGGTCTCCGCCAACTGGGAGATGGACCTCGTCTCCGGCATCGCGAAGCCGGAGACGTACTTCTTCGACGAGTCCGAACTCGACCACAACGTCCGGGCCGCTGAGGTCTGCCCGGCCAAGAAGGACCGGGGCGTCATCCACGTCGTCGACCGCCGGACGGACGAGGAACTCGCCCCGGACCCGCACGGCGACGGGACGCTGTCGGTCGACTGGTAGTTGGATAGATATCATAGGTATATCCGGACTACCCGTAATATATCCCCGGTTTTCGGGCTATCGCTCCGATACGTTCCAGATAGTGACAGCAATTCCACACCGTGACAACTCTGCGCGGCCCGCCCTGGTGCCGCGGTGACCGAAACCGACAAGCGGCGGCCCCGCGGACTGTGGGACGCGCGGGGGTGGCCGAGTCCGGACAAAGGCGGCGGACTTAAGATCCGCTCCAGTAGTGGTTCGAGGGTTCGAATCCCTTCCCCCGCACTCCGGCGAACGCCAGTGAGCCGTGAGTGCGGACTGTCGATTCGAAGCAGGGAGTGGACCGTGGTTCGAACCCCGTCACGAGCGAAGTGACGATGGTTCGAATCCCTTCCCCCACCGCCGTCGGCTCGAACGAGCACAGCACGGGGCCGCCGTCAGTCGCTCTCCCGGCCGTCGAGCCCCGTTCTCGGCGGGAGGCCCGGAACACCTCCGACGAGCCGACATCCGTTAGCCCCCGGACCCGAGGTGGGAGCCGATGGATCGTATGGGGGACGCGTCACTGACCACGGACGGGGAGAAGGCGCCGATCACCTTCCGCCACGTCGATGACGACCTGCTCTCGCTGGCCAGGCCGGGCGAGCCGACGGGCGAGCGGGAGCCGGTAGCGGTCGGCGCGCTCGCCCGGTAGGTCCGGAGTACGCCGGGGACGCCGGCCGCGACCATCGAGGTCGACGACCCGGGACACGTCGAGGCCGACCCGACGCGGCTGGAGCAGCAGCCCGCCAACCTGCCGGAGAACGCCGTCGAGCACGGAGGGGAGGAGCAGCCCGAGACAGCGACCGACGGCGGTGACGACCCCCTCATAGTCACGGTCCGGGGGACGGCGGACGGGTTCGCCGTCGTCGACGAGAGCGCGGCCGGCGGCGCCCGCTTCGCGGTCCGGACCGACGGCTGCGGGGCTCGACGGCCGACCGCGGTGCTCTTGTGCGCGCAACCCCCACTGCTGGGCATGGAACTGGCCTCGCTGGGGCGGGAGCTGTCGCCGTCGGGGGCCCGGAAGCTGCGCTTCCTGGCGGTCCAGCTCGTCGGAGCGGTCGCAGTCGTCCACCTCGTCGTCGGGGTGACCGGGCTGGCCGAGATCCTCGCCAACGGGCTCCTGGGTGCCTACCTCACCCAGTACGTCTTCGAGCGGCCGCGGACGCTCCTGTTCACCGTCTCCGGGGTCGCCATCCTCGCCGGGATGGTCGCGACCGCACGTGGTCGGCTGGCCCGCCGGCGGGCGTACCTGCTCGGCATGGGCGTCCTGGCGACGTACCTCGTCGGCTGGGTGGCGTGGCACACCGTCCTCGACCACGGGCTCGCGCTGGCCGGCGGCGCACCGCCGGGCACGGAGGGGCCCACCCACACGCACGGCGGCCTGCTGGCCACTCTCTTCTCGCACTACGTGGAGCCCCTGTTGACGACCCTGGGAGCCGCCGGCTCCGGAACGCCCGGGAGCGGCCGGACGCTGCTGGGCGTCGCGTCGGTCACGCTGGAGCTGGCCGGGCTGGTCGTCCTCGGGCTCCTCCTCCGCGGGGACCCGACCATCGAGCGGCCGGACGACGCCGGACTGACGCTCGACCGGCCGGAGACGGAGCGCGAGCCGCCGGAGTCGGACTGAGGCGGAAGGGGGAGCGCGAGCCGCCGCGAGAGGAGCCAGCACCCGTCAGCGCCGGAGCGCGGCCCCCGTCGTGTCGGACCCCGCGTCGTCCTCCTCGGATTCCTCGGTCGGCGGCGTCGAGCCGTCGGTCGAGTCGGTGGTCGGGTCGACGGTCGAGTTGGTGGCTGCAGCGGCGATCGCCTCGGCTGCGGTCGCGTCCGCCGAGCCGAGTCGTGCCTCCGCGAGCGCCACCGCGTCCCGTGCGTCGAGTACCCCGTACCCTGCGGCCGGGTCGGGACCAGCCGCGGCCACGTCGTGGGCACTCTCGGTGAGTACCGCCCGCAGGTCGGTCGGCGTCGCGTCGGGGTACTGTTCGAGCAGCAGTGCGGCCGTCCCGGCGGCGTACGGCGCCGCGAGCGAGGTCCCGCCGGTGATGTCCGTCCCCGGCGCCGCGACCGTGTCCGGGGCGACCAGGCTCACGCCGGTCCGGTTGTCGACCGGGCCGCGCGAACTGAAGTCGGCGACGTCACTTGTTTCGTAGTCGTACGCACCCACCGCGAGGACGCCGGGCACCGTCGCGGGGACGGCGAGGCTCCCGTTGGGCGTCCGGTAGGTCAGGTCGTGGGTGGCGAACAGCTCCAGCCGGTGGGCGGTCGAGGCGTTCGCCCCCTCGACGGCGAGGTAGTACCGCCCCCGGGGGACGGTGGCGTCAATGGAGGCGGCGCCCTCGCCGGTGGCCGACGCGACGACGCGCTGCCCGCCGACGCCGCGACGGATGAGGTAGAGCTCGTAGTCGGCGGCGGTCGTGTTCTCGTCGACGGGCGACCACTGGAGGCTGGCGCGGACCCGACCGGCGAACACGTCACCGCCCGCCAGCGCGTTCCCCTCGGCGCCGGGCTGGAACGTGACCCAGCGCCGCTCGCTGGGCCCGTGGACGGCCGCCCAGTGGCGCTGGCCGTAGTTGCCCGCCGACGTGACGAAAAGGGCCTCCCCGGAGGCGTTCCGGGCGATCGTCGACAGGGCGTCCGTGTCGGCGCCCGCGTTGCCGAAGTAGCTCCCGGCGTCCACGATGATGTCGGCGCCCGACGCGCGGAGCCAGGTCACGGCCTCGCGGTACTCCTCGGCGGCGGTTTCGTCCCCGACCGCGGCGACGTGGATGTTCGCACCCGGCGCCGTGTCGGCGACCACGCTGGCGACGGCGGTCCCGTGGTCGATGTCGTCGGTCGTGCCGAAGGAGCGGTAGGCCACCACGTGGCCCGCGAGTTCGGGATGCGAGACCCGGAAGTCACCGTCGATGATGCCGACGGTGACGTTCTCCCCGGTCAGCCCCTGTTCGTGGAGGTCGAGGGCACCGATGCGAGCGGCCCCGTCGGTGACACGTCCGCCGGGGCCGCGGATGTCGCGCAGCCGGATCGTCTCGACCGCCGGGTCGGTCGAGAGGTCGCGCACCGCCGACAGGGGCATATAGGCCTCGACGTGGTGGGTGCCCTGCCGGACGTACCGGCGCTGGACGTCGAGCCCGGCCGCGGACAGGGCCCCCGCCTCGCGGAGTTTCACCGTCACGAGCACCTCGCGGTCGACGGGGTCCGGCGACACCGTCTCGTCCCGGAACAGCCGCTCCAGCTCGTCCACGGCCTGCGAGCTGTCGGCGAAGGTCTGTCGTTCCGGCCCGAGGTCGACGGCGAAGACGGGCAGCAGCGGTGCCGCCAGTATCGCGACGGCGAGTACCAGTCTGACGCCAGTCTCCCGGTTCATGAGTTCGGTTCGTGCGGAGTTCCCGAGGACCTAGTAAAAACGTTGGCCCGCCTATGTGGTGGCACGCCACCGCGACAGCGCGGCGACGAGACCGACCACGAGGAGCCCGCCGGCGAGGAAGACCAGGCCGACCGGAAGCGCCAGCGGGCCGCTGGCACCCAGGCTCTCGCCGACGCGGGGCAGCCCCTCGCTGGCGGCCGTGCCGACGCTGGGGACGACTAGCCACTGGACGAGCAGGCTCACGACGGCCAGGACCGCGACCGCGGGGAGGAGGCTCCGGAGCGAGTCCAACAGGCCCCCGTCGTGTTCCTGGCTGCCGACGAAGACGACCGTCGGGTCGCTGGCCGGCGCGTAGACGCTCATCTCCCGACCTTTCGAGGAGTAGCGCGTCTCCGCGACCTCGACCAGGTCGGCGTCCTGGAGGCTGTTCAGGTGGTGGCGGGCGTTCTGGAGTGAGGTGTCCACCCTGTCGGCGACCTCCGAGGCGGTCGCGGGCTCCTCGTGGAGCGTCGTGAGGACCGACCGCGCGGTGTCGGAGGCCAGCGAGGAGAGCAGATCCCCGGCCTCGTCGGAGTCGAGCCAGAGCGTCTGGAGGTCCCCGTCGGCCTCGGCCGGGACCCCGGCGCCGGTCTCGGCCTCCGCCTCGGCCTCGGCGGACTCGTCCACGAACTCCCCCGACGGGACGTCCGAGTCGGAGGACAGCAGTTCGGACATTGCCGGTAGTTGCCGCCCCGCGTGTTTAAGCTTTGAGGATACCACTGCCGCGAAACCCTCCGGCGGCCCCCAGAACGGTCGGCACGGCGAGTTCGATGTACCCGTATGTGCATCACCCGGCGGAACTGGGCGGCGATTCACAACTTCGGGCGGGCGCGGCGCTGTCGGTCGGCGCGAATCCTGCCGGCGGTGACCCCGGGGAGCGACGCGGTACCACGCCGGGAAACGGCGACGGGCTCAGTCCTCGAGTTCCTCGCGCAGCAGTTCGTTCACCGTCCCGGGGTCGGCGCTCCCCCCCGTCGACTGCATCACCTGCCCGACGAGGAAGTTGAGCGCGCCGTCCTCGCCCGCGTGGTAGTCCGCGACCGCGTCCGAGTTCTCGTCGATGGCCTCGCGGACGGCGGCCGCGACCTCGTCGTCGCCCGTCTTGCCCAGCCCCTCGCGCTCGACGATCTCGTCGGGCGCGTCGCCGTCGTCGAGCATCCCGCGGAGCACGGTCTCGCGGGCGTTCTTCGCCGTAATCTCGTCGGCGGCGACGAGTTCGACGAGCCGCGTCACCTCGTCCAGCCGTCCCTCGATGTCGGTGACGTGTATGTCCCGGTAGTTCAGCTCGCCCAGCAGCTCGTCGGCGACCCACGTCGCCGCCAGGTTCGGATCGAACGCCTCGGCCACCTCCTCGAAGAAGTCCGCCACCTGCTTCGTGCTCGTCAGCTTGTCCGCGGCCTCCCGCGAGAGGCCGTACTCCCCGCGGAACCGCTCGCGGCGGGCGGCGGGCAGCTCCGGGATGGCGATGCGCTCCTTCCAATCTGCCACCCGCAGCGGCGGCAGGTCGGCCTCGCGGAAGTAGCGGTAGTCCTTCTCCTCCTCCTTCGTCCGCATCGAGAGCGTCACGCCCTTTGACTCGTCCCAGTGGCGGGTCTCCTGCTCCACGTCGGCTCCGCGCTGGATGGCGTTCTTCTGCCGGGACTGCTCGTAAGCCAGCGCCTTCTCCGCGCCCGTGTGGCTGGAGATGTTCTTGACCTCCGTCCGGTTCGCGTCCTCCAGCGTGGCCGCGTCGATGGCGCCGCCCTCGCCCACCGCGTCGGCGTCCACCATCGAGAGGTTGGCGTCGACGCGCAGCGAGCCGTCGCGGGTGGCGTCGAACACGCCCAGGTACTCGAGGACCTCCTCCAGCTTCGCGAGGAACGCGCGGACCTCGCCGGGCGACCGGAAGTCCGGCTCCGTGACGATCTCCATCAGCGGCGTCCCGGCGCGGTTGTAGTCGACGAGCGTGTAGTCGGCCGTGTCGATGCCGCCGCCGACGTGCTGGAGGCTGCCGGGGTCCTCCTCGAGGTGCGCCCGGCGGATGGCGACGGCCCGCTCTTCCCCCTCGACGCCGAACGCGAGCTCGCCGTCCTGGCAGATGGGCGCGTCGTACTGGGTGATCTGGAAGTTCTTCGGCAGGTCGGGGTAGTAGTAGTTCTTCCGGTGGAACCGGGTCTCCTCGGGGATGGAAGCGTCGATGGCCTTCCCCACCTTCACGGCGGCCGCCACGGCGGCCTCGTTCAGGACCGGGAGCGCCCCCGGCAGACCGAGACAGACCGGGCACGTCCGGCTGTTCGGCTCCTCGTCGTCGGCCGGCTCCGTCGAGCAGCCACAGAAGATCTTCGTGTCCGTCTCCAGTTGGACGTGCACCTCCAGCCCGATGACGGTCGCGAGGTCGCGCGACCGGGCGGTCTGTGCGGTCATTGGCACGTCCTGGGCGTCCGCGGACGCCGGGGGTCGCAAGGCACATACGCCACCCTGCCGACCCCGGGGTATGAGCGACGAGAACGGGGACGGCCCGCGCGGCCCCGGGCGGGACGGGCGGCTCTCGCCCGAGGGCGACTTCCTGCTCATCTGGGGACTCGCGGCGGGCGTCGTCACGGCCCTCTACGCGCTCGGCGGCGGCCTCCCGACGGCCGTCCTGCTCGGCACCATCGCCACGGCCGCCTCGCTGCTCGGTGTCGCCGCCGACGTCCTGCGACCGGGCTTTCGACCCTCCACCGGCCTCTACGGCATCGTCACCCTGTCGGCCGCTGCCGGGGCCGTCGTCGCGTACGCCTACAGCGAGGCCCTCATCACCGCGAGCGGCCTCGGCGTCGTCGCCATCGCCAACGCCGGCCGCGTCTTCGAGATCGGCCACCGCGACTCGGACTCGCTGCTCGACCCGCTTCGCGAGGAGGAGGACGAGGAGGGGGGAGCGGCCGACGAGGGGGACGCGAACGCGGAGCCCTGAACGGTCGGCACCCGACATCGGCGGCGCGGGCCCGTCCGACGAGTTGATTCGGGGCGGTTTTACCGATTATCACGAAACTAATGGACAAATTCCCTCTATTTTCTATATACTTCCGACGCAATTCCACAAAACGAGGGACTTACCGTCCTGGGGCACACTCGTTACTCCACGGCGCGTCAGCACCGCAATCAGCAACTCCTGGCGACTCGGCACGTGTATCCTCCACGGCGGGGACTGTAGCGACGACCGGGAGGGGTCCGGATCCTGACATGGGGGACTCGTTCAGGGACCGGATACGACGCCTGTACCGGCGGGTCCCGGGAGTACCCGACGGTGGTGACGAGCGAGCGGCAGCCCCGGAGGAAGGTGACCCCGACGAACCGGGCGCCCTGTCGGCCGACTGTCCGACGCGACGGGCCGTCACCCGGGAGACGGGGCTGACCCCCGAGGAGTACATCCTCGGGAAACTCCGCGCGGAGGGGAGGAGAGGTCCGCCAGCAGGACCTGTGCGACCGGACGGACTGGTCCGGGTCGTCGGTCTCGCGCCGGCTCACGGCGATAGAGGACGGGTTGATCGTCCGGCTCCGGATGGGACGGGAGAAGATCGGACGACTCCCCGAAGAGGGGTCGCCCGAGCGGACGGCCGACGCGGACGTCTGAGTCGCCCGAACGTCCGGCGGTGCTGACTGCGCGAGCCGACGGCTCGCGACTGTCTGTCGGGGGGTCACGGGAACGAGGGGGCCCTCGTGGTCAGTCGTCCGCGGGGCCGCCTTCGCTGCCACTCTGCTTTGCGCCCATCCGCAGGTTCACGTCGCCGGTGCCGAGCTTGATCGGCTTCCCGACGATGACGTTCTCCGTGACGCCGTTGAGGTCGTCGACCTCGCCGTGGATGGCCGCGTCGAGCAGGTGATTGACCGTCACCTCGAACGCGGCGCGGGCAAGCACGGACTGCTTGTTGCCGGAGATGCCGTGTCGGCCGATGGACTCGACGGTGCCGCGGTTGGTCATGATGTCGGCGACCAGCATCAGGTGCCGGATGTTCACGTCGTCCAGCCCCTGTTCCTCGAGGGTGTTCATCGTCTCCTCGATGATGGCCTCGCGGGCCGCCTCCACGCCGAGGTTCCGGTAGATCTCGTGGATGTTGTTGCAGGTGGTCCGGGAGGCGTCGACGCCCTCGATGTCGAGCACCTGGCCGAAGGCGCTCCCCTCCGTGTAGAGGACGAACTCCTCGTCGGCGTCGAGGTCGGCGGCGATCTCCTCGTCCTCGATCTCCTCCTTCCGGATGACGACGCGGGAGACCTCGTCGATCCCCTTGAACACGATGTCGCGCAGCTCCTCGACCTGCTGGAGCAGCTCCCGGTAGGAGGGGTCCTCGGGGCCGAACTCGATGACGGAGCCGTCAGTGCCGGTCATCGTGCTGGTCTCGACACCCAGCTTCGACTCGATGGTGTCGGCGATCTCGCCGACGATCTCCGCCGTGTCGTCGACCGTGGGCCAGCGCTCGTGGAGCGTGTCCTCGTTGAGGTCGATGCGGACGATCATGTCCGCCACGTTCGTCGAGACGTCACCCAGCGCGAGGATGCGGGTGGCCTCGATGCCCCAGACGACCTCGTGGGCGCGCTCGCGGTCGACCGCGTACTCGCCCTCCAGGTGGACCGTCATCATCGGCGTGTCCGGGGTCTTCCGGGCGTCCACCAGCTCGATGAGCCGGGGGAGCCCCTGCGTGACGTCGATCTCCGCGACGCCCGCGTAGTGGAAGGTGTTCATCGTGTTGTGTGTGACGACACCCTCCGCGGTAGTGAACGTCTCCAGCCCCGCGACCGAGAGGTCGTAGACGTAGTCGCCTGTTGGCTCCACTGGCTCGATTCGCTCGATTCGTTCCCAGACAACATCCCCCTCGACAGCACGCTCTAACGCGCCGAGTTCTGCGGGAGGTTCCTCGGAGAGGCGTTCGATCTCGCCAACGAGCCGTTTGAGCCGTCGCCGTCCGATTCGCTGTCGCTTCGTAGCACTGTTCACCTGCCGCTGCGGTATGCCAGCGGTAGTCGCGGCAGCTTCGAGAGCATCACCGAAGTTGGGGATCTGGTCACTCACATCCGGATCGTCAGGCTGGACATCCGCAGCTAACTCCTCGATCTGTGCCTTACGCTCGCCGACGAGCCCAACGCGTTCGGCGAACCGCGGCACGAACTTCTTCGGGATTCGGAGCGTCGTAGTGTTCTTGTTCTCTCCGAAGCGACCATACACACCGACACGACTCAGCAGGAGCCCGATTCCAGTGGCGAGCCGGCTACTCGTCGAAGCTGCTCTGATCGCGTTCTTTGCAACGTTCCCATCTCCGCTGAAGTACCCACAGAGAAGCCCTTTGACGAACACTTCGGGGGCACCAAACGCGAAACTAGGAACGATCCGGTTACCGTCATCATCTCGGCAGGCCGCGTCAAGGAACTCGGACAGGACCTTGCCGTTGAGCCGCATATCATATCCCTTTGCGAACCCGCGCGAGGATTCGTATCCGGTGACGGCGAGGTCGAACCGGTCACCGAACTCCCGAATCCGGGTCTGGAACGCCGGATCAGTGTTCGAGATCGACGTGTGTCGATCCGTCGTGGAACCTTTAGCGAGCCAGGCGCCGATGAAGAACCCCGTCTCCTCGTCGAGCGGGAACTGCTCCGGGAGTCCAACGGTTCCTTGCACCGGGTAAGCAGTCGCCTCCTGCAGCTCGCCGGTTTCGAGTTTCGATCGCTTGTTCCTCGTCTGTTCGGGGCCCGAAGGGGTCCGAGATTCGACATCACCGCCATCAGTCAGTGCGGAGGTGAACCAGTAGTCCGACGACGAGAGATATCGCTTGAGATTCACGCTCCCGGGTCCGTGAGAATCGAATTCACCGATCACGGGAAGCCAGTCGCCGACATCGAGGTCTTCACCGGCGACCGGGACGATTTCGTTTTCCTGACGAGTGACGAACGAGTGCGCTTTCGTCGCCTGTATCTCGCGACCCGACTCAAGTTCAATCTCCAGCAGCTCGTCCGGTGCAGTATGCCGGCTCACTTCCTCAACCGTCTTCCACTGAACGGTCTCGTCGGAGCCGAGACTCAGAACCTCCAGACCGTCAGGTGCCAGCGCGACCTCGTGATCATCGAGTTCGCGCTGTTCGGACGATTCCAGCAGTGAATCGACGAGAGGTCCGATACGGACGGTATCAGTTTTCCCGTCTCGACGAATCAGTACCCGCTCCGCCTCATCGAGCGACATCTGCGTCCCGGGCTCCCCGATAGACTGCGCGGAGACGGTGCCGACGGGGTCAAGCGGGTCGACGCGCGTCTCGAGATAGCGCGACTCGACGGCCTGCGCGATCTCGTCTACCTTCTCGAGGGGCACGTCGCGACTCTCGACGGCCTCGTACACCTCGTTCTTGAGGCGGCGGGGGAGGTCCGTGTCCTCCACGATGGCCTCGACGTCGTCGCTCACGTCGAACTCAGTCATCCGACTCCACCTCCGTGCCCGTGCCGGCGGTGCGGCCGGTCTTCCAGGAGTCCTGGTGCTCGGAGATGTTCGTGTCGACGGAGGCCCGCGAGAGGAACTGCTCCTTCTCGGCCTCGTCGGCGAACTCCTCGTCCAGGACGCGCTCGGTGATCGCCTCGACGTCGATGTCGTTGTCGTCGCTCGAGGAGACCTGCACCGGGGAGGTGCCGTCCTCGCCGAACTCGAACTGGACGATGGTGTCCGAGGTGTCCCGGACCGTGCCGTCGTACTGCGTCTCCAGCTCGGACAGTGCGTTGATGAGCCGGCGCTGGAGGTAGCCGGACTTCGAGGTCCGGACGGCCGTGTCGACCAGCCCCTCCCGGCCGCCCATCGCGTGGAAGAAGAACTCCCGCGGGGTCAGGCCGTTCCGGTAGGAGTTCTCCACGAAGCCGTGGGCGTCCGCGGAGAGGTCCTCGGGCAGGTAGTGGCTGAGCGTGCGGCCCTCGTAGCCGCGGTTGATGCGCTCGCCACGGACCGCCTGCTGGCCGACGCAGCCGGCCATCTGGGTCAGGTTCAGCATCGACCCACGCGCGCCGGACCGGGCCATGACGACGGCCGGGTTGTCGTCGTCGAAGTAGTCCTCCGCGATGTCACCGGCGGAGTCACGCGCCTTGCCCAGCGTCTGCATGATCTTCATCTCCAGCGTCTCGTCGACCGTGCGGCCGGGGAGCGACTCCAGCTCGCCGGCCTCGTACGTCGAGATGAGCTCCTGGACCCGCTCCTCGGCGTTGGCGATGGCCTCGCCGATCTGGGCCTCCGCCTCGGGCTCGATGGACTCGTCGTCGATGGCCAGCGAGAACCCGAAGTGCATGATCGAGCGCATCGCGAGCGTCGCCACCTCGTTGACGAACTGGCGGGCCCGCGTGTTCGAGTGGAGCTTGCAGATGGTGTCGACGATCTCGCCGCCGAACGCCCCGACGGCGTCCTCGTCGATGGTCCCCTCCGTGAGCTGGCCGTCC
>PXRM01000034.1 GCA_003020985.1 Halobacteriales archaeon QS_4_70_19 | reverse complement strand
GGTCGCGACGAGCATCGTCCACGAGTGCGTGCGGAGTGCATCGAGCGCGGCCCGTGCCGCGGCGCCGCCGCTCTCGTCGTCGAGGGTCGTCGGGTCCGTGGCGTCCGCGGGGCCGCCACAGAGCAGATCCGCCGCGAGCACGTCCGCGTCGGCCACGACCCTGGTGGGGTCCGGACGCCCGCTCACTGGTCGGTCCCCTCCCGGCGGGTCGCGAGCGCCTCGCGGACCGCCGGGACCGTCACGTCGTAGCCGTCGGCGCGGTCGAACAGTTCACCCCAGTCCATGGTCGTCGGGTCGGCCGGGGGAGGAATAAAGGGTCCGGGAGCCCTGCCGGTCGGTCGCTCGTTCGCCGTCACGCGTCTACATCCCGGATGAACGGACGGAGCGGGCCGGAGCGGCCGCTTACCGACCGATTGGTGCCTTCAGTTACCGGGACGTTCGAGCCTGCTTATGTATCTCTGTCCGCTCCGTCCGAGCGTGAACGGAACGTCCTCCACGCGGTGGAGTGGTACCGGATGATCTGGCAGGAATTCGTTTTCGTGGCGGGGAGCGCCTTCTCCATCTTCGTCCTCGCACCGACGCTGCGGGATTCGATGGCCAACGTCCCCCTGGGTACCGCCCTGCCCTCGGCCGTCATCGGCATCATCTACGGGGTGACGTGGATGACGATGGGAATGTACTTCTCCGCGGCCGGGGCGCTGCTCACGGGGTCGCTCTGGAGCCTGATCGCCGTGCTCCGCTCCCCGCATCGGTTCCGCGGGCGGTTCGGAATCCCCGAGCCGGCCTTCACCGGGGCACAGGCTGCCGACGACACCGACACGACGAGCGGAACGGACGTGCGGGCCGATTCACCCGCGAGCGCCGACGTTCACGCCGACTGACGACGGCAGCCTCGACCGGCGGGAACGAACGGCCACCGCTGTGGGGAGGGTCGGTTCAGGTCGGGGTCGGGACACGACCCACCGGAGATGGAGACGGGACCGCCGCTATGGCCTCGTGGACGATCGCAGAAGGTACCGCTGCCCGCGTCAGATTACGATAATGAGACCGCTCTCAAGATTGTAGGCTCCATTGCCAACGATTCAGATCGGGTACGTCGTGACGACGGCTTATCCGGGGAATGGGTGTCGAGAGTGGTTGAGCAGTTAAAAGAGTTTCAGGGGGAGATCTCGGACGCCATCATTACCAATAAAATTGCCAGGGAGAAGTACGCCAATCAGCTACGTGGTGAAGAAAAACTCCCGGACGAACTATTCGATAAGGTGTCCACCGACGAGCCCAAGCAAGTTAAGTCGGAACTCGACCTCCACAGCACGCCTGAAGGTGAGGTGAGCCGACAACTTGAGGCCATTGAAGACGCGACTGTTGTCAAACAGGCTTCGCCTGACGGTGGCGACACCTGAAGGAATTCAGTACGGGGAAGATGACGGTGGGACGATTCCCCAATCAGTAGCTGGTAACGCGATTTGAGATCCAGATTCGTCCGTGTGACGACCGTTGTCTAGTAGTCAATCAAATGTGGAATAACTTGCTATGGACCGTCCCACGTAAGGGAATCGGCGGTCGGGAAGTCGTGTTTTGCTGTCTGTGGCGGATTGTAGTATCGAGATCTGATCTCATGGTATCCGAATTCAGGCGGTATACGGGCACAGGCCTTCGCCAAGCCCTCGTCCGCCGTATGCGTGATGACGCGAATTCGAGCGTTGCGTTCGAACAACCGGACGGTCAACGCCACCAGCGATACATCCCGCCAGTTGTTCGTTTCCGGATACTTGCTCTGCTGATTCAGGGAGGCGTCTGTAAGATGTCGCGCCTTCGCAACCGGATCATCGACAGCATCAAAATCGTCACTGCGATCACCGGGGAGTGGCGTCGCAACCCGCACCCACCCCTCCCCGATTGCATGATCAAGGTATGGATTCACTGGCGATCCCTCCCCGTAGTCCGCAAGTTCGCGGTAGATGGTCGCTGGCACCCATAGTTCTGTCTCAGCCGCTTTCACGGCACGTTTGAGGGACTGCAAGTGGGTGTTTGGCTGCTTCCCCAAACTCCGAAACATCACCGTATCTACGATATTCGCTATGTACATTCGTCGCCCGCGCGATCACTCATCGAATAACTCGTCGCGCAGGTTTCTGTCCTCGTCGACGACGTCGTCCGGGGTGTATGTCGTTGGGGTCGAGTCGCTGCCGAAATCGTGGATGTCGTAGAGTGCTTCGACGAGATCGTACGCTGTTCCAGACGATAAGTCGGTGAGGCTAGCAAGTTGGCGGATGGTGATGTCACCATCGGCGTGGGCGTTGACAAGGTCGTGTGCAAGTGCAAAGGTCACGAGTCCATGGTCGTCGAGAACTCTGTTGATGACGGGATATTCGTCTTCGTGTGCGACGACCTCAACGAGTTCGGGTGTGATCGACACTTCGACATCGCGGACCGTGAGCGTCAGCTCAAAGTCTTCTGCCTCGTACACGCTCGTTCCGTCGTCATGCCCGGTTTCAGTGATGAGGCCGGCCTGCTCTAACTTGCGGAGGTACTCGTACACCGTCTTTTTCGATACGTCAGCAGTTTCGACGAGTTCGGGGGCGGTTGCAGTTGAGGAATGACGGATGGTCGTGTAGAGGGATGCGAGGGCGGTGTTGGTGAGCAATTCGGTGAACGTGGGGATACCGGTAATCGTCCCCGGGATGTCACCGGCATTCCGTACGTGTTCCGTGTCGTAGCTCATCTTGTATAGAGTTACGAAACTCGAAATCATAAGCGTTTGCCTCATCCACTGACTGGCTTGGTTTCCGAATGAGGAAGCTGTACTCCATCTCCTGTTATTGGATGAGATGCTGACAGAAGATTTCGACCAGGTGTCTCAGGGTTCTGCTAATGAAGAATGGTATCTAGAAGTCAGCTTTACAGCGATTTACTGGTGAGAATCCCTGGGCTTAGAGGATATTGATGTAGACGATGGTAAGGATGGATGTTGCTGATTGCTGGGTTGGTGAGACTAACGAGCAAAAATGAGATTTGATGTGCGTTCTACGTGTACTAACGTTGTACGCACGCTGCCTGCTCAGATGACGCGGTTCTGGAGGTAATCCAGGTGTTTCGCGTTGTAGACGATCCTGACCGTGTCCTCCGCGGCCGACCCGATGCAGGTCAGGCGGACGTTCTTCTCCTCGACCTCCTCGTCGGAGAGGATCTGCTGCATGTCCATGTCGATCTCGCCCTCGAGGACGATGGCGGCGCAGTTCGCACACGCACCGGCCCGGCAGGAGAACGGCCAGTCGTAGCCCTGGGCCTCGGCGGCCTCGAGGATGTACTCGCCCTCGTTCACGTCGAGCGTGCCGTAGTCCTCATCGTCGAGGCCCATGTCCGCCGCCTCGTCGAAGACGGGGTCGTCGTACATGTCCCAGCCCTCGTCCTCGACAACCTCGTAGTTGAGGTATTCTACTGTAGGCATCGCCCGCTGGTACGCCCTCCCCCGCCTTCAAACCTGCTGTTAGGCGGGCCTAAACCAATTTTCTGGACACACGTCGACTGTCGCGGCGCTCGACGCTGCATCTCAGAAGACGGGCGCGTACCGGAACAGGAGGAAGGAGGCGGCCGCGGAGATGGAGGGGGTCATGATCCAGAGGACGATGACCCGGCCGGTGGTGGCGGGGTCGAACAGCTCCGTGGCGGCCAGCCGGTCGGGAGTCTCCTCACCGATGCGGGGGACCGTTCGCTCCCCGGCTGTCGGGTCGCTCCCGTCGCCCTGGCCATCGGCGGCCAGTGCGTTCACGCGGGCCTCGGCGGTGGGCTCGTCGCCGACCATCGCCGCGCCTGCGGCCTGCGAGAGCGTCGTGGTCCGGGTCGCGCGCCCCCAGCCCAGACCGACGATGGACATCGTCGCCGAGACCGCCAGCGAGGCGGGGATGCCGATGACCGAGAGGAAGGTGATGAGCGACGCCGCCACGACCTCGACGATGAGCGCGGCCAGCAGCGGCAGGTCGGTCAGGTCGTTGCCGACCGTGTCGAGGGTCCGGCGTGCGATGGTGAACGCGCCGACCCCGATGGCACCGCCGGCGAGGAACACGCCCGCGTTCGGCTCGATGGCGCCGCTCCCGACCAGCGGCGCGACCGCGTTCGCGACGTTCGAGGCGCCCGCGGAGAACGCCATGTAGCAGGCGATGACGACGACCAGCACGACACCGACGACGTCCCGCGGTGCGGCCTCGGGAGCGGGTGCCGGGTACGGAACCGGCCCGAGGGAGCGGCGCTCGATGACGCCGCCCGCCGAGTCCAGCGGCACCTTCGCGTCCAGGTAGGGGTAGAGGTAGCGCCCGATGACCGCACAGACCCAGAACGCCGCGATGGGGGCGACCAGCCACCAGGAGACGATGCGGCCCATCACCTCCCAGACGATGGTGTCGGTGGCGACGCCCAGTCCGGCGATGGCGCCGACCGCGGTCATCGAGGTGGAGGCCGGTACGCCGAAGAGGTTCGAGATGAGCAGTGCCAGCCCGACGAAGAACAGGACGGCGACGGAGGCCGCCAGCGTGAACTCCGAGGAGGGGACGATCTCTCCGCCCATCGTCCGGATGACGTTCTTGCCGACGGTGTACCCGCCGAGGAGGGCGAACCCGGTCATCAGCCCCGCGGCGGCCAGTTTCGAGACGGTCCCGCTCCCGACGGCCGGGCCGAAGGCGACCCCGGTCGACGAGCCCCCGATGTTGAAACCGACGAAGACCGCCACCAGCAGCCCGACAGCGAGGAGCGGCTCGATCACGAGCTACCGTTGGATACGATGCCAGTTAAGCGGTACTCCTCGCGGCCGACAGACGGGGGGACGGTGGCCCGTATCGGAGCTGTCGCGGTACAGGACGATAATACTCCGTACAAGTCGGAAATTCTCGGAACAATGTGCATACATCTCGATGAAGTGAGTAATATCGCGGGTGCTCGACCGACGAGTAGTGCGGTCGCCAGCACTCCCGCGACCACGACCACCGGCCGCCGCCGCCGACGGTCACATCCGCGGCATCGGTCATCGCTCCCGGCCCGGGCGCCGCCCCGAGAGCCCCCCGCTCGTCCCGACCGTGCCCCCGAAGCCCGGAACTCGCAGGGCTTATACGGGCGAGGGACGCACGGACGGGTACTATGGCCAAGAGCAAGACCGGCAGCGCAGGTCGGTTCGGCGCCCGCTACGGGCGCGTCTCGCGCCGACGCGTCGCCCAGATCGAGTCGGAGATGCGCAACGCGACGCGCGACGGCAACGACGTGAAGCGCGTCGGTACCGGCGTCTGGGTCGACGAGGAGACCGGCGAGAAGTTCACCGGCGGCGCCTACCGCGCCCGGACTCCCGCGGGCAAGACGGTCCGCCGCTCCATCCGGGCGGCCCTCGCCAGCGGCGAGGAAGCGGCCGAGGACGACGAGTAACGAATGAGCTACAAGTGCTCTCGCTGCAAGCGCGACGTCAAGCTCGACGAGTACGGCGGCGTCCGCTGTCCGTACTGCGGGCACCGCGTCCTGCTGAAGGAGCGCAGCCGCGACGTCAAGGAGATCGACGTTCACTGACGGATGTCGCCCGACGGCCACGGTGACGCCGACGCCGACGCCGGCGTCGCGGCCCCGGCCGACCGGTTCCCGCACGAGACCGTTCTCGACCTCTCCTGCGACGACCCCGAAGCGGCCGCGCTGGTCGCGACCAGCCTCCGACAGGACGTGAGCCGCATCGACGGCGGCCGGAGCACCGCGGCCGTCGCCCGCGAGGGGACCACGGTCCAGGTCACCATCCGGGCGGCGGACCTGACCGCGCTCCGGGCCGGCCTGAACACGTGGACCTCGCTGGTCGACGTGGCCGACCGGACGCGCCGCGCGGCGCTGGACTGAGCCCGGATGCGGCCAGGGGCGCGTGAACACCCCCGGTTCGAGACCGGTCCCGGGTAGCGACATCCCTCCGAAGGACCGGCAACGACGGTGGCTGTGGCCCGCAGACCGCTCCTGCCGGTGACTGGGTCCGCGTGGGGGGCGTGGACCGGACCCGACCGGGGACGGCTTCGTGGAACGGAGAAGCGGGGGTTTTTCACGGGCGAACCCGAGCCGACAGGTATGCAGGGTAACCTTCCGCCGGAGGCCCAGGAGAAGCTGGAGGAGCTACAGGACCTCCAGGAGACCGCACAGCAGGTCGCCGCACAGAAGCAGCAGGCCGAGACCACGCTCCGGGAGTCCGAGAACGCCCTCGAGGCGCTCGACGACGTGGACGAGGACACGGAGATCTACCGCGAGGTCGGCGAACTCCTCGTGAAGAGCGGGTACGACGATGCCTACGACGAGCTGGAGGAGAAGGTCGACTCGCTGGAGATCCGCGTCGAGACCCTCGAGAAGCAGGAGGAGCGCGTCCGCGACCAGTTCGAGGACCTCCAGGAGGAGCTCCAGCAGCTGCTCCAGGGGGCCGGCGGCCCCGGCGGCGGTGGCGGCCCGATGGGACCGGGCGGCCCGGGCGCCGGCGGCGACTGAGCCTCCGACCGTGACCGATTCCTCGCCCGACCGTGACGGCCCCAGCGACGAGGCCGTCGTCAACACCGCCTCGGAGGCCGCCGAGGGGATCGTCCTCTCGCGGTTCAAGCAGTCCGACGTCCGCGACCTGGACGTCACCGTCACCTTCGAGGACGGCGTGCTGGAGGTGGACGTCTACCTCAACGCGCCGGACGCAGATTCGGAACGCGACCCGGAGCAGGTCGCCGACGACGCCGCGCTCGCGGCCCAGGCCGCCGTCGACGAGCTGTTCGCCGAGCAGGCGTAGCTCCCGGCGGCCGCTGTCCGCCGCCACGTGACCCTGACGTCGCCGGGAGCGTTCGCCATCCCGGCCTGTCCCTCGACGTGACCAGCCGCGGGTGACCGTCTTTGATTCTCCGCGCACGTGCCCGCGAAGGGTGCGCGCACTCGGCCGCCCGCTCCCCCACCCGCGCACCCGGCCGCCCGCTCCCCCACCCGTGTCCGAGCGCACGCCCGCGCTGTCCGGCGATTCCGCCCGAAACGTTTAGCAACCGGTGGCGGTTACGGGGCGGTGATGACCGAACTCGTGACCTGGTTGCCCGGCCCGGGGGGTGAGCGCGCGTGGAGCTGATCGTCACGGAGAAGGACAACGCCGCGCGCCGCATCGCCGAGATTCGCAGCGACGGCTCGGCGGGGACCGACCGCCGCAACGGCGTCAACGTCTACCAGTGGGACGGCGGCGAGACGGTCTGTGTGGGGCTGTCGGGCCACGTCGTCGCCGTCGACTTCCCGCCGGAGTACGACGACTGGCGCGACGTCCGGCCGGTCGAACTCCTCTCGGCCGACGTCGAGAAGCGCGCGACCCAGGAGAACATCGTCCGGACGCTCCAGGAGCTCGCCCGCGAGGCCGACAGCGCCGTCATCGCGACCGACTACGACCGCGAGGGCGAGCTCATCGGGAAGGAAGCGTACGAACTCGTCGTGGAGGTCGCCGACGTCCCCATCGAGCGCGTCCGATTCTCCTCCATCACGGATCGGGAGGTGACCGAGGCCTTCGAGAATCCGGACGAGCTGGACTTCGACCTCGCGGCCGCGGGCGAGGCCCGGCAGATCATCGACCTGCTGTGGGGGGCCGCCCTGACCCGGTTCCTCTCGCTGTCGGCCGGGCAACTCGGCGAGGACTTCATCTCCGTCGGCCGGGTGCAGAGCCCGACACTGAAGCTCATCGTCGACCGGGAGCGTGAGATCCGGGCGTTCGAGCCCGACGACTACTGGGAGCTGTTCGCCGACCTCCACAAGGACGCGGTGGAGTTCGAGGCCCAGTACTTCTTCGAGGGCGAGGACGGCACCGAGCAGGAGCGCGTCTGGAACGAGGACGACGCCGAGGACGCCGACGCCCGGCTCTCGACGGCCGCGAGCGCGACCGTCACTGGCGTCCGCCGGCGCACCCGCACCGACGACCCGCCGGCGCCGTTCAACACGACCCAGTTCATCCGCGCGGCGGGTTCGCTGGGCTACGGCGCCGGCCGCGCGATGAGCATCGCCGAGGAGCTGTACACGGCCGGCTACATCACCTACCCGCGGACGGACAACACCGTCTACCCGGAGGACCTCGACCCCGAGGAGCTGCTGGCGACGCTCGCGGACACGGGCGCGTTCGGCGAGGACGCGGCCTCGCTGCTCGAGGACGGCGAGGTCGAGCCCACCCGCGGCGACACGGAGACGACCGACCACCCGCCGATCCACCCCACCGGGGAGGCCCCGGGCAGGGCGGACCTGAGCGACGACGAGTGGGAGGTGTACGAACTCGTCGTCCGGCGGTTCCTCGCGACCTGCGCGGACCCCGCGGAGTGGGAGCACCTCCGGGTGACGGCCGAGGCGAACGAGTGCCGGCTGAAGGCCAACGGGAAGCGCCTCCTGGAGCCGGGCTATCTCGACGTCTACCCGTACGCCTCCTCCGACGAGAGCCTCGTCCCCGACGTGGAGGAGGGCGAGGAGCTGGATCTGACGGACGCGCGGCTCGAAGCGAAACAGACCCAGCCGCCGCGCCGCCGGGGACAGTCCCGGCTCATCGAGGAGCTGGAGGCCAGGGGGGTAGGAACGAAGTCGACCCGCCACAACACCATCGAGAAACTGTACGACCGCGGCTACATCGAGAACGACCCGCCGCGACCGACGCGGCTGGCGATGGCGGTCGTCGAGGCCGCCGAGGAGTTCGCCGACAACGTCGTCGACGAGGCGATGACCCGGCAGCTGGAGCAGGACATGACGGCCATCGCGAACGGGGAGGCGACGCTCGACGAGGTGACCGACGAGTCCCGCGAGATGCTGGAGCGGGTGTTCGATGAGCTCCACGAGTCCCGCGAGGCGATCGGCGAGCACCTGCGCGAGGCGCTCAAGGACGACAAGCGGCTCGGTCCCTGTCCGGCGTGCGGGGAGACGCTCATCGTCCGGCGCTCCCGGCGCGGGTCGTACTTCGTCGGCTGCGAGGGCTACCCCGACTGCGAGAACACCTACCAGCTCCCCTCGTCGGGCGAGCCGACGGTGATGGAGGCGTCGTGCGACGAACACGACCTCCGGCACGTGAAGATGCTGGCCGGGCGGTCGACGTTCGTCCACGGCTGCCCCATCTGCAAGGCCGAGGAGGCCGACGCACGGGAGGACGAGGTCATCGGCGTCTGCCCGGACTGCGGCGAGAACCACGGCGGCGAACTCGCCATCAAGCACCTCCAGAGCGGGAGCCGGCTCGTGGGGTGTACGCGCTACCCCGACTGTGACTACTCGTTGCCGCTCCCCCGGCGCGGCGAGATCGAGGTGACCGACGCCCGCTGCGAGGAGCACGACCTGCCCGAACTCGTCGTCCACGACGGCGACGACGAGCCGTGGGAGCTGGGCTGTCCCATCTGCAACTTCGAGGAGTTCCAGGAGCGGCGCGCGACCCGCGACCTCGACGACCTCGACGGCGTGGGCGAGAAGATCGCCGCGAAGCTGGCCGACGCGGACATCGAGTCGCTGGCGGACCTGCAGGCCGCCGACCCGGACGACGTGGCCAACGAGGTCTCCGGCGTGAGCGCCGACCGGGTCCGGGACTGGCAGGACCAGGTCGAGAGCGCGAGCTGAGCGGCCACCCCCCGTCCGACGCCTACAGGAGCTGTTCGACCAGCCGCCGGTAGCCACGCCGCAGGCGCTCGGAGACCGCCTGGTTGGAGATGTCGAGCTCCTCGGCCAGCCCGCTCGTCGTGGTCCCGCGGGGGATGTCGAAGTAGCCCATCTCGCAGGCCAGCACCAGCGTCTCGCGCTGCTCCGCCGTCAGCCCGAGTTGGTTGCCGGAGGCCTCCCCGGCGTCGTAGAGCCGCTTCAGCCGGAACTCGACGTCGTGTTCCCCGAGGAACGTCCGGTAGTCGGCGAGCGCGTTGCGGTCCGGGAACCGGGTTCGGGAGTGCCACCAGCCATCGGCGTAGCTGGCCTCGAGCCGTTCGGCACCGATCTCGACCCAGCGCGGGTAGAGGACGACCTCCGTGGCCTCCCCCGCGGAGATCCGGTAGAGCCGCTTCTCGCCGACCGTGTCGAGTATCTGCAGGTCCGCGACGGTCGCGTCCTCCTTCGCGGCGGTCTCGAACGCGTCCAGCGGCCCACGGGCCCAGGCGAACAGGACGGGCCGCTCCGGGTCCGTCGCGAACGAGCGCTCCAGCTCCAGTTCGATGTCCGGAACGGCCTCGAACGTCGGCCCCAGGACGAGTCGCCCGGCCGAGAGCCGGTACTCCGCGATGATGCTCACGGCAGCCCTCCGTCCCAGGCGAGCGTCCGCATGTCCGGGGGTTCGATGCGACACGTAAACGCCTGTCGGTGGTGCTGGGCGTTGTCGACGACCGGAGCCGCCGGCGGGCGAGTGCCGCTATCGGGCCGCCGTCTGCCCGTCCCGGGCGCCCTCGACGGTTTCCCGGACCGCGTCGACCCCCTCGTCGTGGACGAGGTCGCCGACGATGACCGTGTCCGCGTGCTCGCCCATCGTCCGGGCGGAGTCGTAGTCGTGGATGCCGCCGCCGTAGAACAGCGTCGCCTCGTCGAGTGCGTCGCGGGCCGCCGCGACCTTCCCGGTGTCGCCGAGCGTGCCGGAGTACTCGACGTAGATGATCTCCTGGCCGAACATCCGCTCGGCCGCAGTCGCGTAGGCCGCGACCTCCTCCGCGTCCAGGTCGCAGTCGGCCTGGGTGTACTCGGCTACCGACGAGTCGGGGTTGAGGACGATGTACGCCTCCGTCGCGGTCCGCTCCCAGTCGATGTCGGGGTCGGAGCGGACCCACTCCTTGTGGGCGCCGGTCACCCACGCGATGTCGCCGGCGTTGAAGACGATCGGGATGAGGTAGCCGTCGAGCCCCTCGTCGTGGACGACCGTCCCGGAGTGGGACGGCTCGATGTACACCGGGACGTCGTGGCTGACGCAGGCCTCGACCACCCGCTCCATCTTCTCCTCGGTCATCCCGGTGGTGCCGCCGATCTCGATGGCGTCCGTGCCGGTCTCGCAGACGTCACCGAACGTCTCGCCCGGGACCAGTTCCTTGTCCGGGTCGATCTTGGTGATGTGGGTCCAGTCCGTCCACGGTGCGCCGCTCATATCCGGGCGTGGCTACCACGGGACTAAACCGTGTCGGAACCCCTGGAACCCGTGCTGGAACCGCGGAGCGGGGGATTCAGGCTGGCGGCCGGGCCCCGGTGCCTCCGGCGACGCCCGTCCGCCCGCGCGCCGCCGGAGACACGTCCGTCCAGCCCGGACGGGCGCAGGACGAGGGTGGCGGACGGCCCCGGGGCGTCTGCGGTGGGACCGTCGGGTGTCAGAGCCGGTCCGTGTCGATGTCGACGTCGGGCGGTGCGACGACCAGGAACCCCCGGAAGTGCATCAGCTCGCCGCCCAGTTCGCGGACGTCGCGGGCGAACCCGGCCGCCAGCTCGTTGAGGTCGCCCTCCACGTCCAGCACGAGCACGGCACCGTCGTTGACGGCGGCGATCCACTCCTCGGGGTCGACGGTGCCGTCGAGGACGCCGAGTTCGACCCGGTCGAACGCTGTCGGGGTCGGCTCGTCCATCTCCCCCTCGGCGGCCTGCAGGTCGAGGTCGCTCAGCGGTCCGCCCGCGCCCGCGGCCTCGTCGTCGTCGCTCATGTGGATGGGGTGGCGGGGGTACGGGAAAAAGGTCGCGGCAGGACGCTGTTGCCGGGCGGGCACCGTCGTCGGCGCCGGGCGCGATCGGCGGCACTCCGTGGTGACCGAGCGGCAGCCGGGCGGTCAGTCCTCCACGTACTCCTTGCGGAAGCCGTGGAACTCCGTGCGGTGGGCCTCCTCGTCGGCGAGGATGGTGACCGCGAGGTCCTCGGTGACGGGGTCGTCGGCCGTCTCGGCCGCGTCGACGAGCGCCCGGTAGGTGGAGATGGCGTCCTCCTCGGCGTCGAGGACGCCCTGGATGACCGCCTGGACGTCGGTCGTGTTCTCGGGGGGCTGGAGGGAGTGCTGGTTGGCGACGAACGCCTCGCTGCCGGGGACGTTCTCGTCGAGCTGCTTGAGCCGCTCGCCCAGCATCCGGGCGTGCTGGAGCTCCTCGTCGATGTCGACGTTCAGCGACTCCTTGATCTCCTCGGCCCGGACCCCGTCGAGCACGATGCTGTTCGACAGGTAGTTCATCACCGTCTCGATCTCGTCCTGGTACGCCTTCTGGAGCAGCCGTGTGACTTCCTCGTCGCTCATGCGGCCGTCCTTCGCTCGCTGCCGACTTAGTGTGTATCCCGGGCGGACGTACCAGTCATCTCGTCCCGGACGGCGCTCGCGGTCAGTCGTCGCGACGTTGCTGGACCGGACCGACGTAGTGGGTCGGACCGGACGGTCGTCCAGTCGACGACCGCGCGTGAGCCCGCGAGCGTTTCTTCCGGAATGGAAGTGGTGGAACGTACACGGATGGGTGACACGAACGGCCGTACCGGGAGCGGCGCGGGGCCGTCGGCGGGTCGCAGTCGCTGCCGCGACGACAGTATTAAATAGCCGGGAGCATCCAGTGTCGGGTAGCCATGACAGGCAACACCGAGGGTTCGTCGACTGAGTCGGCGGGTCGAGTTCTTCCAGGGCACGCTTGATTCCACTGGAGAGATAGACGAGGCACGGATTTTCGACACCACGCTGCGCGACGGCGAGCAGTCGCCACGCACGTCGTTCTCGTACGAGGACAAGCGGGAGATCGCCGCCGTCCTCGACGAGATGGGCACCCACGTCATCGAGGCCGGGTTCCCCGTGAACTCCGACGCGGAGTTCGACGCCGTCAGCGACATCGCCGAGAGCACCCGCAACTCCACCGTATGCGGGCTGGCGCGGGTCGTCGACGAGGACATCGAGGCGGCGCTGGACTCCGGCGTGGGCATGGTCCACGTCTTCTGTTCGACCAGCGATGTCCAGCTAGAGGACTCGATGCATGCCTCCCGGGAAGAGGCCGTCGAGCGCTCCGTGGACGCGGTCGAGCGGGTCAAGGAGGCCGGCGCGACCTGCATGTTCTCCCCGATGGACGCCACGCGGACGGACGAGGCGTTCCTGGAGGAGGTCGTCGCCGCCGTCTCGAAGGCGGGTACCGACTGGATCAACATCCCCGACACCTGTGGCGTCGCGACGCCGCGGCGCTTCTACGACATGGTCGAGGGCGTCGTGGACACCGCCAACGAGGCGGCGACCGCGGTCGGTCAGGACGAGGTGTACGTGGACGTCCACACCCACGACGACTTCGGGCTGGCCGCGGCCAACGCCATCTCCGGCTACGAGGCCGGCGCGACCCAGTCGCAGGTGTCGGTCAACGGCATCGGCGAGCGCGCGGGCAACGCGGCCTACGAGGAGGTCGTGATGAGCCTGGAGTCGCTGTACGACGTGGACACGGGCATCGACACCACCCGCATCGTGGAGCTGTCGCGGCTGGTGGAGGAGACGTCCGGCATCGACGTGCCGGCCAACAAACCCGTCGTCGGCGCGAACGCGTTCAGCCACGAGTCCGGCATCCACGCCGCCGGTGTCATCGAGAACTCCGACACCTTCGAGCCCGGCGTGATGACGCCGGAGATGGTCGGCGCGAAGCGCGAACTCGTCCTGGGCAAGCACACCGGGCAGCACTCGGTGCGCGAGCGCCTCGAGGAGGAGGGCTTCGCCCCGACCGACGACGAGGTCGCCGAGGTCACCCGCCGCGTCAAGGACCACGGCGCGGAGAAGGGTCGGGTCACGATGGCCCACCTCAAGGAGTTCGCCCGCGAGGTCGGCGTCACCCGCGAGGAGGTCCGGGTCTAGGCCCATGCCCTCCCGTCCGGTCGCTCGAAGCGAGGTAGCGGTACCTGAACGGCGGTCCGCGAGCCGGCGGCTCGCGAGTCGGTGGGCTGCCGGTTGCCGGCCCACGAGCCGCCGAGCCGCACGTCGACAGTGTGCCACGCTCGGGCTCGTCGGGGTTCCCCCCGTGACGGCCGCTCGACGCTCGACACGACAGCGTTTTACCGGAGCGGCGCAGTACCCACGACGTGATGACACGGCGCGTCGCACTGGGCGGTCGCCCCCGCACCAGCGACGCGGCCGTGCGCCGCCTTCTCGCGCTTCTCGGTATCGTAGGGGCTGCCTAGCCCCGACACCACACGTTTCCACGACGCCGCCACAGTTCACGACCAGTAACACGCGTTCGCGTGTTATGCGAGAAATAACGGAGAAACACACCATGTACGACGAAAACGACCGTCCGCATACACCCGACCGACGGAGGTATCGACCATGAGCAAGGAGCAGCCGAAGCCCGTGTCGCCGACGACGGAGACGGAGGCGACGCCCGACGAGGCGGAGACCGACACGACGGCCGACGAGCGCGGCGCCGTAACCGGCGCCGAGACGGTCGTCCGGGCGATGGAGAACGCCGGCGTCGAGTATCTGTTCGGCGTGCAGGGCGGGGCCATCATGCCGGTCTACGACGCGCTGTACGACTCGGAGATGACCCACATCACGATGGCCCACGAGCAGGGTGCCGCACACGCGGCCGACGCGTACGGTATCGTGTCGGGCGAGCCCGGCGTCTGCATGGCTACCTCCGGGCCGGGGGCGACCAACCTCGTCACCGGCCTCGCGGACTCGAACATGGACTCTGACCCCGTCGTCGCGCTGACGGGCCAGGTCCCCACCGACTTCGTCGGGAGCGACGCCTTCCAGGAGACCGACACCATCGGCGTCACCCGTCCCATCACGAAGGAGAACACGTTCGCGTCCAGCCCGGACGAGGTGGGCGACGACGTGAGCGAGGCGTTCGCGCTGGCCGCGGAGGGCCGCCAGGGCCCGACGCTGGTCGACCTGCCGAAGGACGTCACCAAGGGGGAGACGGAGCGCCGGCCGGGCGCCCCGCAGACGCCGCAGACGTACGACCCGCCGGAGCGCGCCGACCCCGAGTCCGTGCGCGACGCGGCGGACGCGCTCGCGAGCGCGGACCGACCCGTCGTCCTGGCGGGCGGCGGCGTCATCAAGGCCGACGCCAGCGAGGAGCTCCGGGAGTTCGCCATGGAGCACGAGATCCCGGTCATCACGACGATGCCGGCCATCGGCGCGTTCCCGGAGGACCACGACCTGTCGCTGGAGTGGGCCGGGATGCACGGCACGGGCTACGCGAACATGGCCATCACGAACACGGACTGCATGTTCGCGGTCGGGACCCGGTTCGACGACCGCCTGACCGGCGGCGTCGAGACGTTCGCGCCCGACGCGGAGATCATCCACGCGGACATCGACCCCGCGGAGATCAGCAAGAACGTCGAGGCCGACCGCGCGCTGCTGGGTGACGCCGCCGAGGTCATCACCCAGATGCACGGGGCGATGCCGACCGTGCCCGACTGCGCGGCGTGGCGCGACACCTGCAAGCAGTGGAAGACGGAGTACCCGATGGACTACTCGGCGCCGGAGGACGAGCCGGTCAAGCCGCAGTTCGTCGTCGAGGCCTACGACACCGCGACGGACGACGACACGATCGTCACGACGGGCGTCGGCCAGCACCAGATGTGGGCCTGCCAGTACTGGACGTTCACGGAGCCCCGGACCTGGGTCTCCAGTCACGGGCTGGGGACGATGGGCTACGGGCTCCCGTCGGCCATCGGCGCTCGCCTGGCCGCCGCCGAGGGGCAGGACGTGGTCTGCTTCGACGGCGACGGCTCCTTCCTGATGACGCTGCAGGCGCTGTCCGTCGCGGTGCGCGAGGACCTCGACATCACGGTCGTCGTCCTGAACAACGCCGCGGTCGGGATGGTCCGGCAGTGGCAGGACGCGTTCTTCGAGCACCGCCGGATGGCCTCGGAGTACCCGTGGGTGCCGGAGTTCGACACCCTGGCCGAGGCGTTCGGCGCGAAGGGGTTCCGCGTGGACACGTACGAGGAACTCCCCGACGTGGTCGAGGACTCGCTGGCGTACGACGGCCCGAGCGTCGTCGACGTCCACATCGACCCCGAGGAGAACGTCTACCCGATGGTCCCGAGCGGCGGCGACAACGGACAGTTCGCGCTGTCGGAGGACCAGCTATGAGCGGCGAGGAGATCGAGTCCCGGGCCCGCGCGGAGCGCGAGGCCGAGGACCGGAAGGGCGGCCTGCGCGGCCCGGAGCCGGAGGAGCGGATGCGGCCGACCGGCCGACGGAACGCCCAGGGTATCCGCATCGACCCCGAGGCGGAGGCCGAGCACGACCCCCGGCGGACCGTCATCACGGCGCTGGTGGAGAACGAGCCCGGCGTGCTGTCGCGGGTGTCGGGCCTGTTCAGCCGGCGTCAGTTCAACATCGAGTCGCTGACGGTCGGCCCCACGCAGGAGGACGACTACTCCCGCATCACCATCGTCGTCGAGGAGCCGGACCCGAACGTCGACCAGATCGAGAAGCAGCTGAGCAAGCTCGTCCCGGTCGTGAGCGCCCGGGAACTGGACGGCCAGCCGGTCACCCGCGAGCTGGTGCTGCTGAAGGTGAACGGCGAGGAGCCGGACAAGGTCCACGCCATCACGGGGATGTACGACGGCACTACGCTCGACGCCGGTCCCCGGACCATCACGGTCCAGATCACCGGCGACGAGGGGAAGATCGACGACGCCATCGACGCCTACGAGCAGTTCGGCATCCGGGAGATCGCCCGGACGGGGCAGGCCGCGCTCGCCCGCGGCGAGACGGCCACCGCCCCCAACGACGCCATCGCCGTCACGGACGGGAGTGGCGACGGGCACACCGCCCGGCCCTCGTCCGGCACGGACGCCGACGAGCCCGCGGTGACCGCGCCGGCGAACGACGCCGACGCCCCGGACCCGGAGTACGACCGGCCCGCCGTCACGGCGCCGGCCAACCGGGAGGCCGCCGTGGACGCGCCGGCCAACCGCTCCTCGCCCGTCTCGGCGCCCGCGAACGAGCGCGACGCGGCGTCGACGGAGGCGAATACTGACGGGACCGCGAGCACCGAAGGGACCGGTCCCGAGGAGGGAGACGAATGAGCACCGACGAGACCCCGGACGACGAGGAGTTCACGACGACGGTCTACGACGACGACGACGCCGACCTCGGCGTGCTGGCCGAGAAGACGGTCGCCGTGCTGGGCTACGGGAGCCAGGGCCACGCCCACGCGCTCAACCTGCACGAGTCGGGTATCGACGTGATGGTCGGGCTGCGGAAATCGTCCAGTTCCCGCGGGGCCGCCGAGGCCGAGGGGCTGCGCGTGATGACGCCGAAGAACGCCGCCAGCGAGGCCCAGGTGGTGAGCGTGCTGGTCCCGGACACGGTCCAGCCCGCCGTCTACGCGGAGATCGAGGACGAGCTGGAGCCGGGTGACACCCTCCAGTTCGCCCACGGGTTCAACGTCCACTACGGCCAGATCGAGCCCAAGGAGGAGGTCAACGTGACGATGGTCGCCCCGAAGTCCCCGGGGCACCTCGTCCGGCGGAACTACGAGAACGACGAGGGGACCCCCGGGCTGCTGGCCGTCTACCGGGACGCGACCGGGGACGCCCACGACCTGGGGCTCGCGTACGCGAAGGCCATCGGCTGCACCCGCGCGGGTGTCGTCGAGACCTCGTTTCGCGAGGAGACGGAGACCGACCTGTTCGGCGAGCAGGCCGTCCTCTGTGGCGGCGTCACCTCCCTGGTCAAGCAGGGGTACGAGACGCTCGTCGACGACGGCTACTCGCCGGAGATGGCCTACTTCGAGTGCCTGAACGAGCTGAAGCTCATCGTCGACCTGCTGTACGAGGACGGGCTCGGCGGGATGTGGGATTCGGTCTCCGACACCGCCGAGTACGGCGGCCTCACGCGCGGCGACGTGGTCGTCGACGAGCACGCCCGCGAGAACATGGAGGCGGTCCTGGAGGCGGTCCAGGACGGCACCTTCGCTCGCGAGTGGATCAACGAGAACCAGGCGAACCGCCCCTCCTACACGCAGCTCCGACACGCCGAGAAGACCCACGAGATCGAGGAGGTCGGCGAGAACCTCCGCGCGCTGTTCGCGTGGAGCGAGGACACCGAGGAGGAGACAGCCGAGACACCCGCGGACGACTAGACACCAATGACAGAGGACACACCCACCGACGAGACCACAGCGGGCCACGCCCGCGAGGACGAAACCGCAGCGGGCCACGCCCGCGAGGACGAAACCGCACCGAAGACGCTGGGCGAGCTGAGCCACACGAACCCCTTCACGAACGAGGCGTTCGGTGCCACGCAGACGTACGACCGTGGCCGCACCATCGCCGCGGACGGGGGCAGCGACCCCGAACGCGAGGCCAACGCCGACGCGACCGCCGATGGCGAGCCCGCCACCGACGGCGGCGAGGCCGAGCCCGAGGAACTGAAGGACGTGGCGCACACGCCGCCCGGCGACACCGAGGGAACCAACGCGGTGTACGAGCGCGGCCACGAGGGCCGCGAGGAGAATAGATGAGCCAGGGGACGCTCTACGACAAGGTCTGGGACCGCCACAGGGTCACGACCCTGCCGAACGGGCAGGACCAGCTGTTCGTCGGTCTCCACCTCATCCACGAGGTGACGAGCCCGCAGGCGTTCGGCATGCTCCGGGAGCGGGACCTGGAGGTCGCGCGGCCGGACCTGACCCACGCCACGGTCGACCACATCGTCCCGACGGCGGACCAGTCGCGCCCGTACAGCGACGACGCCGCCGAGGAGATGATGGCCGAACGGGAGGAGAACGTCCGCGATGCGGGCATCCAGTTCGACGACCCCACGACGGGCAACCAGGGCATCGTCCACGTCATCGGGCCGGAGCAGGGCATCACCCAGCCCGGCAGGACCATCGTCTGTGGGGACTCCCACACCTCGACGCACGGCGCGTTCGGCGCACTGGCGTTCGGCATCGGGACCTCGCAGATTCGAGACGTGCTCGCGACCCAGACGGTCGCGATGGAGAAGCAGAAGGTCCGCAAGATCCAGGTCGACGGCGAACTCGGCGAGGGCGTCGAGGCCAAGGACATCGTCCTGGAGATCATCCGCCGGCTCGGGACGGAGGGCGGCGTCGGCTACGTCTACGAGTACGCCGGCGAGGCCATCGAGAACCTGGACATGGAGGGCCGAATGTCCATCTGCAACATGTCCATCGAGGGTGGCGCCCGCGCGGGCTACGTCAACCCGGACGAGACCACCTACGAGTGGCTGGAGGGGACGGACTACTTCCGGGCGAACCCCGGGGAGTTCGACGAGCTGAAGCCGTACTGGGAGTCCATCCGGAGCGACGACGATGCGGAGTACGACGACGTCGTCACCATCGACGCCTCGGAGCTGGACCCCGTCGTCACCTGGGGGACCACCCCCGGACAGGGCGTCGGCATCCACGACCCCATCCCGGCGCCGGAGGACCTGCCCGGGGACAAGCAGGACACGGCCCGGCGCGCCCAGAAGCACATGCGCGTCGAGCCCGGCGAGACGATGGAGGGGTACGACGTCGACGTCGCCTTTCTGGGCTCCTGTACGAACGCGCGGCTCCCGGACCTGCGCCGGGCTGCCCGCATCGTGAAGGACCGACAGGTCGCCGACGACGTCCGCGCGTTCGTCGTCCCCGGCAGCCAGCGCGTCCAGCGCGCCGCCGAGGAGGAGGGGCTCGCGGATATCTTCCGCGAGGCCGGCTTCGACTGGCGGAACGCGGGCTGCTCGATGTGTCTCGGCATGAACGAGGACCAGCTCGAGGGTGACGAGGCGTGTGCCTCCTCCTCCAACCGCAACTTCGTCGGCCGGCAGGGCAGCAAGGACGGACGGACCGTCCTGATGAACCCCCGGATGGTGGCCGCCGCGGCCATCACGGGCGAGGTGACCGACGTGCGCGACCTGAAAGAGGTGCAGCCGGCATGAGAAGCGAGACGCTACGCGTCTCGGACAGGCGAATAGCGACGGACGCGATGCGTCCCTCGGACCACGCGAGCGGGCCGATGGCCCGCGAGCAGACGGGGAGCGGAGCGACCCGTGAGCGCCCCATGCGACCCCGACAGCGCGACGCGCTGGAGGTGGTCGCATGAGCGACCCCACCGAGGAGATCCCCGAGGTCGACCACGTCGAGGGGACCGGCATCCCCATCCGCGGGAACGACATCGACACCGACCAGATCATCCCCGCGCGGTTCATGAAGGTCGTCACGTTCGACGGCCTGGGCCAGTTTTCCTTCTTCGACCAGCGGTTCGACAGCGCGACTCCGGAGGAGTCGCAGAGAGAAGATAGCGAGGCGCGAAGCGCCTCGGACCGTTCGAGCGGGCAAAGCCCACGAGAAGACGGCGAAGCCGTCGTAGACGCCGACAACGAGAAGGACCACCCCATGAACGAGGAGCGGTTCCAGGACGCGAACGTCATGGTGGTCAACAACAACTTCGGCTGTGGTTCCTCCCGGGAGCACGCCCCGCAGGCGCTGATGCGCTGGGGCATCGACGCGCTCATCGGCGAGGGCTTCGCCGAGATCTTCGCGGGCAACTGCCTCGCGCTCGGCATCCCCACAGTCACGGCGGATCACGAGACGATCGACGACCTGCAGCAGTGGGTCGACGACAACCCCGACGGGGAGATCGAGGTCGACGTGGCCGCCGAGACGGTCGCCTACGGCGGCCAGGAGATCGGCGTCTCCGTCGACGACGCCCAGCGGAAGGCGCTGGTCGACGGCATCTGGGACACGACCGCGCTGATGAAGGCCAACGAGCAGGCCATCGCCGAGACGGCCGCGGACCTGCCGTACGTCGGGAGCGACTGAGGCTCGTTCCCCGTTTCCGCGCTAGCTCTCCTCGAACTGCCTGGTTCTGCGTCCAGTAGTCGATACAAAATATTTGCCTGGCACTTATATCCGTTATGCGCCTCGCACGACGGTTGTTTGAACTACCGTCAGGATTATTCTGCCGGCGGGAGCGGTCCCCTGCATGGAGGTCGACCTCCGTGCCGCGATCGTCGGCGTCGACCGCGTCCGGTCGCTCGAGGGCGCCACGGTCGCGACGGGGCTGTACGCCCTCGTGCTGGGCGGCTCGTTCCTGGGGGAACTCCCCGCGATGCCGGGGCTGGGGGCCGTCCTCGAACCGGGTGGGGTGCTCGCCGGGGTCACGCTGGCGGGGTGGTGGGCCTACCGGAACAGCGGGCTCGTCGTGAGCGCCGCGCTCGTGCTCGGGCCGGTGCTGGGGCGGCTTACCTACTACGCGTGGCTGTTCGCCTACGAGGAGCGCGGCGCGCCCGTCGCGCTGATCCTCTCGTTCGGCGGTAGTGGCTCATGGGAGTTCTGGATGCCGTTCGCGGTGCTGCTCGGCGCGCTTGCGTTCGGTGGCGGTGTCGCGGTCCGGTGGGGGCGGGGCGTCGTGACGCGACGAGCGGGCAGTTGACGGCCTACTCGCTCGTCCGGACGACGACCTGTGCGACCGTCTCGCCCCGGTGGTGGCCTGGCACGGACGAGGGTCACCCGCTTCGTCGTGCCCTCGACTTCCGGATTCGGTACTCGATCTCCGGAGCGGATTCGACCTCCCTGATGGGGCTTTCGAACCGTTCCACGGCTCGTTCCTGATCGTCCGGGTGGAGGAATTCGGTCATCGGCTCGTCGACCAGGTCGATCACCCCGTCCGTCTTCAGGAACTCGACGGCGGCGTCGTCGGCGTAGCGGCGTCGCCCGTCTTCGCCGAATCGCTCCAGTGCCGCGTCCGCATCGGGGGCGGTCGTGACCGTCATGTCGTCGGCGACGAGGTCGAGCACGTCGCCGGCCAGGTCGGCGAACGCCGCGTCGTCCTCGCCGTGGAGCACGGTGATTCCACTGACGGGGGGTGCAATCATCTCGCCCACCACGTCTTCGAGGGAGGTGTATGTCTCCGGGAGCCTGGCATCGACTGGGGTCAGACTGCCGCTCACGCGGACCGACACCCTCTTTCGCCGGCCCCGCCCATCCCGGGGCATGACAGACGAGATCGTCGTCATCGAGGGTGACGGCATCGGACAGGAGGTCGTGCCGGCCGCAGTCGAGGTGCTGGAGGCCGTCGGCGCCGACTTCACGTTCACGCGCGCGGACGCCGGCGACGACGTGCTCGCCGAGACCGGCGAGGCGCTCCCGGGGGAGACGTACGACGCGGTGGCGGCCGCCGACGCGACGCTGTTCGGCGCGGCCGGCGAGACGGCGGCCGACGTCATCCTCCCGCTTCGGGAGGCGGTCGACTCGTCCGTCAACGTCCGGCCCGCCCGGGCGTACCCGGGCGTGGACGCGCTCCGCCCGGAGACGGACGTGGTCTTCCTCCGCGAGAACACGGAGGGCGTCTACGCCGGCCACGAGGACCGGCTCTCCGACGATCTCTCGACGCTGACGCGCGTGACGACCACCTCCGCCTCGGAGCGGCTCGCCCGCTTCGCCTGCGACTACACCGCCGAGCGGGACGTTGACGGTTTCCACGTCGCCCACAAGGCGAACGTGATGCGCGAGACGGACGGCCGCTTCCGGGACGCGGTCGTCCGGGTCGCCGACGACCGCGGCGTCGAGACGGAGGAGGTGCTGATGGACGCGTTCGCGACCCGGCTGCCCTGTCGGCGGGGCTGGTCGGCGGCCTGGGCCTGCTCCCCAGCGCGAACGTCGGCCCGGAGAACGCGCTGTTCGAGCCGGTCCACGGCACCGCCCCCGACATCGCCGGCCAGGGCGTCGCCAACCCGGCCGCGACCATCGTCTCGGCGGCGATGCTGCTGGAGCACCTCGGCTACGACGACGCGGGCGCCGCGGTCCACGCGGCCGTCGAGGACGTGCTGGCCGACGGCCCCCGAACGCCGGACCTCGGCGGCGACGCCTCCACCGAGGACGTGACGGCGGCGGTGCTGGAACGGCTCTAGACAAGCTTTCTGACGCCTCGGGTTTCCTCGCTCACCAGCGCCTTCGGTCCTCGCTCGCTGCGCTCGCGAGGACTCCGGCCGTCGGCGGTGAAGCGCACCCGCTTCGCTCGCGCGTATGCGGAGCGTCAGAAGCGTGGCCGGCGACCGCCGTTGTTACCGGTGTTGTTCGACGTAGGCCGCACGGAGCTCCGCCCAGCGACCGTTCGACTCGAGGTAAGCCTGGAGTTCCTGCGCGTAGGCGTCGGCCAGTCGCCTGGCTTCCCGGAGCTGCTCCTCGTCGATCTCCTCGGCGCTGTTGCCGCCGAACCCGAGGGCGTCTTTCACGTTGTCGAGCAGGCCGCCGCCCCCGTCGTCGGGTTTCCGGCCGGCAGCCATCGCTGCCTGGGCCTCGCGGGCGCGCTCCAGCTCGGGCAGAACGTCGCGCAGTTTGTCGGTGTTCGCCACCAGCTCGGCCGCCCCATCGTCGGCTGCGTTCTCGATGTCGAACTCGACGGCGGTCATCACCAGTCCCCACTCCTGCCGGGAGAACACGGACCGGTCGACCTCGTCGGAGAACTCGCTGTCGACGGCCATCCGTGCCCCGACGATGCGGTCGGACCAGGGCGTGCCGTCGGGGTCGTCGTCCGTCATGCGACGCCGTAGGAACGGCCGCTAAATCAGCGTTGTCCCACAACCCCCATATTGGACCGTTGCAGGGCGCCAGGGAGCAGGCGAGGTTCTACCGCGGTTGAACCTCGAATAAGCTCACTGTTCCCACATTATTCTGATATAGGGGCGGACATTTGATGATTATCCGCTATTTATAGTATATGTGGGTGTTATCTATTCTATAGGCGTTCTGCATACGCGCGAGCGCAGCGAGCCAGCAGCCCTTTCTCTGAACGTTTCTTGCGTCATCAGAACGCGGCGCGTTTTGATTGCCCGTGGAACCGCTCCGCGATTCCATGACCGCGGGTGGTACGTCGGCGGAGCCGACGAACGAACAGCTGGCCGGCAATACCGGCCAGTCGGTGCCCGCAAGCGCGCTCGAAGGGCGCGCCGGGGACACCCGAGCGCGAAAGAGGCTCTAGTAGATGAGTTCGTCGTCGTT
Source organism: Halobacteriales archaeon QS_4_70_19 (assembly GCA_003020985.1). Classification (GTDB taxonomy): domain Archaea; phylum Halobacteriota; class Halobacteria; order Halobacteriales; family Haloarculaceae; genus Haloglomus. The sequence continues at coordinate 14,736 of PXRM01000034.1, read as the reverse complement.
CTCGATCATGTACAGCGCACGGGCGGCGATGTTGACGGCGTGGTCGCCGACGCGTTCCAGGTCGCGGATGGTGAGCAGGAGGCGGGAGACGTCGTCCATGAGCGCCTCGGCGTCGGTGTGTTCGGGGTCGTCGAGCTCCGTCTCGATGAGGCTGCGGACGATCTCGTCGGACGCGCGTTCGCACTGGGCGTCCACCTCGTCGTCGCGGGCCGCGACCGCCCGGCAGAGGGCGGGGTCCTCCTCGGCGTAGGCGGCCATTGCCTCCTTGACCATCTCGAGCACGTCGTCCCCGACCCCCTGGACGTCGACGTCGGGGTAGCGCTCCTCGCCGGCCTCGAGGGTGTAGTCGCCGATGTTGGTCGCGAGGTCGGCGATCCGTTCGAGGTCCGTGATGATCTTGAACGAGGCGGCAATGAAGCGGAGGTCGCTGGCGACCGGCTGCTGGAGGGCGAGCAGGTCGATGCAGTCCTGTTCGAGTTCGAGGTAGAGCTGGTTGATCTCGTCGTCGCCCTCGATGACCTCCCAGGCGGTCTCCTCGTCGCGCCGTTCGAGCGCCGACAGCGCACTCCGGAACCGCTCCGTCACGATCTCGCTCATGTAGAGGACGTCCTCGCGGAGCTGTTCCAGCTGCGATTGGTAGCTCTCCCGGGGCATGCCCGGTAGCAGGCCACCTCCACTGATATGTATTGGGTACCGTCGGTCGGCCGTCAGACGCCCAGGAGCCCGGGGGTCACCCCCACCGTGCCCACGAGGCTCCGGAGCGGGCCGGCCAGGCCGAGGAACCAGAGGACGGCCACGACGACGCCGGCGATGATGGCGATGCGGACGGCCAGTTTGAGGACGAACCGGACGACCACGATGGCGAGTAGCACGACTATCAGTGCACCGATAAGTCCCACCGGGGACGCGAGTGGCCCGAGTTGCAGCGGCGTGAGGCCGGGGAGCATACGAGCCACCAGATGGCCTGTCGAGGTAAACGTGTCGGCCGAACCGGTACGCTCTCCAACCCCCCGTCACTTCCAGTCGAAATCACGCTCTCGTCGGGCGATTCTCGCGGTTCGAGTTTCACTTCCACTCCGGTATGCCTACGGTTATTAGTTCAGGGGGAGTCAGCACAGGTCGTGTCGCGCGGACACCCGCGCGAATCCATCACAGTCCGTCGGGACAGTGCCGACAGTGGAACGTCAGACGTCCGACAGACGCCCGTGCTACCGAGGGTTATTCGGTAGGGAGCGACAACACACCATCATGATACAGCATTCGGATCTCACTCTCGGAGAAGGGGGGCGATAGCGATGAGCTCGGAGACACCAGAGGTCGACGCCGACGAGGTCGTCCTGCCGGTCAAGCGGACGGAGGGCGACACGATGGAGGAGCGACTCACGGGCAACGCCTACCACAACATCCTACCGGCGCGCTACCTCAAGAAGGACGCCGACGGGAACTTCGTCGAGGAGCAGGAGGACCTCTTCCAGCGGGTCGCGCGCAACATCGCACTCGCCGAGGCCGTCTTCGAGGCCGAGCGCCGCGACGTGGAGGTGACGGTCACGCCGGACCTGCTGAAGCCGGACCACCCGCGCCGCGACGAACTCGCCGAGGAGGTCTCGGGCAGAGCCCGCGAGACGGTGCCGGCACGACCGCCGCGGACGACGCGGAGACGACCCTCGACGTCCACAACGTCAACAAGTTCGCGTACGAGACGCTCGTTCCCGAACTCCCCGACGGGATCCGCGACCACGTCGAGGCGACGGCCGGCGAGTTCCAGGACCTGATGGAGCAGCTCTCGTTCATCCCGAACTCGCCGACGCTGATGAACGCCGGCGACGAGCTCCAGCAGCTCTCGGCCTGCTTCGTCGACTCGCCCGGTGACGACCTCACGGACATCCACCAGACCGCGAAGGAGGCCGCCGAGGTGTTCCAGTGCCTGACCGCCGACGCCACGGTTCGTGTCGCAGATGTTGGGACCGTCTCCATCGCGGACGTGGAGCCGGGTGACGAAATCGTCCAGCGTGATAGCGAGGGCTATCGGACGAAACGCGTCGAGGAGGTCCACGCGTACGACGATGCCCCGACGCGGCGGCTCGAAACCGAGAGCGGCATCGAACTCGCTGGGACGCCGAACCACCGCTTGCTGGTGAACGGTGAGTGGACGGAACTGGACGACGTGTCCGAAGGCGACACCGTCTCGGTTCGTCTGGGCTGGCTGGCCGAGGCGGACCGGACGGTGTCGCTGGAGACGGTGCCGAGCGGTGCCGGCTGGGCGGACGCCCGGACCGTCTCGAACGAGGCCATCGAGAGCCTTCACGCCGAGGGACTCTCGGACTACGAGATCGCCGAGCGCCTGGATGCCTCCCCGTCGACCGTTCAGCGCCGACGAGCCGACGAACTCGGGCTCTCGCCGAACGGCCAGGGCGGTCGCTCGAAGGGCCGGACCTTCGACGAGGACGCGTTCGAATCGCTTCACGACGCGGGTCGCACGGATAACGAGATCGCCGAGGAACTCGGTGTGGCCGCCGCGACGGTCGGAAGTCTCCGCCGCGCCCGCGATATGGAGACGAACGGCCGCCCGGTCAAGACAGTGAGCCAGCCCGAGACGCTGAGCGATGATCTGGCCGAGCTGGTCGGGCTCTGGATCGGTGACGGCTCCGTTCATCAGGACGGCATCCGCTTCCACGTCTCGCGGGAGTCGGTTCTCGAGACGCTCGACCGCCGGGTCCGTGACCTGTTCGACACCGGGGTCGACTGGACCTGGGCGGACGGCTGCTACGAGGCCGTCGTCCACAGTCACGAGATCAAGCGCTGGTGGCTCGCCAACTTCGGCGACGCCAGGCCGTCCTCGACCGGGGCGCGGGTTCCAGCGCCCATCGAGCGGGGTGACCGCTCCGTCGCCGCCGGCTTCCTCCGTGGGCTGTTCACTGCCGACGGCACCCTGATCAAGGGGAAGTATCCCCGACTCTACAGCGCCTCCGACGAACTGATCGACGATGTCGTCCAGCTCATGCTCGGTGTGGGCATCCCCGCGAACCGGTGGGACTGGGCGAACGAGGACCGGGACTACGCCTCCGTCGCCCCCGTCGGTCGCGAGGGGTTGGCGCCGTTCGCCGAGCGTGTCGGCTTCCTCGATGACCGGACCGAGACGCTCCGTACCGCGCTCGCCGAGAGCGAGACCCGCTCCGCGAACGTCGGTCGCGTCGACGGTACCACCTGGGAGCAGTCCGTCGTCGCTATCGAAGATGCGGGCGAGGACACCGTCTACGACGTGACGGTCGCCGACGACCCGGAGTACGTCGCGAACGGGCTCGTCTCACACAACAGCGGCGGCGGGATGGGCTACGCCTTCTGGCAGCTCCGTCCGTTCGGCGACCCGGTCGGCTCCACGGGGGGAATCGCCAGCGGCCCGATGACGTTCATGGAGACGTTCGACCAGATGTGCTTCCCGCCGGGGACGGACGTTCTCACTCCCGGCGGGCAGCGTCCCATCGAGACGGTTCGGGAGGGTGATCTCGTGATCGACGAGGAGGGCCACGAACAACAGGTCGTCGAGACGATGGAACGGCAAGTCGACGAGGAACTCGTCGAGGTCGTCCCGGAACGTCTCGACGAGCCGATTCGGGCCACGGCCGAACACCCGTTCAAGGTCGCGCGTGACGACGGGTTCGAGTGGGTCGATGCCGCCGACCTGACGGAGAACGATCTGCTCGTCCTCGGAAGTTCAGCGACGGAGAACGGCCTCACGCTCGACGACACGCTCGACCTCTCGACGGTCGCGTCCGGCCCACTGGCGTTCACCGATGGCGGGACGGTGATCAACCGCGAGCACTACGGCGCAGACGAGGGACCGCGTCCGGCACCGATATCGACGGAGGTCTCGATGGAGGCGTTCGCCACCGTCGCGGGCTGGTATCTCGCCGAGGGATGTGTGGTCTACCGTCGCGGGATTCCGGACGAGGTGACGTTCACGCTTCACGCTGACGAGACCGCTGCGGCGGCCGAGATTCGGGATGCGCTGGGTGCCTTCGACGTTCCCTCGCGCGTCGAGGTCGTCGAGGACCGGAACACCCGGGTCGTCCACGCTGAAAGCGCGAGCTTCGCACAGCTCGTCGAAGGGCTGTTCGGGACCGGCGCGAGCCAAAAGCACGTTCCGGAGTTCCTCTGGGACGCCCCGGTCGAGACGCAGGCACGCGTCATCGAGGCGCTGTTCGACGGTGACGGCACGCTCCAGACCCGCGGCGAGAGCCAGCGCGTCCGGCTACAGCTGGTCTGTGAGGAGATCATCGACTGGGTGTTCCAGGCCGGGCTCCGCTGTGGAGTCCAGTTCTCTCGACACAGCCGGACACCCGACGATCGACAGCCCACGTACCGGGTGAGCGCCAGCGTCAGTACCGCGCTCGGGACACCGCTGGAGCGGCTGTTCGACGAGGTCCCGGACGACTTCCGCGCAGTCGATCGAACGAAGCAGGCGCACGGACACGAGGTCGTCCCGATCGACGAGATCGAACGCATCTCATACGAGGGACCGGTGTACAACGCCGAAGTCGCCGGCACGCACACCTACGTCGCAGAGGACGTCGTGGTCCACAACTGCGAGACCATCGCCCAGGGCGGCGCCCGGCGGGGCGCCCAGATGGGCGTGATGCGCGTCTCCCACCCGGACGTCATCGAGTTCATCCACGCGAAGAACAAGGACGTCTCGCTGGCCCACACCCTGCGCCTCAACGACCCCGACGACTTCACATACACCTCCTTCTCCGAGGCGCTGGAGGAGGCCCGCGAACTCATCGACGAGAACGGGAAGGTCCCCAAGCACCTCCGGAACGCCGTCGAGGGCCACCTCTCGAACTTCAACATCTCGGTCGGCGTCACGGACGACTTCATGGAGGCCCTAGAGAACGACGAGGCGTTCACCTTCACCAGCCCGCGGACGGGCGAGCCCCACATCGCCACCGAGGAGACGAAGGAGATGTACTCCCGCTACGGGCTGGGCGAGCACGTCGAGCCCGGCGAGGAGCTCACCATCGACCCCGAACTCATCTGGGACCGCATCGTCGACGGCGCCCACGAGAACGGCGAGCCGGGCGTCATCTACCTCGAGCGGGTGAACAAGCAGCACTCGTTCGACGTCGAGGAGCACCCGGACCACCGCATCCTCGCGACGAACCCCTGTGTCACGGGGGAGACACTCATCAGCACCGGGAACGGGCTCGTTCCCGCCGAGGAACTGTACGAGCAGGGTATCGCTCGGGACGTGGTCGTCGACGGACGGCTCCACGACGACCGCATCAAAGAGGCCAGTAGCGTCTACAAAACGGGCGAGAAGGACGTATACGAACTGACGACGGAGGAGGGGTACAGCCTCCGTCTCACCGCCGACCACCGCGTCATGACCGTCAACGGCTGGGTTGAGGCCCGGAACCTCGACGCCGGTGACGCCGTTCACATCCAGAATCGGAAGGGTGGATTCGGCCAGCACGGTTCCGCCGCCGAGGGCCGCGTCCTCGGGTGGACCGTCGGCGATGGGCATCTCAAGCACGGCGAGGAACGTGCCGTCCTCAACTTCTACGACGAGGATGCGGATATCTCACAGTCGCTCGCGAACGACCTGAACGAGGTCGTCCGCGAGCCGGTCGGGAACGCCGGTTACGAGGTCGGCGTCAGCGATATCTCGCGCGACGACGACTACTGCGGCGCCCAGGCTACCGAGCAGCGCGTCCGTTCGGCACGCCTCTACGAGATGGCCGAGCAGTTCGGACTCACGGAGCAGAAGCATCAGGTTCCCGACGCCGTCATGCGCGGGAGCGAGGAGATGGCTCGGGGCTTCCTGCAGGCACTCTTCACCGCCGACGGGAGCGTGCAGGGGAACAAGGATAACGGTCGAACGGTACGGCTCGCGAGTTCCGAACTCGAACTACTCGAGCAGACACAGCAGCTCCTGCTCAATTTCGGGATCGCCAGCCAAATCTACGAGAACCGGAAGCCTCCGGGCGAAAGAGAATTATCCGACGGCAACGGGGGAACGAAAACGTACGAAACCAAGGGTTTCCACGATTTAGTGATATCGAAGGATAACCTGATCAGGTTCCGCGACGAAATCGGGTTCCTCCGAGAGGACAAGCAGCGGCAGCTCGAATCGCATATCGATTCGTACACACGCGGGCCGTACTCGGAGGAGTTCACGGCGACAGTTGAGTCGGTCGAGTACAGTAGTAATGAACAAGTGTATGATTTGAACGAGCCAGATACCCATTCTTTCGTTGGGAACGGAGTAGTGGTACATAACTGTGGTGAACAGCCGCTCGAGGAGTACGAGGCCTGCAACCTCGGGCACATCAACCTCTCCACGCTGGCCGCGAAGGAGGCGCCGGACTGGCGCGTCTTCAAGGACGACCGGCCGGACGACGAGTCCCTCGAGGACAGCGTCGAGGCGTTCCTCGCGGAGTCGCTCGACATCGGCGAGTTCGAGCGCCGCATCGAACTCGGCACGCGCTTCCTCGAGAACGTCGTCACGATGTCGGACTTCCCGGTCCCGGAGATCGAGGAGAAGGTCCGCGAGATGCGGAAGATCGGGCTGGGCATCATGGGCCTCGCGCAGCTGTACGTCCAGCTCGGGGTGCGCTACGGGAGCGAGGAGGCCAACGAGATCGCCCGGCAGGTGATGATGAAGATCAACCACGACTCGAAGTGGGCCAGCCACGAGCTCGCCCAGGAGCGGGGCAGCTTCGACGAGTGGGAGAGATCGAAGTACGCGGACCCCACGGAGTACCGCGACTGGTTCGAGCACCATACCGGGCTCGACGCCGACGAGTGGGCGGACGGGTTCCCCATCCGGAACCACAACACGACGACGATCGCGCCCACCGGCTGTGTCGAAGAGAACTCGCTGGTTTCGACCGACGAGGGGCTCCGGCCGATCAAGGACCTGGACGACACGACTGCGGAGTTCGAACAGTGGTCCGAGATCGATGTCGGCGTCTCGACGGACGGCGGAACCAAGGCTGCCACAGCGGTCTACGACAACGGGTTCGCTGACGTTCGGCGGGTCGAAACCGAGGGCGGGTTCAGCGTCGCCGCCACGCCGGATCACCGCTTCCGAACGATCACCGAGGACGGCGAATACGCCTGGAAGGAGGCCGACGAGTTCGAGCCCGGTGACCGCATCGTCATGCAGCGGAACACGTTCGGGTCCGGGGAACGGCTCCGACTCGATACGACCGAGCGGGAGAACTACTACCACAACACGGACAAGCGGCTCCGGCTCCCCGAGCGGATGACGCCGGAACTGGCCGAGTTCCTCGGCTACTTCACGGGGGACGGATACGTTCACGAAGAGGTCGGTGTCAAACTCGTCGTCGAGTCGGAAGCGACCGAACTCGACGAGCACCTCCGGGAACTTGGTGAGTCGCTGTTCGGCGTTACCCCAACGGTCGAAGACCGTGACAGTCGCCGTATGCTCACGTTCGGCGGCCGCCATCTGTCCCGGTACTTCGAAGACAACGGCTGGACGAAAGCGTCCGGCAACGAGGGAGAAGGAGCCGCCAGTGCGTTCGTTCCCGAGGCGGTCCTCCGCGGTGACACGGCCGTCGCGAAGGCATTCCTTCGGGGACTGTTCGAAGCTGATGGGACGGCCTCACGAAAGGTGGAACTCTCGACGGTCTCCTCGACGCTCGCCGATCAGGTGCAGACGCTCCTGCTGTCCCTAGGCTGTGTGTTCGTCCGCGATACGCTGGAAACCGCCGACATGGAGAATCACTACGGGGACCGTCCTCGACACGCCGTTCGGGGGGCGAACAAACGCGAGGACAAGCGATACCTCGATCAGATCGGATTCATCACGAAGTCGACGGAAATCGAACTCACACCACAGTCGTACAAGAATGACACGTACCCACCAGCCGTCGTCGAGGTGCTCCGCGGACTCGACGGCTATGACGAGGTGAGCAAGTCGATCAAGAAGCGCGTCAACCAGTCACTAATCAACGGGGCCGTCTCCCGGAAACTCGTCCGTGATGTCGAGGCTGAGACAGGTGAGACAGTCGAACTTGACGGGCGTCGACTGACGGACATCTACGCCGCGACGGTCACTACCGTGACGGAGGAGAAGGCCTATACCAAGGACATCTCCGTTCCGTCGAACAACACCTACGTGGCGGACGGGTTCGTCACGCACAACCGAGCCCATCTACAACGTCGCCTACTACAAGAACGTCTCCGACGACGTGCAGGGCGACGAGATGCTCGTCGAGTTCGACGACTACTTCCTCCGTACCCTGGAGGCCAACGACATCGACGTCGAGGCCGTGAAGGAGGAGGCCAAAGAGCAGATGGCGAACAACGAGTTCGACGGGGTGGAGGGGCTGGAGACCGTCCCGACGGCCATCGGCGAGCTGTTCGTCGTCACCTCGGACCTGACCGGCAAGGAGCACGCCGGCGTGCAGTGTGCCTGCCAGGACGGGGTGGATTCGGCCATCAGCAAGACATGTAATTTCCCAAACAATTCGACGAAGGAGGACATGGACGAGGTGTACCGCTACATCTACGCGAACGGCGGCAAGGGCGTCACGGTCTACCGTGACGGCACCCGCTCGAAGCAGGTCCTCACGACGCGCTCGCAGAACGCGGAGTTCTCGGACATGGACGAGTCCGAGGCCGCCGCCGCCATCATAGAGCAGGTCGACGAGGCGTTCGGCGGGCTGGAGGCCTTCCTCGAGAACGAGGAGGTCCGCGCCCGGGCCGAGGCCGACATCGCGAGCCTGCTGGAGTCGAGCGAGTCGGAGCTCGGCGACCTGCAGCCCCGCCCGGACACGCTCCACGGCGTCAGCCAGCGCGTGAAGACCGGCTACGGGAAGCTGTACGTCACCATCAACGAGGACCCCGAGACGGGCCAGCCGTTCGAGGTCTTCGCCAACATCGGCCACTCCGGCGGCTACACGAACTCCTTCACGGAGGCGCTGGGGAAGGTCATCTCCACGGCGCTCCGTGCGGGCGTCGACCCCGAGGAGATCGTCGACGAGCTCCGGGGCACCCGGAGCCCGAAGGTCGCCTGGGACAAGGGCGAGCAGATCAACTCCATCCCGGACGCCATCGGGACGGCGCTCGACCGCTACATCGAGGACGAGATCGACAAGCCGTACCCCAAGCAGACCAGCCTCGACGAGGCCGTCGAGGGCGACGAGGCCGCGACCAGCGCCGAACCCGAGAGCGAGCCGCCGACGCCGGAGCCGGAGACGGAGACGGACGGCGGCGCCGGCGCCGCGACCCAGCAGGGCGGTTCGGACGCCGACACCCGGTCGCTCATCGAGGCCGGCGAGAGCCCCGAGTGCCCCGACTGCGGCGGGATGAACCTCTACTTCTCCGAGGGCTGCAAGACGTGCGAGGCCTGCGGCTGGTCGGAGTGCTGAGGGCGTAGCCGACGTACTCTCCCGATTCGTATTCTACCGTTCGAATTTCTCACGAACAGTGAAGTTCGTTCGGAAATAAGGCACAACACGCAGATATCTCCGTCCGGCGGGCGTGTCGTGGGTCGCCGGATTGAGGTACCGGGCGGCCGAGGTGACCGTATGAGCGGGCCGCCGACCTGTCCGACCTGTGGCGAGGACCTCTACAAGCGCCACTGCAAGTACGTCTGCCCGCAACACGGGACCGTCATGGACTGCGCGGACACCTTCTGGGCCTGAGGGTGGGCGCCGTCCTCAGACAGGGTCGGTGCGAGAGACAGCGGATATCTTCGACATACTTCCGGCGTTCCAGTACCTGCTCGTCTCTCCGAGCATCCCGCCCCGAGAGTAGTAGGGCCGACTCCGAGACACTGGAGGATTGATCGACGTGGTGGGGGGACCACACCGACACCGGAACCCCGACTGTGAAATCGATCTTTCAGGGATGATGGGGTTGTTTCTGACCGACTCGCGCCCTGCATCCAGCACGGCTGCTGGAGCGTCTCGTCGGTGGCAAGGTTCCGACGGGACTGTCCCGGCTATTCGACCGGCGAGCCACGCCGTTCGCGCCACCGCCGGTAGAGCGGTCCCCCCAGTACCAGCACGGCGAGCGCCGCGAGTCCCACGACGAGCGGGAGGCCGGCCCCGACCCCATCGACGGTGAGCGTCTCCAGCGAGGCCCCCAGCAGGACGGCCGTGACGGCCCACGGCAGCTCGCCGAGCGCGGTCCCGAGGGCGAATCGCCCGGGCGAGAGCCCGGAGAGACCGGCGCCGTAGGAGACGGGGTCCGGCGGCAGCGGCATGAGCCGGAGGCCGACCAGGCCGCGGACGTCGCCGGTGGCGGCGAAGAACTGGCGGCCGGAGTCGCCGGCCCGGCCGAACAGCCCGCGGTCGCCGGTCCGGCGTGCGAGCAGGTAGGCGGGCGTGCACGTGACGACCGCGCCGGCGAGCGCGACGGGGATGGCGACGGGCCCGTAGAGGAACCCCAGCAGGACAGAGAGCGCGCTGATGGGCCACGCGACCAGCGGCCGGCAGAGGTACGCGGCGAGGAGCGCGGGCGCGAACAGGAGCGGCCGGGCCGCCAGCGCGTGGAGGCGGGCGAGGGCCGTGTTCGGCGACGCGAGGAGCGCCGCCGCGAGCACGACCCCGCCGAAGAGGGCCACCCCGAACAGTTGCCGTCGCGTCGCGCGCTGCACGTGGGGGGTGTGTGGAAGGGCCGATATACGTCTTCTGACCGATCCCTCCGAGCGCTACTGCATGGTCACGTAGGTGAGGAACCCGACGGCCAGCAGCTCCAGCACCCGGAGAACGACGACCGTCCGCTGGGCGATGGGGTCGCCGGAGTAGAGCATCCGGGTGGAGAGGTAGAAGTAGACGGCGACGAGGTTCTCCGCGAGGAGGAGGGCGCCGAAGGCGGCGAGCCCGGCGGTCATCGGTGTGCCGAAGATCCGGTAGTTCCGGACCCAGACCGCCGTGAGCGCGGCCAGCATGAGTGCGTTCGGCACGGAGATGCCGGTCGCCGCGAGGAGCCACAGCGCCATCGACGGCATCGAGGCGAGCGGAATCACTCGGCACCCTCCGCTGCGTTGCTGCCGTCCGGGAGGGGGTGGTCGGCGGCCTCGACGACGCGCTCGTAGACCTCCCGGTGCTCCTCGAACTGGTCGGAGAGGCGGTAGACGGCGCCGTAGCCGTCGCCGTTCCGGACGACGACGTCGTGGTCACGGAGGGTGTCCAGGTGGTGGCGGACGGTGTTGTACCCCAGGTCGACCGCCTCGGCCAGGCGGTTGGCGTTGCGGGGCTGCTCGTCGAGCGCCCGCACGATGCTCGCCCGGTTCTCGCTGCCCCGCGTCCCGGCGAGCAGGTACCAGAGGGACTCCTCCATCACGACACCTCCTTCGAGACCCAGCCACTTGCACCACTCGGATAGGGGCCGGACGCCTCCCGCGGCTGGAGCTGCCCCTCCCCGTCGGTCGCCCGGACGACGACTTCGTGGGTGCCCCCCGGGGGATCGTACTCGTACTTCCACTGGCGCCAGACCGACCGCCCCGGCAGGGGCTCGCTCAGGTCGACCCCGTTCCAGGTCGCCCCCCCCCCGTCCGTCGACACCTCGACCCGCGAAATGCCCCGCGTCCCGGCGTAGGCGTGGCCGGCGACCCGCTTGCGACCGTCGTCGAGGTCGCTGTTGACGTACAGCTTCGCGACGGTGTTGGCGGGACCGGTGCCGTGCCAGCCCTTCTGCTCCCAGTAGCCTTCCGCGGGTTCGTCGAGGATCTCCAGTTCGGTCACCCACTTGACGTGGATCTCCCCCCAGTGCCCGGGGACGATCAGCCGGGCGGGGGCGCCGTGGTCCCGGGGGAGCGGTTTCCCGTTCGTCCGGTAGACCAGCAGTGCTTCCCGGAGCGCCGCGACGGGGAACTCCTCGAAGAAGCCGTCCTCGCCGTGGGCCATCACGCAACAGCGGTCCGGCACGTCCGCCGCCGCGAGCAGGTCGCCGACGCGGACGCCGGTCCAGAGCGCCGTGTCGGTCTTCTTCCCGTTGAGTTGCTCGCCCACGCAGCGCAGCGTGGAGAACTCCCGGACCGGCTCCCGGCGCGTGACGTCCTCGTAGTCGAACGTCGTCTCGTCGCCGACGGCACCCGTGATCGACAGGGACCACTCGTCGGTCGCGGTCTGCGGGTGGACGGAGCTGACGTCGACCACGTAGAACTCCTCGCCGACGAGCGGCTCCAGCCCGTCGACGTCGAAGCTCTTCTCGGACGCCTCGGCGAGGGCCTGCTGGGTGGCCACGGAGACCTCCCCGGCGCCAGCGGGCTCGGCGGCGGCTCCCGACGCGTCCAGCGTCCCCCGCCGGCTCCCGAGCAGCCAGCCCGCGATACCGAGGCCGGCCAGGCTCGCGGCGCTCCCCACGACACGTCGCCGGTCGGCGGCACCGACGTCGTCGGTGCCGACCCGCCCCGCGATGCTCGCGATGCTGACGACGAACAGCGCGGCCAGCCCCGCACCCAGCGCGAGCACCGGCCGGCCGGTCAGGACGGTCGCCGCGGCCCAGACCGGGACGCCGGCGAACGGCCCGGCGAGCGGTCCCACGCCGGCCTCCCGGGCGATGGCACGCCCGAGCCCCGCCAGGGACCCCAGCAGGACTACCGCCAGCGCGGTCGCGGAGAGGAGGCTCAGTTGCTCGCCGAGGTCTCCCAGCAACAGGACGGCGACGGTGACGAACGCCCCCGGGACGTACCGTGTGACGACGCTATCCACCGGAGCCACCACGTAGGCGGGGGTGAAGCCGGCGGCGGCGTACGACCCGGCGACGGCCGCGGCACCGGCCGACAGGGCCACGACGACGGCCGGCAGGTGAGCGCGGACCGTGGCCGCGAGGTCGGCTCGTTGCATGGACGTGAACGCGAGCCGGACACGGGAACCGGTTCTTCAGGTTCCGGTCGTGCTTGAGGTGAGGTTCGTCTAGAATCCATCTAGAATCGGCCGGCGACACGTCGAGCCAGTCCCGCCGCGCCCGGTGTGGCGATAGCTTTTCGTCCGCGCCCGCCCGCCGTTCCGCCATGTCCGACGGGCGGGGCGGCGGCGCGGACGAGACCGACCCGGTGGAGCTGGGCGTCCAGTTGCTGGAGCGCCTGGAGCACGCCGAGCTGTCGCTGGCCGAGCTGGTCGACCGCATCGAGACGGTCACGACCCACCCCGCGACGACGCGGGCCATCATCGAGGAGGCGGAGAAGCGGGGCGTCATCCAGCGCGACGGCGACGCGGTGAAGCCGACGAGCGGACGCTTCCTCACGTTCGAGAGCGAGGTGGTCGAGCGGGCCGGCGACTACGAGTGCGAGCGCTGCGGGAAGTCGCTCTCAGTCGGCCACTTCGTCCGGCTGGAGGCCGGCGAACTGGGCCCCTTCGGGTCCTCGTGCATCGAGAAGGTCACCGGACGCCGCGACTGACCGACGCCGGATGACGGCTACCGGCCGCGCCGGAGCTCGTCGACCAGTTGCTCGATGGTCTCCTGCTGACGCTCGATGAGGGTCGTCTGCTCGTCCACCTTCTCCTCCAGGGTCTCCAGCCGGGTGAGGACTGCCTTGTCCGTCGCCGAGACGAACCCGTCCGTGTCGGAATCGGCCGTCGTGGCAGCGTCCGCGCCGGCCGTGTCGGTCGCCGCGTCGTCGGTGGCGGTGGTCGCGTCGGCGTCGGCCGTCCCCGACGCTGTGTCGGTCGTGGTCGCGGCCGTCGTGGTATCGCCGGCCGCCGTCGAGCCCGTCGATTCCGCCGGCTCGTCGTCGAGGAGCGAGTCGATGCCGCTGTCGGCGTAGTCGTTCTCGGCGGGCGCGGACTCCTCGTCTGGCTCCTCGGGCGCGACGGTCTCGTTGAGCGCCGGGAGCGAGTCCACCTCGTGGAAGGCGAAGATGGCCTGTTCGACGGTTCGCCGGACCTCCGGCGCCCGGTCGTTGTGCACCTTGATCCGCTCGGGTCGTTGCTCCACTGCGATGACGACCTGCAGCGCGTGGTTCCCCTCCTCGAACTCGAGACGGGTCAGGCCGGCGTACGGGAAGCTCTCGTACTCGGCGGACCAGACCGCGCCGCCCACGTGCTTGAGGAGGCGCTCGGTCCCGACGACGAGCGTGAGTTCGTCGAACCGGTAGACCCCGCGGGCCTGTTCGTCCTCCTCGAGCGCGCCGGTCGAGCGGAGATGCGCGGCCAGCAGCGCCCGGAGCACGTCCTGTGCGTGGCTCGACCCGACGGCGAACGACTCCTCCCGGTCGTAGTAGTGCAGTGTGAACGAGGTGCGGCGGCGCCCCTCGGAGAGTTCGAGTCGGTCGAAGCCGTGTTCGTGGGCCGACACGGATTCGTCGCTGAGCAGCCCCTCCCCCCGGTAGACGAGCGTCCGCTCGGGCGTGAGGAAGACGCCGTCGTCGCCGCCGATACCCACCGACACGAGTACCGACTCCCCGCCCAGCTCCCCCTCCACGAGGTCCGGTACGTCCATGTCTCAGACTCCCCCGGATTCGGCATAAATCCGGGGGTGACCCACCCCCGCTCCCCCTCCTGGCGCGCCGGCGTGAACGGCCGGACGGGCCCGGCGTCACGGACGGCTGCCCTCCCGGACGACGAAAAGGAACGTTCAAGAGGCCGACCCGGTTACCCGAGAGTGCGCCCGGGTGGCTTAGTTGGACATAGCGCCGCACTCATAGGGTAACACCACGGCGTCCCCCGCGTGTCGGAGGCCCGCCGGCCTCCACCTGAGACATGCGGAGATCGCGGGTTCGGAGCCCGCCCCGGGCACTCCTCGATCCATCGTCGCCGACCT
>PXRM01000033.1 GCA_003020985.1 Halobacteriales archaeon QS_4_70_19 | reverse complement strand
CCACATCTTGTTGCCGTTGATGACCCACTCGTCGCCGTCTTTCTCGGCCGTGGTGGAGACCGAGGAGACGTCGCTCCCGGTGTCCGGCTCCGAGATGGCCGAGCCCATGATCGCCTCCCCCTTCGCCAGCGGCGGGAGGTACTCCTCCTTCTGCTCCTCGGTCCCGAAGCCGACGATGGCCTCGCTCCCGAACGCGGTGCCGAGGACCGAGCCGCCGACCCCCGGGTCGGCCGCGTAGAGCTCCTCGACGATGATCGCCACGTCCAGGGCGTCGTAGCCGGCCCCCCCGTACTCCATCGGAATCTGGGCCCCGGTGAGCCCCATCTCGGCCCCCTTCTCGATGATCTCGTGGGGGAACTTCTCCTCGCGGTCGTACTCCCGGGCGAGCGGCCTGATCTCGTTCTCGCCGAACCGGCGGACCTCCTCGCGGATCTGCTGCTGCTCGTCGGACAGGTCGAAGTCCATATCCACCGCTAGACCGGCGGGTGAAAAACCGTTACCCCGTGCTACTCGTACTCGCCCTTGGCCATGTCCGGCTCCGGCTGGGGCGTCATGTCGATCCGGAGCTGGGGCAGGTACAGCGCCAGGTCGGTCGTAGTGATGATGCCGATGGCACGGCCGTCCTCGGCGACGGGCAGCTTCTTCACGCCGTTGTACCCCATCCGTTCGCCGGCCACGCGTGCGGACTCGTCCGGGCGGATGGTGACGACCGGGTCCGACATCAGCTCCTGCACGGTCGTCGTCTCGGGGTCCATCGCCTTCCCGACGCTCTCGACGATATCCATCTCGGTGATGATCCCATCGATGATGTCCTCGCCGATCACGAGCGAGCCGATCCCCTCGCCGGAGAGGGTCTCCGCGGCCTCGGCGATGGTCGTATCGGCCGGCACGGTCAGGACCGGCGAGGTCATGATCTCGCTCACCGGCGTGTCGATCTCCGGGTCTGGCTCGTCCGTCATGGATGATGACTGGTGGGCCCGAATTATAAGCCTACCCGACGATGTCGGCGACCGGTCGCCGTCCTCGGCTCGAGCGGTTCCCCGTTCGGACAGTCAGCCTCCGGAGCGATCGCCCGTCGGAGGGACGCGACGCGTCGGGTACACGTCGGCGGAGGACTTACCACAGCGCATACCGTACGGGTGTACGGCGTGCGGTGGGGCTCCGACTGTCACCTTGGGTAGGGAAAAGCGCTCGTGGTCCCCTGCACGCCACCTCCGCCCGTTTTCCTCACTCGCCGTCCCAGTCCATCCGGCAGGTTTCGTCACAGAAGTGTGCGCTCCGGACCTCGCCGTCCTCGATCCAGGTGATCACGCGGTGTTGCGGGTCGTTCAGAATCGGCTCGCCGCAGGTGCGACACCGCGGGGCGTCCTCCTCGGTGACGTCCTCACCCAGCTCCGAGGTCGGGTCTACCATTACTCGTGGTGAGACACCGCCCGTACTTATGCCCATACGTTCGGCGGCGTTATTGGGGTAAGAATTCGGGCATCCGGGGTCACGTGCCGTCGCTGGACGACGACTCCGGGCCGCGGTAGGACTCGCCGGGGCGGGTCCGGCCGTCGGTCGGGAGGACGCTCCCGGGATAGAGGCTGGTGTTGATCCCCGTCTTCGCTCCCGGGCCGACGACGGTGCCGAACTTCCGGCGGCCGGTCGTCGTCCGGTCCCCCTTCACGACGGTCTCGACGTCCCCGCCGTCGTGACGGAGGTTGGCGACCTGCGTGCCGGCGCCGAGGTTCGCGTCCGGGCCGAGGACGCTGTCACCGACGTAGGAGACGTGCGGGACGTTCGTCCCCGCCATGACGACCGTGTTCTTCACCTCGACGCCGTGGCCGACCTTCGTGTCGGGACCGAGCAGCGTCGCACCCCGGACGTACGCGTTCGGGCCGACCTCGGCGCCCTCGCGGAGCAGGGCGGGCCCCTCGATGACGACGCCGGGTTCGACCGTCGCGCTCGCCTCGACGACGACGGGGCCCCGGAGGTCGGCGTCCCCGCGCACGTCGCCCTCGATGCGCCGCTCCAGCTCGCCGAGCTTCCACTCGTTGGCCGCGAGCAGTTCCCACGGGCGGCCGACACCGAGCCACCGCTCGATGGGGACCACGGTCACGTCGAACGCGTCGACGACCCGCGCCAGCACGTCCGTGATCTCGTGCTCGCCGCGCTCCGAGAGCTCCGTCTCGGTCAGCCACTCGGCCGCCGCTGCGGGGAAGTGGTAGGCGCCGACGTTGACCCGGTCGCTCGGCGGGTCCGCGGGCTTCTCGACGACATCCGTCACGCGGTCGTCCGCGATCGAGAAGACGCCGTACGGGCGCGGGTCGTCGACCTCGTACGCGCCCACGGCAGGGCAGGCATCGAACAGCGCGTTGAGGGCGGCGGCGTCGTAGAGGTCGTCCCCGTTCAGGACGACGAAGTCCTCGTCCAGGTGGGGGCGCGCCTGTGCGGCGGCGTGTGCGGTCCCGAGCCGCTCGGCCTGCTCGACGTACTGTACGGGGACCCCGCGGTACTCGTCGCCGAAGTGCTCGCGGACGTCCTCGGCGCGGTAGCCCACGACGAAGACCAGCTCGTCGGCCCCCGCGCGGACGGCGGCGTCGGCCGTGTGCGCACACAGCGGTCGGTCGCCGACGGGGAGCATCGGCTTCGCGACGGCGTCGGTCAGCGGCCGCATCCGGGTCCCCTGCCCGGCGGCCAGGATGACGACTTCCATACCGGCCCTGCCGGGCGGTCCTGCAAAGGTCCACCGACCCGGGACCGTGGCCCCCGACGGCCCCGGCGTCGGCACCGCGATGGCTGGCGAACGGGCGGCACCGCTCTCTCGCGCCGGACCGTGGTACCGCGCTTGCGGAACCGGCCGAGGAGTGGCGTGCTCCCCGGTCGGGTCAGCGGTCCGGCGACGGCTCGTCAGGTCATACCACCGGTTGCCCGCGGACTCCTACTTGAAGCTACGTGAACTCCGAATTACTTGATAACGTATGGCATTCTCAGAATGACTGGGGTATAGTATCTCAATAGTGCTGACGAGTGTAAAACGGAGAAAATAATCTGCATCCGAACGAGCGAAGCGAGTGCGGTTCGGTTCGAGAGACGCCCTCGTCGTCATCACGAAAGGCGGCTCTGCGGCCTTTCGAACGACTCCGGCCGGAGCGCCCGAAGGGGCGGAGACCGGCATTTTTTCTGGACGTTTCGTGGCGTCATCAGAACGTGCCGCGCTCTGAGGACGCCGAAGGCGCCGCGAGGAAGCCCGAGCCGGCAAAAGAGCTCCCGTTCAGAAGCCCTTGCCCTGCAGTTCGCGGGCGATGATGTTTTTCTGGATTTCGGTGGTGCCCTCGTAGATCTGGGTGATTTTGGCGTCGCGGTAGAACCGCTCGGCGTCGAAGTCGTTGACGTAGCCGGAGCCACCGTGGATCTGGACGGC
>PXRM01000032.1 GCA_003020985.1 Halobacteriales archaeon QS_4_70_19 | reverse complement strand
CGTCCGAAAATCGAAGATTTTCGTGATCACGAAAGACTCCGTCTTTCGAACGACACCACGCCGAAGACGCGGATTTTGAGAGGAGTCGCATTTCCAAATCGTTTCAGTCAGCGTTGGATTACGGTCTTTAACCCGTCTTTGTGGTTCTCTGACTGTATCAACTGTACGAACCGTGGTTTGGTTACTCTTTCGACGGCCTTCACCCTCGGGGGCAAGCCCCGAGGCACTCGGCCTACTCCGCCTGTAGAGCCCCAGCCCGTCACCGCTGCTCCCCGGACCCTTCTTCCCGAGTTCGAACAGCGTCTCCTCGATCTCCTCGGGGATGCCGCTGCCGTCGTCCCGGACCGTTATCTCGGCCAGCTCCCCGTTCGAGGCCGCGTCGATGGCGACGGTGAGCGTCTCGGGGTCGTTGTGGGCCACCGCGTTCGTCAGCAGGTTCAGGAACGGCTGGTGTAACAGCCCGTCGGCGACGACCTGCAGGTCGTCGGGGACGGTCGTCTCGACGGTGAGCGCCGGGTGGCTGTCCCGGAGGCTGGAGACCTCCCGGTCGATCACCGACTTCAGCGAGACCGGCCGGAGTTCCCGGTCGGAACCCAGCGTCTCGAGCAGCGTCGAGGTGTCCTCGAGCAACCGGAGGACGGCGTCGCTGCGCTGCTCGATGACCGCCAGTGACGACGCGCCCTCCTCGGTGACCTCGTCCTCGAGGAACCCGGCGTGGGCGCTGATGGCCTGCATGTCGTTCCGGATGTCGTGGCGGAGCAGTCGGGTCAGCAGTTCGAGCGTCTCGCGCTGGTCCTCCGTCCGCTCGGCCAGGATTCCGTTCCGGGTCGCCCGGCCACGGTTGACGCCGATGATACCGCCGAACGCGCCGCTGATGCTGCCGAAGACGACGACGTTGCTCACCAGGTCGCGGGTGAGCGTCGCCGAGAGGACCGCGTCGAGTTCCGACCAGACGGCGAGCCAGAAGAAGAGGAACGCCGAGAAACACCAGAGAATCACCTCCCAGCGCTCCTCCGGGACGAGTTCGCTCCGCTCGATGTGGATACCCAGCACGAGGATGACGAGCCCGAACAGGACGTGCATCACCAGTTCGTAGAGGGCCTCGGAGACCGTCTCCGCGGCCGGGAGGAGCGACTGCGACCAGAACGCGACACCGCTCAGGGCGAACACCAGTCCCAGCGTCGAGATCAGGACCGAGCCGTCGAGCGGGAACCGGTCGAACGACTTCGCGGACGGCCACGAGAGGGTGCTCATGGCGCTCTCCCGACCCCGTTTCGAGGAACGGTCCATCGGTCCGCGAGCGGTGTGCACCCCGCCACGAACGGCGAAGGCTCTCCCCTCTTCCTCCAGGGTCCAGTCATGCTACTGGCTCCGTTACTCCGCCAGCATAAAAGCTATCAGTCGGTAATGCTGCGGGTGAATACTGGGTTCCGGCGGGGATTCCGAGGGGGTGACCGAGGCCCGCGCACAGGTCGATGCCGGTCAGATGCCGCCGCTGACCTGCACGAACAGCAGCGAGAACAGGATGGCGTTGTAGACTCCGTGGATGAGTGCGGGGACGACGAGGTTCGCCGTCCGCTCGTAGACGTACCCGAGGATGCAGCCCAACACGAACGTGACCGCGATGTAGACGAGGACGCCCGCGCCCGAGCCGGACAGGGCGAACACGTGCGCGACGCCGAACAGCGCGGAGGCGATGACGATGGCGGGGATGGGGGCGTAGGCCCGCCGGAGGACGCCCTGGATGGCCCCCCGGAACAGCAGCTCCTCGCTGGGCCCGACGACGAAGATCGCCAGCGGAATCAGGTAGAGGACGAGCTCCGGGTTCTCCCGCCCCTGTTCGACGATGGCGTTCTCGGCGGTGTCGACGCCGAGCTGCGAGACGACGACTGCGATGGCGAGGTAGCCGACGAACAGCGCGACCAGGCCGCCCGCCGCCCAGCCCAGGTCCCGCAGGGTCGGGAGCCGGTACTTCAGGAGGTCGAGGTCCCTGGTGAGCGCCATGTAGACGGCGACCGCGATGCCGAAGCCGACGCCCTGCAGGACGATGCTCAGTCCGACGACGAGGACGGGCTGGTCCCGGACGGGGATGCCGGCGGCGACGAGCGCCTGCACGCCGACGAAGAGGACCACCAGCGCCGTGACGAAGCCGGCCACCGTCAGGCCGATGCCGGCACCGACACTGCGGAGGCGCTCCTCCGTGCTGGCGCCGCTCAGTCCGCTCAGTTCGTCCATGGCCGGGATTCGAGCCCGCGCCGAATACCTCTTTCTCACTCGGGCGGGGGGCGCGGCGGGCGGCCCGGCCCGCGTGGGGTCACTCGTCGCCGACGATGCGGGTGGTCTTCTCGGCGACCGCGTCGGCCTCCGCGAACTCCCCCCCGCCGAGCAGGCCCCGGCTCGCGCGCTTGCTCCACTCCACGGCGGGCTGGGTGAACGTCTTCACGCCCATGAGCTCGCCCGCGAGTACGCAGGCGGCCTCCACGTCGAACAGCAGCCGACCCGTGCCGGGGCCGTCGATGCGGGGCAGCTCGATCCGGACGTTGGGCTGGTCGGCCGCGGCCAGCGAGGCCTCCGTCGCCTCGAACTCCGCGTCCAGCAGTTCGCCCAGCGCCGTGTCGCCGAGGTAGCGCATCCCCTCGACCTCCGTCTCCGGAATCCGGACTTCCGGGCGCTCCCGGGGCCGTACGAGCGTCACGAGCTTGTCGTGCCGGCCGCTCCGGTAGAGCTGGAGCTGCGAGTGCTGATCGGTCGCCCCGAGCGCCCGGGCGGGCGTCTGGCCGAGGCCGTCCTTGCCGAGCGACTCCGCCCAGAGCTGCGCGAACCACTCCGCGAACGGCTCCAGCGACTCGGCGTACGGGAGCATCGCCGCCACCGTCGCGCCGCGCTGCTCCAGCGCGTACGAGACCGCTCCGTAGGCGTACCCCGGGTAGTCGAACAGCGACCCGCCATCGAGCAGCGCCTCGCGGCCCGCTCGCCCGCCGTCGAGGACGGCCTCGATGTCGCCGCCGAGGACCGCCGCCGGGACGAGCCCGACCGCCGACAGCACGGAGAACCGACCGGGGACGCCCTCGGGAACGTCGAGCGCGGGCAGCCCGTACTCCTCGGCGGCGACCCGCAGCGGGCCCTCCTGTCCGGTCGTGACGATGGTCCGTTCCGTCCAGTCGACGCCGGCCTCCTCGAGGGCCTCCTCGACGACGAGGAAGTTCGCCAGCGTCTCCGCAGTCGTCCCGGACCGGGAGACGACATTGATGGCGGTCCGGTCCAGGGGGAGCGAGTCGAGCAGCCGCCGCGTCTCGGCGGGGTCGACGTTGTCGAGCGTGTGGTGTCGGTCGCCGAGCCCGAGGGCCTCGGAGACCGTGACCGCGCCGAGGGCCGACCCGCCGATGCCCACCGTCAGGACGTGGTCGGCGTCGATGCCGGAGACGGTCCCCGTGATCCTGTCCGCGTCGGTCCGTTCGGGCAGGTTCAGGCTGGCGTAGCCGAACTCCCCGTCGGCCATCCCCGCCGTGATGGTCTCGTGTGCCCGCCCGACGCGCTCGTCGAGCCGCTCCAGCGCGCCCTCGCTCACCCCGGGCGTCGCTTCGGCGTCGAGCGCGTTCCCGAAGTCCACCGTGAGGTCCGTCATACTCGACGCGTCGGCGGGCAGGGCAAAACGGGTTCGGTTGCGGACCGGGCGCTCACCGTCGAGCGTCGATGCCGGTGGTCCGCACGAGCCGCGTCGGCAGGAACGGGTCCTTCCGGCCGGGCGCGCCGCTCTCGGCGGTGGAGAAGCGCAGCGAGGAAGGTGCCGTTACGCGTAGCGCTCGAGTTCCGGGCGGTCGAGGTCCTCGATGAGGTCCGTCGCCACCTCGTCGAGGAGGGCGCTGCCCGCACCCGTGACGGCGCGGCCGGCGCTCCCCTCCTGCTGGACGTAGCCCGCGTCCTCGAGCTGCTGGAGGATGGTGCGGATGATCTTGCCCGAGGAGCCGGTCTTCTGGTCCGGGCGGACGCGGTAGCGCGTCGAGCCCTGCTTCGAGTCGCCGTAGGCGGTCCGTAGGCGCTGGACGCCGACGGGACCGTCGACCGCGACCTTCCGGAAGACGGACGCGGCACGGTGCTGCCAGAAGTCCTCCTGTTCGGGCGGGAGCTCACGGCCGACGCCGGTCTTCACGATGGTCGCCCAGTCGGGTTCGTCGAACGTGTCGTCGTCGGCCAGCCGCTCCGCGAGGGCCTCGACGAACTCCTCGGCGGGAACGTCGTAGAGTGTCGCCATTACCGACCACTTCCGGGCGCCCGGGTTTAACGCTGACGTTACGGCCCCAACCCGGACTCAGGGCTCGCGGTCGTTCTCGTCGGGCCGCGGGGTCCCCTGCCTGTCGCTCATCGCCCTGCGGGTGAGGAGGCCGTTGGCACCGAGCGCCGTGGCGGTCCCCCCACCGAGCAGCAGGGGCAGGAAGTACGTCCCCATGCGGTGGATGAGGACGCCCGCCGCCGCCGCCCCCGGCGCCACGCCGAGCGCCACGAGCAATCCGATGAGGACCGCCTCGACGCCGCCGAGCCCGCCGGGGAGGGGCGTGATGCCGGCGATTGCGCCCACGGGGATGACGACCAGCACGGCCGCGAAGGCGATGGGCGAGCCGATGGCCAGCAGCGCGAGGTAGAGCGAGCCGCCCTGGAACAGCCAGCCGGCCGTCGAGAACCCCAGCGCGAGCAGCAGCTTGTTCCGGTCGCCGGCCACCCGCTCGATGGCGTGGAAGAACCCCTCGATGCGGCGCTCGATGGCGCCCGCCTCGAGGGGCTCCTTCCGGGGGATGATTCGTGTCACACCCCTGACGAGCGGCGTGATCGCGCCCACCACCTTCCGCTCGACCCTGTAGCGGTTCTGCCAGCCGTAGTAGCCCGCGGCGGGGATGACGATGGCCAGGCCGACCACCGCGACGGCGGCGACCTGCAGACGGCGGCCGAAGGCGATCTCCGTCGAGAAGTACGCCAGCCCGAACGCCGCTAGCGTGATGGAGGGGACGAAGTTGAGCGAGTCGACGCTGGCGATGGCAGCCAGCCCCGTCTCGTACTCCGTGTCGGCCACCCGGGAGATGAACAGCGCCGCGATGGGCTCACCTCCAGCCTGCCCGAACGGGGTGACGTTGTTGGCGAACGTCGCCGCCGTGAACACGAGGACGGCGATGTGGGTGCGGAGCGACGACCCCAGCACGCTCAGCACCGTCCGGAGCGCGAGTCCCCAGGCGGTGAGCCAGGCCAGCGCCGCGGCCAGGACGCCCGCCAGCACCACCGTGTCGGCGCGCACGAGCGCGGCCACGACCCGATCGACCCCCACGAACGCCAGCAGTGCCCCGAGGACGAACAGCGCGCCCACGAAGCCGACGGCGGTCGCCCGGAGGTCGATATCCATGCTCCCGGGTCCGCCCGCGCAGTACCTCAATGCACCGGACGACGTTTCTGTCAGGCTGTCAGGGCCAGCGCAGGGGTCGCGCCCCGGTCGATCCGGAGAACGCCACGGAACGACCACCGCTAAGTGGGGTCCGGTCGACCCGCGACCATGGTCGACACGAAGACGGTTCTCGTCACGGGCTGTTCCTCGGGCATCGGGCGGGCCACCGCCTACTCCTTCCTCGACGACGACTGGCAGGTGTACGCCACCGCCCGCAACACCGCCGACATCGAGGCGCTGGGCGAGGCGGGCTGTGACATCGACACGCTGGACGTGACCGACCCCGAGAACGTCGAGCGGGTCGTCGACCGAGTCATCGAACGGGACGGCCGCATCGACTGCCTCGTCAACAACGCCGGCTACGGGCAGCACGGGCCCCTGGAGGATGTCTCCGACGACCTGCTGGAGCGGCAGTTCGACGTGAACGTCTTCGGCCCCCACCGGCTCGTCCGCGCGGTCCTGCCGCACATGCGCGAGCGCGAGGACGGTACTATCGTCAACGTCTCCTCCGTCGCCGGCCGGCTGGCCTCGCCGGGGATGGGCGCATACTCCGCCTCGAAGTTCGCCCTCGAGGGCTACTCCGACTCGCTCCGCAACGAGGTCGCCCCCCACGGCGTCGACGTGAGCGTCGTCCAGCCCGGCCCCGTCGAGACGATGTTCCGCGAACGGGTCGACGAGGAACTGGAGCGGTACGACCGCACGGAGGCCTACGCGGACGTCTACGAGTTCCAGGAGGACGCCTCCCTGTTCGGCGCGGACTCCCCGGTCGCGGTCCACCCGAAGGAGGTCGCGACCGTCATCCTGGAGGCGGGCGTCTCCCCCGACCCGGACCCACGCTACGCGGTCGGCGGCTTCGCCGACCTGATGGGCAAGACGCGTTTTCTCCCGGACCGCGTCCGCGACAAGGTCTTCGGACTCATCCGGAAGGTGGCGTGAAACGAGTCTAGGAACCCCATTACGCCATAAATACGACGTTTCATCAGCAATTCCGGCGATAAGACCACAATCTGCCGAGTAGAGAGGCACGCGGCTCGTCGTGAACGCGGGGCTACCGGGCGGATACCGCTGTCGACGGGAGCGCCACTCCGGTTCGATGTCCCCGGCTCAGCAGGTCCGCGGGGGTGGCGGTGGCTCCGTCGTCCTCCCCCAGAACTCGACGAGCGTCTCCAGTTTGTCGAGGAGCAGCTCGTAGTCCTCCGGTTTCGTGATGTAGGCGTTCGCGCCGTTCGCGTAGCACTCCGCGATGGTCTCCGCGTCGTCGCGGGCCGAGAGCACGACGACGGGGAGCAGTCGGAGGGCGGGGTCCTCACGGATCTCCGTGAGGACCTGCTGTCCGTTCTTCGCCGGCAGGCCCAGGTCGAGCAGGACGAGCGAGGGACGCGGCGCGTCCGCGTGGTCCCCGCGCCGGTGGAGGAAGTCGAAGGCCTCGACGCCGTCGGTGACGACGACGTAGTCCACCGGTCGCTCCATCTCCTCGAACGACTCCTCGATGAGACGAATGGCGGCTGGGTCGTCCTCGACGACCAGAACCGGGCCCGTCCGGTCGTCTCCCGCGGTGGTCATACCAGGGTGTCTTCCCCCCGATAGTCAATTATGTGTGCGCTAACCATCCAGTTTCATCGTCCGAACGCGACAGTTCTATCCGGGCGAGGGGAGGACGGGCCCGCTCAGATACGCTCGCCCGCGCCGCCCTGTCCCGTCAGCCCGCGGACCGCCGCGGCGATGCGACGGCGCTGGTAGACCACCTCGCCGGCGCCCCAGCCCAGGAGCAGCGGGAGCGCCAGCAGGATACCCAGCAGCGCCCACGAGGACATCCAGACGGGCCGGAGGAACGGCGTGACGTGCTGGTAGCGCGCGGCCACCTCCTCGCCGAGCGACTCGGCGGGCGTGCCGGCGGTGTTGTCCCGGAGCCAGTCCGGGAACGTCTCACGGGATGCGGGGCCCTCGCCGGCACCGCCGGAGACGGTGTGGCTCCCGCCCGCGTTCATCGCGGCCATCGAGGGGCCGTTCGAGCCCGGCGCGCCCCGCTCGGCGTCGTACGGCGCCCACGCGGCGTACACCTCCCAGACGACCTCGCCCTCGGGGGTGATCTCGACGGCGCGGTGGTTGAGCGAGTCCGCCACGAGGGTGTTGCCGTTGGGGAGGCGGTCGGCGTCGCGGGGCCAGTTGAAGCCGCCGACGCTCCAGACCTCCTCCCACGAGCCGTTCCGGTAGGCGAACTCGACGACGCGGTCGTTCTCGGAGTCGGCGACGAGGATGGTCGGAGTGCCGTCCTCGTCGATGAAGAAGTCGGGGTTGTGCTGCTCGAACAGCCGGTCGTGGTCGTCGTCGCCGCCGAGCCGGTACTCGATCTCCTTGGTCGAGCGGTTGACGAGAATGACCTGGTCGAAGTTGCGCGGCGAGGCCAGGTAGCGCCCCTCGTCCACCTTGTCGACGTCGTTGACGTGCGACCAGTCGGCTCTGAACCCGCCGTCGGTCGAGTTGGGGTAGTGCTCGTGGAACGTCCACTCCCAGACCACCTCGTCGCTGGGGCGGTCGTAGACGAGGAGGCGGTCGTTCGAGACGCCGTTCTCGTACTGGCGCATGTTCGCGACGAGGAGCTGGTCACCGTCAATCAGGTCCACGTCGTGGGTGTCGTGGTACGGGAGCTGCTCGTACCACGCCACCTCGCCGGCCGCGGGGTCGTAGGAGAAGACGACCGTCCCCTGCGGGTTCGTACTCGTGACGAGCAGGTTCCCGTCGGGGAGCGGGTCCGCGTCGTAGAACCAGCGCGCCTCGAACGGGAGGTCGTTGTCGACGCCGGAGATGAGTTCGCGCCCGTTCGCCCGGCCGTCGGCGGCGACGACCCGCGCGGGCTTCTTGGCGTTGCCGACGCCCTTGAAGTGGAACCCCTGGACGGAGACGTAGGTCGTGTTGTCGGCCGGCCGTTCGACCGTCCCGGGACCGAGACGGGTCCCCTGGTCGGTGGCGGCCGAGACGACGGTCGGGCTCAGCAGGAGGAGCAGGACGACGAGGAGGACGGCCCGCACACGCCAGGCCCGCGAGTCGGCGAGGCGGCGCCGGGCGCCCGTGAGCAGGGCACGCAGGCGCTCGGGAACCGATTGCATACCCCGCGCTGGGGTACCGACGTTTCTGTCTCTTGCGGTTCCGGGTCCGGAGCGGCCCGGTTCCTGTCAGCCCAGGCGGTACGAGCCCGGTCGCGCCAGGGGCCCGGGGCCGGCAGCCGGGCCACCCCGGGTCGCGGCCGTTAAGACGGCTGGACCGCTACCGGGCGGTATGGACCTGTCGCGGGTGGCCGGGCACGACCCCGTCTCGGTGACCGACGAGGAGCGCGAGGCGGGCGTGCTGGTCGCGGTTGTCGACCCCGGGAACGAGCAGTGGCCCCACGAGGCGCCGGCGGCGGACCCCCACGTGCTGTTCATCAAGCGCCAGGACGACCTCGGCGAGCACGCCGGCCAGATGAGCTTCCCGGGTGGCGGCCGCGAGGACGTCGACCCCGACCTCGAGGGGACCGCGCTCCGCGAGGCCCGCGAGGAGGTCGGCGTGGACCCCGACGCCGCCGACGTCATCGGCCGGCTGAACGACATCCGGACGGTCACGCGCTACGCCGTCCGGCCGTACGTCGCCCGCGTCCCGGACGCGGACTACGAACCCCGTGACACCAGGGAGGTCGCGGAGGTCGCCGCCCTCTCTGTCGGCGACCTCACCGACCGCGCGAACTACGACTCCGAGCGCCGCGACCACCCTCACTACGGCGACATCCGGCTCCACTACTTCCGCGTCGACGGCTACGTCGTCTGGGGCGCCACCGCGCGGATGCTGGTGCAGTTCCTCGAACTCGCCGCCGACTGGGAGATGCCCCCGGAGCCGGACCGCGAGGTCGAACCCGACGCCGAGTTCCCCGTCTAACCACCCCAGCAGGGCGGCGTCCTCAAGTGCCCGTCGGCCCACATGTAGCCACCCCGAGGTCCACTCATCATCCCGAAGCCGAACATCCCGGCCCCACGAACAGGAGCGGGAGGAGCAGCAGTGTACCGAGCGCGATGAGGGCGAACACGACCGGTCGAGGGACGCTGGATTCGGGGGACGTATGGGTCACTCCGGCCGACGGGTCGTGACTTTCGTTCCTGCCGGTATCGGCCCCCGGAGCATCGGGACGTGCCGGTGGGGTCGGGTCGCGGTCACGACCGGGATGGCTTCCGACACGTTCTAACCCGCCCGTACCCAGCCCTCGACAACGAATGCGAGGCGCGCTCATCGTGCTGGACGGCTGGGGGCTCGCCCCCGTGGACCAGTCGGACCGGGACGCCGTGGCCGCGGCGGACACGCCCAACTTCGACCGCTACCGCGAGGCCGGCGCCGCCGGGACGCTCACGACCCACGGCCGTGCGGTCGGGCTGCCGGACGGGCAGATGGGCAACAGCGAGGTCGGTCACCTCAACGTCGGCGCCGGACGCGTCGTCAAGCAGGACTCGACCCGCGTCTCCGACGACATCGCGGACGGCTCGTTCTTCGAGAACGAGCGGCTCCTGTCGGCGTTCGACTGCGCGGACGCACGCGACGGGCGCGTCCACCTGCTGGGCCTGCTCAGCGACGGCGGCGTCCACTCGATGCAGGAGCACCTGCACGCCCTCGTCGAGTTCGCCGACCGGCAGGGCGTGCCCGCGGTCACGCACGCGTTCACCGACGGGCGCGACACGGCCCCCACCTCGGGTGCGGGCTTCCTCCGGGAGTTCGAGGCCGTCACCGCCGAGCACGGCACGGGTGACGTGGCGACGGTGACGGGCCGCTACTACGCGATGGACCGCGACGGGAACTGGGAGCGGACGAAGCGGGCCTACGACGCCATCGTCCACCGCGAGGCCGACCACGAGGCCGCCTCGGCGGTCGACGCCGTCGAGGACTCGTACGACCGGGACACGACCGATGAGTACGTCGAGCCGACGCTCGTGGCGGACGGCTCCGCCCTGGAAGGCGGGGACGCGGTGGTCTTTTTCAACTTCCGGGCGGACCGCGCCCGGCAACTGGTCCGGCTGCTCGCGGACATCCGCCCGGAGTGGGCGTTCGACACCGACCCGCCGGACGCGCGCGTCGTGACGATGACGGAGTACGACGCCACGTTCGACCTCCCCGTCGCCTACCCGCCGAACCAGCCGGCGGACGTGCTGGGCGAGGTGGTCGCGAACGAGGGGCTCACCCAGCTCCGGGCCGCCGAGTCCGAGAAGTACGCCCACGTCACCTACTTCCTCAACGGCGGCCGGGAGGTGGCGTTCGAGGGCGAGAAGCGGGAGATCGTCGAGAGCCCGGACGTGCCGACGTACGACCAGCAGCCGGAGATGCACGCGCTCGAACTCACCGACGCCGTCCTCGGCCACGTCGAGCGCGAGGACCCGGACGTGCTCGTGCTCAACTACGCCAACCCGGACATGGTCGGGCACAGCGGCGACTTCGACGCCGCCGTCGCCGCCGTCGAGGCGGTCGACGAGCAACTCGGCCGGATCGTGGCGGGCTGTCACGACGCCGGGGCGCACGTCCTCGTCACCGCGGACCACGGCAACGCCGACGACATGGGGACGGCCGACGACCCGCACACCGCCCACACGAAGAACCCGGTCCCGTTCGTCTCGCTACCCCCCGATGGTGGCGCCGGCGAGACCACGGTACGGGACGGGGGTGCCTTGGCCGACCTCGCACCGACGCTACTGGAGCGGATGGACCTCGGCCAGCCCGAGGCGATGACGGGCGAGTCGCTGCTGGAGTA
Source organism: Halobacteriales archaeon QS_4_70_19 (assembly GCA_003020985.1). Lineage (GTDB taxonomy): Archaea > Halobacteriota > Halobacteria > Halobacteriales > Haloarculaceae > Haloglomus. The sequence goes on along the minus strand of PXRM01000032.1, from coordinate 14,547 downwards.
GCGTCGCAGAACGGTCGGAACGAGCCCACGTTCTCGTCTCTGGCTCTGCTGAACTCCTCAGTCGCCGACAGGTTTCTCGTGCTGAACATAGGGCGTGAGTGCAGCAGGTGATGACTTCAGAGACTACGACAAGGAAAGACGACCCAATACCGTCTCATTCAGTATTTTGACCGATTACTACTATACGGGGTTAGTAACTGTGGTGAGACGTGAACCGACGGAATCTACTCGGTACGATAGGGAGTTCTATGGCAGTTGGTACGGCGGGTTGTTTAACCGTGGATACTGGAGGAATGATGTCCGGAGGAGGTGCCACCGATAACTCAGTACCGGGAAGTAAGACAACAGTTACTGTGTCAGAAACCTCGTCGATCTCTGAAGTGCCAATCGAATACAGTCTGGAAATCACACGCTCCTCTACCTCTGATACTCCACCACTGCTTCAGACAAGGATTCAGAACACCGAAAAGGAGGCAGTGTTCATGGGCGATAAACGAAAAGTCAAAAATAAAGGAATCCAATCAGACAGGGAAAAAATAATCCTGTTCCCCTCGGAATATTTCGAAACCTCGGAGAATGATGAATGTTGGGGAGTGGAGAAGTATTCTACTGGTCTTGATTTCCAGGGAATAAAGTTAGAGGGTGAAGAGCAACTCTCCTCCCGATCGTTCGTAATCGGTTGGACCGACGAATCAGAGTACTGTGTACCTCCTGGCAAGCACGAATTTGATCCGGATATTAAAGCGGCGATGTCCCCGAAAGACCTGGGGGTCAGCGGGAACTCATTAGGTTGGTCATTCGCCTTGCGTGTTGAGACGACTGACTGAGTGAGCGGGACCCGCAGCGGGCCGACTTTGCCCCGTCGCAAGGGGTACCCGAACCGCAAAAAGCTCCATCTAGTCGTCGCCGGGTGCGGCCGCACCGCTCCCGCTGGAGACGCCCGTACCGGGGCCGACCTCGATGTCCAGCTCCTCGAGCTTCTCGTCCGGGACGACGCCGTCGACCCAGCCGCGGTGCTCGTAGTACTCCTCCTTCATCGGCTCGAGCTCGCAGACCTCGCCCTCGGACGCGCCCTGGCCCGGCATGGAGCCGGGGTTGTCCGGCAGGAACCGGTCCGGGAGCGAGTCGTCGGCGGCGTCGAACCCGCAGAGGTTGTTGTAGTACCGCTCCAGGTTGTAGATGCGCTCGCCGGCCTCCATCAGCTCCTCCTCGCCGACGTCGAGGCCGGTCATCCCGTTGTACTGGAGGACGTACTCCTCGATGCCCTCCGCGAACGCGTTGAACTTGCAGATGTCGAACGAGTCCGAGATGGCGTGCATGTCCTGGAAGGTGGCGCACAGCTCACCCTTCCCCTCCCAGGCGTAGGGGTCGACTTTCTCCGGGATGCCGAGGATCTCGGCGGCGGGCGTGTAGCCCCGCAGGTGGCAGGCACCGCGGTTAGAGGTGGCGTAGCCGATGCCCATGCCCTTCATGCAGCGCGGGTCGTACGCGGCCATCGACTGCCCCTTGACCGCCAGGGAGTTGTTCGCGGCGTCGAACTCCTCGGCGAGGTGGTCGGGGCCCTCCGCGAGGTGGTCGGCGAGCTCCGTCTCGCGGGTGGCGATTCTGTCGAGCATATCGACCATCGCCTCCGTGTCGCCCCAGTCGATGCCGTCGCCGAGGCCGTCGAGCCTGCCCTCCTCGGTCATCTCCATCGCCATCGCCAGCGTGTTGCCAGCGTCGATGGTGTCCACGCCGTGGTCGTTGCAGCGCTGGAGCATGAGCGCGATCTCGTCGCGCTCCGTGTGCCCGGAGTTCGGCCCGAGCGCCCACGCGGACTCGTACTCGTAGGACTCCGTGCGGACGTTCAGCTCCTCGCCCTTGTGCATCACGTCGACCTCGACCTCCTTCTTGCAGGCGACCGGGCAGGAGTGACAGGTCGGTTCGTCGACGAGGATGTTCTCGCGGACGTTCTCGCCGGAGACGCGCTCGGAGTCGAAGTCGCCGCCGCCCCAGCCGTCGTTCCGGGCGTCGCTCGTGGACGTGTACTTCGCGTTCCGCGCCGGAAGCCCGGACATCTCCTCGGTCGCGTTCATCAGGACGTTCGTCCCGTACATCGAGAGCCCGCCCTCGTTGGGCGCGGTCACGTCGGACTCCTGGATGAGCTGCATCGCCTGCTGGTGGCCCTCCTTGAACGTCTCCTGATCCGCCGGCTTCGGCATCTCCGTGGAGGATTTCACCACGATGGCCTTCAGGTTCTTGTTGCCCATCACACAGCCCGTGCCGCCGCGGCCGGAGGCACGGTCGTCCTCGTTGATGATGCAGGCGTACTTGACCTCGTTCTCGCCGGCCTCCCCGATGGCCATCGTCGAGAGGTTCTTGCCGTAGGCCCCCTCGTGGCGCTCCTCTAGCGCCTCCACCGTGTCGTGGACGCCGTGGCCCCAGAGGTCGGAGGCGTCACGGAGTTCCACCTCGCCGTCCTCGACGAAGGCGTAGACCGGGGCCTCGGCCCGGCCCTCGAACAGCAGGCCGTCGAAGCCGGCCCACTTCAGCCGCGCGCCGGACCAGCCGCCGTGGTGGCTGTCCGTCACCGTCCCGGTGAGCGGGGACTTCGTGCAGATGGCGATGCGCCCCGACATCGTAACCTGCGTTCCGGTCAGCGGGCCGTTCATGAACGCGAGCAGGTTGTCCTCGCCCAGCGGGTCCACGTCCGGTCCCTGGTCGAAGACGTACTTCACGCCGAGGCCGCGCGCGCCGATGTACTTGCGCGCGTCCTCGTCGTCGATGCTCTCGTAGTCGACCGCGCCGTCCGTGAGGTCGACGCGGGCGACGTGGTCGTGGAAGCCGCCGAGGTCTGTCATGGTGAACCAGTATGCATACACTAGGCCCGTACCGTGTTAGAAATTGCCACGTGGATGTAACCTATCGCAGTTACACCTTGCCGTCCGTTCACCGTCGATTGACGGTCGGTTCATGTCGTGGTCGTGCGGGCGGCAGCCACAACCGCCTCGACGTGGGTGACGAAACCGGTACCATTGACTTCCTCCCACCCCTGAACGGGTGGGCTTCCGCCCGCAGTACGTCACCCTCGACGGGAACCGCCACGCCCTTCCGGGCTCGCAGGGGGCGTTCACCCGTGTCCCGGCTGGGTCGCGCACAGGTCGGTAGGGCCAGCAGACTGGTCGCGCCGGTCGCCGTGGCCGTGTTCCTCCTCGCGGCGAGCGTGGCCGAGCCGAGCGGCGGGCCACCGGCGCCGCCGATCCTCGGACTTCCGGCGGACAAACTGCTCCACGCCGGTTCGTACGCGACCCTGGCCGCGGCCCTCGCGGTCGGCCTCGCCACGCCGGGGAGTGGCTTCGGCCAGGGCGACGATGGACGGCTGCGGTCCGGTCGCGTCGTCGCGCTGGCGGTGCTCGGTGCCGCAGCATACGGGCTGGCCCTCGAGGGGGTCCAGTACCCGCTCCCGTACCGGACGTTCGACCCGCTCGACGCGGCGGCCAACACCGTCGGCGCGGCACTGGGCGCGGCCGCCTGGCTCGCGGCGGCGCCCGTCCGCCGATGGGTCGGCTGGTGAGGGGGGCTGGAGGCGCGCCTGCCCGCAGCCGTTCACCGGCCCCGGAGACGAAGCCGCTTTACCCGTCGCTGGGCAAGTCAGCGTATGAGCACGGACGAGCCGAGCCCGGAGGTCTACGAGTCGGGCCGCGGGATGGACGCGCACAACGCGGCCATGCGCGAGATCCGCGCGCGCCGCGACGAGACCTACGACCCCCGCGAGCCCACCCGGGTCTGGCTCGACGAGGACAACACGCCGGACGGGACGCGGCAGTCGCTGACCATCATCCTCAACACGGGGGGCTGCCGGTGGGCCCGCGCCGGCGGCTGCACGATGTGTGGCTACGTCGCCGAGTCCGTCGAGGGCGGCAGCGTCAGCCACGGGGACCTCATGACGCAGGTCGAGAAGTGCATAGAGCACGAGCGGGAGAACGCGGACGACCCCGCGCGCCTCATCAAGATCTACACTTCCGGCTCGTTCCTCGACGAGCGCGAGGTGCCGGCCGAGACCCGCGCCGCCGTCGGCGAGACGTTCGCCGACCGCGAGCGCATCGTCGTCGAGTCGCTGCCCGACTTCGTCGACGCGCCCAAGCTCGCGGACTTCACCCACCAGGGGCTCGAGACGGACGTCGCCATCGGTCTGGAGACCGCGACCGACCGCGTCCGCCACGACTGCGTGAACAAGTACTTCGACTTCGCGGACTTCGAGGCCGCCTGTGCCGAGGCCCGCGACGCCGACGCCGGCGCGAAGGCGTACCTCCTGCTGAAGCCGCCCTTCCTCTCGGAGACCGAGGCCGTCGCGGACATGAAGTCCAGCGTCCGGCGCTGCGCCGCCGTCGACGGCTGCCACACCGTCTCGATGAACCCCTGCAACGTCCAGCGCTACACCATGGTCGAGGACATCTTCCACGACGGGGGGTACCGGCCGCCGTGGCTGTGGTCGGTCTGCGACGTACTGGAGTCGACCGCCGACGCCGACGCCATCGTCGTCTCCGACCCGGTGGGCCACGGCTCGGACCGGGGGCCCCACAACTGCGGGGAGTGCGACGACCGCGTCCAGACCGCCATCAAGGACTTCGACCTCCGGCAGGACCCGTCGGTCTTCGAGCAGGTCGCCTGCGAGTGCGAGTTGACCTGGGAGGCCGTCGTCGAGCACGAGCGGAGCTTCGGGATGCCGCTGGCGCGGTAGGCGGGCGCGACCGGCCCACGCCGTGGCGACGGCAGGTGCGCGAGTACGTACCGAACCCCGGACGTTATCCACCTGTTCCTGATGTACTCCGAATATCTCCCGCATTCTGGACCAACGTCCCCCGTATCCGCATTCGGAGTCTTCCGCCCCGGTGTCCTGTCCCCGTTCGAGGTGTATTCCCGCACGTTTTTCCGTGGCGCACGGATATCCGGGGGTATGACGGACGAACCAACGGACGAGGCGAACGACGCGGGCGAGAACGCCGAGGGCGAGGGCGACGAGGGCGACGAGGAGAAGTCGTTCCGCGAGCGAGTCGAGGAGATCCGCCAGCAGCGTGCCGAGGAGCGCGAGGGCGAGGACGGCGACGGCCCCAGCCCCGAGGAGCGCATGGAGGAGATGATGGGCGGTGGCGGCGGCCCGCCCGGCATGGGCGGCGGTCCCGGCATGGGCGGCGGCGGTGGCGGCGGCAACCCGTTCGCGCAGATGATGGGCGGCATGATGGGCGGCGGCGGCCCCGGCGGCGCGCTCGGCGGCTCGCCGGGCGGCCCCGAGGGTCGCGGGCGCGAAGAGGGCGGCCAGGACAACGAGGAACTCGTCCGCGAGGTCCGGAAGGTCCGCGACGAGCTCCACGACATCCGACGGGAGATCCAGCGGATCGCAGACGCACTCGAGGACCGGTAGTCGTAGTTATAGGCCTCCTTCTCAGCGGCTTAGAGACGGCCTAACCGGAACATTGAGACGAGAGAGCGCACAAGCCCGCGTCATGACGACACGACGCACGTTCCTCGTGACCGGCGGCGCGGCGACGCTCGCGGGACTGGCCGGCTGCACTGGACTCGGGAGCGACGGCGGCGACGGCGGTGGCGGGAACGGAAGCGACGGCGGTGGCGGGAACGGGAGCGACGGCAGCGACTACGGCAGCGGCCGCGGCACGCCCGGGACGCCCGTCGAGACCGTGATGAACGCGCCGCTGCCGGACGACCCGAGCGCGCACACCTACGCCCGGACGAGTTCGGGGGCGTCGAAGACGGTCACCTACGTCGGCAACTGGAAGTGTCCGTTCTGCGCCGAGTTCGCGACGGGCACGGACCGGGTGCTGTCGCTGGGCACCGTCGTCGAGGAGTACGTGAAGCCGGGCGACCTCGCGCTGGGGTACCGGGCACTCAGCTACGGGAGCGACGGCGACCCGTTCCTCGGGCCGGACGCGCCCCGCGCGGCCCGGGCGGGGCTCGCGGTCTGGAACATCGACCCCGAGAGCTACTGGACGTACCACGAGCAGGTGATGGGGAACCAGCCGCCGGAGGACGAGGAGTGGGCGACGAAGTCGCGGCTCGTCGAGTTCGCACAGCAGGCCGGTGTCTCGGACCCCGACGCCGTCGGGCAGGCCATCGAGGACGGCACGTACGAGGCGGAGGTGAAGGCGAACACGGAGTTCGCCGCGAAGAACGACGTCAGCGGGACGCCGAGCGTCGTCGTCGGCGACTCGGCGTACTCACCGTTCAAGCCCGACGAGCTCCGGAGCGCGCTCGACGAGTTCAGCGGCTGAGGGGACTCGGGGACGCCGCGTCGTGCCGGCCGCGACCGGGAACGGGCAGCGGTCGCGGCGGCCGGGACCGCCCGCGTCAGTTACAGGACTCGTTCGAGGGGCCGAACGCCACCTTCTGGAGGTCGTTCGCCCGGCAGGGGGTCACGGAGCGGATCTCGTAGACCTCGTTCGGGGCGAGTTCGGCCTCGTCGGGGATGACGTAGAGGGAGGCGTCCTCCTCGTCGTCCGAGTCGCAGTACTGGATCCGATAGGTGAGGTAGGTCTGCATCGCCGACTCCGCGGACATGCAGGAGGCGTTGCGCGTGTCCGTGCCGTCCGGCATGATGGTGAACGGTCGGTTGCGGTCGACCTCGCCGTCGACCTGGGCGCGCCCGCCGCGCTTCCCGGCCGAATCCGCCGCGGCCGAACCGCTCGCGACCGTGCTCCCGACCGCCAGGGCACTCGCCGTCACGGCACCCTTGCGAAGTACGCTCCGCCGACTCACGTCCGTGTCGTCTCGTGTCATCGTGTGTATCAGTCCCGGATGGGACAGAGGAGCCTGGCACCGCACCCGGCATAGTTTTTCCACCGTGAACGCCCGGTAATTGAAATAATTCGGCGTCAGATTATCTGTTTCTGCGTATGTTCGGCTGAGAGATGATATGTTCCAGGAATTTCTGCCTCTCCCGTAACGATTCGTAGATGTGATGTCCGGCGGCGTCGTCCCCCGACCGACTCGCGCCGCTCATCCGGGCCGAGCATCGTCCGTCGGCGCCTCCGCCGGGTCGACCACCTCCCCCGTCGCCGGGTAGACGCCCACCTGGTCGCAGACGTCGGCCATGGGACAGGCGTCCGGGTCGTCGAGACAGGCCGGCTTCCGGGCGGTGCAGAACTCCCGGCCGAACTGGATCATCGCCGTGTGCCCGAAGCCGCACTTCCCGGCGGGGACGTCCCGTTCCAGCGCCGCGCGGACCCCCTCGTGGTCGGCGTCGGCGGGGGCGAGCCCCAGCCTGCGGGCGATGCGGTGGACGTGCGTGTCGACGGGGAAGACGCCGCCGCGGCCGCCGGAGAACAGCAGCACGCAGTCCGCGGTCTTCGGCCCGACACCCTTCATATCGAGGAGGGCCTCGCGCACGGTCTCCGGGTCCTCCCCGGTCACGAACGCGTCGAAGCCGTCCGCCCCGCCGTACTCCTCGACCACCCGCCCGGCGAGACGGAGCAGCGTCTCCGACTTCCGGTTGTAGAGGCCGGCCGAGGAGATGGTCCCGGCGAGGTCGTCCTGCGCGGCGGCCGCGAGCGCGGCCGCGAGGTCGTCACCTCCGTCGCTCCCGCCCGGCCCGTACCGCTCCATCAGCGCGTCGTGGGCCGGCTGCGAGGCCTTGTCGGAGGTGTTCTGCGAGAGGACCGTCCGCACGAGACACTCGAAGGCCGCCCGTCCCCCGTAGGCCTTCCGCCAGTAGCGCTCGCCGAGACGGTCGACGACGGCCTCGGCACGGGTCGCCGGGTCGGCGGCGGGTTCGAACGGATGCTCCTCGTCGCCACTAGCCGCGCCCCCGGAGATGTTCTCGACTGGTTCCTCGTCCATGCGCAGTCGTCGGGGAGCGAGCCACAAGAACGTGGTCGAGGCGGAAGGCCGGACCCCCGTCGTGGCTTCAGATGCAAGCCCCGGCAACTTGCCGTCGTGCCGCCACCATCGCGTATGGGCAACGCCGACGACGAGGCGGAACGGCGGCAGCACGAACGGGCGAGCACCGTCGAGGACGTCCTCGGGGAGGTCCGCGAGGACCTGGGCGAGCAGGCCTACCCCATGACGAGCGAGGCGCTGGTCCGGGAGTTCGAACGCGGCGGGGTCGTCGACCGGACCAACGCCGCCGAACGCGCGACGTGGAGCGAGGAACGGGTCGACGACGAACGCCCGCCGGCCGACGAGGGGGGCGAGAGCGGCCGCGAGCAGTCGATGGAGCGGGCCAGACAGGCACAGCAGGCGGACGCGAGCGATGCGGAGGAAGCGAACGACGAGTGACCACGAGCGCTCGACCACTACCCCTGGCCACCGAAACCATTGAGTACCAGGGGTAACCATCTACTGGTAATGAACCCGCTCCTCGCGCCGCTCCGGCTGTTCGTCCGCTCCCTGAACCTCCTGCCAGGTGTCTCCGCGTCCCTCCGGACGGGCCACGTGGAGGTCGAGGACCGGCCTGACGCGGGCGGTCGGCGAGTGCTGCTGGTCCGGCGCGGACAGGACGTGGCTGCCGTCCGGCGGGCGGTGGCGGCCGGCCGGGTCGACCCGACGGCCGAGGACACGACGGACGCGCCGCTGATCCGGTTCGACTGTGGTCCCGACGGGGAGACCGCGACGGTCGTCGTCGACGACGCGAACGCGACGGTCGACCTCGAACGGCGGGCGGTGACCGTCCGCGCCGAGGGGGTCGAGCGAACGTTCGACCTCCCCTTCGACCCGACAGGGGCCGACCGGCGCGTCTCGAACGGCGTGCTGACGGTCGACATCGACTGACATCCTCCCACGATTGAAGTCGTGGGGTTCCACGGTCACAGACCGTGCCCCGACTTCGGGAGGTTCCCCACTCGTCCACGGCGGGGTTGTGGGCCGTGCCAGTGCGGCCCCCGACCGAGATAGCGGGCTTCAGTTACCCCCGCGAGGGGTGCATATCCTTACCTCGGACTCAGCATCACAACCGACGTGCGCCCCGATATTCAACGTTTCGCCGGCTGTCGGCTTCATCCCACCCGTAAACGGGTGGGCTTTCGCCTCGCAACGCTGTAATCCAGCGCATCGTGGTGCGATCCCGGTCCGCGGCCTCAGTCCCTCGTGACCCGTAGCGTGAGCCGGAGCGCGGCTCCGTCCGCCAGCGCCGCGACGAGGTCACGGTCCAGGTCCGCCGCGGCCGCGTCCGCACCCAGCAGCACGGTCCGGTCGTCGACGTGGTCACTGGTCCGGGCGACCGTGCCACGGTCGTCGTCGAAGGTCAGGTCCGGGTGGCCGTGGCCCCGTACCGTGGTTTCGTGGGCGGGGTCGTCCCAGTCCGCATCGGGGTCGACGGCGATGGCCGCCGCGATCCGGGCATCGATATCCCGGCAGGCCTCGACGAACGCCTCGTCGAACGCCGCGGGGGCGCGGTCGGCCTCGATGCCGAGGATGCAGTCACCGGCCGGCGTGAGCCAGTCGTCCGTCGTCACCTCGAACGTGCTGCCGTGCTCGGCGCGGACGTGCTCGTGGCCGTGCGCGCGGACGACTTCCTCGCGCGTTCCGGTCGGGGACGGGGCGTCGCTCATGTCCCACCAGCGAAGGGTGTCATACTTCAGGCCGCTGTTCCGGCGCCGGAGAGTGGCGGGACCGCGAGTCGACCACCCCGGCGGTGGGCCCGTCGACGACCGCCTCGGTACCCACCGGAAAGGCCCGCCGGAGGCCCCGTCGAAGAGATCACGGCCGGCCTCGGCAGCAGGGTTCTCTTATAAATCATCCACCACGCCCGTGGGAACGGTTGTCGCGGGTAGCACGGCCGTGTGGACTGTTTTCACGGGTCTCGAGCCAGCGAAACTATTATGTGCCTCAATGATAAAGTAGAAGCTACCAGAACGCCTCCGGCGTTCGCCAGCATCGCCGGCCGACCAGAATGACAGGACTCTTCGATCCTTCGGTGGCTGCAGTCCCGCTAGCCCGGGCTCCGCTGGGCGACCCCCGGAGCGGTAATGGATAGGTTACTGACAATGGCAGAGAGCATCGACGAAAGCAAGAACGTAGAACTGACAGACGACGACCTCGAGAACGACTCCAAGGGCCAGCTCATCAAGCTCGCCGGCCAGCTCCGCGACCGACGGAACGAGCTGAACCAGATGGCCTCCGAGCGCGCCTCCAAGCGCGACGAACTCAACGCGAAGACCCGCGAGAAGGTCGACGAGGCACAGGAACACCGCGAGAAGCGCGACGAGCTCAACGAGGAGGTCCAGGAGCACAAGGAGAAGCGAAACGAGCTCAACGCGAAGGCCAACGAGCTGTTCGACAAGGTCGACGACATGAAGGACGACCTCGAACTCAACGAGGGCAAGTCGACCGACGAGCTCAAGGAGGAGATCGAGGACCTCGAGTTCAAGCAGCAGACCGAGGTGCTCTCGACCGACGAGGAGCGCGAACTAATCGAGAAGATCGAGGACAAGCGCGAGAAGCTCCAGGACCGGAAGGAGAAGCTCGACCAGTCCGGTGATCTGGAGGAGATCAAGGAGGAGGCCCAGGAGGTCCGTGCCGAGGCCAGCGAGCACCACCAGAAGGTGACCGAGCTCGCCGACAAGGCCCAGGAGCACCACAACCAGATGATCGAGGCCTACCGGGAGGCCGACGACATCCGCGACGAGGCCGACGAGTGGCACGAGAAGTTCGTCGACGCTCAGGAGGCCGCCGACCGCCACCACGAGGACTTCGTCCGCGTCCAGAAGCGCCTCCGCGAGATGGACAAGGAGGAAGAAGAGGAGCGCAAGGACGAGCGCCAGGCCAAGAAGGAGCAGGCCCAGGAGGAGGCCGAGGAAATCTACCAGCGCTTCAAGGAGGGCGAGACCCTCGACACCGAGGACCTGATGAAGCTGCAGCGCGCCGGCAAGCTCTGATTCGAGACGTTTGATTCCGGTTTCTCCCACCCCGACGCCGAGCGGCCGCGCCGTCCACGACGGGGCCCGCGAAGAGTTGTCACCGCACGGGGGGAGGTAGCACGGGACACGGACGGCCCCGACGGCCCGCTGAACGTCCTCGCGGGACCGGGGGCAGCAGCCACCGGGACACTCGCCGACCTCGGCGTGGCCCGCGTCAGCGTCGGGTCGGGGCCGATGCGGGCGACGCTCGGCCTCCTCCGGGAGACCGGCGAGGAACTCCGCGAGGAGGGGACCTGCCACCGGGTGGCGGACGCCATCCCCTGCGACGAACTGAACGAACTGCTCACGGCGTCGGACGACCCGGCCGCGCGACCATGGCGGGCGGCGCCAGTATCCGCGTTAGTCCCGGTTCAGGAGTTCAAATGCAGATATATGCAGGGAACTTTCGATGTATTCTTCCAGAATCGGGATTTCCACCGGGACGCAGTATCGTCACCCGTCCAGCGACAGCCCGGCGTGCCAGTGGTCCACGCCGGCCTCGGCCTTGGCGCGGTCCATGTGATCGAGGACGACGGCGGCCTCGCTGGCCACCTCGGCGGCCCGTGACTCGCCCTCGGTGCGGAACTCCCCGGTGACGCGGTTGGCGTAGACGGTACACACGGCGCCGGCGCGGAGGCCGTAGACGGAGGCGAGGGTGAGGAGGGCGGCGGCCTCCATCTCGTAGTTGAGCACGCCCGCAGCCTGCAGTTCCGCGACGCGCTCGTCCGCGTCCGGGGCCTCGAACCCGTCGTGGCCGGGGCGTCCCTGGCCGGCGTAGAACGAGTCCGTCGAGCAGGTGACGCCGAGGTGGTAGTCGTGGCCGAGTCGCTCGGCGGCGGTGACCAGCGCCGTGACGACCTCGTCGTGGGCGCGGGCGGGGTACTCCTCCCGGACGTACTCCGCGCTGGTCCCCTCCTGGCGGACCGCCCCGGTCGTGATGACCAGGTCGCCGACCTCGGCCTCGGGCTGGATGGCGCCACAGGACCCCACCCGGAGCATGGTCTCGGCGCCGACGTTGGCGAGCTCCTCGACCGCGATGGCGGCCGAGGGCGAGCCGATTCCCGTCGACGTACAGGAGACCGGCGACCCCGCGCGGCGTCCCCGCATCGTCCGGTACTCGCGGTGGTGGGCCACCTCCTCGGCCTCGTCCCACTGCTCGGCGACGACGGGCACCCGTTCCGGGTCCCCCGGGAGGAGCGCGGGACCGTCCACGTCCCCGGGTTCCAGTTCGAGGTGGTACTGCACTCCGTCGTTGGGGTCCTCGCTGTCCATGCAGGGTGCTGGGCGGGGGGGTATTTGATAGTTGAGTCGGAGTGGTGGTCGGGCTACCCGGCGTCCGCGACGGTCGCCTCCACCACGCCGACGGTCCGCTCGACGACGGTGTCGACGTCGTCGTGCTCGGCGTAGACCCGGACGTACGGCTCCGTCCCGGAGGGGCGGACGAGGACCCAGCCCTCGCCGAGTTCGAGGCGGACGCCGTGCTCGGTGTCGACGGCCGCCTCGGGGAACTCCGCGGGGAGGGCCGTCTCGAGGGCCGTCATCACCGCCGCCTTCCGGTCATCCGGGCACTGGACGCTGATCTTCCGGTAGGGGCGCTCCGCGACGGGTTCGCGGAGCGCCTCCAGCCCGCTGTCGGCGACCAGCCGCGCGAGAACGGCCGCGCTGGCGACGCCGTCGATCCAGGGGCCGAGCCCCGTGTGGATGTGCTTCCACGGCTCGGCGGCGAACACGACCTCCGTCTCCGCGACGCCGTCGCGTCGGGCGGCGGCGACGCCCTCGTGGAGTGCCCCGAGGCGGACGCGTTCGACCCGGCCGCCGGCCTCGGCGACGCGCTCGTCGATACGGGCGGAGGCATTGGGCGTGGTGACCACGACCGGGTCGGCGGCGTCGCTCGCGCGGACGTAGTGCCCGGCGAGGATGGCGAGGACGGTGTCCTCGTGGACGACCTCGCCGTCCGCGTCGACGACGACGACCCGGTCGGCGTCGCCGTCGTGGCCGAGTCCGAACGCGAACGCGCCGTCTGCGAGGAACGCGCGGAGGTCCGCGAGGCTCTCGGGCGTGGGCTTGGACTCGCGCCCCGGGAAGTGGCCGTCGACGCTGCCGTTGAGTGTGACGACCGTCGCACCGAGTTCCCGGAGCACCCCCGGGACGGCGCGCGCGGCCATGCCGTTGCCGGCGTCCGCAGCGATCCGGAGTCCGTCGAGCGGCGCGCCGTGACCACTGGCGTACTCGGTGACGGCGCGGCGGTACGCCGGGAGCGTATCGGCGCGCTCGGCCGCGCCCCACGACGCCCAGTCGACGGGCCGCTCCTCGGCTGCGACGGCTCGCTCGATACGGCGCTCGGCGTCGTCGTCGTACTCCTCGCCGTCGTGGAACAGCTTCAGGCCGTTGTCCGACGGCGGGTTGTGGCTGGCCGTCACCATCACCCCGCGACGGCCCTGTGCGGCGAACGCGAGCGCCGGCGAGGGGACGCGCCCGACGCGGACGACGCGTGCACCACCGGCCTGCAGGCCCGCGGTGACCGCCGACGCGAGCGCGTCGCCCGTCTCCCGGCCGTCGCGTCCGACGACGAACTCGACCGGCTCGTCGTCAACCGGCTCGTCCGCCGCCTCGCGTGCTGCCGCGCGGCCGACCCGGAGCGCGAGCGAAGGGGTGACCCGCTCGCGTACGTCCCCGCGGATACCGGCCGTGCCGAAGAGGTCCATACGGACCCCTGGCGACGAGAGGGTTTCAATCTCCCCGGTCCCGTCCGACCCCGGCAGTCCCGGAGACGGGACGGCGACCCGACCGAGGCGCCCCCTGCCGCCCGATGAGGGCAGTCTTTTGTACGAGGCGGGGCGTACGTCCGGTGATGGGAGTCCGGCCACCGCAGAACGACGACGACGAGCCAGACACGATCACGTTCGGCATCGCGGCTCTGGACGCCCACGTGGAGAAGGCCGACCTGGAGTTCCCGGCCGACGCGGAGACGGTCGTTGCCGAACTCGGTGACCCCGACATCCCCTACGACGCCGCCGGCTCGACGGTGTCGCTCTCGGAGGCCCTCGACCAGATCCACCTCCAGCGCTTCGGGTCCGAGCAGGAGCTACTGAACACGCTCCATCCGGTATTCGAGTCGTACCGCGAGCGGGCCGGCAACAGCCTCCTGGGCCAGCTGCGGGCGCTGCTCCCCTTCTGAACGCGACACGCATATCGGTGGGGCCCCCGTCGCTCCGCGTGTGACCGAGTACACCACCGTCTCCATCCCGAAGGACCTGGCCGAGCGCGTCGAGGAGACCATCGAGGGGACCTCCTTCTCGTCGACCAGCGACCTCGTCCGGTTCCTGCTGCGGAGCATCGTCATCCAGCACCAGAAGCAGGGGGAGCTGACAGAGGCGGAGTTCGAGGAGATCACGGCCCAGCTCCGTGACCTGGGCTACATCGAGTGAGGCCGCTCGACCCGGAACGAGTTGCGGTTGATCACAGCGGGAGCGACTCGGCGGGCGGTTCCACGTCCAGCAGTTCCAGCGGGCGGCCGTTCCCCCGCCGGTCGAACGCCGCGACGTCGGTCGCCTCCCACGGCGGGACGCCGACGAACACCACCTCGTGGAGGTCGTCCGTCTGGCGGACGGAGAGCTGGCCGCCCGGGTGGGAGACGAACCGACCGTCCGAGGCGGGCGTC